>JAFEEL010000009.1 GCA_018241125.1 Pseudomonadota bacterium | reverse complement strand
GCTCCCTGCTCCCTGCTCCCTGCGCCCTGCTCCCTGCTCCCTGCTCCCTGCTCCCTGCTCCCTGCTCCCTGCTCCCTGCTCCCTGCTCCCTGCTCCCTGCTCCCTGCTCCCTGCTCCCTGCTCCCAGCTCCCTGCTCACCGCTCACCGCCTCAACTCTTCTGTATCGGCCCGACCGCAATGAACTGGGTTTGCTCATTGCGTCGCACCAGCAGCATCACCGTATCTCCGGGCTTGATCTGCGCGGTGGCGGCGCCGAATGCGGCGACGTTGCCGACATCGTGCCGGCCCACGCGCAAGATCACGTCGCCGGCCTGCAAGCCAGCACGCCGCGCCACGTCGTCCACCACCCGCGTCACCAGCACGCCTTCGCCGCTGTCGAGCTTCATCGCCTTGCGCTGCGCGGGGTTCAGATCCTGCACAGCCAGTCCGATCTTTTGCGCCGCCGTCGCGGGCGCGGCTGACTGGCTGCCTGCCGCGGGCTCCAGCTTGGGCGCGCCGGCAACGCTGGCCAAGTCATCGAGTACCACCGGCAACTCGATGGTCTTGCCGTTGCGGTCGATCTTCAACGTGGCGTGCGCACCCGGCGGCTGCGCGCCCACCAGCGGCGGCAAGTCGGCGGAACTGTCGATCGGTGCACCATTGAAGGCGACGATCAGATCGCCGGTTTTCACGCCCGCCCTGGCTGCCGCGGTGCCCGGCTCCACGCCCGCCACCAGCGCGCCGCCGCTGCGCGCCAAGCCCATCGCGCTGGCGATCTGACTGGTGACTTCCTGGATGCGTACCCCGAGCACGCCGCGACGCACGTGGCCGGTGGTCTCGATCTGCGTGACCGCGTTCATCGCCGTCTCGATCGGGATGGCGAAGCTCACGCCCATGTAGCCGCCGGACATGCTGAAAATTTGCGAGTTGATGCCCACCACCTCGCCATTGATGTTGAGCAGCGGGCCGCCGGAGTTGCCCTTGTTGATCGGCACATCGGTCTGGATGAAGGGCACGTACTGCTGGCCCGGATCGATCGAACTGCGGCCGACGCCGCTGACGATGCCGGCGGTCACCGAGTGATCCAGCCCGAACGGCGAACCGATGGCGACCACCCACTGCCCGGGCTTGAGCGACTTGGCGGTGGCCAGCTTCAGGTACGGCAAGCCGCTGGCCTGCACTTTCAACAGGGCCACGTCGGACATCGGATCCGAGCCGATCACCCTGGCGGTGAACTCGCGACGGTCGGCCAGATGCACGATCACCCGATCGGCCCCATCGACGACGTGGTGATTGGTGAGGATTTTGCCGTCGGCGGAAATGATGAAGCCACTGCCCAGCGCCGTTCCCTCCCCGCGTGGAGTCGGCATCGGCATCGGCATGCCCTGATCGCCGAAAAAGCGCTTGAAAATATCCGGGATGTCCTGATCGCTGCCGTCACCGCGATTGCTGGCGGCGCCGCGCTTGCCGCCGTCATGGATGGCCTCGATGCTGACCACCGCCGGGCCATCTTGTTCGACCAGCGCGGTGAAATCGGGCAAGTTCACCGTCGCCGCTTGCGCGAGTGGAAAGCAACTGGCGATGCCGATGGCGATGGCAGCGGCGATCGGGACGACACGGGAAGTCAGGGCATTCATGGTGGTCTTCAATCCTCACGACGTTGCAAGAAGAAAGTGCGGCCCACGCACCGTGCCGAGTGCACGCTCGATGGCGCACGTCCAGCGCGGTGCGGTCGGCTGGCAAAGCAGGCGCGGGCAGGCCGTGGCGAATCCAGCACGCGGGCGAACCGATGCGCGCCTACTGCCCATCCGGCCAGGACACCGTGCGCACCGCACCGTTGCCGTCTTGACCGGCGGCATCGTCGCGGAAGACGTCGCGGCTACCACCGGCCTGATGTGCGCGCAGGTAGGCTTCCAGCTCCGGGTCGATCGCATACGGCTGCGGGAACGGCTGAAAGCCGCTGGACGCCGGTTTGGCTTGCTGAGCCAGTTGCGGATGCAGCGGCAGGCGGAAGGTGGAAACCACGCCCGCGCGCACCGGAATCGGCAGCGTGATGGCGGGCTCGGGAGCGGGCAGGTCGGTGCGGGCGATGGGCACGATCGGCGCCGGCGCGGAAGCCTGCGCCACGGCAATGGGCCGCGTGCCGCGCATCGGTGTGTGCGCGACATCAAACACGAAGGTCGCCGCCACCGCCAGCGAAGCGGCCAGTGCCAGCCCACCCGCCCAGCGCACGCCGCGGTGCTGCCAGACTCGCGCGCGCACCGGAACCGGCGCGGCGTCGATGGCGCGTTGCACCTTGTCGGAAAATCCCGCTGGCAGCGGCTGCGCCATCTTGCGCAGCGCCCCGGCCTGCAACTGCCAGCGCTCCCAGCGGGCGCGCAGGGCATCGTCGTGCCCCAGCCGTTGCAGCAAAAAGCGCGAGCGCTGGGCATCGAGTTCACCGTCCATGAACGCGGACAGTTCCTCCAGCAACTCGGGCGATACCGGTCGTTGTTCGTTCATGGGCGCACCCGTTCGGAATCCATCAGCGGCCGCAGTTTTTCGTCGATGGCCTCGCGCGCACGGAAGATACGCGAGCGCACCGTGCCGATCGGGCAACCCATGCGCTCGGCGATCTCTTCATAGCTCAGGCCATCGACCTCGCGCAGCGTGACCGCCGTGCGCAGATCGTCCGGCAGCGCGGCCACCGTATCGGCCACGGTGCGTTCGATTTCCTCGCGCAGCAGTTCGTGCTCGGGGGTGTCGTCGTCGCGCAGGCGTGCGGCGCCGGCGAAGTTGACCGCATCGGCCACGTCGATGTCTTCGGCGGGCGGACGACGATTGCTGGCCACGAGGTGGTTCTTGGCGGTGTTCACGGCGATCCGGTAGAGCCAGGTATAAAACTGCGCATCGCCGCGGAAGTTCGCCAGCGCCTTCCACGCGCGGACGAAGGTGTCCTGGGCGACATCCTGGCACTCGTTCCAGTCGTGCACGTAGCGACCGATCAGCGCCACGACCCGGCTCTGGTACTTGCGCACCAGCAGGTCGAAGGCTGTCCGGTCGCCGCGCTGCACGCGCTCGACCAGTGCCTGGTCCAGTTCGTTCTCGCCCATCCGCGCCCTGTCTCCTTGCGCACGGTCGTGGGCCGCAGGAAGTGACCGCATGGCGTGGCGAAAGTTCCGCGACACCGGCAAGCCCCCGCAGCCGCTGGCCGCGCATGTGCGGGAATGATACGGTCATTGCCGTCGCAACACCGCTGCATCGGGCGAAATTCGAGTCTTCGCTCGCAATCACCGGGCTACGCTGCGCCTATCGTCTGCTGCCGAGAATCACACCATGCGCTTCGACGGCCTCGCCCTGCGCCACTGGCACGCGCAAACGCGTCCGGACGGCATCCTCGTGCTCACCCTGGACCGCGCCGACGCGCCGGTCAATGCGGTGTCGCAAGCGGTGCTGGATGAACTGGACGCGATGCTCGAGCGCATCGTGGTCGAGCCGCCCAAGGCGCTGGTGATCCATTCGGGCAAGCCCGGCGGCTTCGCGCCGGGCGCGGACGTGAAGGAGTTCCAGAGTTTCGACGCCAAGGGGCGCATCGAGGACGTGCTGCGTCGCGGGCAGGCGATCTACCAGCGCTTGGCCTGTCTGCCGTTGCCGACGGTTGCGGCGATCCACGGCCATTGCATGGGCGGCGGCGCGGAACTGGCGCTGGCTTGCCGTTACCGTGTCGCCAGCAGTGCGGCGAGCACGCGCATCGCGCTGCCGGAAATCAAGCTCGGCATCTACCCGGGCTGGGGCGGCAGCGTGCGCCTGCCGCGGCTGATCGGTGCAGCGGCGGCGATGGATCTGATGCTCAGTGGGCGCAGCGTGTCGGCCAAGGCGGCACTGGCGATGGGCTTGGTGGACAAGCTGGCCGATCCGGACTTGTTGCTGGACGTGGCCGTGCACCTGGTCGGCCGGCGCGTGCAACGCCCGTTCAAGACCCGCGCTCTGGCATGGGCCACCAACACCTGGGCCGCGCGGCAGATCCTCGCACCGATGCTGGTCAAGCAAGTCGCGCGCAAGGCGCGCAAAGAACACTACCCGGCGCCGTATGCGTTGATCGCGACCTGGCAGCGCAGCGGCGGCGGCATGTCGGCGCGCTTGCGAGCCGAGGCGCGCAGTGTCGCCAAGCTCGCAAGGACCGACACCGCCCGCAATCTGGTGCGCATCTTCTTCCTGATGGATCGCCTGAAGAATCTGGGCGGCAAAGATGGCGCGACGAAGAATGGCGGCATCGAAAACGTGCATGTGGTCGGGGCCGGTGTGATGGGCGGCGACATCGCCGCGTGGTGCGCGTTCAAGGGGTTCGAGGTGACCTTGCAGGATCGCGAGATGCGCTACATCGAACCAGCGCTGCAACGCGCCGATGCGCTGTACGCCAAGAAGATCAAGGATGACACCCAGCGCACGCAAACCCGCGCGCGCTTGCGGGCCGACGTCGGCGGTGCCGGGGTCGCCAAGGCGCAGCTGGTGATCGAGGCGATCTTCGAGAACCTGCAAGCCAAGCAGGAACTGCTCGCCGGCATCGAGCCGCAGTTGCTGCCCGAGGCCATCGTCACTTCCAACACGTCCTCGATCCGGCTGGCGCAGATCGGTGAAAAGCTCGCGCGCCCGCAGCATCTGGCCGGGCTGCATTATTTCAATCCAGTGGCGCAGATGCCGCTGGTGGAGATCGTCCGCCATCCGCGCATGGATGCGGCGATCGAGCAGCGGCTGGCGGCGTTTTGTCGTGGCATCGACAAGCTGCCGATCCCGGTCGCCGGCACGCCGGGCTTCCTCGTCAACCGCGTGCTGTTCCCGTATTTGCTCGAAGCGGCCACCGCCTACGCCGAAGGCATTCCCGGTGTGGCCATCGACAAAGCCGCGCTGCGCTTCGGCATGCCGATGGGGCCGCTGGAGCTGATCGACACCGTGGGTCTGGACGTGGGCGCGAGCGTGGTGAAGGAGCTGGCGCCCTTCCTCGGATTGGAGGTGCCGGCCGCGCTGGGCGCCGTGGAACCGGACAAGCGCGGCAAGAAAGACGGCCAAGGGATTTACAAGTGGGAAAACGGCAAAGCGGTCAAGCCCGCGCTGCCCGCCGGCTATAGCGCGCCCGATGATCTGGAAGATCGTCTGATCCTGCCGTTGCTCAACGAAGCGGTGGCGGTGCTGCATGCCGGGGTGGTGGACGATGCCGACCTGCTGGATGCGGGCGTGATCTTCGGCACCGGCTTCGCGCCGTTCCGCGGCGGCCCGATCACGCACATCCGCAAAGTCGGCGCCGATGCGCTCATCGGCAGGCTGCAAGCGTTGCAAGCGCTGTATGGCCCACGCTTCGCGCCACGGCCGGGCTGGGATTGCCCGACGCTGCGCTGACCGAGCGATCACCGGCCAACAACTCGCCCAGTCAAGGCGTTGCCGATCGCGACGCCGGCACGATATGGGTGCCCGCGATTCGATTCGACAGCACGGATCGCGTTAAGAATATCTCCGAATTGCCTATATCCGTTCTGCTAGCGTTCACCTTGATCGGTTATCGCCAGATTGCCGGAGCAGGACGCATCCAGGGGAAGGATGACAGTGCATGGCGTGGCCGATGCGCGCGGCGGGGTTGAACCCGAACGCGTGCGGATCGTCCATGCCACCCACCATCGACCACCAGGGGAAATCCATGTCGTCCAGCACCCACATGCTCGTGCGTCGCAGCTTGCAGATCGCCGTCGTCGCCGGCCTCGCCGGCTTTGCCTCATCCGCCTTCGCCGCGCCCGATGCCGCTACCGATCAAGCGATCTGGCGCGAGTTGATCCATACCAATCCAGCGCCGGCGAACGGCTGCTTTCACGCTACCTACCCGAGCACGCAATGGGTGCGCGGCACCTGCTTTCCAACACCGCACCGCTACATGGCCACGCCGCACCGTTCGGCCAATGGGCAATGGGAAACCGTCGGCAACGGCAACGACGACGTGATCCAGGTCGGCAGCAACATCAGCCAGACGGTGGGCAGCTTCCCGACGGTGACCGGCGTGAAGACCGAAAAAGGCGTCGGCGTGGCGGCCTTCGGTGGCGGCGGAATTCTCGGACCCAACGAATACACGTTGCAGATCAACTCGCAGATGAATCTGGCCACGGCCGCGTGCAAGAACAAGTCGGGATGCACCGTCTGGCAGCAATACGTGTACGCGCCCGACTACGACGTGCAAGGCAGCGCGGCGGTGTTCATCGAGTACTGGCTGCTCGGCTACGGCAGCTCCTGCCCGACCAGTTGGGACAGCGACGGTTCGGGCGATTGCGTGATGAACTCCAACTACGTCGCCGCGCCGGACGAGCCGATCACGCAACTGGGCAACGAGAAGCTCTCGGGCTCGGCCAAGGCCGGCGGCAACGACACCATCGTGTTCACCGTCGGCAGCACCGCCTACACCTTCAGTGCGCCCGACAGCGTGCTCGACCTGGCCACGGCGTGGAACGAATCGGAGTTCAACGTGGTCGGCAACGCCGGCGGTTCCAAGGCGGTGTTCAACTCGCACTCCTCGGTGACAGTGAAGATCGCGGTCAACGATGGCTCGACCGCCAAGCCCAACTGTCTGAAAAACTCGGGCACGACCGGCGAGACCAACAACCTGAGCCTGAAGACCTGCACCGGCTACAGCGCATCGGCGCCGTACATCCAGTTCACCGAATCGAACTGACTGCACTTGCGACCAAGCCGGCAGGGCAGCGTACGCTGCCCCGCCGGCGTCAAAACACGACGGTCGACACCGGGCGCTGCGCAGTGTCGATCGTTAAGCTTTTCTCTATCCGGCACAATTTCGTCTGCTAGCGTTGGCAACCTCGGGCGGCGCCTTTGCCGCCAGCGCGCTCGATCGGTCTGGGCGCGGCAAGGCAGCCAACGGGAGCTCGGGATCCATGCACTGGCGGCACTGGCGTTGTCCGCGATGGCTGTTGCCCTTCGCTGCACCCCTCACGCGGCCCGGCATCGCCAAAACACGCACTACCCAGCCAGCGGCTGGTGGCAACGCCGGCGCACCCGGCCCATCGAACCGTTTCCCTCCCGGGCCAGGCGCAACCCGTCGCGCACCCGTCCCCTGCATCCGTTTTTCGCAGTCGAACTGACGAGCGACTGCGTCCTTCGTCGTCAAACCCACTTCAACCCAGGGAGCCAGCCATGCACTCGAACTCGAAACACCAACGCCGCCTCGCGCTGCAAGTCGCCATCGCGGTCGGTCTGGGCAGCCTCGCGGCCAGCGCTTTTTCCGCGCCGGTCGAAAGCAAGGATCACCAAGTGTGGCGCGAACTGCTGCACTCCAATCCGGCGCCGCGGGTCGGCTGCTTCCACGCCACCTACCCCAGCACCACGTGGGTGAAAGACGAATGCCGGCGCATGCCGCAGCGGGCGGTGACGCCGCCGCGCATCTCCAGCCATGTGCTGGCTGCGATGGTCGGTGGCAAGGGCGATATCGTCGGCGATGGCGACGACTACTCGATCGGCGTGAACGGCACGATGAGCCAGACCATCGGCAGCTTCCCGGTGGTGGCCGGCGTGACCAGCGAAGCCAGTGTCGGCGTCCCGGCCTTCGGTGGTGGCGGCATTCTCGGCCCGAACGAATACACACTGCAGATCAACACGCAGTTCTCGCAGCAATCGCCCCTGTGCACCAATGTTCCGTACTGCTACGGCTGGCAGCAGTTCATCTACTCGCCCGATTACGAGGTGCAAGGCAGCGCAGCGGTGTTCATGCAGTACTGGCTGCTCAACTACACGTACAGCCAGGCGAACTGCCCCGATGGCTGGTGGAGCGACGGCGGCTACGATTGCTACACGAACTCGGCGTACTACATGCCGGCCCCGGACGTGCCGATCACCCAGCTCGGCAGCGAGACGATGTCCGCAGCTACCCAAGCCGGCGGCAACGACACGGCCACCTTCACCGTCGGCAACACGGCCTACTCGATCACCTCGCCGGACAGCATGCTCGGGCTGGCGTCGTGGTGGAACCAGTCGGAGTTCAACATCGTCGGCAATGCTGGCGGCTCGGAAGCCGTTTTCAATGCCGGTTCGTTCCTGATGACCAAGGTCGCGGTGAAGGCCACCTCCACCGCCAAGCCGCAGTGCCTGGCAAACGCGGGTACCACCGGCGAGACCAACAATCTCAACCTCGGGCCATGCGCGGCTTACAGCGCACCGATGCCGTTCATCCGCTTCACCCAGAAGAACTGACAGCCGCGATCGCGGCGATGCGTAGTGGATCGGCAGGGCGCCGCGCGGCGCCCTGCCGAGGCCGGTAGATACTCCCAATCACCTCTCGCGCCACCCATCGGCGTGCCAGCAACGTCGGGTGCCCGCCAGACAGCACACGCCTCAGGGCAGGCAGCGCCAGCGCGCCGCATGCCGGCGTCAGTTCGGCGCAAAAACGCGAAACCTGGTTGCACTCGGCCAACGCCGCGGACACATCGGATTCCCGCTTGACGCGGCAATCGGTTCTGCTAGCGTGCATGCGCAGTCGGCGGATGTTGGATCCAGGAATCGCGTTCGATCGCCCGCCATTCGAACAGCTTTCCTCCTCCGGCCGATGTGCCGACCCGCGCATGTCGGATAGCGCATGGGTCGCAAGGGCAGCGTCTTCACGTCCACGCTCGATCATCCCAGGGGAACTTCCATGCCATCGAAAAACCACGCCAACGCGCACCTCGCGTTGCAGACCGCGCTTGTCCTGGCCGTTGCCGGCACCGCGTCAGGCGCGTTCGCTGCAACCGCCGAAACCGCAGATCATGCGGTCTGGCAGCAGGTCATCCACGACAATCCGGCCCCCAGCCAGGGCTGTTTCCACGCCACCTATCCCAGTGCGATCTGGGTCAAGGATCAGTGTCGTCCGACTCCGCGTCGGTTCGTCACGCCGCCGCGCCCGACGACCACGTTCGGCAAGGGTCAGGTCGTCGGCAACGGCAACGACTACTCCATCGGAGTGCGCGGAACCATCAGTCAGACCGTCGGCAGTTTCCCGCTCGCGTACAACGTGCAGAGCGAATACTCGGACGGCGGTATCGCCGGGCCCAACGAATACACCCTGCAGATCAACTCGCAGTTCGGCGAAGGCACCGCGATCTGCAACAACATCCCGTACTGCCTCGCATGGCAGCAGTTCATTTACTCCCCGGACTACGCGGTGGACGGCAGTGCCGCCGTGTTCATGCAGTACTGGCTGATCTGGTACGGCTACGACGGCCGCAGCTGCCCGGATGGCTGGTGGACCTACGGCCCGCACTGCTATACCAACTCCGACTATGTGAGCGCTCCTGACGTGCCGATCACGCAGCTGGGCAGCGAAAAGCTCTCCGGGTCGGCGCGGGTCGGCGGCAACGACACCGTCACCTTCACGCTCGGCAACACCGCGTATTCCATCAGTGCGCCGGACAGCAAAGTCGGGCTGGGGTCGTGGTGGAATGCGTCGGAGTTCAACGTCGTCGGCAACGCGGGCGGCTCGCAGGCGGTGTTCAACGACGGCGCCTTCCTGATGACCAACGTGGCGGTGAAGGCCACCAGCACGGCCAAGCCGCAGTGTTTGGTCAACGCCGGCACGACGGGCGAAACCAACAATCTCAACCTCGGCCCCTGCGCCGCCTACAGTGCCGCGATGCCGTTCATCCGCTTTTCGCAGTCGCTGCCGGTGGGTGGCGGCGGCGGTGGTGGCGGCGGCGAGAACTAGGGAAACGCTGAACAAATCCATCCTGGATTTGTCAGCGAACGCCCAGTCCGGTACATGCCCGGACTGGGCTCACACGGGTCTATCACTTGCGTGATGGATCCGTGACCACGCCATCCATGGCGTGGGGAAACGCTGATAAATCAGCGTTTCCGTAGACACTGATCCGGTCGCCACGCGTGTCGATGCACGCACAGGCAGGGCGCCGCTAGACGCCCTGCCTGGGACGGCCGCAAATTATTGTTATTGCGCGGCTGCGCGCACCGCGTTGGAGAGTCGATCCAGCAGATCGCGCACCAGCGCCTCGTCGTCGGCTTCCACGGTGACCCGCACCACCGGCTCGGTGCCGGATGCGCGGATGAAGGCGCGGCCACGGCCAGCGACCTGTTTTTGTGCCAGATCCAGTTCGGCCTGCACGGCGCGATCCTCCGCTGGTTTGGCGCCGTTGCCGTAGCGCACGTTGACGGTTCGTTGCGGCACCCGGTGCAGCCCGTGCAGCGCCTGCGCCAGCGTGCGCTTGCTGCGCCGGAGCGTTTCCAGCACCTGCAATGCGCTGATGATGCCGTCGCCGGTGGAAACCCGATCCAGGCACAACAGGTGCCCGGAGGCCTCGCCGCCGAGCGTGCCGCCGTTCTCGATCAAGGCGCGATGCACGTGGCGGTCGCCAACGTTGGCGCGCAGGAAACCGATGCCCCGCTCCGACAACGCCTGTTCCAGCCCGTAGTTGCTCATCAGCGTGCCGACCACCGGGCCGCGCAGGCGGTCGTTGACGTGCCAGTCGAGCGCGAGCACGTACAACAGCGCGTCGCCATCGACGACGCGGCCATCGGCGTCCACCATCAGCATGCGATCGCCATCGCCGTCGAACGCGATCCCGAGGTCGCAGCGCATGGCCCGCACGTGCGCGGCCAGGGTGTCCATGTGCGTGGAACCGACACCATCGTTGATGTTCAGGCCGTTGGGCGCGACCCCGATCGGCTCGATTGCCGCGCCCAGTTCGGCGAACAAGGTCGGTGCGATCTGGTAGGTCGCGCCATGCGCGCAATCGACCGCGATGCGCAGCCCGGCCAAGTCGAAGTCGGCAGGCACCGTGGACTCGCAGAACTGCGCGTAGCGCGCCTCCGGGTTGGCGATGCGCACCGCCCGCCCGAGCCGATCCGAAGCTTGCGTGGCGAATGGCTGGTCGAGCATCGCCTCGATCGCCAACTCGGTGGCGTCGTCGAGCTTCTCGCCGCGGGCGTTGAAGAACTTGATGCCGTTGTCGTGGTGCGGGTTGTGCGAGGCGCTGATGACGATGCCGGCGTCGGCGTCCAACTCGCGGGTGAGGAAGGCGATTGCCGGCGTGGGCATCGGTCCGGACAGGTGCACGTCGGCCCCGGCCGCGACCAAGCCGGCTTGCAGCGCGGACTCGAACATGTAGCCGGAGATGCGCGTGTCCTTGCCGATCACCACGCTCGGGCGCGCGCTGCCGCGCGCCAGCACGCGGCCCAGTGCCCAGCCGAGCTTGAGCACGAAATCGGCCGAGATCGGGCCGTCGCCCACATGACCGCGAATACCATCGGTGCCGAACCAGCGTCGCTTGCTCATGCGTGAAAGTCCCCGAACTCCTCCCCTGCTACAACGCAACCGGTGTTCATGGGGCGGACACCGCCGCCACGGTTTCTTCGGGCCGCGGCAGGCGTTGCAGCAGCGCCAGCAGCCCGGCGATGCGGTCGCGCAACTGCCGGCGGTCGACGATCATGTCGATCGCACCGTGTTCGAGCAGGAACTCCGAGCGCTGGAAACCTTCTGGCAATGTTTCACGCACGGTCTGCTCGATCACCCGCGGTCCGGCGAACCCAATCAGCGCCTGCGGCTCGGCCACGTGCAGATCGCCGAGCATCGCCAGGCTGGCCGACACCCCGCCAGTGGTCGGGTGCGTGAGCACCGCGATGTAGGGCACCCCCGCATTGCGCAGCCGCCCCAACGCCGCCGAGGTCTTGGCCATCTGCATCAACGAGAACAGCCCTTCCTGCATGCGCGCCCCGCCGCTGGCGGTGAAGCACACGAACGGGATTTTTTCGGCCAACGCGGCTTCGGCCCCGCGCGCGAACTTTTCCCCGACCACCGAACCCATCGAGCCGCCCATGTAGCGGAACTCGAAGGCTGCCACGATCACGTCCCGGCCTTTCAGGCGCCCGCGCACCAGCACCAGCGCGTCGTGTTCGCCCACCGCCTTCTGCGCGGCCTTGATACGCTCCGGATAGCGCTTGGAGTCTTTGAACTTCAGCGGATCGGTGGGCGCCAGATCGGCGGCGATCTCGACGATCGAGCCGGAATCCAGGAAGCTCGACAGCCGCGCACGCGCGCCGATCGGCCGGTGGTGCGCGCATTTCGGGCACACCTCCAGATTTTTCTCCAGCTCCGGCCCGTACAACACCGAGCCGCATTTCTCGCATTTTTCCCACAACCCTTCCGGGATGCTGCGCTTGTTGCCGCCTTGGGTGCGGATGCGCGCGGGCATGAGTTTTTGCAGCCAGCTCATGGATGGGGTGTCGACCGTTCGGCAAAGGTTGCGAGTTTACCAGCCGCCGCGATCGCGGCTGTTAGCGAATCGTTGTGGCCGGGGCGATGATTTCATCCATCCAGCGCGGCACGCAGCGGCTGCAAGAACGCAGCGGCGCGCGCGACCGCATCGGCAGTGTCGACCGCGCCGGCCAGCACCTCGACCAGCGCACTGCCCACCACCACGCCGTCGGCGCACGCTGCCAATGCCTTTGCGGTCGCGCCATCGCGCACACCGAAGCCGACCACGACCGGTGCCGCCGACTGCGCCCGCAATGCGGCCACGCGATCCATCACCGAGCCCACATCGACGGCTTTTCCGCCGGTGACACCGGCGAAGCTGACGTAATAGAGGTAGCCCTGCGCCTGCGACGCGAGTCGGTCAAGACGCGGTTGCGACGTGGTCGGCGCGGCCAGTGCGATCAGCGCCAATCCTTGTGCGTTGAAAGCGACACGAACCGAATCGGCTTCCTCCGGCGGCAGATCGACCAGCAGCACGCCATCCACGCCGGCATCCGCCGCTTCACGCGCATAACGATCGACGCCACGGATCACCACCGGGTTGAGATAGCCCATCAGCACGACCGGTGTGAGCGCGTCGGTGCGGCGAAACTCGCGCACCATTTCCAGCACCTGCGCCGCGCCGACGCCGCGCGCGAGCGCACGCTCGGAGCTGCGCTGGATGATCGGCCCGTCAGCCATCGGGTCGGAAAACGGCACGCCCAGTTCGATCACGTCTGCGCCGGCAGCGACCAGCGCATGCAGCACCGGCACGACCGCTTCCAGCGAAGGATCGCCGGCGGTGATGAACGGGATCAAAGCCTTGCGGCCAGCGGCCTTGAGTGTTGCGAAACGGGTGTCGATGCGGTTCATTGGTACCGGGGCTCGCTCATGAAAGCCCCTCTCCCGGCGGGTTGAGGAGCCGTGTTCACGATTTGCCGCAGGCAAATCGTACGGCGACGCAAGCCATCGCATCAATGCGATGGCCGGGGGTTGCTTAGCGCGGCAAAGCCAAGCTTAGCAACGGGTTGGGGTGAGGGGCCGAAGCAGCGGATACATCGGGGCGCGGTCGCCCCTCATCCGCCCTTCGGGCACCCCCGCCTTCGCGGGGGCAGGCTCTTCTCCCGGAGGGAGAAGGATTCGCCCGTCACGAATTTTTCTACAGCGTGATCCCTTCTCTGGCGGCGATGGTATGCACGTCCTTGTCGCCGCGCCCCGAAAGGTTCGCCAGCACGATTGCGTCTTTCGGCAATTCACGCGCCAGCTTGATCGCCTGCGCCACCGCGTGGCTGGATTCGAGCGCGGCGAGGATGCCCTCGGTGTGCGCCAGCAGGTGGAACGCTGCCAGCGCCTCGGCATCGGTCACGCCCACGTACTGCGCACGACCGCTGTCCTTCAGGAAGGCGTGCTCCGGGCCGACGCCGGGATAATCCAGCCCCGCCGACACCGAATGGGTTTCGGTGATTTGTCCGTCGTCGTCGCAGATCACATAGGTGCGGTTGCCGTGCAGCACGCCCGGCCGCCCGGCGGCAAGCGATGCGGCGTGCTTGCCGGTGGCGATGCCCTCGCCCGCCGCCTCGGCGCCGACGATGCGCACGCCGGCATCGTTGAGGAAGGCATGGAACAAGCCGATCGCGTTGCTGCCGCCGCCGACGCAGGCGGTGATCGCGTCCGGCAGGCGGCCGTATTCGGCCAGCATCTGCGCGCGCGCCTCGCGCCCGACCACCGCGTTGAAGTCGCGCACCAGCAGCGGATACGGATGCGGCCCGGCGACGGTGCCGATGATGTAGAAGGTGTCGTGTACGTTCGTCACCCAGTCGCGCATCGCTTCGTTGAGCGCATCCTTGAGCGTTTGCGAACCCGAGGTCACCGGCACCACGGTCGCGCCCAGCAACTTCATGCGATAGACGTTGATCGCCTGCCGCTGCATGTCCACCGCGCCCATGTAGACCACGCATTCCAAACCCATGCGCGCCGCGACCGTCGCCGACGCGACACCGTGCTGGCCGGCACCGGTCTCGGCGATGATCCGCGTCTTGCCCATGCGCCGGGCGAGCATCGCCTGACCGATGGTGTTGTTGATCTTGTGCGCGCCGGTGTGGTTGAGGTCTTCGCGCTTGAGCACGATGCGCGCGCCGCCGACGTGCGCAGTCAGGCGCGTGGCTTCGTAGATCGGGCTGGGCCTACCGACGTAATGCTTGTAGTCGTGCGCCAGCTCGGCCTGGAACTGCGGGTCGTCCTTGCAGCGGCGATACGCGGCCTCGAGCTGCGCCAGCGGCTCGATCAACGTCTCGGCCACGAAGATGCCGCCGTAATCGCCGAAGTGACCGTGAGCGTCGGGGTATGCGTTGAAGTCGACGGTGTGGGTGTCGCTCATGGAATCGCTCGCCATATTCTAGCCCCTCTCCCCCTGCGGGAGAGGGGTTGGGGAGAGGGGGAAGCGGGCTTCACGCACCGCCGCGACGAATGCGCGCATCTTCGCGTGGTCCTTGACGCCCGGTGCCGACTCGATGCCACTGGCGACATCCACGCCCCACGGCTGCGCCACACGCAGCGCCTGCGCGACATTACCCGTATTCAATCCGCCGGCGAGCAGCCACGGCTTGCCGATGGTTTGGCCATGCAATGCGTTCCAGTCGAAGCGCTGCCCACCGCCGCCCATCGCGCCGGGCGCGTGACCATCGAGCACCAAGCCGCTGGCGGAAGGATAACCCGCCAACTGCTTCGGAATCTCCTGCGCCACGATATCGCGCATCGGCAGCGCCTTGAGAAACGGCAGTCCGAACGCTGCGCAGAACGCATCGTCCTCGTCGCCGTGGAATTGCAGCAGATCCGGGCGCAGCGCCGCGATCATCGTGGCGATTTCCTCATGCCCCTGATCCATCAGCAAGGCCACGACCGCAGTAGATGCCGGCACGGCGCCACGCACCATCAGTGCCTGCGCGAGGTCCAAGCGACGTGGGCTGCGCGGCGCGAACACCAGCCCGATCGCGTCCACGCCCAGCTCGCCGGCCAGGCGCACGTCCTCGATCCGGGTCATCCCGCACAGCTTGATGCGTGTGCGCCGGTCGTCCCCGTCGAACAGGCTCACAACGTCACCTCCGACGGCAAACCCCACTGCGCTGGGTACAACGGGCCGATGAAGGTCAGCCCCTGCGGTGGCGCGGTCGGGCCGGCCCGGGTGCGATCGCGGCCATGCAGCAGTTCGGCCAGCCACGCTTCGGGCCGCTGCCCGCGCCCGATCGGCAGCAGCGAACCGACGATGTTGCGCACCATGTGGTGCAAGAACGCATTGGCCCGCACGTCCACGATCACCTCATCGCGGTCGCGGCGCACGGCGATGGCCTGCATGTCACGCATCGCGTGGGTGGCCTGGCACTGCGACGAGCGGAAGGCGCTGAAGTCGTTCTCGCCGAGCAGCCCCTGCGCGGCGCGGTGCATGGCATCGGCGTCCAGCGGCAAGCGCTCCCACGTCAGGTAATCGCGCTGCAGCGATGGGCGCACGGCGCGATTGCAAATGCGATAGCGGTAGCGCCGCGCGCGCGCGCCGTGACGGGCATTGAAGGCATCATCCACCGGCTGCGCCCACAGCACGCCAATCGCCGGCGGCAGGCGCGCGTTGGCACCCATCATCCAGCCGCGCGGCGTGCGCTGCACGTGGGTGTCGAAGTGCGCAACCTGGCAGACCGCATGCACGCCAGCGTCGGTGCGCCCGGCGCATTGCACGTCGATCGGACCGTCGGCGACGAACGCCAGCGCCGCCTCGATTTCCGCCTGCACGCTGGCGGCATGCGACAGTCGTTGCCAGCCGTGGAAGCTGGCGCCGTCGTATTCGATGCCGATGGCGATACGCATGCACGCAGCGGCGACGCGCGAAGCGCCACCGGGTTCGGTTACCAACTGTCGATCATGTCGAGCAGGGTGAACGCTTCCTCCTGCTGCGACGCATTGCCATCGATGAGGGCCACTTCGAGCATGCGCCGCGCACTATCGATGTCGCCGTTCTCGATGTAGTTGCGTGCGGCCTCGATGCGCGTCTGCGCGGTCCACTGGACGTTGCCCGACGTCTGCGGCAGTGGCGCCGGCGCGGCGGGTGCCGGTGTCGTGGCCGGCGGCGGGTTCGGGGCGAAGAATACCGGCTGTTCCGATGTGATCTGTGGATCGGCCGCGGCGCGGGCCGGCTCCTGCGCCGGCTCGGCAGGCGTCGGTGCGGACCGCACTTGCGGCGGAACGAAGACCGGCTCGACGCTCGTCGCGCGGGGCTCGGCAGGCGGCGCGTGCGCAGCGTCGTCCGCCAGATCGCCCGTTTGGCCGGGGGCCGTCTCAGACAACGGCAGTTCCGCGGTGACTTTGGCCGCCGCATCGACGTCCTCCGGCAAGCTCTCGGCTACCATCGGGGCCTGCCGGTGGTTTCGCGACGCGGGCATTCCCGCCGCCAAAGCGCCAACATCGAAGCTGCGCTTGCGCGGCGGCGGAGCCTCCACCTTCGGGCGCTTGAGCATCACGCCCAACAGGCCCGCAAACAAGATCAGGCCGGCGCCCAGCAACACGAAAGGCTGCAAGTACCACGGCGACGCCGGCTCGCGCGGTGGCGGCGCCACATGCGGTGCAGGTGCCTTGGCGGGCGACGAGGTGTTGGCGGACGACGCCGCAGCCGACGCCGACGCGGCCGGCGCGGTGGCGATGGCCGCCGGTGATGCGGCGATGGGCGCGGCGATACCCGATGCCGTGGAAGCCGGCGAACTTGCGGTCGACGCGGCCGCCTCGGCATCCTTCTTCTCCAACTCGGCCAGACGCTGTTGCAGGGCCGCCATCTGGCTGTCCTTCAAGCTCAGCATCTTCTGGCTGTCGGCCTTGATCTTCTCCAGATCGGCCACATGCGCCTTCAGGTCGGCGATCTGCGCCTTGCGCGAGGCCAACTCCTCCTTGGTTTGCGCCAGTTCCGCGCGCACTTCGCTGCCAGCACCGCCCGCCGCCGACCCGGACTGACTACCACCTCCGGCGTTGCCGACCGGCGGCAGAATTTGCAGTCGCGCAGCGTGCGGCGGCGGATCGCCTGCCTGCGCCGTACCCTTGCCGGGGTTGGTGCGACCGCGCGCCGGCTTGATCGCGGCGGTTCCAGCTTGCGCGGCCGGCGTGTCGCCCGACGCTTCGAGTTTGGCAGCCTTGTGATCGGCCGCTTCGCCCGGTTGCAGTTGCGGCGCGACCACCGTGCCGTGCCGCCAGCTCTCGACCTGCTCGCGCACCAGCGCATTGGCCTCGTCGGCGGTGATCGCACGCAGCGCATCGGCATCGGGCACGCGCAGTACCGCACCGGACTTGAGGCGGTTGATGTTGTTGTCGACGAAGGCATCCGGGTTGGCGCGCTGCAAGGCGATCATCACCCGGTTGAGCGATTGCCCACCGCCGACTTGTGCGGCGATCCCGGACAAGGTTTGCCCGTTGCCGACGGTGATCGAGCCCGGCGCCGGAGTCGGTGGCGGGGGCGGCGGGGCGCTCGCGATCGGCGCAGGCGTCGGCTCGGGTGCGGTTGGCGCAGGTTCGGGCGGTGCCGGCTCTGGCGCTGGCGCCGAAGCCACGGGTTGCGGCGTGGCCTCGGGTTCCGGCACAGCCGGCTCGGGTGCGACCGTCTGCGCCGCAGGCGGCGCCGGAGGGGCCGAGTCTGCACTGGGCACAGATGCGGACGGCGTAGACGCCACCGGCGCTGGAGTCGACGCCGGCGTCGCCTGCGGTTCGCGCTCGACCGCTGCAACCTTGGGCGCGGTGACGGCGGGAATCGGCATCGGTGTGGATGCGACCGTCGGCGCGGCTACGGCAGCCGCGTGCGGCACCTCGGCCACATGCGGCGGCTCCAGCATCGCGGTGTATTCGCGCACCATCTTGCCGCTGCCCCACTCGACTTCCAACAGGAAGCTCACGTAGGGGTCGGTCATCTTCTGCGGCGTGGTCACCAGCACCACCGCCTCCCCGCGCGCATTGCGGGTCACCTTGAATGCCAGATTCGCGGACATGTCGTTCGGGCGCTTGAGCCCCACACGTTCGAACACCTCCGGCGATGCCATGTGCACCACCATGTCGCTCATCTGCCCGCTGTAGTCCACGTTCAGCGGGATCTCGGCGACGAACGGCTCGTTGAGCTTGGACTTGACTTCGATGCCACCCAAGCCCACGGCCCCGACCTGCGCCGCAGCGAGCGTGCAGGCTACGGCAAGACCCAGAATTCCGGGACGCAGCCCGCGCAAGTGGGATGTATCGGTCGGCATGTTCGCTCCACGAAGATGGAAAGCGACACCGCCCCGATCGCGATAACCCTTCGCGCCTGAAGCCGGTGCCGCAAGTTGGCGCTAGCTATACGCTTTCGCCAGCAATTCCGCAATCTGCACGGCATTCAGGGCGGCGCCCTTGCGGATGTTGTCGGCGACGATCCACAGGTCCAGGCCGCGTGGGTGCGAGATGTCCTCGCGGATGCGCCCGACATAGGTCGGGTCGCGCCCGGCGGCGTGCGTGACCGGGGTCGGGTAGCCGCCGCCGCGCACTTCGTCCACCACTTCCACGCCCGGAGATTTTTCCAGCAGGGCGCGCGCCTGCGCGGCGGTGATTTTTTCGCGCGTCTCGATATGCACCGCCTCCGAATGCCCGTACACCACCGGCACCCGCACCACGGTCGGGTTCACCTGGATCGAATCGTCGCCGAGGATCTTGCGCGTCTCCCACACCAGCTTCATTTCCTCGGTGGTGTAACCGTTATCGCAAAAATCGCCGCCGTGCGGGATCACGTTGCGCGCGATCTGCACCGGATACACCTCGGCGGTGGCCTGCCCGCCGTTCACCAACGCCGCAGTTTGCCGTTCGAGTTCTTCGATCGCCTTCTGCCCGGTGCCGGACACCGACTGGTAGGTGGCGACGTTGATGCGCTCGATGCCCACCGCACGGTGGATCGGTGCCAGCGCCACCAGCATCTGCATGGTCGAACAATTCGGATTGGCGATGATGCCGCGCGGGCGGTTGCCGATCTCCTGCGGGTTCACTTCGGACACCACCAGCGGGATGTCGGACTCGTAGCGGAACGCCGAGGAGTTGTCGATCACCACCGCGCCGGCCGCTGCGAACTTCGGCGCGTATTGCTTGCTGATCGAGCCGCCGGCAGAGAACAGCGCGATGTCGATACCGCCCGCGACCGCCGTGGCCGGATCGAACGTGGCCAGATCCTGCACGATGATCTGGCCGTCGCCGAACTTCACCGCTTTGCCCGCCGATTTGGCACTGGCGACCGCGACGACCTGCTTGACCGGAAACCGGCGCTCGGCCAGTACCGACAGCATCACCTGCCCCACCGCGCCCGTAGCGCCCACGACTGCGACGTTGAACTGCTTGCTCACTATTCGATGTCCTTGATTTTCGACGTACACCACAACAGCTTGAGCTCGAAAGCTGACCTTGGAAAACCCCTTCCCCCGCCTGCGGGGGAAGGATGGGATGGGGGCATTTGAATGATGCGAAAAGCCGCCCCCACCTCAATCCTCCCCCGCAAGCGGGGGAGGAAGTGAACTAACGGGTTGTTGAAAAAGGGCTTTCCCCCGCCTGCGCGGGGGCAGGCTCTGCCCTTTTTCAACGCGCCGAGTCCGGTACATGCCCGTACTCGGCTCCGCCCAATCAAACACTTGCGTGTTTGATTGGCGTGCGATCCGTCCATGGATCGCATCAGCAGGCTGTTTTTCAACAGCCTGCTAAGAAATCCGGCGCGCAGGAATCCGACGTGCATGCATAAAACCCGTTGACGACCAGAGCCATCATGCAATTCCGCCCGGTACCCGTGGCGCCACCGCACCCACATCCCCGCACTGCGCGCGGTGGCGCAGCGCCTGATCCATCAGCACCAGCGCCACCATCGCCTCGCATATCGGCGTCGCGCGGATGCCCACGCACGGGTCGTGGCGACCGGTGGTGACGACTTCCACGGCGTTGCCGTGCACATCCAAGCTGTCCACCGGCAAACGCAAGCTCGATGTCGGCTTGAACGCCACCGAACAGCGGATCGCTTGGCCGCTGGAAATGCCGCCGAGGATGCCGCCGGCGTGGTTCGATGCGAATCCCTGCGGCGTCATGGCGTCACGGTGGAAGCTGCCCTTTTGCGCGACTGCCGCGAAGCCATCACCGATCTCCACACCCTTGACCGCGTTGATCGACATCAGCGCGGCCGCCAGTTCGGCATCGAGCTTGCCGTAGATCGGTTCGCCCCAGCCTGCGGGCACGCCGGTCGCAATGACCTCGATGCGCGCGCCGACCGAATCGCCGGACTTGCGCAGGCCATCCATGTAGTCCTCGATCTGAGCCACCTGCGCGGCGTTCGGCCAGAAGAACGGGTTGCCCTCGACCACGTTCCAATCGAACGCATGCGAATCGAGCATCGCCGAATCGAAACCACGCGGCGTCAAGTCGCCGATCTGGCTCATGCAGCCACGCACGGCGATGCCATGTTTTTCCACCAGCCACTTCTTGGCAATCACCGCCGCGGCGACGCGCATCGTGGTCTCGCGCGCGGATGCACGCCCGCCGCCGCGCGGATCGCGGATGCCGTACTTGTGCCAGTAGGTGTAATCGGCGTGGCCAGGGCGGAACTGCTCGGCGATCTTCGCGTAATCGCGGCTGCGCGCGTCGGTGTTGCGGATCAGCAGCGCGATCGGCGTGCCGGTGGTTTTGCCGTCGAACACGCCGGAAAGGATTTCGACTGCATCGGCCTCGTGGCGCTGCGAGGTGTGGCGCGTGCGCCCGGTCGCGCGGCGTGCCAGATCGTGCGCGAAATCGTCGGCCGCAATGGCGATGCCCGGCGGGCAGCCGTCGAGCACGCAGCCGATCGCCGGGCCGTGCGATTCGCCGAAGGTGGTCACGCGCAGCAGGTGGCCGAAGGTGTTCAAGGCGCCAATGCCGTAGCGGCGCGCCCCTTCCCCCGCTCGCGGGGGAAGGTTGGGCTGGGGGCAAGCACGGCGCCCCGGCGTCCCGCGAACGCCCATAATCTCACGCCGACCTCACCACATCCCCACCCTGCCCCTCCCCCGCACGTGCGGGAGGGAATCGGATGCAGTGGCGATGACGTGGTGTCAGCGCGCATCGGCCAGTTCCCGGATACGCGCATGGTGGGCGAGCAGTTCGTCGTGGCCGATGACGAACACGCCCATCGGCCCGACCTTGAACTCGATCCAGTCGAAGCCCACCTCCGGCAGCAGTTCGCACAAGGCGCGCTCGGACTCGCCGACTTCCACGATCAGCACGCCACCTTCATTCAGGTGGTCTGGCGCATCGCGCAGGATTTTCAACGCCAAGTCGAGCCCGTCCTCGCCGGCGATCAGGCCCAGTCGCGGCTCGTGCGCATATTCGGGCGGCAGCGCGGCGACTTCGTCGCGGGTGACATACGGCGGGTTGCTGACGATCAGATCGTAGCGCTCGCCTTTGACGGCAGCGAACAGATCCGATTGCAGCAGGCGCAGGTTCGGCGCGTGCAGGCGCAACTGGTTCTCGCGCGCCAACGCCAGCGCATCGGCGGACAAATCCACCGCATCGACCTGCCAATCCGGGTGGTAGTGCGCCATCGCGATGGCGATGCAGCCCGAGCCCGTGCACAGGTCCAGCGCGCGCTCGACCAGCAAGTCGCCAAGCCACGGCTGGAACCCGGACTCGATCAACTCGGCGATCGGTGAGCGCGGCACCAGCGCGCGCGCATCGGTCTTGAAACTCAGCCCGGCAAACCACGCCTCACCGGTGAGATAGGCTGCCGGAATACGCTCGCGGATTCGCCGTTCGATCAAGCCGATGATCGCGTCCTTTTCGTCGGCGGTGACGTGCGACTGGCCGTAGATCGGGTTGAGGTCGTGCGGCAGGTGCAGCGCGTGCAGCACGATCTGCGTGGACTCATCCATCGCGTTGTCGTAGCTGTGCCCGAAGGTCAGCCCGGCGGCATTGAAGCGACTGGCGCCGTAGCGGATGAGATCGATGATGGTGACCAGCGCGGCGGGCATGGGCGGGACGATGGCAGGCTCGGCGCACGAGTATAACGGCCTGCCGGATATAATCGGCCGATGACCATCAGATCGAACTCTTTTGCGCACATGTGCGCCCGGCATGTGCGCGGCGCGGCGCGTTCGACGACGCTGTACATCCTCGCCGCCGCGCTGGCCGCTGGATTCGGCTTGTGGGCGGCCGAGCGCCACTTCGCACCACCGCCGCTGCCCCCGCCACCGGCGCTGCAGACAGTGGCGCTGTTTCCAGTGGCGCGCAGCCTGCCGGCATTCACCTTGCAAACAGGCGACGGTGGCACGCTCACGCCGGCCGCGCTCAAGGGTCACTGGACGCTGGTCTATCTGGGCTTCACGCATTGTCCGGACGTGTGCCCGACCACGCTGCAGGCGTTGGGCGTGGCGGCCAAGTCGTGGGCCAGCCTGCCGACGGACACGCGCCCGCGCGTGCTGTTCGTCTCGGTCGATCCCCAGCGCGACTCACCGGCGCACACCGCGCAATACGCACACTACTTCGGCAAGGGCATCATCGGCGCCACCGCCGACGAACAAACCCTCACCACCTTCGCGCACGCCCTGGGCATGGTGTTCTTCATCCCGAAGAACAACGACGGCAAGAACTACGAGGTCGATCATTCCTCCAGCGTGGCGGTGCTCGATCCGGCCGGCGACATGGTCGGCACGATCACGCCGCAACCCCCGCCGGCGCAGCCGTTCGACCCGGCAAGAATCGGCGCGGATCTGCTGGCACTGGCGCATTGGCGCTGAGCGTGCATCCGGCGATCCTCCTGCAGTACCTGCTGCCGCACCGGCTGGCTTCGCGGTTGGCGCGGTACGCTGCGCGTTGGCGTTGGCGGCCTTGGAAGGACTGGCTGATCGGCATGGTGGTGCGCCGCTTCGGCGTGGACATGGATGAAGCCGCGCAAGCCGATCCGCGCGCCTATGCGAGCTTCGCGGAATTTTTCACCCGCGCGCTCAGGTCCGGCGTGCGCAACGCCGACCCCGACCCTCGCGCCTTGCTGATGCCCGCCGACGGGCGCATCAGCCAACTCGGCCCGATTCGATCCGGGCGCATCTTCCAGGCCAAGGGGCAGTCGTACACCGCTGCCGAATTGCTCGGCGACGAGGCCGCCGCCGCTGCCTTCGCCGACGGCTGGTTCGCCACCATCTACCTGTCGCCGCGCGACTACCACCGCGTGCACATGCCGTGGACCGCAACCTTGCGCGAAACCCTGCATGTGCCCGGGCGCATCTTCTCGGTTGCCCCGTTCGCGGTACAGGCAATCCCGCGCCTGTTCGCACGCAACGAGCGGCTGGTCTGCCACTTCGACACCAACTTCGGGCCGATGTGTCTGGTGATGGTCGGCGCAATCCTGGTGTCGGGCGTGGAAACGGTGTGGAGCGGCGTGGAAATCCCGCGCTATGCATCGAGGATCGTTCGCAAGGACTGGCGCGGCAAGGGCATCGTGATCGAACGATTCGCCGAGATGGCGCGCTTCAACTACGGCTCGACGGTGATCGTGCTGCTGCCACGAACGGGCATCGCACTGGACTCCACGCTGGCCGCGGAACGGCCCGTACGACTTGGGCAGCGCTTGGGCACATGGCAGCGCGCAACACCCGCCGATACAACCTGCTAGACCCCGTCCGTGGTTCGCCACGTCCACCCCGAAAGGAACCCGAGACGTGGCCACTCGTCCCGGACACGTCGCACCGTGAGTGGGCGCGGGTTCCGGCCATGCCTAGCCGGACATCGCACGCGTTGCCGGCTGCGCGCCCGGCTCCGGATCCAGCAGGCCGAACAAGCGGGCACGCGCAACGGCAACCGCCACCGATGGCGCCGACAGCTTCGAGCACAGGTGTCCAATGTGCCAATGCACCCGTGCCAGTGCGCAGCCCAACATCTGCGCAATGTCTTCCGGCCCCTGCTCGCGCCCAAGACAGCGCAGGATCTGTGCCTCCTTGTCGGTCAACAAGCGTCCGGAAACGCCGGACAACGAACGCGGCCCATCGTCCGGCTCGGCCGCCAGCGGCGGGCGCGAGGCGGCACGCCGCGCGGACGGGCCGGCGTTGCGCAGTTCGACCGCCATTTCCAGCGCCAGCGGATGGCTGTCCAGCAGCAAGCGGCGATGGCCGCCAAGCTTGCCCTGGCTGAGCGCCTCACCGAGCAAGCGAAGCGCCAGCGGGGCGCCACGTTGGCGCGCCGCGACGGCGCGCAGAACTTGCACCTGCAAACGCTCGTGGCCGCGCCCGAGGTCGCTTGCCAGCGCGTGCGCGGTCAGCAAGTGCCGCTCCGCCTGTCCAGTCTCACCGCGCGCCAGTAACGCGTGCGCCCGCGCGATCGCACTGAGCAGATCGAACTGCGGCCGAAACAGCGCAAACTCCGGTACGGCGAATGCAGGCGCCAGCGCATCGAGCAAACCCTCGCCCGCCTGCACTTGCGCATGGCGTGCCTGCAGCGCGTGAATGCGCATCCGTTCGGCGACCGCGTGCGCCTGCAGACGCACCATGCCCCGTTCGCACGCCAGCGCGTGCAGCGCGTCGAACAATTGCAGGGCTTGTGCCGCGTCGCCCTTGTGCAAGGCGGTCAACGCCAGGCTGCGGTATGCGCACCAGATCGCATCGGGAATCGCGGTCGATTCGATCACGTCCAGACGCCCGACCAGCAAGGACAGCACTTGCTCGGTCTGGTTGCGCTCGAACTGTGCCGCCGCCGCGATCGCGGCGAACAGTCCGGCGATGGCGCTGCGCCGCCCATCGGCCTGCTCGGCGTGTGCCAGCGCCGGGCGCACCACCGCTTCGGCGCGATCCGGGAAGCCCTCCCACAAGTGACTCAGCGCGACCAGTGCGCTGCTGATCGCGCTGCCGAACACCGGCAGATAACGATGCTCGACGACCGGCACATGCGGTTCGATCGCGCGCACCCTTCCCGGGCTACCGGCGTGCAGGGCGTACAACGCGATGCAGTTGGCGAATGCCACGGTCTGCCCCGAGCCGTCGATGATCGCCGACCCTGCGGGCCACTCCTGCAGCAGTCCCGGAACCAGGCCAGGCCGGTCGGCGTAGGCCGCCGCCGCCGCTGCGACGAGGGAGGCCACGAAGCGCGGCTGCGGCGCCAGACGGCCCGTGTCGAGCAGCTGTCGGGTATCGGCCAGCGCCTCCAGATTCCTCTGGCTGCACGCACGAATCCACGCCGCGATCAGGCGCAAGTCGGCGTCTGCGGCGATCTCCTCCGGCGCGATGCGCGCCAACTCTTCACGGGCTTCGGCCAATCGCCCTTCCGAACCCAGGCGCCGCAGGACGTGGGTGAGCAATGAGCGGGCCGCCGCCGCGTCGCCGGCCGCGGCCGCGTGTCTGGCCGAATCCACATGCCGCCCGCAACGCTCGTACCACGCAGCCGCGCGCCGGTGCAGATCCCGGCGCTCATCGCCCGGCAAGCAGGCAAATCGAGCCAGCAACGCGGCGCGCGCCAGAGGATGCAGGCAACTCCAGTCCTTGGCCTGACCGATCTCCAACAAGGGAGTTTCCAGCAATGAGCGCGCCAACAACGAGGTGGCATCAGCGTTGCCGGTAACCGCCGCGCACAACTGGGCATGCAGGTGATCGAGGATGGAAACCCGCACCAGAAAATCCACCCAATCCGGTGGCAGGCGCGCCAACAGCCCCTCGATGTAACGCACTTGCAGCGGCCCACGCAGCCAGACGACCGCTTCGGTCGCGCGCGCCAACGCCGGCCCATGCGCGATCGCGCTGGCCGCCAGTTGCAAACCCATCGGCCAGCCTTCGCACGCCTTGTGCAGACGCATCGCGTCGTCCGCATCCAGGCTGCCGCGAAAGTGGCGCGCGAGCACTGCGGCCGACACCTCCGGCGACAGCCGCAGGTCGTCAGGGCCGATGCGCAGGGCCAGCGATCCTGGCTCGCAGGTCGGCGACCACGGCAACGGCAGCGCCGATGCCAGCACGATGTACAGGTTCGATGGCGCGTTGTGAACCAGATACGCCAAGCCATCGCGAACCGTCGCTGCCGGCAGGCGTTCACACGCATCGAGCATCAGCACCACGTCCGAGCGCATCCGTGCGATTTGCGCCAGCAAGCCCGTGTAGCCGTCTTCCTGTGTGGCCATGTTGGGCGTGTGCCGCGCACTGCGAGGCTCGACGCGCACCCGTCCGGCAGCGTTTTGCAGTGCATATGCCAGCGCTCGGCGAAAGCGCACCGGGTGATCCCGTGCATCGGCAGTCAGCCACGCCAGGCGCGCGCCATCCTTCAACCAGCGACGTCGCCATTGCAGCAGCAAGGTGGTCTTGCCAAACCCATCGGGTGCAACGATCTCGATCAGCGGGCAACCCCGCAAGGACGCGCTGCGGCCGATCAACGCCTCACGGGCGACCACCATCCTCGGCAGGCGCGGCGCCGTGGCCTTGATGACGAATTCCGGTTCTTGAATGTTGGCTTGCACGCAGATTCGATCCGCTTGGGCCTGTCACCGCGCCATTGCCGTCCACGCCCCCAAGCATGCGGCGGTGCCCGAAGCTGATTCCGTGATGCACTCTGGCAATTAGCGCATGCATCCAGCACGTCGATCGCCAGCATCCGGAACGGCGCGAGCGCGCCGTCGTCATCGATACCCTGCCGGCTCGCGCGGCGTTTCCATACGCTGGCGGCCGGCGACGCCAGCGAACCAACCAGCGCGCCCGCATCATCGCAGTCCAGACGCCCGGCCGCAGCAGCGCGGCGGCACGGGCCGCCGATCAGAACGGCTGCTGCAACGCCTCGCACAACACCTCGGCTGCCGCCGGCGAGAACACGTGTTCCTCGCCGTCCTTGGACGCATCACGTGCCAGCGTGAACGCAAGCGGCTGGCCCTGATTGATGTTCTCGGCGAACTTGTCGAGCAGCCCGTGACTGATCCAACGATCCAGCTCGGTCGGATGGCCGTTGTAGTGCTTGGCGTGCTCGCTAAGGAACCGATCCAGCCCGGCGCGACCTTCCGCCGTCAGGTCGGTGACCCAGACGGTGCTGCCAGATGGAAGTTCGGATGCCGGAGTGAGCTTGCTGGTCATGATCGAGTCCTTTGCAGGGGAGTGCCGGATCACGCCCTTGCGCGCGATCCGGGGAATGCTGCGGCCATCGGTTCGGCACACGAATGACAACGCAGCATGTCGATGATAACGCGGGACGCGCGTGGAAGCAGCCACGCGACGCGGATGTCCGCATCGCCCGCGCGGCCTTTGCTGGTCGTGCCGAAACAAAAAACCGCGCCAGAGCGCGGTTTCAGGGGTTTCGATGGACTGCGTTGAACTGCATGAAACCGTCACGTGGTGCCCAGAAGAGGACTCGAACCTCCACGACCGAAGTCGCTACCACCTCAAGGTAGTGCGTCTACCAATTCCGCCACCTGGGCAAATCATCAAGCTTGCTGTCACGAGGGCTGCGTATCTTACCCGACCCGATCGGTACGCCAAGTGCCTCACTTCTTGCCGCTGGCTGGAGACGCAACCGGCTGCGGGGTGGGCACCGCGGGCGTGGCACCGCTGCTGGCGTTGGCCGATGCCGCCGGAGCCGGCACGCTGGGCGTCGGGATCGCGGGCGTGGTCGTGCTGGCGGGCGAAGCCACTGGGGTCAACGTCGTCGTCGTGGCGCCAGAGGCCGCCGGTGCGGTTGCCGCCGCGCGGCCCATGATGCCCAGGTCCTCGGCCGGTTGTGCGGCGCCGCGTGGCTTGCTGGCGTACCACGCCAACCCGAGGCTGATCGAGAAAAACACCACCGCCAGCCACTTCGTGGCCTTGGACAGGAAGTTGGCCGAACCGCGCGCGCCGAAAACGGTGGCCGAAGCGCCGCCACCGAAGCCTGCGCCGGCATCGGCACCCGAGCCGCGCTGCATCAGGATCAGCACGATCATGGCGACCGCGCTGAGCACGAAAATCACGTTGACGATGATCAATAGCATTCTGTTTGCAAGCTCTCTCAGCGCCCGGCGCTGCCTTGATCGGCGGCACCCGCGACGGACCTCATCGACAAGATGGTCTTGTCAGACCCGACGGGCCGGGCCGCCGCCGCAACGATCGCCAGAAAATCCCTGGCGACCAGCGACGAGCCACCGATCAACCCGCCATCGACGTCCGGCTGGGCGAACAACTCCGCCGCGTTGGACGCCTTCACGCTGCCGCCGTACAGGATCGGCAGCCAGCCCGCGATTGTAGCATCTCCTGCGGCGACCTCGCCACGGATGAAGGCGTGGACTTCCTGGGCCTGTTGCGGCGTCGCGGTGCGACCGGTGCCAATCGCCCACACCGGCTCGTAGGCGATCACACTGGCAGCCAGCGCGTCCTTGCCGGCGATCGTACGCACGGCCGCGATCTGGCGTTCGATCACCCATTCGGTTTGCCCGCCTTCGCGTTGCTGCAAGGTTTCTCCCACGCACAGGATGGGCGTCAGCCCGGCCTTGTGCGCGGCCACGAACTTTTCGGCGACCAACTGATTGTCTTCGTGGTGATACTCGCGGCGTTCGGAATGGCCGACCAAGGTGTAGCGGCAACCCACGTCGTGCACCATCGTGGCGGACACCTCACCGGTGAACGCGCCGGCCTCGTTGGCGCTCACGTCCTGCGCGCCGAACACCAGCGGCACCCGCGCGTAGCGGGTGATCAACTCGGCGGCGTACACCGCCGGCGGCAACACCACCATCTCCACACCGGGTGGGCGTCGCGACGCCACCACGGCATCCAGCAAGGCGTGCGCGAACGCGCGGTCGCCGTGCATTTTCCAGTTTCCCACCACGATGCGACGGCGCATGGCGTTCTCCTTGAGCCGTTGGTAAACGCCAAGGATACCGGCCAGCAGGGCGCCGCGCCATTGCGCCTACAATTCCCGCACCGCCAACGCCCGAACCCAGCGCCGCCGCATGAACACCGCAACCGCCCCCGGCCACGCCCTCATCACCGGCGCCTCCAGCGGCATCGGTGCGGCCATCGCGCGGCAATACGCCCGCCGCGGCAAACCGCTGATCCTCACCGCCCGCCGCGAAGACCGCCTGCTGGCGCTGGCCGACGAACTGGCGCCAGTCCCGTGCACGGTGCTGGCCGCGGATCTGGCCGATCCGAGCGTGCCGCAGGCGATCTTCACCCAGGTACAAGATCTCGGCCTGCACGTGGACACCTTGGTCAACAACGCCGGATACGGCGTCGGCGGCCATTTCCCCGCGCAGCCTTGGCCGACCCACGCCGAGTTCTTGCAAGTGCTGGTATCGGCGCCGTGCGAACTGGCCTATCGCTTCCTGCCGGCGATGCAGGAGCGCCGCTATGGACGCATCCTCAATGTCGCCTCGCTGGCCGCACTGGTGCCCGGCTCGCCGGGACACACGCTGTACGGCGCGGCCAAGGCCTTGCTGGTGAAGTTTTCGCAGTCACTGGCGCTGGAAAACCTCGCCAACGGCGTGCACGTGTGCGCGCTGTGCCCGGGCTTCACATACTCGGAGTTCCACGACATCACCGGCACCCGGCAGGTGGTGTCGAAGATGCCGCGCTACATGTGGATGGGTGCGCAGGAGGTGGCGCGGATCGGCGTGGATGCGGTCGAACGCGGACAGATCGTGTGCGTGCCGGGGCGGATCAATCGCGCGATCGCGCGCTTGTTCAAGCTGATGCCCGACGGCATGGCGCTGCGCACGATGGCCAAGCGCGCCAGGACCTTCCGCAAGCAGGACTGACCGTCAGCGCCCCGCCCGCGCCTTGCCGCGCGCCGTACGCAGGGCGTCGAGTTTTTCCTTGAGCTTGATTTCCATGCCGCGCTCGACCGGGCGGTAGTAGACGCGCTCGCCCAATGCGTCGGGGAACCCGGTCTGATCCAGCGCCACGCCGCCTTGCGCGTCGTGGTCGTACTGGTAGCCCTTGGCGTAGCCAAGCGATTTCATCAACTTCGTGGGCGCGTTGCGCAGGTGCAACGGCACCTCGGCGCTGCCGTGCTCACGCACGTCGGCCTGCGCCCGACCCCACGCCACGTAGCCGGCATTGGACTTGGCCGTGCTGGCCAGATAGATCGCCACCTGCGCCAACGCCAGTTCGCCTTCGGGGCTGCCGAGGCGATCGAAGGCATCCCACGCATCGATCGCCATCGCCAGCGCGCGCGGATCGGCCAGACCGACATCTTCCACCGCCATGCGGGTGAGCCGGCGCGCGAGATAACCCGGGTCGCAGCCGCCGTCGAGCATGCGCGCCAGCCAGTACAGCGCAGCGTCGGGGTTGGAGCTGCGCACGCATTTGTGCAACGCCGAAATCTGGTCGTAGAACTGCTCGCCGCCCTTGTCGAAACGACGCGTGCGATCGGCCAACACGGCCTCCAGCGTTGCGTCGGTGATCGCACCACCCTCGCCTGCCAGTTCGGCGGCGATCTCCAGCAAGGTCAGGGCGCGGCGCACGTCGCCGTCGGCGGCCTGCGCGATCAAGCGCAACTGGTCGTCGCCCACGACCAGACTGCGCCCAGCCAGCCCGCGCTGGTCGTCTGCGAGCGCCCGCCGCAGCGAGCCGGTGATGTCGTCCACCGACAAGGCTTCCAGCACATGCACGCGACAGCGCGAAAGTAGCGCCGAGTTCAGTTCGAACGACGGGTTTTCGGTGGTGGCACCGACGAACACGATCGAACCGCGCTCGATATGCGGCAGGAAGGCGTCCTGCTGGGCCTTGTTGAAGCGATGCACCTCGTCGACGAACAACACCGTGCGCTGGCCCTGCGCGTGTCGCTGCTGCGCGGCGGCCAGCACTTCGCGCACTTCCGGCAAACCGCAAAGTACCGCCGAGATCGCCACGAACTGTGCGTGGGCGTAATGGGCCAACAGCAGCGCCAGGGTGGTCTTGCCGCAACCGGGCGGCCCCCACAGGATCATCGAATGCACATGGCCGGCTTCGATGGCACGCCGCAGCGCCGCGTTTTCGCCCAGCAGGCGCGTTTGCCCCACCATCTCGGTCAGGGTGCGCGGACGCATGCGCTCGGCCAACGGCTTGAGCGCGTCGGGCGCTGGCATATTTTCGGGCAATGAAGGCCGAGACTTGTTCACGTCGGCATTCTACCTGCGTTCAAAATCGCGGCTGGAAGCCGCTCCCACAAAAGCCACGTCTACAAATGCCGCTGCCTCGGAATCTGCGGGAGGGCCTTGACCAGCCTTCGGCTGTTGCAAGACGCGCCCGGAATTGCCTTGTGAGAGGGCCTTTCCAGGCCCGATTGCGCTGCGGGCGCGATTTCAGTTCTTCAGCGGATGCACCTGCGCCGGCGGCTCGATTTCGCCCACCACGTCCACGCCCTTGGGCGGGGTGAAGGCGAAGGTACCCTTGGCGAAACCCGGGTTGCGCTTCCAGCCGCTGAAGGAAATTTCCGTCCGTTGGCGCAGGTTGTCGGTGATGGTCATCTGCCGCAGGTCGTTGCCGTCGAAACCCAGGCGCGCGGACTTGAAATCCGAATCCTCGGTCTTGCCCCTGGGCGCCAGCGTCAACCACTGCAACCCATCGTGGGAGCCGCCGTCGCCCAGAACATACTGGCGATCGAGTTCGGTCGGGTCGATCAGGATGTACAGCGGGCTCCGCGCTTCCTGGCTGGACTGGTTTCTCACCGTCACCTGTTGCAAGTCCGGATCGTATATCCAGACGTGATCGCCGTCGGCCACGATCGTCTGCGGATTGGGTTTGAGGTATTCCCAGCGGAACAGCCGCGGCGCGGACAGTGCCACGGTACCGGTGGAATCTTCCTTCATGCGCCCGCTGGCTTCGAACACCTTTTGCTCGAACGTCCCGGAAAGGCCCTTGAGGCCCTGCGTGTAACGGGCGAAATCCTCGCGCGGGCCGGCGTGGGCGAGCACGGCGCAGGCCATGAGGGCGGCGAACGACAGGGCAAGGGGGAAACGTGGCATGGGTGACTCCGGAAAACGGGGTGCAGTGTGCGTGCCGGCTGCTGAATCGGGGACGAAGCGCTGCAGGTTTCCTGGAACGGGAGCGATCAAGGCGATCACGAAGGGAGCCGTTGGGCGCCCGTAGGTCGTTCCCTCATCCGCCCTGCGGGCACCCCCGCCTTCGCGGGGGCAGGCTCTTCTCCCGCAGGGAGAAGAGACAGCAACATCAATCCTTCGGCGGCGGCGGCGCCAGCACGCTGCGATCGCCATTGTGCTCGGGCGGGGACACCACGCCGGCCGCTTCCATCGCCTCGATCAACCGCGCGGCGCGGTTGTAGCCGATCTTCAAGCGCCGCTGCACACCGGAAATCGAGGCGCGACGCGTTTCGGTGACGATGCGCACGGCCTCGTCGTACAACGAGTCGGATTCGTCGCCGGCACCGCCACCGCTTTCGGGCAGGCCGGTCGGCCCGACCACCGTGCCCTCGCCCAGCGTCTGCACCTCTTCCAGCACGCCATGGATGTAGTCCGGGCCCACCGAATGCTTGCGCAGGTGCTCGACCACGCGGTGCACTTCGTCGTCGCTGACGAAGGCGCCGTGCACGCGCTCGGGCAGCGCCGTGCCCGGCGGCAGATACAGCATGTCGCCGTGGCCAAGCAGGGTTTCGGCGCCGCTTTGATCGAGAATCGTGCGCGAGTCGATCTTGCTGGACACCTGAAAGGCGATGCGCGTGGGGATGTTGGCCTTGATCAAGCCGGTGATGACGTCCACCGACGGGCGCTGCGTGGCCAGGATCAGGTGGATGCCGGCCGCGCGCGATTTTTGCGCAAGGCGGGCGATCAGCTCCTCCACCTTCTTGCCGACGATCATCATCATGTCGGCGAACTCGTCGATGATGACGACGATGTTCGGCAGCGGCTCCAGCGGCTGCGGGGCTTCGTTGAGGGCCGGGTTGGGCTTGAACAGCGGATCCACCAGCGGCTGTCCGGAATCCCTGGCCTCGCGCACCTTCTTGTTGAACCCGGCCAGATTGCGCACGCCCACCGCCGCCATCAGCTTGTAGCGGCGTTCCATCTCCGCCACGCACCAGCGCAGACCATTCGCGGCCTCCTTCATGTCGGTGACCACCGGCGCCAGCAGGTGCGGGATCTTGTCGTACACCGACAGCTCCAGCATCTTCGGGTCGATCATCAACATGCGCACGTCCTGCGCGCTGGCCTTGTACAGCAGGCTGAGCACCATTGCATTGAGGCCCACCGACTTGCCGGCGCCGGTGGTGCCGGCGACCAGCAGGTGCGGCATGCGCGCCAAGTCCACCACCGAGGGCGTGCCGTTGATGGTCTTGCCCAGCGCCATCGTCAGCGGGCTGGCGGACTTGTCGTATTCCTTCGAGCGCAGGATTTCCGACAGGTAGATCGTCTCCCGCGAGGTGTTGGGGATCTCGATGCCGATCACCGACTTGCCCGGGATCACATCGACCACGCGCACGGACTTGACCGACAGGCCGCGGGCGATGTCCTTGTCGAGGCTGGAGATCTGGCTGACCTTCACGCCCGGCGCTGGCTCCATCTCGAAACGGGTGATCACCGGCCCGGGGTACGCGCCCTTGACCTCGACGTCGATCTTGAAGTCCTTGAGCTTGAACTCGATCTGCCGCGACAGCGCTTCGAGGGTTTCGTCGGAATACGACTTGGGTTGCGGCTTGGGGTCGTCCAGCAGCGACAGCGGCGGCAGGCCGCCGACCGGATCGTTGTTGAACAGCGGCATCTGCGTTTCCCGACGTGCACGCTCGCTCTTTTCGACGACCGGCTTGGGCGGCGGTTCGATCTTCACCGGCTCGCGCTTGGCGCGCCGCTCGGAGTCCTCGCGGCGCACCGCTTCGCGCTCGACTTTGGCTGCCCGTGCGTGCTGCCATTCGTCGGCGTGCTGGACGCTGCGCCCGAACACGGTGCCGAGGAAGTGCAGAGAGCCCACCACGCCGCGGCCGATGGCGTCCATCACGGCGATCCAGGAAATGCCGGTCGCCAAGGTGATGGCCGCCAACAGCAAGGCCGACAGGAACAGGTTGGCGCCGAACTCGCCGAAGCTGCCACGCAGACCGTGGGCGACGGTGTTGCCGAGGATGCCGCCGCCGCCGGCGGTCATGCGCGCGATCGCCGTACCGAAGCGCAGGCTGCCAAGGCCGGTGGTGGCGATCAACAACCCGACGATGCCGATCAAGCGCAGCGCCGGCGTCAGGCCGGCGTGGTGGTCGCCGTCACGACCGAACAGCGCCACCCACAGCAGGCCGCCGACCACGAACGGCAACGCGTAGGCGGCATACCCGCAAAAATAGAATGCGATGTCGGCCAGATAGGCGCCGGCGGTGCCGCCGTAGTTGTGCAACACCCCGGTCACGCTGCCGGCGTTCGACCAGCTCGGGTCGTCGTAGTTGTAGCTGAGCAGGCTGACGCTCAGATATAGCAACGCCGGCACGATGACGACCAGCGCGATCTCGTGCCAGAACCGGCGCGCCGACGACGCCGGCGGCAACGGCACGGGCGCGTTGCGGGCGCTGCGATCCTTGATGGGGCGTGCCACGGCGTTCAAGCGTCCAGCCGATCTGTCAGGAACTTTCTCAAGACTATCGCCTTGGCGCCTGAAAATAAAGGGAAACGAGCAACACATGCCGGCCCATCCTGGGCACTACGCGTGAAACTGCCGCCACCGACGCGCAACCCGCAGTCTACCCAAGATCGTCGCTTGGCACCCGTCGGCGACGCACCTACACTGAAAATCCGCTGGCCAAGGTACGCCCATGCCCACGCCCTCCGATCCACGCATCAGCCTCGCCGACGAGGCCACCGTACTGGACGTGCCGCAAGCGGCGAACGCAGACGGACACCCGCTCGAAGCCGGGCAGCGTCTGGGCCCCTACCGCATCGAGCGTCTGCTGGGCATGGGCGGCATGGGCGCGGTGTACCTTGCCGAGCAACTCGAACCGATCCAGCGCCAGGTCGCGCTCAAGCTGATCCGCGGACAACTGCGCGGCGGCCTGGCCGAAGCGTATTTCCTGGTGGAACGGCAGGCGCTGGCGCGCATGGATCACCCGGCCATCGCCAAGGTCTATGACGCCGGCACGACGCCGCAAGGCCACCTGTTCTTCGCGATGGAGTGGATCGACGGACAGACGCTGGTCGAATACTGCACGCAGCATGGCTTGAGCCTGGGCGAACGACTGGAGTTGTTCGTGCGCGTCTGCAAGGGTGTGCAGCACGCGCACCAGAAGGGCGTGATCCACCGCGACCTCAAGCCGGGCAATGTGCTGGTCGCGCAGGTGGACGGGCAGGCAAGCCCGAAGATCATCGACTTCGGCGTCGCCACCGGCAGCGGCGGCGCCGGCGAAGGCGGCGCGCGCGCTTCCACCTCGGTGTCGCAGAGCGTGGGCACGCACGGTTACATGAGCCCCGAGCAGGCGGCCGGACGCGCGGCGGAAATCGACGTGCGCTCGGACGTGTATGCGTTGGGCGTGATCTTGTTCGAGCTGCTGGCCGCGCCCGGATTGCAACAGCAGTTGCGCGCAAGCGGTGTCGGCAACACGGCGCTGCATGCCGCATTGCAGGCTTCGCTCGGGCACGCAGTTGCGGCCGACGCGACGCCCGATCCGCAGTTGGCGCGCGCCCTGTCGGCGATGCCGGACGCGCTGCGCTGGCTGATCGCGCACGCCATCGCCCCCGAGCGCACGCAACGCTACGACTCCGCGCAGGCGCTGGCCGAAGATGTCGAACGCTTCTTGCGCCATTACCCACTGGTCGCCGTCCCGCCCACCCGCGGCTATCGGCTGCGCTGTTACGCCCGGCGCAACCGCACTACGCTGATCGCCGCCATCGTGGTGGCACTGGCGCTGATCGCCGGGACCGCGGCGGCGGTAATCGGCATGCTCCGCGCGCGCGCCGAGGCGGTCAAAGCGCGCGAAACCACCGCGTTCCTGAGCGACGTGCTGTCCGGCGTCGATCCCAATCAAGCCAAGTACCTCGACAAGAAACTGCTGCACCTGGTGCTCGATCGCGCTGCGGCACGCGCGCAAGCCCAGTTGGTCAACCAACCCGACGTGCTGGCCTCCATCCAGGACACCATCAGCGAGAGCTATCGCAGCCTGGCCGAGTACGACCGATCACTGGTGTTCGCACGCAAAGCCTACGCGTCGGCCGTTCGCGGGCTGGGCCCGGATGCGCTGAAAACCCTGCAAATCCAGCGCACCCTCGCGCTCGACCTGAGTTACGCCAGCCAACCCGGCGAGGCGGACACGATCTTCCGGGCAAACGTCGCTGCACTCACCCGCACGCGCGGCGCCGATGACCCGGAGACCTTGTTCAGTGGCGTGCAGATGGCGGAGAACACCTGGTACAAGGGCGACATCGCCGCCGCCAATTCCCAGCTCGAAGCCATCCTGCCAGCCATCGTCCGCGTCAGTGGCCGCGACAGCAAGCTGCAGATTCGCGCACTGGCGCTGCATGCGTCCTTGCTGGCATCGCTGGGCCGCTACGCGCAGTCCGAAGCGATCTATCGGGACGTGCTCGAACGCAGCACGCGCGTGTACGGCGCGCAGGGCACCGAGACGCTGGACACCTTGAACGATTTCGCGGTGATGTACCTGCAATCGCACCGCTACGCCCAAGGCGCGGCGATCCTGGAAAAGCTGCTGGCGATCGACGAAAAACTCTATGGGCCCAGCCACGGCGCCACCATCAACGTGGTTTCCAACCTCGCCGGCGCGCTGCGCCAGCAAGGCACGCCGGAAAAGATCGCCGCCTCCGGCCCCTACTACCAGCGCGCCTGGGAGGGGACGCGCAGGCTGTACGGCGAACACCACATGAACTCGATCATCGCCGCGGGCAACTACGGCAACTACTTGCTCGACGTCGGTCGCGTCGACGAGGCGATCGCGATTGAGAGCTCGGCCTTGGCCGACTCCAAGGCCCTGCTTGGCGCCAGCAGCGACGTGACCGGCGAAACCGAGTTCCAGCTCGCCAACGCGCTGGCCAAGGGCAAGCGCTACGCCGAGGCCGAACCGCATTATCTGGCCGCCATTGCGCAACGGCAGCACGATCTGGGCAGCGATCATTGGCAGATGGGCGGCTATATCGATCCGCTGATCGCGCTCTACAAGGCCACTGGAAACTCTGCCGAAGCGACGAAGTGGCAGGCGCGGCGCGACGCCCTCCATCCCAAGCCGGCAGGCGAAAAATAGCGGGGCCGCTTTCGATGCACGATTCCGACGATGAGCCGGCTCCTGATTCCGATGCCGCCGCGTTCCGTGCCGCGATCGGTGCGGTGCGCCGCCTGCCCGACGTGTCCGCGCCGCCACGCCCGCCACGCGGCAAGGTCGCCGCGGCCAAGCGGCAAGCCGACGAACGCGCCGCCTTGGCGCAGTCACACAACGTCGATGCCGGTGCGTTGGCACAAGCGATGGGCGAACTCGTCGCCCACCGCCGCCACGACGTACCGGCCGACGTGTTGCGCGATCTGCAACGCGGTCGTTACGCGGCGCAGGACGAACTCGACCTGCACGGGCTGGATCAACGTCGCGCGGAAGCCCTGCTGCGCGAGTTCCTGATCCACGCCAGCGAGCAGGGCAATCGTTGCGTGCGCATCCTGCACGGCTCGGGCCTGCACTCGCCGGGTGGACGCCCCGTCCTCAAAGCGCTGGTCGAGCGCATTCTGCACCAGCGCGCCGACGTGCTGGCCTATGCGACCGCGCCCAAAAGCGGCGGCGGCGCCGTGCTCGCATTGCTGGCACGGCGGCGCGGCACCTGAACGGCTACCCGCGTCCGACCATGCACCGTCAATGCGGCTGCTGGGTCGAAGCCACGTCCTTGCGTGGCGGGTTCACCCAGATCACGACATCGCCGCGGGCCTTGGCTTGCGCATTGATGCGCGCCATATAGCCTTGATCGAGGTTGTCGTACGGGCCCGCCATGGCGCTCGGGTCGCCCTTCTTGCTGAAGGTCGAGCAGCCAGCCAGACACACGACGGCACCGGCGAGAACCAGCACGAGAATCCTGTTGGCGTTCATGGCCATCTCCCGTTGGGGGGAACCGCCCACGCCGCCCGGCATGGACGCAGCCTCAATCTACGCCCACCGGATCGCCGTGCAAGTGCCGCTCCACGCCGCCCGTCGGATTGATCGAACCGCCGCTGCGCGCGGCGGCATCCATGACTACTCCGAGCGTTGCCAGCAGGCTCGTCGCATAGGCGCCCGGCGGCAGTTCGAAGCGCAACTCCAGCACGTCGTCCGCCAGCCACGTCCACGCCAGACCGGCCACCGCCACGCGCAAGGTACGCCGCTCCTGCGACAGGCCGGCGCGTTCCAGGCCATCGCGCAAATCCGCCGCATCGGCGAGTACGGCCTCTTCCAAGGCGCGACACGCATCGCGCGTGCGCAGTTCTCCCCTGCCCCACAGCGGCCCGGTCGGGTGGATGTCGAGGCGGTGCACACGTTCGGCCAGCGTCGCCGAATCGGGCTCGGGGCCGAACACGCTGTGGCTGCCGCCGAGCATCCACACCTCACCGGGCAGCCCGGTTTCCCAACTACCGTCGGCCACGCGCGCGGCCAGCGCGCGGTTGAACAGTTCCGAACGCGCCGCCGAGAGCAGGATCGAGCGCTGCTCGCGGCGCACGCGGCGACCGGCGAACATCGCTCTGGCGGCCTCGATGTTGGCGCCGCCGTGACCGAAGCGTTGCTCGCCGAATGCATTCGGAACCCCGCGTTCGCCGATGGCCTGCAAGCGGGCGTCGATCACCGCGCGGTCACCGACGATCTCACGCAAGCGCAAGACGAAACGATTGCCGCGCAGCGCACCCCGCTGCAGCTTGCGTGCATGCCGCGCGGCATCCAGCACGCGCAGATCCCCGGTTTCCAAACCGGCCACGTCCGGCGCTGCGCGCCCTGGCAGGTGCACCGAAAAGCGCTGCCGCGTCAGCGCGTGGCGATCCTTCATTCCCGCGTAGCTGACGGCCGATTCGGGCACTCCGGCCCAACGCGCGATCAAGCCGGCGGCGAACGCGGTGTTCATGCCGCGCTCTTCAATCGTCAACAACAGGTGCTCGCCGGCACCGCTGGCTTCGAACAGCGGCAGCTCCTCCACGAAGAAATCTTCCGGAGTCTCGCGCATGCGCGCCTGCAACACTGGCGGGCCGAACGGCCCGATCGTCAGCATGTCCACTCCCGAGTTTTCAGGCGTCGGCATGCAGCAGCACCACCGCCATCGCGGCGATGCCTTCGGCGCGCCCGCAAAAGCCCATGCGCTCGGTGGTGGTGGCCTTGACCGACACCGCATCCGCCGCCACCGCCAGATCCTGCGCGAGCATTGCGCGCATGGCCTGCGCATGCGGGCCGATCTTCGGGCGCTCGCAGATCACGGTGATGTCGGCGTTACCGACATACCAGCCCCGCACGCGAGCCAGTTCGACGCAATGACGCAGGAACACGCGGCTGTCGGCGCCGCGCCATTGCGGATCGGAGGGCGGGAAATGCTGGCCGATGTCGCCCAGCGCCAACGCGCCGAGGATCGCGTCGCACAGCGCGTGGATGGCGACATCGCCATCGGAATGCGCGGCCACCCCGCGCGGGTGCGGCACGCGTACGCCGCACAACATCAAATGGTCGCCGTCGGCGAACGCATGCGCGTCGAAGCCCTGACCGATGCGAATGGCGGGTTTCATGGCTCACCTTCGTGGCGCTGGATGGCGAGAATGTGTTCGGCCAGCGCCAGATCCTCGGCCACCGTCACCTTGATGTTGTCCTGCCGGCCATCGACCAGGCGCGGATGCAGACCCATGCGCTCGATGGCCATCGCCTCGTCGGTCACGGTGATGCCATCAGCATCGGCGCGCTCGAGCGCATCGGTCAACAGCCCGCGACGGAACGCCTGCGGCGTGAGTGCGCGCCACAATCCATTACGGGCAACCGTTGCATCCACGCACCCACGGGCATCGGCGCGCTTGAGGGTGTCGCCCACCGGCGCGGCGAGCAGCGCACCGTCGCGTTCGGCGTTGGCGGTGGTGAGCAGGCGATCCAGATCGGTCACGCGCACGCAGGGGCGCGCGGCGTCGTGCACCAGCACCACGTCGGCATCACCCACAGCCGCCGGCAGCGCACGCAATGCAGCCAGCACCGAGGCAGCCCGATCCACGCCACCGACGCAGGTCAGCACCGGCTTGCCGAAATCATGATGCAGCGTGCGCCAGTGTGCATCGTCCGCAGCCAGCGCCAGCATCACGCCGTCGATTCGCGGGGGCGCGAGCAGGCGGAACAGGGTTTGCGCGAGCAGCGGCTTGCCATCCAGCAGGCAATACTGCTTCGGAATATCACCGCCGAAACGTGCACCGGATCCAGCGGCCGGCACGATGGCCCACGTCATCGTGGCGAAGCCTGCTTCGATGCGGCGCCGGTGTCGCGTTTTCCCGATGCGTGCGCGTGGTGCTTGCCCGGTACGACGGCGCTCGCCGCGGAAGATGCGTTCGTCGATCCGGCGTCTTCCGGCACATCCTCGGCGGGGGTGTCGGCGCCCGGCGAGGAGGGCTCGACCACGCGGTAGAACGTCTCGCCCGGTTTGACCATGCCCAGTTCGGTGCGCGCGCGTTCTTCCACCGCCGCTTCGCCGTGCTTGAGATCCTCGACCTCGGCGGCGAGCGCACCGTTGCGCAGCTTGAGTTTCGCGTTTTCCACCTGCTGCTCTTCCACTTGCCGTTGCAGCGCCTGTTCGGAAGTCCAACTGCCCTCGCCCTGCCACAACTTGTATTGCAGCAACACGATCAGCACCAGCAGGATGAGGGCGAGCAGACGATACATGGAAGGTGCTGGCCTTCAGCGCTTCAAGCTGACGAACGCATCGCGACCGGCGTAGCGCGCCGACGCACCCAACGCTTGTTCGATGCGCAGCAACTGGTTGTACTTGGCCACGCGGTCGGAACGGCACAGCGAGCCGGTCTTGATCTGGGTGGCGGTGGTGGCCACGGCGATGTCGGCGATGGTGGTGTCCTCGGTTTCGCCGGAGCGGTGCGAGATCACCGCCGCATACTTCGCGGCGTCGGCCATCGCGATGGTTTCCAGCGTCTCGCTCAAGGTGCCGATCTGGTTGACCTTGATGAGAATGGCGTTGGCGATGCCATCGGCGATGCCTTCGCGGAAGATCGCCGGGTTGGTGACGAAGTTGTCGTCGCCCACCAGTTGTACGGTGCTGCCGAGGCGCTGCGTGAGCAGCTTCCAGCCGGCACGATCCTGCTCGGCCATGCCGTCTTCCATGGTGATGATCGGGTACTGCTTGGACCAGTCGGCGAGGAAGTCCACGAACTGCTCGGACGACAGACGCTTGCCTTCCCCTGCCAGATCGTAGAAGCCGTTCTCGTAGAACTCGCTGGAGGCCGCGTCGAGGCCCAGCAGCACGTCGTCGCCGGCGCGATATCCAGCCTTGACGATGGCTTCCATGATGGTGTCCAGCGCCTCGACATTGCTGCGGAAATCCGGCGCGAAGCCGCCTTCGTCGCCGACCGCAGTCGATAGCCCCTTGCCTTTGAGCACCGCCTTGAGCGCGTGGAAGATCTCCGCGCCGGCGCGCAGTGCTTCTGCAAACGATGGCGCGCCGACCGGCAGGATCATGAACTCCTGCAAATCGACGTTGTTGTCCGCGTGCGCGCCGCCGTTGATGATGTTCATCATTGGGAGAGGCAGCGTGTTCAGTCGTTGCCCTATCGGCAACGACTGCGCTGCCGAGCGCCCGGCCACGGAAGGCCGGGCCGGGCTATCCGAAGCCGACAACGTCGCGCCATGGACGGCGGGATAAATCTCCGAGAGGTACTGCCACAACGCTTGTTTGCGTGACGCCGCCACCGCGTGCGCGTTGGCCAGCGACACGCCCAGCAGCGCATTCGCGCCGAGTTTGCCTTTGTTGGGTGTGCCGTCGAGCGCGATCATCATCGCGTCGAGGCCCTGCTGGTCGGCGGCGTCGAAGCCGCGCAGCGCATCGGCGATCACGCCATTGACGTTGCCCACCGCGCGCTGAACGCCCTTGCCGCCGTAGCGCGTCTTGTCGCCATCGCGCAGCTCGACCGCCTCGCGCGTGCCGGTCGAAGCGCCTGAGGGCACCGCCGCGCGACCGAACGATCCATCGGCCAACGTGACCTCGGCTTCGAGGGTGGGATTGCCGCGGGAATCGAGGATTTCGCGGGCGTGGATTCGGGCGATCGTGCTCATTGCGGCATGCAGCTCCAAGTCAAAATGGGGTGATTGTCAGCTTTGCATTTCGAGAAAATCAACGCGCTTGGTGACCTCGTCGAGCGTCCTCAACGCCTCCAGCAGCGCCTTCATCTTCCCCAGCGGCCACGCATTGGGCCCGTCGCTGAGCGCCCTGTCAGGGTCTGGATGGGTTTCCATGAACACGCCGGCCACGCCCACCGCAACCGCCGCGCGCGCCAGCACCGGCACGAACTGCCGCTGGCCGCCGGACTTGCCATCCGCGCCGCCGGGCAGTTGCACGGAGTGCGTGGCATCGAACACCACCGGGCAGCCGGTGTCGCGCATCACTGCGAGCGAGCGCATGTCGGACACGAGGTTGTTGTAGCCGAAGCTGGCGCCGCGCTCGCAGACCATGATCTGCGCGTTGCCGGTTGCCAGCGCCTTGGCGGCGACGTGTTTCATCTCCCACGGCGACAGGAACTGGCCTTTCTTGATGTTGACGGGTTTTCCGGCGGACGCGACCTTGCGGATGAAATCGGTCTGCCGGCACAGGAAGGCCGGGGTTTGCAAGACATCCACGACCGCGGCGACTTCGTCCATCGGCGTGTATTCGTGCACGTCGGTGAGCACCGGCACGCCGATCTGGCGCTTCACTTCGGCCAGCACCTTCAACCCTTCGTCGATGCCCGGGCCGCGAAAACTGCTGCCCGACGTGCGATTGGCCTTGTCGAAGCTGGACTTGAAAATGAATGGAATGCCGAGCGCGGCGGTGATTTCCTTGAGCGTGCCTGCGGTATCAAGTTGCAACTGCAACGACTCGATCACGCAGGGGCCAGCGATCAGGAAAAAGGGTTGGTCGAGGCCGACTTGGAAGCCGCACAGGTTCATCGGCCTTTCTCCTTCCCCCGCTGGCGGGGGAAGGTCGGGATGGGGGCGTGGCATGCACCCATGAACGCAATACCCCCATCCGCCTTCGGCACCTTCCCCCGCTGGCGGGGGAAGGAAAAATTACTGTTGTTCACGCGCTGGCTTCCTTCAACAGCCGCCCGCCGGCCTTGCCCTGATTGACCTTGAACTCGCGCGCGGCGCGCACGAAGCCGTTGAACAACGGGTGACCGTCGCGCGGAGTCGAAAGAAATTCTGGGTGCGCCTGGCAAGCCAGGAACCACGGGTGCTTGTCTTGCGGCAACTCGATCATCTCCACCAGCAGGTCGTCCATCGACTTGGCGGAAATCACCAGCCCGGCATCTTCCAGTTGTGTGCGGTAGCGGTTGTTGAACTCGTAACGATGGCGATGACGCTCGCCGACGACGTCCTTGCCATACAGCTTGTGCGCCAGCGTGCCGGGCTTCACGCGCTGCTCCTGCAAACCCAGACGCATGCTGCCGCCGAGGTCGGATGCGTCATCGCGCTTTTCGATATCGCCGCTGGCGGTACGCCATTCGGTGATCAGGCCGATTACCGGGTGCGGACTGTTGCGGTCGTTCTCGGTGCTGTTGGCCCCGGCCAAGCCGCACACGTCGCGGGCGAACTCGACCACCGCAGCCTGCATGCCGTAGCAGATGCCGAAATACGGGATGCGCCGCTCGCGCGCGAAGCGCGCGGTGGCGACCTTGCCTTCGAAGCCGCGATCACCGAATCCGCCGGGCACGAGGATGGCGTCCACGTCGCCCAGCAACACCGCCGGACCTTGCTCTTCGATGGCCTCGGCTTCCAGCCACTTGAGCGTGACGCGGGTGCGCTGGCGCAAGCCACCGTGGCGCAACGCCTCGCCGATGGACTTGTAGGCGTCCTGATGATCGACGTACTTGCCGACCACCGCGATGCGCACTTCGTCCAGCGGGTGCTCGGCCGCGTCCACGGTGGCGATCCACTCCGACAGGTCCGCCGGCCCGGCCTGCAACTGCAAGTCTTCGACCACGATTTGATCCAGCCCCTGCGCGTGCAGCCACAGCGGAATCTTGTAGATCGAGTCCAGATCCAGCGCCGAGATCACGGCGCGCTCGGGTACGTTGGTGAACAGCGCGATCTTGCGACGCTCCGAATCAGGTAGCGCTTGTTCGGAGCGACACAGCAGGATGTCGGGCTGGATGCCGATCGAGCGCAGTTCCTTCACCGAGTGCTGGGTCGGCTTGGTCTTGAGCTCGCCGGCGGCGGCGATGAACGGCACCAGCGTCAGGTGCATGAAGATCGCACGGTGCGGGCCGCGTTCGGTGCGGATCTGGCGGATGGCCTCCAGAAACGGCAGCGACTCGATGTCGCCGACGGTGCCGCCGATCTCGACCAATCCGACATCGAAGCCGGCGGTAGCCTCGTCGATGCAGCGCTTGATCTCGTCGGTGATGTGCGGGATCACCTGCACGGTGGCGCCGAGGTAATCGCCGCGGCGTTCCTTGCGGATCACGTTCTCGTAGATGCGCCCGGTGGTGATCGAGTTGCGCCGCGTCAGGCGCACGCGCACGAAGCGCTCGTAGTGCCCGAGGTCCAGATCGGTTTCAGCGCCGTCGTCGGTGACGTACACCTCGCCGTGCTGGAACGGGCTCATCGTGCCCGGATCGACATTGATGTAAGGGTCGAGCTTCATCATCGTCACCCGCAGGCCGCGGGCTTCGAGGATGGCCGCCAGGGATGCCGACGCGATGCCCTTGCCAAGCGAGGACACCACGCCACCGGTGACGAAGATCAGGCGGGTCATGTTCGATTCCGTTTGTCGCGCAGCGACACCGCCGTCCCTCTCTCGCCCTGACAGGAGAGGGGGGGACCGCCGGCGAAGCCGGTGGTGGGGTGAGGGAGGCCGAGTCGCTCGGCTAGCGGCAAGTGGCGTGGCCCGAACGGCATGACCGTGGCGGCTCCCGGAAAACGCCATTCTACAGGCTGCGCAATGCGCCCGCGAGGAAAATACTCCCCGAAAACGACGATGCCCCGCTGTCGGCGGGGCATCGCGGGAAGGTTGCACCCGGTCTTACAGCTCGGGCTGCATGACCTCTTCTTCGTCCGGCCCTTGCGGCGCGGCAGCGACGTGATGGCGATTGCGGGATTTGCCGTTGCTGGCCAATGCCTGTGGGCGCTCAGCCTTGCCGTGGCGGCCCTGATGGGACGTTTGCGCCAGATGATGGTGATTGCCGCGAGCGGCCTGATGCGTGCTGGCCTTGTGCGTGCTGGCGTGGCTGCTGGCGTGGTGCTTGCCCTGCGCGAGGGCGATGGGAGTGGCGATGAAACCGGCAATCGACAAGGCGATCATCAGACGACGCATGCGGAAAGTCTCCTTTGCGGTGGCGCTGTTGGCAGGGCTCCTGCGGGGTTCGAGGGCGGCCCAAACCAGCCGGCCGTCCACGAGCGATGGCGCACTTTCCACGCCTTTTCCAGAACTCAAGCTGAACAGGTTGTTCAGGCTTAACAATTTTTTTATTGTAAAAACAGATGGTTAACAAACGCAGTCGGATGCCGTCGTTCAGGTTGAGGTAAATGGCGGGGCGCTGCACTTGGGACTCGGGACTCGGGACTCGGGACTTGGGACTTGGGATTCGCAGACTGCAGCGCTCCCCGCTCCCTGCTCCCTGCTCCCCGCTCCCTGCTCCCCGCTCACCGCTCCCCGCTCACCGCTCCCCGCTCCCCGCTCACCGCTCCCGTCTCCCGTCTCCCGTCTCCCGTCTCCCCGCTCCCCGCCCCCCTGCTCCCCGCTCACTGCTCCCCGCTCACTGCTCCCCGCTCCCCGCTTCCCGCTCCCCGCTCCCTGCTCCCTGCTCCCCGTTTCCCGCTCACCACGCCTTCGCCGGTTATCATGCCGCTCGCCTTCGCGCCGACCAGCACCCGCATGAGCAGCCGCTACAACGCCGCCGACATCGAAGTCCTCTCCGGCCTGGAGCCCGTCAAGCGGCGCCCCGGCATGTACACCGACACCAGCCGTCCCAACCACCTCGCGCAGGAAGTGGTGGACAACGCGGTCGACGAGGCGCTGGCCGGGCACGCCACGACCATCGAGGTGACCTTGTTCAACGATGGCAGTTGCGAGGTCGCCGACGATGGGCGCGGCATGCCGGTGGACATCCACCCCGAGGAAAAAATTCCGGGCGTCGAGTTGATCCTCACCCGCCTGCACGCCGGCGGCAAGTTCAACAATCGCAATTACAGCTTCTCCGGCGGCCTGCACGGCGTGGGCGTGAGCGTGGTCAACGCGCTGTCGAAGAAACTCGAAGTGTTCATCAAGCGCGACGGCTCGGAGTACGCGCAAACCTATGCCGATGGCGACGCCACCAGCAAACTGAAAGCGGTCGGCACGGTCGGCAAGAAGAACACCGGCACACGGCTGCGCTTCTGGCCCGACCCGAAGTATTTCGATGGCCCGAAGTTCGCCATCAAGCCACTCAAGCACCTGCTGCGCGCCAAGGCGGTGCTGTGCCCGGGCTTGACGGTGCGCCTGTTCGACGAGGCCAGCGGCGAACGCGTGCAGTGGCATTACCGCGACGGCCTGCGCGATTACCTGCACGGCGAACTGCAAGGGCGAACCTGCCTGCCTGCGGATTTGTTCCACGGCTCGCTGGCGCGCACCGCGGAGATCGTCGATTGGGTGGCCTGCTGGCTGCCCGATGGCGGCGAGCTGGTGCAGGAAAGCTACGTCAACCTGATCCCGACCGCGCAAGGCGGCACCCACGTCAACGGCCTGCGCACGGGGTTGACCGAAGCCCTGCGCGAGTTCTGCGACGTGCGCAACCTGCTGCCGCGCGGGGTCAAGCTGGCGCCCGAGGACGTGTGGGACCGCGTCGCGTATGTGCTGTCGGTGAAGCTCGCCGACCCGCAGTTTTCCGGGCAGACCAAAGAGCGCCTGTCCTCGCGGCAGGCCGCAGCGTTCGTGGAAGGTGCCGCGCACGACGCCTTCGCGCTGTGGCTGCACCAGCACGTGGAGGCCGGCGAGGCGATCGCGCAGGTGGCCATCGAGCGCGCGGCGTTGCGCTTGAAGACCGAAAAACAAGTCGTGCGCAAAAAGGTGACGCAAGGCCCCGCCCTGCCCGGCAAGCTCGCCGATTGCATCTCGCAGGATCTGTCGCGCACCGAGTTGTTTCTGGTCGAAGGCGACTCCGCCGGCGGCAGCGCCCGGCAGGCGCGCGACAAGGAGTTTCAGGCGATCCTGCCGTTGCGCGGCAAGATCCTCAACACATGGGAAGTGGAAAGTTCTGGCGTGCTGGCATCGACCGAGGTGCACGACCTTGCCGTGGCGATCGGCTGCGATCCGGGCCACGCGGCCATCGACGGCCTGCGCTACGGCAAGATCGTGATCCTCGCCGATGCCGACTCCGACGGCCTGCACATCGCCACCTTGTTGTGCGCGTTGTTTCTACGCCACTTCCCGGCACTGGTCGCGGCCGGTCACGTGTTCGTGGCGATGCCGCCGCTGTTCCGCGTGGACGTGGGCAAGCAGGTGTTTTATGCGCTGGATGAAGAAGAAAAATCGCTGCTGCTCGAACGCATCGAGCGGGAAAAACTCAAGGGTGCGCTCAACGTCACGCGCTTCAAGGGCCTGGGCGAGATGAACCCGGCGCAGTTGCGTGAGTCCACCATCCACCCGGACACGCGGCGGCTGGTACAGCTCACCGTGGACGATGCCGACGCCACCCGCGCGCTGATGGACATGCTGCTGGCGAAAAAGCGCGCCGGCGAGCGCAAGGCGTGGCTGGAAACCAAGGGCGATCTGGCGAGTCTTGACGCATGAGCGCGCAACAACATCCCATCTTGCGCGGGGTTGCAACGGCTCTGCTACTGTTGGCCTGTGGATGCGCCAACGCTTCCAGCCTGGAGGAGTCGCAATGCGGCGCGATCACTGAGCGCGGCGGGAAGCCCGAATGGGTCAGCATCCCGAAGTTCCGCGTTCTCGACTACAACGAAGATCGTCGGTTTACTGCCCTGACCGGTGCACCATTCAGAGGCATCTGGTGTGATCGCTCGTCGGTAATACCAGCGCCGTTCGACTACCAAGTACTGCAGGCCGGCTACCCGTTTTGGATCCGTGCGGGCGACCGTTTGGCCGTACTGGAATGGGCTTCCCATCAGTACCGAGTGCGGCTCTTTCGTGGAATGGCGATCTCCGACGACGAGCAAAAACACATCGACGAACGATTGGCTGCTTATCCTCCAGTTGCGGAGATCGCCGCCAATGCACCCAAAGATGTAGCGCAACAGGGGTCGACGACTCAACTGGCGCGTACCGACGCCGCCCTGCAACCGCTCATCGAGCAGGCGCGCCGCACCTATCCGGAAGCCAAGCAGCGGTTTATCGCGGGCCTTCCGTTCGGGAATATATTCTCCGTCACCGTCAGACTGCGCGACGCCGGCGGACGAACCGAAGACGTGTTCTTGCAGGTGCGCGCTATCGCGGAGGGACGCATCTATGGGGTGATTGCCTCTCACATAGACTTGGTAACGGGTTTCGCAGCCGGCGACCCTTACGATTTGCCCGAATCGGACATTCGCGATTGGACGATCAGCAAGCCCGATGGCAGTGAAGAAGGCAACCTCATCGGCAAGTTCCTGGACACGCACTCGGTCGAATCGTTGTAGCACTTTGGCCACCATCCAGCACACGCCGCGATTTGGCGCGAAAATGGGCGCATGAACGAGCACGCTCCGGATTTTTCGCAGGACGCCATCGCCGCCACGCCCGCCCCGGCCGCGCCGCTGCCGGCCACCGCACCCTCGCCCACCGCCAGCGCCGTGCGTGCGGCGATGCCGATCTTGTTGACCTTGAGCTTCTGCCACCTGCTCAATGACTTGATCCAGTCGCTGTTGCCGGCGATCTACCCCTTGCTGAAGGTCAACTTCGACCTGAGCTTCGCGCAGATCGGCCTGATCACCCTCACCTTCCAGCTCACCGCCTCGCTGCTGCAACCGCTGGTGGGCATCTACACCGACCGCCATCCGCGGCCGTTCTCGCTGGCGGTGGGCATTGGCTTCACGCTCACCGGCCTGCTGCTGCTGTCGCACGCGCCCAGCTTCCCGGTGCTGCTGCTGGCCGCCGCGCTGGTGGGATCGGGCTCGTCGGTGTTCCATCCCGAGTCGTCGCGGGTGGCGCGCATGGCCTCGGGCGGGCAACACGGGCTGGCGCAGTCGATCTTCCAGGTCGGCGGCAATTTCGGTTCGTCCTGCGGGCCGCTGCTGGCGGCCTTCATCGTGATGCCGCGCGGACAGACCAGCGTGGCGTGGTTCGCCATCGCCGCGATCCTCGCCATCATCCTGCTCACCCGCATCGGCTACTGGTACCGCGAGCACCTGCCGGCGCATCGCCGCGCTGCCAAGGCCGCGCACGCGCAGTCGCGGTTGCCGCGGCGCACGGTGGTAATCGCGATGGGCGCGCTGATCGGGCTGCTGTTCTCCAAGTTCTTCTATCTGGCCAGTCTGTCGAGCTACTACACGTTTTACCTGATGGAAAAATTCCATCTCAGCGCGCAGGCCGCGCAGATCCACCTGTTCGTGTTTCTCGGCGCGGTCGCGGCCGGCACGATGGCCGGCGGCCCGATCGGCGACCGCATCGGCCGGCGCGTGGTGATCTTCGCCTCGATCCTGGGCGTGCTGCCGTTCACCCTGCTGCTGCCGCACGCCAACCTGCTGTGGACCACCGTGCTGACGGTGTGCATCGGCCTGATCATCGCCTCGGCGTTCCCGGCGATCGTGGTGTACGCGCAGGAACTGCTGCCCGGGCGCACCGGCGTGGTATCGGGGATCTTCTACGGATTTTCGTTCGGTCTGGGCGGGCTTGGCGCGGCGCTGCTGGGCGTGCTCGCCGACCACATCGGCATCGAGTCGGTGTACGGCATCTGCGCGTTCCTGCCCGCCATCGGGTTGCTGGCGTGGTTGCTGCCCAAGGTCGAGCCCAAACACCCGGCGCGCGCGTGATCGCGCGATTCAACCCAGCGCTGCTGCGATCAGGGTTCGGATCGCCGCCTGCACCGCCGACGCCTTGGCATCGTCCCAAGCGAACGTATCTTCGTCCATGTAGATGCGCTGGCTGATTTCCATCTGCACCGCGTCGATGCCGTGCGCCGGATTGCCGTAGTGACGGGTGATGTAACCGCCCTTGAAACGTCCGTTGACCACGAAATCGTGTGCGCTTTGTGCGGCCAGCGCCGCCTCGATGCGCGCTTGCGCGGCGGCAGAGCAACTGGCCCCGCTGGCCGTGCCGACGTTGAGGTCCGGCAACCGGCCCGGAAACAGGAACGGCACTTCGCCACGGATCGAATGGCCTTCCCACAACAGCACGCGCCCGTGCGCGGCGTGGATCCGTGCGATCTCGGCTTGCAGCGCGTGGTGGTACGGGTGCCAATACGTTTCGACCCTGGCAGCGACCTCGGCGGGCATCGGCTCCTGCCCGGGCAGGTATACCGGCGCCCCGGAGAACTGCACGATCGGGCACAGGCCGGTGGTGTTCTGGCCCGGATACAGCGACACATCGTCCGGTGGGCGGTTGAGATCGACCACGTAGCGCGAATGCTTCGGCACGATCACGCTCGCGCCCATCGCCCGCGCGAAATCGTACAGGCGGGAAACATGCCAATCGGTGTCGGGCGCACGCCGTGCCGCGGGCGTCATGCGCGCGGCGATCGCATCGGGGATCGCGGTGCCATCGTGCGGCAGGCTGACCAACAACGGCGCGGTGCCGCGATGCAGTCGATACACATCCATTCCGCCAGGCCCTCCGCAGATCAAAATCGCAACGCCGAATACGGCGCCGGGTCGAGCAGTGCCTCGCGCCCGCACATCAGATCGGCCAGCAGCCGTCCGGTGGCCAGCGACATGCTCACTCCCAGCATGCCGTGGCCGGTCGCCAGCCACAGGTTGTCGCAGCCCGGCGCGCGCCCCAGGATCGGCAGGTCGTCGTAAGTCATCGGTCGCCAGCCGTACCATTCTTCGCGGGGCGCACCGCTCGGTGGTTCGCGCAAGTACTGCCCGGCGCCACGCACCAGCGCGTCCAGGCGCACACGGTTGAGGCTAGCGTCGTAGCCGGAAAACTCCATCGTGCTGCCAAGGCGAAAGCCGCTGCCCCACGCGGTCACACACACGCTGCGCTCGCGCAACACCAGCGGATGCCGCGGTGGTTTGCGCTGCGCATCGAAGGTGATCGAATAGCCTTTGCCGGGCTGGATCGGCAGCTCGAAGCCGATCTGGCGGGACAGCAACGGCGACCACGCGCCGGCTGCGAGCAGCACGTCGCGCCCGCGTTGCAATCCACGCGCGGTATCAACGCCGACGACGCGCTCGCGCTCGCGGCAAAAACCAAGCACCGCGCAGTCTTCGATCAGTTCCACGCCGGCCGCACGCGCCAACCGCGCCAGTTCTGCGACGTAACGATCCGGGCGCAGGCTGGCGTCGTTCGGAAAATACAGGCCGCCGATGATGTCATCGCGCAGTGACGGCTCCTCGACCTGCATGCGCCCCGCATCCCACGGCTCGGCGTGCACACCGACTTCGCGCAGCAAACGCAGATCGTGCAGATCGGCGTCGCGCTGGCGCGGGTCGGTGTAGGCGTACAACAAGCCGCGGGTCTCGAACTCGCAATCCAACGCGTGCTCGGCGACGAATGCCTCCAGCATCGTGCGCGAAGCCTGCAACAGCGCTGCTTTGGCCTGGGTGGCGGGGCGCGCGTGGCGATCGTTGCAACGCCGCGCGAAGCGCCACAGCCAACCCCACAGCGTCAGATCGAAGCGCGGATGGATGTACAACGGCGCATCGGCCTGCAGCGCCCAGCGCAGGCCCTTGGCGATCACCCCGGGCATTGCCAGCGGCTCGGAATGGCTGGGGGTGATGGTGCCGCAGTTGCCGTGCGAACTGCCCGATCCGAGGCCGTGCATTTCCAGCACACGCACCTGTCGCCCGGCGCGCGCCAGTTCCAGCGCGCAAGCCAGACCGATCACCCCGCCGCCGACGACCAACACGTCGGCCGAGGGGCCGGCGGCGCAGGCGATTGGCAATGCGTGGGTTGGATTCATTGCGACGCTTGCAACCTCTGGAAACGGCAGCACCCTCCCCGCCGGGGAGGTCGGGAAGTCAATGCGCGTGACCGCCCGCGCCATGCACGTGGCCGTGTGCGATTTCCTCATCGTTGCCCGGGCGCACTTCGACCACCTCGATATCGAACGCCAGCGTCTTGCCGGCCATCGGGTGATTGAGATCCACGTCCACCACGGTCATGCCGACCTTGTGCACGACCACCGGGCGCTGGCCCTGATCGGTCTTGAGCATCACCAGGTCGCCGGCGTTGAGCACGGCGTGCTTGCCGAACTTCTTTTTCGGCAGTCGCTGGATGGCGTTCTCGTGGCGGTGCCCGTAACCCTCCTCCGGGCCGACGGTGACCTCGATGCGGTCGCCGGCCTCGTGTCCGAGCAGCGCGTTTTCCACGCCGGGGATGATGTTCTTGTGGCCGACCAGGATCGACAGCGGCTCGCCAACCCGCGAATCCTCGATCGGCCCGCCACCGACCTCGGTAACGGAATAATGCAGGCGGACGACGGCGTTCTTGTCGATCTTCATGGCGGCTCGCAGGATGGGTTGAAGGGGGTGACGCAGTGGCGGCGACGCGGCAAGCTATGCCGGGTGCCGACGCGGCGCACGGACGCGGCGGGCATTATCGCAGACAGAGGACGGATGACAGAAGACAGAGGACGTAGGACGGAGGACAGAAGGCGGATGACGAGGGTCGGAAGACCAAACGCAAGTTGGGCGCAGCCGGCACCAGCAACTCAAGCGAATTGCGCAAAGCAAACGACGCACACACAGGACGGCGAGATGGATCGTGAGCAGTAGTCGGTTTGGGCGCAACGCATCGGCCTGCGCGCTGGTTGCAGCGTGCGGGTTGCTCATGGCCGGCTGCGGGCAGCGGCACGTCACACGGCAGCCGGGCGAGGCCGGCCATCGCATCGCACCGATCGCCATCGTCGACGTCGCCGCGACCGACCCGGCGATGGCCAACGCGGTGCTGATGCGCGCCATCGGTCTGGTCGGCACGCCCTACGTGCGCGGCGGCAATACCCCGGCAAGCGGGTTCGATTGCAGCGGCTTGGTCAACTTCGTGTTCCGCGACATCGATCATCTGGCCCTGCCGCGCACCGCTGCCGACATCGCCGCGCTGCCGGTGCCGCAGATCCGCGATGCCCACCTCGCACCGGGCGATCTGGTGTTTTTCGGTGGGGCCCGCGTCCAGCACGTCGGCATCTACGTTGGCCAAGGCCGCTTCGTGCATGCCCCCAACGTCGGCGGCACCGTGCGGTTGGACGCGATCAACGGCTATTACTGGCGCGAACACTACCTCGGCGCGCGGCGGGTGTTGCGCTGATTGGCGATGGCGGTGATGGCGCGCACGGGCGAGATTCGTTTCACAACCGGAGGATTTCCATGAGGAAGCTCATCGCATCGACGTTTGCGTCGCTCGACGGCGTCATGCAAGCACCCGGAGCGCCACAGGAAGACCCCACTTGCGGCTTTGCCCTTGGCGGCTGGATGTTCGCCTACGCGGACGAAAGCATGGACATTTCCGCAGCAGGCTTCGATGGCAAGGATCGCGTCCTGGTGCTCGGTCGCAAAACCTATGAAATCTTCGAAGCGTTCTGGCCATATCAATCCGAGGACGATCCGGTTGCGAAGACGCTCAACAGCGCGGAAAAGCACGTCGCCTCGCGCACGCGCAAATCACTGAGTTGGAATAATTCAACCCTGCTCCACGGCGATGTGGTTTCGGCGATCGCCGCACTCAAGGTTCAGGCGGGGCCTGACCTTCAACTGATCGGCAGCGGCAATCTGATTCAAACACTCCAGGCGGCCGCGCTGATCGACGAGTACAACGTGTGGACTTTCCCGGTGGTGCTTGGGCGCGGCAAGCGCCTCTTCGGTGACGCTGCCAAGCCGTCGGCGCTACAACTGGTTCGCTCACAGGTTTCCAACAACGGGGTCGTGATGAGCACCTATGTGCCGGCGGGCGATATTCGGCCGGGCTCGTTCGCAAGTGGCGAGCCGAGCGAGAAGGAGATGGCCCGACGCAAGGCGATGGCGAGTGAAATGACGTGAACAGGCAGTACGTCCGCTCCTCCCATCTCCCGTCTCCCGTCTCCCATCTCCCGTCTCCCGGCTTCTCCTACACCCCCGCCGCGCGCTTCCACAGCAGTCCATCCATCCCCGGGACGCGCCCGCCCAGCCCGAGCAGGTGCCCGCGCAGCAACGTCGGCAGCGGCGCATCAGTGGAAAACAGGCGGTTGATGCCGTCGAACGTCCAAGCGGCCACGGCACTTTCGCTGCGGCGTTCGCGCCCCCAGCGCGCCAACCGGTGCGGCGCACCGATATCGGCACCGCGCATGCGCGCCGCGCGCAGCATCTTGCGCAACGCGATCACGTCGCGCAGCCCGACGTTCAGGCCCTGTCCGGCCAACGGGTGCACCGCGTGTGCGGCATCGCCGCACAGCACGATGCGCCCGGCGACGAAGCGCTCGGCAAGCTGCCGGCGCAACGGGAACGCCGCCCGCTGCGACACCGCCACCACCTCGCCCAGCGTGGCGTCGAAGGCGCGGGTGAGTTCGGCGCAGAACGTGGCATCGTCCACCGCCAGCAAGCGCGCGGCTTCGGCGTCCGGCAAGGTCCACACGATCGACGAGCGGCCGTCGCGAAATGGCAGGAACGCGAGCGGCCCGGTCGGCAGGAAGCGCTGCCACGCGGTGTCGGCATGCGCCATTTCGGTTTGCACGAATGCCACCAGCCCGCGCTGGCCGTAGTCGTGGCGCACCAACGCGATCCCCGCCATGTCGCGCAGTTTCGAATCGGCACCGTCGGCGGCGATCACCAAGCGCGCGCGCAGCGTGGAGTGATCGTCCAACCGCAGCGCGACCGCCGAACCATCACCCGATTCCACGCCATCACCGTCGATCCCCACCACCGCCTGCGGGCAGCGCAGCGTCACCCCGGCGAGCTGCAAGGCGCTCCACAAGCGATCGGCGAGCAATGCGCCTTCCGCGATCCAGCCCAGTGCGTCGCGGCCATAGCGCTGCGCCTCGAAACACAACTCGCCGCCGCCGGCCGCATCCCACACCCGCATCGACCGATAGGGCTGCGCGTGCGGCGCGATGGCGCCCCACACATCCAGATCGTCGAGCAAGTCGATGCCGTCTTGCGCCAGCGCAAACACCCGCAGGTCCTGCGCATCGGCGTGCCATGCCGCTGGCACACGCGGCTCGACCACCGCCACGCGCAGCCCTTCACGCGCGCACGCCAAGGCGGTGGCACTGCCGACCACGCCGGCGCCGACCACCACCACGTCGAACGGGTCACGCCGTCTCATCGCTCGTTCTCCAACACGACGGTCTCGTCCCGTGCCAAATCGGGCACGCGGCCACGAAACCCCATCGCCCCGCCGGCGAAGCGTGCCCGCAATCCGGACGACGACGCCAGCGCGCCCAGACCCACTGACCGCAGCAAGCGCAGCGGCATGGCGGGGTTGGACGTGAGCCGCGCCAGTCCGTCGGAAAAACGCAGGGTCTGCGCGCGGTCTTCGGCACGCCGCCGGGCATATTCATCCAGCACGCCGGCTTGCCCGATGTCGCCGCCGCGCACCTCGCGCAACAACTCGGCCAAGGTAAGTGCATCGCGCAAGCCGAGGTTGAAACCCTGCGCACCGACCGGATGCAGTGTCTGCGCGGCGTTGCCCATCAGCACGACGCGTGGCGCGACGATGCGCTGCGCGACCAGTTGACGCAGCGGATGCGCCGAACGCCGCCCGACCGCGACGAAGCGCCCGGCGCGCCAGCCGAAGCGCGTTTGCAGCTCGGCGATGAAACCGCCGCCGTCCAGCGCGGCCACACGCGCCGCATCGGCGGTCGCAACGGTGCAGATGCAGCCGTAGTCGCCGCCCGCACGCGGCAACAGCGCCACCGGCCCGGAATCGGTGAAGCGCTCCCACGCCTGCCCGTCGGCTGGCCGCGTGGCGCGCACGCTGCCGGCGAACAGGTGCTGGGCATAGTCGTGCGTGCTCGCGTCGATCCCGACCGCTTGGCGAACCGCCGATTGCGTGCCGTCGGCGCCGATCACCAAGCGCGCGGCGATCGCTTCGACCGCATCGCCGTGCGCAATCTCCGCCTCGCGGCGATCGTCTGATTCGCGCAACGCGACCAGCTTGGCACCCACCCGATGGTGCAGGCCACGCAACTCACGCAAGCGCGCCTGCAGGGCCGCGCCCAACGCCGGCGCCGCGACCACGCCGCCGAACGCTTCGCGGCCGTATTCGTCGGCGCGCAGCAACACCGTGCCGAAATCGCCGCGACGGCTCACGTGGATGCGCCGGATCGGTGCCGGCAGGTTCGCAAGATGGCGCCAGACGCCCAGTGCGGCCAGTGCATTGAGACTAGCCGCGGCAAGCCCGAGGCTGCGCGCATCGGTATCGGCGATCATCGGTGGGCGCGCCGGCTCGGACTCGACCAGGACCACGTCCAGCCCGCGGCCTTCCAGTGCGCAGGCCAAGCTGGCGCCGACCAAGCCGCCGCCGACGATCAGCACGTCGTGGATGTTCTGCTTCATGCGCACATGGTAGCGCGACGTCCAATCCCGGGACTTCAGACTGCGATCGACTATCCCGTTCGTGGTGAGGCGCGGGTCGAGGCCGAAGGCCGAGGCCGCGATCGAATATCCCGTTCGTGGTGAGGCGCGGGTCGAGGGCGCAGCCCGAGGCCGCGATCGAATATCCCGTTCGTGGTGAGGCGCGGATCGAGGGCGCAGCCCGAGGCCGCGATCGAATATCCCGTTCGTGGTGAGGCGCGGATCGAGGGCGCAGCCCGAGGCCGCGATCGAACCACCGCCTCGGAGGTTTCCCCGCACAAGCGTGGTTCGAGACGGACGTGCTCGATCTTCGATCTCGACACGTCCTCCTCACCACGAACGGTGACTTGGAGACTGTGAAAAATGCCCGTTCGAGGGCAGGCGCGGATCGAGGACGCAGCCCGGGCCATCGGGATCCACCGATCGCGCCATCGCCATGCGACGCATGCCCCGCGCTGCGGCATTGCGCTATCATTCGCTGCATCGCGCCACGCGCCTTGCATCGATCGAGCACCGCCATGACCCAGACCCTGCGTTCGTTGTCCACCGGCCCGCTGGTGCTCGTCGGCATGATCGTGCTTGCCGCGCTCTCGCGCCTACTGCCGCACCCGCCGAATTTTTCGCCGATCGAAGCGGTCGGCCTGTTCGGGGGCGCCTTTTTCGCGCGGCGCGGGTGGGCGCTGGCAGTGCCACTGCTGGCGATGCTGGTATCCGATATCGTTCTGGGAATGGTCAACGGCGGGCTGTATGCCGACTATTTCCTGAATGCGCACTTCGTGGCGATCTACGTCAGCATCGTGCTGTGCTGCCTGCTCGGCTTCGCCCTGCGCGGTCGCGCCAACGCGGGCAACGTGCTTGGCGCATCGCTGGCCGGCTCGGTGCTGTTCTACCTGACCACCAACTTCGCCACGTGGCTCTCCGCCGATGCCACACTGGGCGATGCCTGCGCGCACGGCCTGACCGCCTGCTACGTCGCCGGCCTGCCGTTCTTCCAGTGGACGGTATTGGGCACGCTGTTCTATTCGGCCGCCCTGTTCGGTGGCTTCGCGCTGCTGCGCGCCCGCCTGCCGCAACTGCGCACGCAGACTGCGTAAGCGCGGGGCCGTCACAGCGCGATTCCGATCATGGTTCGACCGGCTCGCCACGAACGGAATTTTTCGAGCCACGAATGCAGTCCCTGAGCCAGGCTCGTCATGGGCAACCGCCTCTCCAAGATCTACACCCGCACCGGTGACGATGGCACGACCGGCCTCGGCGACGGCAGCCGCACGCCCAAGGATTCACTGCGGGTGTGCGCCTACGGCACGGTGGATGAACTCAACAGCGCTATCGGCATCGTGCTGGCGGGCGATTTACCCGAGGCTGCGCACGAGTGCCTGACCGCGGTGCAGCACCAGCTGTTCGATCTGGGCGGAGAGTTGTGCATTCCGGGCCACGCGGCGATCTTCGATGCTGACGTGGTGCGACTGGAAGCGCGTCTGGACGGCTTCAACGCCGATCTGCCGGCGCTCAAGGAGTTCATCCTGCCCGGCGGCGGCATCGCCGCAGCGCACTGCCATCTGGCGCGCACCATCGCGCGCCGCGCCGAACGCGAAACCATCGCCTTGGCCCGCGTAGAAAGCGTGCGCCCGGAAGTGGTGCGCTACCTCAATCGCCTGTCCGACCTGTTGTTCGTGCTCGCCCGCGTGCTGGCCCGCACCAGCGGCCACGGCGAAGTGTTGTGGAACCACGAACGCCGCAAGGCATGAGCCTGCTGCTGTTCACCCACCCGGCCTGTCTGCGCCACGATCCGGGCGCCGACCATGCCGAGTGCCCGCAACGTCTGGTGCAGGTGATCGACGCCATCGGTATGACGTTCCCCGCGCTCAGCTGGCGCATCGCGCCGGCCGCACAGCGCACACAACTGGCGCGCGTGCACGGCGACGCGCACATCGCCGCCATCCTCGACACGCCGGTGCACGGCCGGCGCCAGATCGACCCGGACACCGCGATGTCCGCAGAGTCGGCCGAAGCGGCGCTGCGCGCGGCAGGCGCCGGCATCGCGGCTGTCGATGCGATGATGAGCGGCGCAGCGCGGCGCGCATTCTGCGCGGTACGCCCGCCGGGGCACCACGCCGAACGCGGCGCCGCGATGGGCTTTTGCTTGTTCAACTCGATCGCCGTGGCCGCCGCCCATGCTCTGGCTGCGCACGGACTTGAGCGCGTCTGCATCGCCGATTTCGACGTGCACCACGGCAACGGCACACAGGACATCTTCGCCCACGACCCGCGCGTGCAGTACCTGTCGTCGCACCAGTGGCCACTGTACCCGGGCACCGGGGCGGCCAGCGAGCAGGGAGTTGGCAACGTGCGCAACGTGCCGCTGCCGCCGCGTGCCGACGGCCGGGCGTTGCGGCAGGCGTGGGCGCAGACGTTACTGCCGGCGATGGACGCTTTTCGCCCGCAGCTGGTGCTGGTTTCGGCCGGTTTCGACGCGCACCACCGCGACCCGCTGGCCAACTTGCAGGCCACTGCCGAGGACTTCGGTTGGCTCACCACGCAACTGTGTGTGATCGCCGACCGCCACGCCAGCGGGCGGCTGGTGTCGATGCTCGAAGGCGGCTACGACATGCAGGCCCTGCGCGAGAGCGCGGTGGCGCATGTGGCCGCCCTGAGGACTGAGGACTGAGAACCCGGCATGTTGTGGCCCCCTCTCCCGAAGGCAGAGGGGACAGCCAACGTGCGTCGGTTTCACCGTCCCTCTGTCATCTGTCCTCTGTCCTCCGTCTTCCGTCCTCAGTATGGCAAGCTATTGCACCGCCGCACGCCGGCTCGCGCAACCGCGCGAATCGGCGGTCGCCGCAGCGACCCTTTCTCTGGAGATCGATCCTTGCGTTCCGGCATCCGATTGCTGCCTCTGTGCCTGGCCATCGCCCTGGCCTGCACCGCCTATGCCAAGCCCGCGGCCAACGGCGCTCCACGCAAGGATCCCACGCTCAAGCACCCGGCCGACGAGTTTGTCCTGTGCCGCGGCAACGCCGTCCCCGAGTTTCCCGGAATCGCGCCGATCGGCAAGGCGTCCGAGCGCCCCACCGCGCCGGCCGATGTACAGGCCGATCTGGCCGACTTGAGCAAGGTCGGCATCAGCGTGTTCGATGGCCATGTCGAGATCCGTCACGCCGACCAGTGGACGTTCGCCGACCACGTCAGCTACGACCACGACCACGACACCTGGCAAGCGCTGGGCAACGTGAAGTATCAAGACAACACGGTGCGCCTGACCGCCGACCGCGCCGATGGCGACCGCGGCAAGGACATCACCACGCTGTCCACCCAGAGCCAGCGCATCCAGTATCAGTTGCGCAATACCCGCGGCAACGGACAAGGCGACCACGGCAAGGTCGAGGGCGATCAGGAAAGCTTTTGGGATGCCACCTGGTCCACTTGCGACCCGCAAGACCGCAAGTGGGAGATCCATGCCGACCAGGTGGACATGGATCGCACGACCAACGTCGGCACCGCGCACGGGGCGACGGTGAAAATCGGCAACGTCCCGGTGCTGTACTTGCCTTGGATGAGCTTCTCTCTGGACAACGAGCGCAAGAGCGGCCTGCTGACGCCCAGTTTCGGCATGTCCGAGCGCAGCGGCTTCATGCTCAGCGTGCCTTACTATTTCAACCTCGCGCCCAACTACGACGCCACCTTGACCGGGCGCTACTTCGGCGATCGGGGCTTGATGCTCGACGGCCAGTTTCGATACATCACGGCCAGTCATGGCCAGGGCATCATCAACGCCACCTGGCTGCCCGACGATCGTCAGGTGCATCGTGATCGCGGCTCGCTGGACATCCAGACGGTGACCAGCTTCACCCCGCAGTTCTACGCCCTGACCGACATCCACCACGTCAGCGATCCGGGCTATCTGCAGGATTTCAGCGAGCAGCCGTTTGCCAATGCCATCGGCCTGCTGTCCAGCACGGCTGGCGTTTACGGGCGCGGCCGCTACTGGACGGCCGGGTTGTATGTACAGGACTGGCAGATCACCGACCCGAACCTGACCAAGGCGCTCGAACCCTTCCGGCGCACCCCGGATCTATGGTTCCGCTGGAACCAGCCGTTCGGCGAACACCTGGAACTGGGTGTGCGCAGCGAGGCGGTGCGCTTCGAGCACGACGAACTGCCCGGCGGCTCGCGCACGGATTTCTATCCCTACGTGGCGACCCCGTTCTCGAGCGCCGCTTGGTATGTGCGCCCGGAACTGGGCTACCGCTACACCCGCTACCAACTCGAGCAACCCGTCGCACCCGGCGACAGTACGTCCCCCAGCCGCGGCATGCCGATCGCCAGCGTGGACGCAGGCGCCTTCTTCGAGCGCGACGCCAACCTGTTCGGGCACGCCTTCATCAACACGCTCGAACCGCGCCTGTACTACCTGTACGTGCCCTATCGCAATCAGGACGACCTGCCGGTGTTCGACACCCAGCAATACTCGTTCGCCTGGGATCAACTGTTCCGCACCAACACCTTCGCCGGCGCCGATCGCCAGACCAACGCCAACCAGCTCACGGCCGCGATCACCACCCGCCTGCTCGATGCCAGCGACGGGCACGAATGGTTCAATGCCAGCATCGGCCAGATCCGCTACTTCCAGCCTCCGCGCGTGCTGCTGCCGGGCGATCCTTACGCGGCACTGGGGCGCAGCGATCTGGCGGTGAACGCCAACCTGGCGCTGGACGACCACTGGACGATGGGGGCCGAATACCTGTACGACCCGCACAGCGGCCGCAGCGACCTGTTCGGTGTGCGCGCCCAGTACCATTTTGGCCACGGCGGCATCGTCAGCGTCGGCTACCGCTATCGGCCCGACCTGATCCGTCAGTCCGATGTCTCGTTCATCTATCCGCTGAACGAAAACTGGCGACTGCTCGGCCGCTGGAACTATTCCCTGCTCGACCACTCTACGCTGGAGGGTCTTGCCGGCGTGGAGTGGCAAGACTGCTGCATGGCCGTGCGCGCGCTGGCGCGGCGCTACATCCACGACACCTCGGGCGACAAGGACACCGCGATATTTCTGGAGATCGAGCTCAAAGGCCTGGGTTCACTCGGCCGCGACACCGGCACCTTGCTGGAGCGTGATATCCTTGGCTATTCACGCTGATCCGCGCGCCCGGCGTATGCTCGGGCCGTCAAATCGAACCATCCGAAGACTTCTTCCATGACGAAATTCCTTCTCGCGTTGTTGCTCGCGCTGTCTCCGCTGGCCGCCGTTCCCGTCGCGCACGCCCAGGCCGCAGCGCCCGCCGGCGCCAACCGGCTCGACGGCATCGTGGCCGTCGTCGATGACGACATCGTCCTGCGCAGCGAGCTCGACCGCGCCGTGCGCAACATCAAGGCACAGTACGCCGGTCGCGCCAACCAGTTGCCGCCCGAGGACGAACTGGAAAAGCAGGTGCTCGAACGCCTGGTGCTCACCCACCTGCAATTGGCCCGCGCGGAAAACGCCGGGATCAAGACCTCCGACGCGGACGTCGACCAGAGCATTTCCCAGCTGGCCGCACAAAACAAGATCACTCCGGCGCAGTTGCAGCAACGAGTTGCCGCGCAAGGCATGAACTATGACGAGTTCCGCAAATCGGTGCGCGACGAACTGACCATCCAGAAGCTGCAACAAAAAGTGGTCGAAGGCCAGCTGGCAGTCAGCGACACCGAGATCGACAACGAGCTGGCGACGCAACGTGCCGGCGGCCCGCAAATCCACTTGGCGCACATCCTCGTCGGCCTGCCGCCCGACGCCACGCCCGATCAGGTGCGCACCGCGCAAAAGAAGATCGAGGACGTTCGCGATTTGATCGTGAACGGCAAGATGGACTTCTCGGCGGCGGCCATTCGGTATTCGGACAGCCAGAACGCGCTGGAAGGCGGCGACTTGGGCTGGCGCAGCCTAGATGAGGTGCCGCCGGCCTTCGCCACCGTGGTCAAGACCCTCAAGCCCGGCGATGTGACGCAGCCCATCCGCGGCAGCAGCGGTTTCCAGTTGCTCAAGCTGGTGGAAGTGCGCCAGGCCGGACAGAGCGCGCCCCAGCAAGCCACCGAGTACCACGCGCTGGATCTGATGGTGAAGTTCGCTCCCGGCGTGAGCAACGAACAAACCAAGGCCAAGATCGATGCGCTGCGTGCGCAGATCGTCGGCGGCGCCGACTTCGGCGACGTGGCACGCAAGGATTCCGACGATACCGAAACCCGGGCCAAGGGCGGCGACATGGGCTGGTTCCCGATCGACGGCTGGGGCACCGCGGTCGCGCAGGAAGTCCAGAAGTTGAAAGACGGCGAGGTGTCGCAGCCGTTCCAGAGCAACGTCGGTTGGCACGTGATCAAACTGTTGGCCACGCGCACCACCGACGTCAGCCAACAGGCGGCGCGCGAGGCGGCGCGCGATGCGATCCTGCGCCGCAAGGCCGGCGATCAGTACGATACCTTCCTGCGCCAGATCCGCTCCGAAGCCTACGTCGACATCCGCCTGAACCCGGCCAGCTGATCGCCATGCGGCCGCGGCTGGCCCTGGTTCCGGGCGAACCGGCGGGGGTCGGCCCGGAGTTGTGCGTCCGCATTGCCCAGCACGAACGCCACGTCGAGCTGCTGGCGCTGGCCGATCCGGACACCCTGCTCGCCGCCGCACACGCGTTGCGCTTGCCGCTGCGCATCCGCGATCCCGATGCGTGCGCCGGCGCGGGCGAACTGGCCGTGTTGCCGCTGCCGCAGGCGGTACCGACGCAGTTCGGGCATCCCGACCCTTGCAATGCACGGACGGTGATCGACGCCTTGCTGGCCGGCGCACGCCGCTGCCGCGAGGGCTTGGCCGATGCGCTGGTCACCGGCCCGGTGCACAAGGCCAGCATCAATGCCGGCGGCATCGCCTACACCGGCACCACCGAACTGCTGGCCGCCGATGCCAACTGTCCGGTGGTGATGATGCTCGCCACAACCGGCGCACAACCCTTGCGGGTGGCGTTGGCGACGACGCACCTGCCGTTGCGCGACGTGCCTGCCGCGATCACCCGAGCGACGCTGGAGCGCGACCTGCGCATCGTCCACGCCGCGCTGGATCGGTACTTTGGAATCCGCACGCCGCGCATCGCCGTGCTCGGCCTGAACCCGCACGCCGGCGAAGGCGGCTGGCTCGGTCGCGAGGAGATCGACAGCATCGTGCCGGCACTGGACTCGTTGCGGGCGCAGGGCATGCAGTTGCTCGGGCCGTTGCCGGCCGATACCGCTTTCCTGCCGTCCGTCCGAAAGGATTTCGACGTCGTGCTGGCGATGTACCACGATCAGGGATTGCCAGTGCTCAAATACGCCGGTTTCGCGGATGCGGTGAACATCACGCTTGGCTTGCCCTACCCGCGCGTGGCGGTCGATCACGGCACCGCGCTGGAGTTGGCCGGTCGTGGCAGTGCCGATCCGTCCAGTCTGCAACATGCCATCGACGTGGCGGCGGCGATGGCGCAAGCACGCCACCAGGATCGGTAGACGATGATCAGCGCAGCGCGTGGTTCCAAGCCCGACCCCGACCGCGACCCTGCGCAGGTGGTACGCGGCGATCCGGCGCAGCAGCGTCTGCTGCGCCGCTGGCTGCTCGTCGGCATGGTCGCCATCGTGCTCACCTGGCTGCTGTTTCGCTACTGGGGCACGCACGCCAATCCCTACGCCCTGCTGCACCGCTTGTACGATCTGGCTTACCTGTGCGGGATCGGTCTGCTTGCGGCGGCCTGGTATTCGGTGCGCTATGCGCGGCGCGTGTTCGCGGCCACCCAGTACCCGCCACCCGGCGGCTGGGTGCTGGGCCCGACGCGGGTGCGCCGCGGAGCGGCCGCACGCCGGATCGGAGTGCAAATCCTCATCTGCGCCGCCGCCCTGGCCGGGCTCGGCGGGTACGCGCTGTACCTGCCGCACAGCATCGACATCGGCGCCCGACCGACCGCACCGATCCAGATGGCGCCGCAGGGCCTGCCGGAGCCGATCATTGCATCACCTGCGAACACCTCGCCTGCCACCCGCGCAGCGAACCCGACGCCGCCGACTGCCACCTCTCCGACGCAAGGCAAGCCCCAAAGCGCGCCCGAGAGCACCAGCAAACCCAAGCCCTGACTCTCAACGCTCATCTCCGGCTCCCCACTCCCTGCTCCCCGCTCCCCGCTTCCCGCTTCCCGCTTCCCGCTCCCTGCTCCCCGCTCCCTGCTCCCTGCTCCCTGCTCTCCCTGCTCCCCGCTCCCCGCTCCCCGCTCCCCGCTCCCTGCTCCCTGCTCCCTGCTCCCTGCTCCCTGCTCCCTGCACCCTGCTCTCCGCTCCCTGCTCCCTGCTCCCTGCACCCTGCTCCCTGCTCCCCGCTCCCTGCTCCATGCCGCCCAAAAAATCCCTCGGCCAGCACTTCCTGCACGACGCCCGCGTCATCGACGACATCGTGCTGGCGATCGATCCGCGACCGGGCGAGCGCATCGTCGAGATCGGCCCGGGACAAGGTGCGCTCACGATTCCATTGCTGCGTCGCCACGGTGCGCTCACGGTCATCGAGTTCGACCGCGACCTGATCGACCCCTTGCGCGCACTGGATGGCCGTGACGGCGCGCTGGAAGTCATCCATCGCGACGTGCTGGCGGTGGACTTTTCCGCACTGGCCGGCAATGGGCAGATCCGTTTGGTCGGCAACCTGCCCTACAACATCTCCTCGCCGATCCTGTTCCATTGCCTCGACCATGCAGCGCACATCGCCGACATGCACTTCATGCTGCAAAAGGAAGTGGTCGAGCGCATGGCCGCCGCGCCGGGCAGCAAGGTGTATGGGCGATTGAGCGTGATGTTGCAGGCGTACTGCACCGTCGAGCCGCTGCTGGACGTGCCGCCGGCCGCGTTCCGCCCGCCACCGCAGGTGGATTCGGCGGTGGTGCGACTCGTGCCCCGCCCGGTTGCCGATATCGGCATTGCCGATGCGGCGCTGTTCGCGCGAGTGGTGCGCGAGGCCTTCGGACAGCGCCGCAAGACCCTGCGCAATGCCTTGTCCGGCATGTGCGATGCCGCTGCCATCGCCAGAGGCGGCATCGATCCGGGCGCGCGCGCCGAGCAGGTGGGCGTGGACGATTTCATTGCGCTGGCCAATCGCTTGGCCGATCACGGCCAACCGGTCGCACCGATGCCGTAAAATGCCGCCATGACCGAGCCCTCCTACGCCTTCGAGATCGAGATCACCACACGCTTCCTCGACGAGCAGTCGCGGCCGGGCGAGGATCGCTACGTGTTCGCCTACACCATCGGCATCCGCAACACCGGCAAGCTGGCCGCGCGCCTGCTCGATCGCCACTGGATCATCACCGACGCCAATGGCCGCGTGGAAGAAGTGCGCGGCGACGGCGTGGTCGGCGAACAACCCTGGCTGCGTCCGGGCGAGCGCTTCGAGTACACCTCCGGCGCGGTGCTGGAAACCAGCGTGGGCACGATGCAGGGCAGCTACGGCATGGTCGCCGACGACGGCACCCGCTTCGAGGCACCGATCCCGGCCTTCACTCTGGCCGTGCCGCGCACGTTGCACTGATCGCAGGCCGGCCGCGTGACGACCTGGGCCATCGGCGATCTGCAGGGCTGCTACGACCCGTTGCAGCGCCTGCTGGAAAAGATCGCTTTCGATCCGGCCCGCGACCGCCTGTGGTTCTGCGGCGATCTGGTCAACCGTGGCGGCCAATCGTTGCACACGTTGCGGCTGGTGCATTCGCTGTCGATCCACAGCACGGTGGTGCTGGGCAATCACGATCTGGCCCTGCTATCGATCGCGCAACGGCGCGAAGTCGAGCAACGCAAGGTCAATCCGGATCTGCAAGCGATCCTGTTCGCGCCCGACCGCGACGTCCTGCTCGACTGGCTGGTCTCGTTGCCGCTGCTGCACATCGAGCGCGGCGCCGGCTGGTGCATGCTGCACGCCGGGCTGATGCCCAAGTGGAACATCGCCATCGCGGAAAAACGCGCCCGCGAGGTGGAATCGCACCTGCAAGGCCCCGATCGCGACAAGCTGCTGCGCAACATGTACGGCGACAAGCCGGCGTGGTCGCCCAAGCTCAAGGGCATCGAGCGCGACCGCGCAATCATCAACGTGTTCACACGGATGCGCTATTGCACCGCGCACGGGCGCATCGCCTTCGACGCCAAAGGCGCGCCGGGCACGCAGACACCCGGGCTGTATCCGTGGTTCGCCGTGCCCGGCCAAGCCCGTCGCGAGTTGAACATCGTCTGCGGGCACTGGTCCACGCTCGGGCTGATGATCGGCGGTGGCGTGCATGCCATCGACACCGGCTGCGTCTGGGGCGGGCCATTGACGGCGTTGGAGCTGGTGCCGCCCGGACAACCGCCGCGCATCGTGCAAGTCGCCGGACGCACGCCCTGAGCCATATCGGCCATTGACCGTGTCCCGCGCGGGGCGCACAGTGCGACCGGACAGACGAATGCAGCCGCTCCACCGGCTACCGACCTGGACGAGGGGATCGCGACATGAGCTGGCTTTCCAAAATCTTCGGCCGTCGTGCGGATGCGCCTGTGCCACCTCCGACGCCCACCCCGGCGCCGGTCAGTCCGCCGCCACCGCCACCGCCCGCCGCGCCGTCGGTGCAACAGATTTGGGACGCGCCGGAACCGCCGCACGTGCCAGAGCCCCTGCCAGTAACGGAGCCCGTGCCAGAACCGCCGCCCGCGATGGAGTCGGCGCGAGCCGAAGAGCCGCCACCCGCGGTGGAGCCACCACCGGCGCCCGAAGCGCCGCAACCCGTCCACGGCGAGGAAGAGCCCGACGCGATGGCGCGGTTCGTCGCCCATCAGGCGCAGATGCAAGAACTGCACGAGCGGGCCATCAGCGCAAAACAAGGACAACGCTGGAACGACATGGTATCGGCCGCCGAAACGCTGCAAGCCAGCGCGACTCAGGCCAATGACCAGCAAGCCGAATTGCAAGCCAGTCGCTTGCTGGCGACCGCGCATGCCAACTTGCGCAATTACCCGATGGTCTTCCATTGCAGTTCGCAAGCCGTGGTGCTGGCGCGCGAACTCCACGATGCGGATTTGCCGACCGACGAGCACCGGCTGCGCACCTTCGTCACCGCCCTGCGCCCGCACCTGATCGACAGCGGCGATGCCGACTCCGTGCAGGCACTGACCGCCGCAGAAGCGTTGATCGACGCGGCGTAGATCGCGCGCGACGCACCCGCACGCGGCAATCGATCACGAACGCAACGATCGGCCGCCAGCCGGCTGTCAGGCGCAATGCACCTGCGATGCGACCGGTGTGCGTTGGTAATCCACGAACGCGAAGTCGCACGCATGCCGTGCATCGGCAGGGTGGCTTGCGTGCGCGACGACACGCCAGTCCGATTCTTCGAATGCCGGAAAAAACGTATCCGCGCCGGCGACCTCGGTATCCACATGCGTCAGATACATGCGCGTGGCCAGCGGCAGCGCCAGCGCGAACACCTCGCCGCCGCCGATCACCATCAGCTCGTCATCGGCACGCTGCATGGCATCGTCCAGCGAAGCCACCACCTCCATTCCAGGAAACGGTGCACGGTCGCTGCGCGTGAGCACCAGGTTGCGCCGCTTTGGCAGCGCCCGCCCCAGCGAATCGGCGGTCTTGCGCCCCATCAGCACGGCCTTGCCGAGGGTGAGCGCCTTGAAACGCTTGAGGTCGTCGGGCAGGTGCCACGGCAGCGCATTGCCGCGACCGATGGCGAAGCGGCGATCCAATGCGGCGATCAGGGCGATGGTCGCACTCACACCGCCACCGGCGCCTTGATCGCCGGGTGCGGATCGTAACCGTCGATCGCGATGTCGTCGTAGCCGAAAGCGAAGACATCGCGCACGTCCTGGTTCAGGCGCAACGACGGCAGCGGGCGCGGTGTGCGCGCCAACTGTTCGCGAGCCTGTTCGAGATGATTCTCGTACAAATGCGCATCTCCCAGCGTGTGCACGAAATCGCCGACGCCCAGATCGCACACCTGCGCCAGCATGTGCGTGAGCAGGGCGTAGCTGGCGATGTTGAACGGCACGCCGAGGAAGATGTCGGCGCTGCGCTGGTAGAGCTGGCAGCTCAGCTTGCCATCGCAAACGTAGAACTGGAACAACGCGTGGCAGGGCATCAGCGCCATCTGCGGCAAGTCGGCGACGTTCCACGCCGACACGATCAGCCGCCGCGAATCCGGGTTGCGCTTGATTTCTTCGACCACCCAGCGGATCTGGTCGATCTCCACGCCATCCGCGCCGGCCCAGCGCCGCCATTGCTTGCCGTACACCGGCCCGAGTTCGCCGCTGGCGTCGGCCCACTCGTCCCAGATCGTCACCATGTTGGCGCGCAGGTAGCCGGTGTTGGTTTCCCCGCGCAGGAACCACAACAGCTCGTGCACGATCGAGCGCAGATGCAGCTTCTTGGTGGTGACCAGCGGAAAGCCCTGCGCGAGGTCGAAGCGCAGCTGCCAGCCGAACACGCTGCGCGTGCCGGTGCCGGTGCGGTCGGACTTGTGGGCGCCGTGTTCGAGCACATGGCGCAGGAGGTCGAGGTACTGCTGCATGGGGTTGCCCGGTGAGCGTCAAACCAGTTGGATCCAGTCGCCATAGCCGCTCAGCGCGGCATCGCGCGTGAGCAGGTGCAAGCCGTCGCAGCGCGACTGCGCCACCAGCATGCGGTCGAATGGATCGCCATGCAGCGGGGGAAGTGCGTGGATGGCGAGCGCGTGTTCCACCGTCACCGGCAAGCGCTGAAACCCGGTGGTCGTGGCCGCATCGGCGATCAATCGCGGCGACAGATCGAACCCGCCTCGCAGCAGCGCCGATTTGATGGCGATCTCCCAAATGCTCACGGCGCTGAAAAAAACCTCGTTGTCAGGATCGGCCAACTGATCGAGTACGGCGGCGGAAAGTTTCCGGCGCTCGCCCAGCGCCCATGCCAGCACATGGGTGTCGAGCAAAAACCGCATCACGCATCGCCCGCAAGCAGTGCAACGACATCTGGCGGCAACGGCTCGATGATCGCCGCGGGAATCGCGACCTTGCCCTCGAGCATCCCCAGTTTGCGCTTGCGCCCACGGCCGATCGCAACCAGTCGCGCAATCGGTTTGCCGGCGCGGGCGATGGTCACGTCCTGCCCGCGCTCGACGAGCGCGAGCAGTTCGGACAACCGGCTCTTGGCTTCGTGGATATTGACCGTGTTCGCCATGACGATGGCCTGCAACGAGTTAGTCCAGTTAGCTAACTTTAGCGTCGATCGGCATCCGTCGCAAGCGCGGGCGATGCTGGCACGAGCGGCTCCAGCACCGGCGCCTTGCGCGACATCCACAACAGCGCCAAGCCACCAAGGATCAGCGGGATCGACTGCACCTGCCCCATCGTCAACCAGCCGAAGGCCAGGTAGCCGAGTTGTTCGTCAGGCACACGCACGAACTCCACCGCGAAGCGGAAGCAGCCGTACATCAGCGCGAACAAACCGCCCACCGCATAGCGCCGGCGCGGCTTGGCCGAATACGAAAACAGCACCACGAACATCACCAGCCCTTCCAGCGTGGCTTCATACAACTGCGAGGGATGCCGTGCCCAGCCCTCCAGCGCGCCTTGCTGCGCGAGCACCTGCAACTGCCGCGCATCGAGGTTCTGGTAAGGCCCGGCGGTGATGCCCTTGGGGAAGATCACCGCCCATGGCGCATCGCTGAGCTTGCCCCACAGCTCGCCATTGATGAAGTTGCCCAGACGCCCGAAGAACAGCCCCGGCGGCACCAGCGGCGCGATGAAATCCATGGTGTCGAAAAAGTGCAGGCGGTGCCGGCGCGACCACCACCAGCACGCCGCCAGCACACCCAGCAGGCCGCCGTGGAAGCTCATGCCGCCGTCCCACACGCGCAAGATCGCGCCGGGATCCTGGATGATCCAGCCCGGCGAAACATAGGTGAGCATGTACCACAGGCGCCCACCGCAGACCACGCCGAGCATGGCGTAGAACATCAAATCGCCGTAGGCCTGCGCGTCCACGCCCGGCAACCGGCCCGCGCGCACCCGTCGCGCGCCCAGCCACCACGCGGTGACGAACGCCAGCAGGTACATCACCCCGTACCAGTGGATCGCCGGCTGGTAGTGCGCGCCGAACAGGTCGAACCCCGGCAGGCGCAGCGCGATCGGGTCGATGTCGTGGAGATAGTGGCGCATGCGTCGTTCGGGCGTGCCGCCTGACGGGCGGCAAACCGCCATTGTCGCAGACGGCGGGCTTGCGCGTACGCGCGCTAACACGGGCGCGATGTCGATCCCTTGATCTGGGTCAGGTTCGACCTGCGCAGGCTGGGCCATAGTCCGGACAAGCCGATCCTACGTCACCGCAGGCAGGTCAGCCCATGAAGCCCACGAGCGCCAACGCCAGCCAGACTCCGACCGAAAAGCCCACGCAACCGGCACCCACCAGCACGGCAGGCTTGCTCAGCCGCTCCTTCCGGGCGCAGTTGGCGATCGTCGCCGGCGCGTTCTTCTTGTCCGCACTGATCACGATCCTGTACCTCGCCCGCTACGGCGTGGAGGCACAGATCGTGGCTGGCCTGGCCATTTTTCTCGCTCTGGCCGGCGCCGGCGCCTGGCTGCTGGTGTTCGCGCCACTGCGCGAGCGTTTCGACGATGCCAATCGCGAGTTGACCAATCGCGCCGCCCATCTCGAAGAACGCCTGCGCGCGATCGAGACCGATGGACGGCTGCAGCACGCGCTCGACATCGCGGAAGATGAGGCCGCGGTCCTGCGCATCTCCGAACAGGCGCTCGAATCGCTGCAGGCCGGGTCGTCCACGCAACTGCTGCTGGCGGACGATCCGGAAGGCGAAATCAGCAAGACGATCACGGTCGGCGACATGCCGGCCGCCGCGCGTTGCAACATCCGCCGCGCTGGCGATTGCCCGGCGGTACGCCGCGGTCAGGGCATGGTGTACGAAGACAGCATGTCGCTCAGCGCATGCCCGGGGCTCGGCGGGCGCATCGAAACCACCTGCGCGGCCGCCTGCACCCCGGTGATGGTGGCCGGGCGCGGTACCGGCATGCTGCGCTCGCTGGGCCAGACCGGCGACCCTGACCTGTTCCGCCTGTTGCAACTGCTCACCACCCACGCCAATCGCGTCGGCACGCGCTTGACGGTGATCCGGTCGATGGTTGCTTCGGAGATGAAAGCGGCCACCGATCCGCTCACGGGCCTGTCCAACCGCCGCGTACTCGATGCCCGTCTGGCGCAGTTGCACGAACACCACACCGCCTTCGCCCTGGTGATGGCCGACATCGACCACTTCAAGAAGATCAACGACACCCACGGCCACGAGGTCGGCGATCGCGCACTGAAGGCATTCGCCAACGCACTGCGACAGTCGATCCGCAGCGAGGACCTGGCCTGCCGCATCGGCGGCGAGGAGTTCGTGCTGTTGCTGCCGGACTTCGATGCCGCGCACGCCGCACAGGTCGTGCAACGCATCCGCAGCGAGTTGCCGCGCATCACCCAACGCGGCGGCCTGCCCGGCTTCACGGTCAGTGCCGGGGTCGTCGATCAACGCCACGCAAACGCCGGCGAGGATCTGTTGCGCCTTGCCGACCAGCTGCTCTACCGGGCCAAGTCCGAGGGCCGCGACCGGGTGATCGTCGCGACCGAGGCCGGAGAATCGGTGCCGGCATCCTGAGGTCGCAGCACCGGCGATAATCGGGCCGCCACCCACCGCCCGAACATCGCCATGCGCCAGATCGCCTCGACCGTCGTCCTGTTGTGCCTGAGCAACATCTTCATGACGTTCGCATGGTACGGGCACCTGAAGACGCTGCACGCCAAACCGTGGTTCATCGCCGCCGTGCTGAGCTGGGGCGTGGCGTTATTCGAGTATCTGCTGCAAGTGCCGGCCAACCGCATCGGCTACGGCGTGCTGACCCTGGGGCAGCTGAAGATCCTGCAAGAGGCGATCACCCTGAGTGTGTTCGTACCCTTCGCCGTGCTGTACATGAAGGTGCCGCTCAAGCTCGATTTCCTGTGGGCTGGACTGTGCATCGTCGGTGCGGTGTACTTCATCTTCCGTGCCGGCGCGCCGGGTGCCTGAGGCGGATCGGGACGGCGCGCCAGCAGCCACGAAGAAGCCTCACTGATCGCGTTCCGAGCGATGCGCACGCATCTGGGCCCGGTAGTCGGCCTGCGCCTTGGCGACCAGATTGAGCACTTCCACGAGGCCCGAGAAACCCATCGCCACATACAGGTAGGTGCGATCGATGTGCGCGCCCACGCCCTCGGCGATCAAGACACCGCCGATCAGCACTATGAAAGCCAACGCGAGCATCTTCACGGTCGGGTGACGGTCGATGAAATCGCCCACCGGATTGGCAGCGAACATCATCACCAGCACCGCCAGCACGATTGCCGCCACCATCACCGGAATGTCCTTCACCATGCCCACGGCGGTGATGACCGAGTCGAGTGAAAACACGATGTCCATGACTGCAATTTGCAAGATCACCCGGCCGAAAATCGCCGAAGGTCGCGTCGACACGTCCTCTTCCTCGCCCTGCCCCTGCACCGTCCCTTGAATTTCGAGGACACCCTTGACCACCAGGAACAGGCCGCCCGCCAGCAGCACGAGGTCGCGCAGGGACACCGAGCGCCCCATCAACTCGAACAGCGGAGTGGTAATCCGCGCCAGCTCGGCCAGCGTGATGAGCAGGGCGATGCGGGTCAGGCAGGCCAGCGCCAAGCCGACGCGGCGCGCCAGCGGGCGTCGATCGGCCGGCAGCTTGCTGACCGAGATCGAGATGAACACCAGATTGTCCACGCCAAGGACGATCTCCAGCGTGGCCAGCGTGACCAGCGCGATCCAGGTGTTGCTGTCGAAGATCCAGTCCAAGACCACCGTCCCCGTTCAGTGCGCCAACCAGCGCGGCGCCAGCACCAGCGCCCAGCACAACAACACGTTCATCATCATCAGGAACACCGCCGCCGAGCCCATGTCCTTGGCGCGCCCGGCCATTTCGTGGTGCTCCGAACCATAGCGTTCGATCAGCGCTTCGATCGCCGAGTTGAGCAGTTCGGCGGCCAGCACCGGCAGCAGGCTGCCCAGCAGGATGGCCCGCTCGATGCCGGTTTGTCCCAGCCACAGACCGGCCGGCACGAACACCAGCAGCAACCAGCCTTCCAGCCGGAATGACTCCTCGGTGCGCCAGCAGGTGCCGATGCCCTGCAACGACCACTTCAGCGCCCGCCACACGCCCGCCGGCCCCCGCGGCAGGTGGCTGTTGAATTCGGCTGGCATGTGCGTGGGCTCTCCGTGCGCCCGTGCCGTCTCAGGCGACCTTGGGTACGTAGGCCAGATCCAGATCCTTGGCCGCCTTCACATCGTCCAGACGGCGCACCGGCGTGGTGTAAGGTGCACCCTTCATCCAGCCCGGGTCGCGGGCGGCCTTGTCCAGCAGCATCTTCATCACCACCACGAAGCGATCGAGGGTATCGCGGCTTTCGGTCTCGGTCGGCTCGATCAGCAGACACTCGGGCACCAGCAAGGGGAAGTAATTGGTCGGGGCGTGGATGCCGTGGTCGAGCAGCGACTTGGAAAAATCCAGCGCGGTCACGCCGTGCGCCTTCTTCTGCGGAGCCACGGTGACGATGAACTCGTGCGAGGCGCGGCGCTCGGGATAGGCCAGCGTATAACCGCGCTTGCGCAGCTGCGCGGCGAGGTAGTTGGCATTCAACGTGGCGTACTCAGCCACCCGCGGCATGCCTTCGCGACCGAGCATCCGCGCGTACACGTAAGCGCGCAACAGCACCCCGGCGTTGCCGGCGAAGGTGGACAACCGGCCGATCGATAGCGGGCGATCCTTCTTGCGCACGAAGCGGTACCACGGGCCTTCCTCGCTCGACGCAGTCGGTGCAGGCGCCGGCGCGGAAACCGTCACCGGCTTGTGCTTCATCTTGGTATAGCGACCGCCCTTGTGCGTTTGCGGCTGTGCCGGCTGCGGCGCGGCCGCTGGCTGCGCGTGGCGCTGCACCTTCTCGATCATCGGGATCGGCAGGAAGGGCTTGAGGCGCTCGCTCACGCCCACCGCGCCCGCGCCCGGCCCACCGCCGCCGTGCGGCGTGCTGAAGGTCTTGTGCAGGTTCATGTGGATGGCGTCGAAGCCCATGTCGCCCGGGCGCACCTTGCCGAGGATGGCGTTGAGATTGGCGCCGTCGTAATACAGCAGCCCGCCGGCCTCGTGCACGAGTTTGGCGATCTCCACGATGCGCCGCTCGAACACGCCGATGGTGGAAGGATTGGTGAGCATGATGCCGGCCGTTTTCGGGCCCAGCACTTGCTTCAACGCCTCGATGTCGATGTCGCCGTTGGCCAGCGTGGGGATCTCGCGAACGCTGCAACCGCACACCGTCGCGGTGGCCGGGTTGGTGCCGTGGGCGGCGTCGGGGACGATGATTTCGGTGCGCTCCAGATCACCGCGGTGCTTGTGGTAGGCCATGATCATCGCCACGCCGGCGAACTCGCCCTGCGCGCCGGCCATCGGCGCCAGCGACACCCCGCCCTGCATGCCGGTCACGTCGGCGAGGATCTCCTGCAACTCGTACATGCACGACAGAAAACCCTGGCTGAGCGACTCGGGCGCATACGGATGCCGCCCGAGGAAGCCATCGAGCATCGCCAGCGAGTGGCAGGCGCGCGGGTTGTACTTCATCGTGCACGAACCCAGCGGGTAGAACTGGGTATCGATCGAGAAGTTCTTGCGCGAAAGATTCGTGTAGTGGCGCACCGCCTGCAACTCCGACACCTCGGGCAGGCCGATGGGCGTGTTGCGCAGGAAACGTTCGGGCAGGTCGGGGGTGGCGATGGCGGCCGGAAGCTGGGCGGCGGCGGTGCGTCCGGGCTGGGACTGCTCGAAGATCAGCATGGATGCGGAACCGAGGATGGCGGAAGTGCGTAGTTTGCCACAGGCGGCGCGCTACCCGTCCGCCGCGGCGGGCAACCGCCGCTACCGGGCGTCGTCGCCGAAAATCGCGGTGCCGCGTGTGCCATCAGGGCGCACCCAGCCGCGGTACATGCCCTCGGTGTTGAACGGCATGGCGATGTTGCCGTCGGCGTCCACCGCGATCGCGCCGCCATCACCGCCCAGCGCCGGCAGCCGGTGCATGACCACCTCGTCGGCCGCTGCTTGCAGGCCGTCGCCGCGATAGGCCACGCGCGCGCAGATGTCCGCCGCCACGTTGAGGCGGATGAAGAACTCGCCCCAGCCGGTGCCCGACACCGCGCAGCGGTCGGTGGCATACGTACCCGCGCCGATGATCGGTGAATCGCCCACGCGGCCCCAGCGCTTGTTGGTCATGCCGCCCGTTGAAGTCGCCGCGGCAAGGTGACCGTGCGCATCCAGCGCCACCGCGCCGACGGTACCGAAGTGCGCGCTCGGCGGTGCGACCGCGCCAGCGGCTTCCTCGGCTTGCGCGGCCCGCAATTGGCGCCAGCGTTCTTCGGTGAAAAAAAACTTCGGATCGACGAACGCGATGTCCGGGACGGTCTGGCCGAAGCCTTCCGCACCCGTACCGACCAGCATCACGTGCGGGGATTTCTCCATCGCCGCACGCGCCAGCTGGATCGGATTCTTCACGCGACGCACACCGGCCACCGCACCGGCTTCCAGCGTGTGCCCGTCCATGATCGAAGCGTCCAGCTCATTCACGCCATCGTGGTTGAACACCGCACCATGCCCGGCGTTGAAGTTGGCGTCGTCCTCCAGCGCCACCACCGCGGCAGTCACCGCATCGCGCGCGCTGCCGCCGGCTTGCAGCACCGCATGGCCGGCATCCAGCGCATGGTTCAGACCGGCGCGGATCGACGCCTCGCGTTCGGGCGTGAGTTGGGTGCGAACGATAGTGCCGGCACCGCCGTGGACGACCAGCGCGGTGATGGGTGATCGAGCGGAAGGATTCGACGCGGCCATGGCGGCTCGGGTGCAGGCGGAGCGTCAAGGATACCGGAGCGGCGCTCCGCCACGCGGCTGTCGCTCACCCACGCTGCGCGCTGGGCCGGCTATGATTTCGCGCCGCTGCTGGCGCGGGCCGACAGCGCGCTGCGCCAAACCAAGCCCGAGGGCCGCGACCGGTGAGTATGGTTCGATCGCGGCCTCGGGCTACGCCCTCGATCCGCGCCTCACCACGAACGGGTTGTTGGTGACGCTTGATCGCGTCATCCCAGCGCAAGCCGGGATTGTGGAGAAAAGATCCGAGGTGCGAAGTCGTGACGGCGTCCAATCCTCACATGCGGCTTCTTGGGGTTCGCGCGAATCGGGAAATCCTGTTCGTGGTGATGCGCGAATACTTCCATGACATCGGCTGGACCAGCCTGCGGCTGCTGGAAGCCAGCCACGACAAGGGAAGGTATCGGGCCTGGAAGGCCCTCCCACAAGAGCAAGCTATTCGAGCGACCCGCTGCTGTGGGAACTGTTTTTGCAAGAGCTGCTTCTGTGGGAGCGGCTTGATCAGGCTCCGGCTGTTGGAAGCCAGCCGCGATCGCCATATCACACACCCCGTTCGCGCTCAGGCGCGGATGCTTCTGTGGGAGCGGCTTGACCAGGCTCCGGCTGTTGGAAGCCAGCCGCGATCGCCATATCACACACCCCGTTCGTGGTGAGGCGCGGATCGAGACCCGGGGCTTTATCCCGGGTCGAGGCCGCGATCGAACCACGCCGAACCCGCCGTCACCGCTCGCGCAGCAGTTCCCCGCGTTTGCGCACGATCAGCATCGCCAGTTCCAGCGATTGCTCGTAGTTCAGGCGCGGGTCCACGGTAGAACGATACGCACGCTCCAGGTCGGACTCGGTCAGCTCGCGCGCCCCGCCGGTGCATTCGGTGACGTTCTCACCGGTCAACTCCAGATGCACGCCGCCCAGGTGCGAGCCGTGCGCGGCGTGGAGTTCCATCGCCTGTTCGAGTTCGCTGCGGATCGCCGTGAACGGGCGGGTCTTGTAGCCATTGGACGTACTTTCGGTGTTGCCGTGCATCGGATCGCACACCCACAGTACGCGCCGACCCTCCCCGCGTACCGCGGCGATCAGCGGTGGCAGCAAAGCCCCGATTCTGGCCGCGCCGAAGCGGTGGATCAGGCTGATGCGGCCCGGCTCGTTGCCCGGATCGAGCACGTCGAGCAGGCGCAGCAAGGTCTCGGGCTTCGCATCGGCGCCGATCTTGATGCCGATCGGGTTGCGCACGCCGCGCAGGTACTCCACATGCGCCCCGCCCAGTGTCGCGGTGCGCATGCCGATCCAGGGGAAATGCGTGGACAGGTTGAACCAGCCGTGCTGGCGCGGCACCTGCCGCGTCTGCGCTTCCTCGTAGGGCAGCAGCAGCGCTTCGTGCGAGGTGTAGAACTCGGCACGCGACAGGTTGTGCAGCGGCTCGCCGGAAAGGGTCTCGGTGAAGCGCACCGCGTCGGCCACCGCTTCCACCATGCGCCGGTACTCTTCCGACAGCGGCGAATGGCCGACCCAGTCGAGGTTCCAGTATTCGGGATGGTGCAGGTCGGCGAAACCGCCGTCGATCAGTGCGCGCACGAAGTTGATGGTCATCGCCGAACGTGCATGCGCCTTCACCAGCCGGCGCGGGTCGGGCGTGCGCGCGGCAAGGTCGAACTCGGGCGCGTTGACGATGTCGCCGCGGTAGCTGGGCAGGCTCACGCCGTCGCGGGTTTCGAGGTCGGCCGAGCGCGGCTTGGCGTACTGCCCGGCAAAACGCCCCACGCGCACCACCGGCTCGCGCAGGCCATGCACCAGCACCAGGCTCATCTGCAACAGCACCTTGAGGCGGTTGGAAATCACCGCCGAGGTGCAGTCGGCGAAGCTCTCGGCGCAGTCGCCGCCTTGCAACAGGAAACGCTCGCCTGCCTGAGCCTGCGCCAGTTGCTGCTTCAAAGCGAGGATTTCCCACGAAGTCACCAGCGGTGGCAGGCAACGAACTTCGGCCAGCACGTCTTCCAGCGCCTGCGCATCGGGCCAGTTGGGCAACTGCGTGGCCGGAAACGCTCGCCACGTCCGCGGACGCCAATCGGCAGTGGCGATGGGGGCGGAGTTGGCAACAGGCTGGGGCAAAGGACGCAGGCGGTGCATGGCAGGCTCGATGGTGCGGCGCAGCACCATCATGCCACAGCGCCCGCAACCGGCAAGCGCCGCCCGGGGGGCGTCAACTAACCGTTGCTTGGCAGCTCATGCCCAACACGGCATCAAGCGCGACGTCGGAACCCCGCAAGCAGCGCCCACGCCGCCAGCGCCGCGAAGCAGATCAGCACCCACGCCGGCATGGTCAGGCCGAGGAAGATCCAGTTGATCTTGGCGCACTCGCCCGAACCTTCGAACACCTTCACGATCACCTTGCCGTAGGTGGTGCCGCCGTACTTGACCATCTGCAGCATGTCTTTCAGTGGTGCGCCGCAGGCCGGTACCTTGTCCGGAGGCAGCGACTGGATCCACATGTGCCGCGCCGATACCGTCGCCCCGGCGATTGCCACCAGCGTCGCCAGCACGGCCCAGAAACCACGCCCCAGTAGCGATTTGGGGCCCGCCAAGCCACCGGCGAGGAACACCAATCCGAGGCCGATCATGGCGATGCGCTGGAAGATGCACAGCGGGCACGGCTCCAGATGGAGCACGTACTGGGAGTACAGCGCGTAGGCCATCAAGGCTGCGCAGGCGGCAAAGCCGAGCAGGAAGGCGACACGGAACGAGGGGCGCAGGAAATCGGACATGGCGGGTCGGGTGCTCTGGGGCTGGGGCATTCGACAGTATCGCAGGCTGCCGGTTCCCTCAGGCCAGCATGCCGTGGGATGACCCGGGGTCGGCGCGCACGAACCGTTGCAACCACGCCTCGCATTCGGCGGCCGGCATGGGCTTGGCGAAGAAGTACCCCTGCACGCTGTCGCAGCCGCTGCTGGCGAGTTTGTCGAGGGTGGCTTGGTCTTCCACGCCCTCGGCGACCACGTCCAGATCGAAGCGATGCGCCAGATCGATGATCAGCATGGTGATGTCGGCGCTGGCGGTATCGGTGAGCAAACGCGAGACGAAGGACTTGTCGATCTTCAGCTCGTCGGCAGGAATCTTGTGGAAGTAGGCCAAGCACGAGTAGCCGGTGCCAAAGTCGTCGATCGACACGCGCACGCCCAGTTCACGGATGCGCTTGAGCTGCGCGATCACGCGGTCGCCGGCCATCAACGAGCGCTCGGTGATCTCGATCATCGGCCGCACCGACGGACTGCCGAACAACTGCAACGCGTTTTGCAGCAGTTCCGGCAAGTCCGAATGCGCCACCAGCTCGCTGGGCATGTTCACCGATACCGTCAACGGCCCGACCTCGTGCCGCCATTGCCCGACTTCGCGCAACACCGTGTTCATGGCCCACAGCGTCATCTTGCGGATGTGGCCGGTGCGCTCGGCCAGCGGAATGAATACATCCGGAGGCACCATGCCGCGCTTGCGGTTTTTCCAGCGCATCAGCGCCTCCACGCCGATCACCCGCCGATCGGCGATGTGCACCTGCGGTTGGTAGTACATCGCCAGCTCGTCGCGATCGATGGCATTGGACAACTCCATTTCCAGGTCCCACTGGTCGGACAGGGTGCCGGCCGCGGCGCTGTCTGGCGCGAATCCGTACCGGCGGTCTTCCTTGCGGGCGATCGCCAACGCCAGCTCGGCCTTGCCCAGCAGTTGCCCGGCGTGGGTTGCGTGTTGCGGACACAAAGCCCCGCCGATCGTCACCGGTACGCGCAGGCGCACGTCGTCATGCTCGAACGGGATCTCCAGCAGGCGCAGGACCTTCTGCGATGCCAGTTCGCCGTGGCCGCGGTTCATCAAGCGCGGCAGGATCATCGCGAAACGGTTGTCGCCCACCCTCGCGATGCGATCGTGCGGGCGCGCCACTTCACCCAGACGGGCAGCCAGATGGGCCAGCACACGGTCGCCAAAACCATAGCCGTAAGCGACGTTGATCTGCGTGAAACGGTCGATGTCCACCACCAGCAGGCCGAGGTTGGTGTCGCGCTGTCCGGCATCACGCACGGCATCCTTCAGCAGATCGACGAAAGCGCGGCGATCAGGCAGGTCGGTGATGTCGTCGCGGGCGTGCATCGGGGCGCTTCAGTCGAGGAACAATTCGGCCGGATCGATCCCGTGCGACCCTTCCGGCAGGCCGCGCCGGATGGTGAGCAGACGGCCTTGCGCGTCAGCCTCGATCTGGCTCATGTCCAGCGCAAGGAACTCCGGCAGCGGTCGCTTGTCGGCGTCCAGCAACACCATCACGCTCGGCCGCAGTCGCTTGAGGTCGTGCACGGCGGTGACCACGCCCACGCGCCCGTCGGACAACTCCACCATCGAGCCGGTCGGATACACACCACAGGTCTGGATGAACTGCTCCACCAGGTCGGCCTGGAACAGCCCGTCACGCGTGTTGTACAGCTCCATCACCGCTTGGTGCGGCGAGCGCGCGGCGGCATACGGGCGCGTGCTGGTCATGGCGTCGTAGCTGTCGATCAGGCCGATCAGACGACCGAAGATCGGGATCGTGGCGCCCTTCAGGCCCTTGGGATAACCCGAACCGTCGTGGCGCTCGTGGTGGCTGGCAACGGCTTGCAAGGTGCGTGGCGTGATCCCGGGTGTGTGCTCGAGGATTTCCACGCTCGCCCGCACATGCACGCGCATCTGCTGGTGATCGGAATCTTCGAACGGCCCGGATTTTTCCAGCAGATCGCTGGGCAAGCGTGTCTTGCCGACATCGAACAGCAGACCGGCGAACGCCAGATCGTCGATTTCCTCGCGATTCATGCCCAGGTGCCGGCCGAAGCTGGCAGCCCAGACCGAGCAGCCCAGCGCGTGTTGGTAGGCGTAGCTGCTTTTCTTGCGGATCGCCTTCAGCCACGCGAACGCCGACGGGTTGCGCGTCACCGAATCGATCATCGCGCCCACGCCCTCGCGCAGGCGGCCCATTTCCAGTTCGCGACCGGCGTGCAGGTCGGTCATCATTTCCTCGATGCCGCGTTCGAGGTGGTGGTGCGCCTTCTCGGCGACCGGCAGCTCCTCTTCGACATCCGACTTGACCGTCCACGTCGTGGAACGCAGTGCCGCGAACTCCGACAAGAACACGCCGCGCTGCGCGGCCGGCGTGGCTTCGACTTGCACGAAGCGGGCATCGGGCCGCGCGCCGCGGGCGATATCCACGTAGACGTACTTGCACAGCGCCTGCACGCGCGCCAGCAGGCCTTCGTTGGACACCATCAGCCCCTCGAACATGAAGGGGCTTTCGATCCACGGCCGGTCCAGCCGCGACACATACATCCCCTGCCGCAGGCCGGCGATGGCGATCTTGACTTCGTTCGACTTGGCTTCCATGGCGTCGATTCGTCCACCGAGGCGGGCAGACTCTGGCACTGGCATCCGCAACGGGCATCGGCCCGACCGGGCGATCATCGCACGGATGGGCCAGACGTTGGCAACTGCGCGCGCTGGCGCACGCACCTTCCGTATACTGCCCGCTCACGCGCCGGATCGGCGGTCAGGCCCACTCGATGTTCGCCCTCAAGCGCACGCCCTTCCACGAACGCACCAGCGCCTTGTGCCTGCCGCAGAACTGGCGGCGCTGGGCCGGCTACATCGTGGTCGGTTCCTACGACCTGACGCTCGACCGCGAGTATTGGGCCATCCGCGATGCGGCCGCGCTGATCGACGTGTCGCCGTTGATGAAGTACCTGATCGACGGCCCCGACGCGGCCGCGCTGCTGCACCGCGTGACCACCCGCGACGTGCTGAACATGAAGGTCGGTCAGGTGTTCTACACCGGCTGGTGCGACGACGAAGGGAAGATGCTCGACGACGGCACGGTGACGCGCCTGTCGGAATCCAGTTTCCGCATGACCAGCGCCGAGCCCTCGCTGCGCTGGCTGGCGATGAACGCGGTCGGCATGGACGTGACGATCCGTGAAATCACCGACCAAATGGGCGCGTTGAGCCTGCAAGGCCCCAAAGCGCGCACCATCCTCAATGCCTGCTGCAAGAAGCCGCTGGACAAGCTCAAGTATTTTCGCGCGATGTCCAACACTCTGGCCGGCGTGCCGGTGTCGATCTCGCGCACCGGTTACACCGGCGACATGGGCTACGAGATCTGGATGGAGGCCGAGCACGCATTGAAAGTCTGGGATGCGCTGATGGTCGCCGGCCATGACTATTCCATCACCCCCTGCGGCATCTTGCCGATGGACATGGCGCGAGTGGAAGCGGGTCTGTTCATGGTCGATGTCGATTACACGCCGGCCAACCACGCATGGATCGAAGGACAGAAATCCTCGCCGCTGGAGATGGGGCTGGATTGGGCGGTGGCGTTGGACAAGCCCGGCTACTTCGTCGGTCGGCGTGCGCTGGAAAAGGAAAAACGCGACGGCTCGCAGTGGAAGCTGGTGGGCCTGGACATCGAATGGGAAGGCATGGAGCAACTCTACGCCCAGGTCGGCCTGCCGCCGCAGATCCCCGGCATGGCTGTGCGCGGCAGCCTGCCGGTGCTGCGCCACGGGCGGCAAATCGGCTACGCATCGACCTCTTCATGGTCGCCGGTGCTGAAGAAATACATCGCGCTGGCGCACGTGCAGCGGCCGCACTTCGCACCCGGCACGGCCTTGCAGATCGAAGTCACCGTCGAGCACCAGCGCCGGTACGCGCCGTGCAAGGTGGTGACCTTGCCGTTTTACGAACCGGAGTGGAAGAAGAAGTAGCGGACGGAACTGGGTGGGTTCGCAGTCAGGCAAACGCAGCGTTGTCAGCGTTCGCCGCACGCCATGGACGGCGTCCACTGACCAGTCCGGAGCCTGCCCCCGCGAAAGCGGGGGATGGAATTGTTCAGCGAACCCATGAAGGCATCTCATGAGATGTGCTATCGTATGAGGCATGCATCGTGTCGTGCTGGACACCTCGGTCGTCGTCGCGGCCTTCCGTAGCCGCAACGGCGCAAGCAACCTGCTGCTGCGGCAGGTGGCGCTTGGTTCTGTCCGCCCGCTGCTGACAACCGCGCTGTATCTGGAATATGAGGAAGTGTTGTCGCGCCCGGAACACCGATTGGCCAGCGGGCTGGAAGAAGACGACGTGGCGGCGATCCTCGCCGCGATTGCCAGCGCCGCCGAGCCGGTGGAGGTGCATTTCCGATGGCGGCCCCAGTTGCCCGATCCAGCGGACGAACTGGTGCTGGAAGCGGCCGTCAACGGCCGTGCGCAAGCACTGATCACACACAACCTGCGCGATTTCGAGCAGGCGGCGAAACGCTTTCACCTGCCGATCGTGACGCCGAAACAATGGATCGAGGAATCCAGATCATGAGCCGAAGCGCATATCCGCTGAAAATGCCCGCCTCGGTGAAGACCGCTGCCGCACGTTTGGCCAAGGCAGACGGCGTGTCGCTCAATCAATTCATCGCCGTGGCCGTCGCCGAAAAAGTGGGCGCCATGGAGACCGCCGCCGAATTCTTGCAGCGCAAGAGCGGCAACGCCAAACCGGCCGACTTGATGGGCTATCTTCGCCGCGCTCCGAAGTCCGATCCGTCCGCCAACGACCAGCCCGCAGCGAAAGCAACGCGCCGTCGATGACCACCAACACCTTCGACGCCATCGTCATCGGCGCCGGCCACAACGGCCTGATCGCCGCGGCTTACCTCGCGCGCGCCGGCAAGAAGGTGTGCATCCTCGAACGCCGCGAAATCGTCGGCGGCGCGGCGATGACCGAGGAGATCTTCCCCGGCTACCGTTTCACCGAGTTCTCCTATGTGGTCAGCCTGCTGCGCCCGGAAATCATCCGCGACCTCGAACTGCCGCGACACGGGCTGAAGATCCTGCCACTGCCGAGCACGGTCACGCCGATGGACAACGGCGACTACCTCGCAGCGTGGGATGACCACGACCTCACGCGGCAGGAAATCTACCGCCACAGCCCGAGGGACGCCGAGGCATCCGACGAGTACGGGCGCGTCATGGCGCGTGCGGCCAAGGCGATCAAGCCGATCATCGGCCTCGTGCCGCCCGATCCGTCGTCGATGAGTCCGCGCGATCTGCTGGGCATGCTCAAGCTCGGCCAATACGCGAAATCGCTGAGCGAGAAGGATCTCTACCGCATCGCCAAGCTGGTGACGCAGTCCTCCGCCGACCTGCTCGATGAGTGGTTCGAGTTCGATCCGCTCAAGGGCACCAAGTCGGCGTCCGGCATCATCGGCACCTTTCTCGGGCCGCGCTCGCCGGGTACTGCCTATGTTCTGCTCCATCACTACATGGGCGAAATAGACGGCGCGTTTCGCGCCTGGGGTTTCGCCAAGAACGGCACCGGCGGCGTATCTGCCGCGATCGCGCGTTCGGCGGCGGCGCTGGGCGTGGAGATCCGCACCAATGCACCGGTGCAACAGGTCATCGTCAAGAATGGCCGCGCCTGCGGGGTGGCACTGGAAAACGGCGACGAGCTCAAGGCCAAGGTGGTGGTGGCCTGCGCCGACCCCAAGCGCAGCTTCCTGCAGTTCGTCGAACCCAAACACTTTCCCGACGAGTTCGTCACCGCGATCGGCAACTTCCGCGTGCGCGGGTCGTCGGGCAAGGTCAACATCGCCCTGAACGCCCTGCCCGACTTCACCTGCCTGCCGGGCGAAGGCCCGCTGCACCGCGGCGCGATCTCGATCAGCCCGAGCATGGACTACATCGAGCGCGCCTACGACGAAGCCAAGTACGGCGCGTTCTCGACCAGCCCCTACATCGACATGATCATCCCCTCGATGATCGACCGCGACATGGCCCCGCCCGGGCACCACGTGATGTCCTGCTTCGTGCAGTACGCGCCCTACGACATCGACGGCGGCTGGGACGACGCGAAGAAGGAGGCCTTCGGCGAGACGGTCATCAACACGATCGAGCGGTACGCGCCGAACATCCGCCAGTGCATCGTCGGCAAGCAGGTGATCACGCCCAAGGACATCGAGCGCATCGCCGGCATCACCGGCGGCAACATCTTCCACGGCGAACTGCTGCTGCACCAATTATTTTTCCTGCGCCCGGCGCCGCAATGGGCCGATTTCCGCACCCCACTGCCGGGCTACTACTTCGGCGCGGCCGGTGCGCATCCGGGCGGCGGCGTGATGGGCGCGGCGGGCAAGCTGGCGGCGACCGAAGTGCTGAAGGATTGGAAATGAGCGCGGCCGACATCGCCCCATCAGCAGCAACTGCGCGCACGACGCGCGATGCCGCTGGCTTGCCACGCAACTTTTCGCCCTCTCCCCCGCCTGCGGGGGATAGATCGGGAGGGGGCCGGCGCAACAAAGCACCCCCATCCCGGCCTTCCCCCGCAAGCTTGGGAAGGAGACCCGGAATCCTGCTGGCACACGCGACATGAGCGTCCATCCATACGATGCCTTGATCATCGGCGCCGGCCACAACGGACTGGTCGCGGCGAACTACCTCGCCAAGGCGGGGAAGAAGGTGTTGGTGCTCGAACGCCGCGACGTCGCCGGCGGGCAGCTCGCACGCCACGTGTTCGGCGATGGATTTGCGGTCGATCCGATCCATCCGGGCGGCCTGCTGCGCCCGGATATCATCGCCGACCTCGGGCTGGGCAAGTTCGGATTCGATGGCAAGCCCGCTGCGCGGGCGCCGTACATCGCGCTGTTGCCGGGTGGCCAGCGTCTGCACCTCGTCGCTGCCGGCAACGACGCAGCCACGTTGGAATCGATACGCACGCTGTCGGCGAAGGACGCGCAAGCGTGGCCGGCTTTCGTGAACTTCATGGACAAAGCTGCCGCATTCCTCGACGCTGCTTATCGCACGGCGATGCCGCGCCTGCCGAACGTGAACTTCCGCAGAGAAGGCCTGCCGTTGGCCAAGCTCGGCTGGACGCTGCGCCGGCTCGGCGGTCGTGACATGTTCGGCGTCATCCGCACCTTGTCGATGTCGCTGGTGGCGTTCACGCAGGAATGGTTCGAGTCCGAACCGCTGCGCGCGGCCATCGCGGCGGTCGGCATCCACGGCCACACGTTGGGCTCGATGTCGGCCGGTGGCGGTTTCACCCTGATCCACAACTGGCGCAACCGCGGCGGCCTGGCGCACGCCCCGGTGGCGGGCGGCACCGCACGCATCGCCGACACGTTGGTCGCCGCATTGCAGGCTCGCGGCGGACAGGTGCGCTGCGGCGCGGCCGTGACGAGAGTCCTGGTGGACAAACAGCGCGCCACCGGCGTGCAGTTGACCAGCGGCGAACGGATCGCGGCCAAGGCCGTGCTCTGCGATGCCGATCCGCGCCACGCCCTGCTCGAACTGGTGGGCGCACGCGAACTGCCGCCCGAGTTCGTCTGGGCCACCCAGTCGATCCGCATGCGCGGCGCCGTCGCCAAGGTGCACCTGCGCACCGATGGCAGGCACGGCATTCCGGAGGGCACGCTGGCGCATGCGCCGACGCTGAAGTACCTCGAACGCGCGTTCGATGCATCCAAATATGGCGAGATTTCAGCGGCGCCGTATCTGGAAATCACCACCGATGCCGATATCGTCTCGGTTCACTTCCAGTTCGCCCCTTACACGCTGCGCGGGGCGACGTGGGCCGAACAACGCGGCCCGCTCGAACGGCTCGCGGTCGCTACGCTGGCAGAACACTTCCCGGCGCTGCCCGCATCGATCCGCCAGATCGCATCGATCCTGCCCACCGATCTGGAATCCACCTGGGGCCTGACCGAGGGCGATCTCAATCACGGCCAGCTCCAGATCGACCAGATGTTCTTCATGCGCCCGATCCCCGGCTGGTCGAACCACCGCACCCCCATCGACGGACTGTGGCTGTGCGGTAGCGGCGTGCATGGCGGCGGCGGCATCAGTGGCGCGAGCGGGCGAAATGCGGCGCGGGCGGCTCTCGGGGCATCATCTCGGTGAGGCACCGTGGATTCAGCGTTTGTGCGCATCGAGCCATTGCAAGACATGCTTCCAGCCATTGCCTGCGGCCAGCTCACGCATGGGTCGACGGCCATACGGCGTCCGCGAAAAATCAGTTCCCGCGTCCAACAGGAGCAACGCGATCTGTTCGTCCTCGGCATCCATGATCGCCAAATCGCCTCCGGGCTTGACCGACGACGGATCCACGCCGCGTTGAAGCAAATAGCGAACAAACTCCAGATCGCCAGAACGCACCGCCACATGAAGCAAGGTCGTCCCCCAATGTCCTACCGCTTTCGGATCGCATCCCTTGTCGACCAACCATCTCGCGATCGCAAACGTGTCACTCGGCCTGCCAGCATTCACAGTGCCGCGCAGCACGAAAGTCACGGGGAGGTGCAGGTGCTTTGGCGTATCTTCACGGGAGACATCATCGAACGAAAGCGACGGACGCCACCGAGGGCCTCCAGCGTCCCAGATCCGCTGAACTTGCTTCAACTGTCCACCATAGATCGCCGCGCGAAACGCGGCGTCGATCTTGGCCTGATCGGGCTTCCCGAGCGTGGTCAACGCACCTCGTTCAATCAGCGGATCGACCAGCGTATCTCGGCGCATGCGCAATGCGGAATCGAGGGCAGAATCCGATTCCATGAACGGGAACTTTCCCGCGCCATCCACATGCATGGACGCACCCAAGTCCAGCAGTTGGATGACCCACCAGTCAGGTACACGCCGATCGCGTACCGCGCCAACGAGCACCTTCGCACCATCCGGCGACGCAAAGTCGAAGTGAATAGCCTGAAGCCGCGCGATGGTGTCGGCGGAAAACGCTTTCCATGGGCCTGTCCTGGCGACCTCGTCTGTTTCGCCCATGATGTCCTCAACGATCGTCGGCATGCCAACACGCCATCCGACATAGTCCTTGATCGTGTGAACTTGCGTTCCCATGCGCACCGTCAGCTTCATCATTGGCATGTCGGTGATGTCGTACTCATACGAAGGTCGCAGCGACCAGATATCCGCTCGGCGGACATCATCGAACAACTTCGCCACCTCCGCTTCCGGAACGCGATAGGCCAGATGTAGCGGCACCGCAACATAGTGGTCGCCGTCGTATATCACGCTGCCGTCGCCCCGCACATTGACGGTGTAGACCGGGCAATCGCCCAAGCACTCACCGCGATCCAGCGTGATCTCGACATCGTTCGACGCAATGACGGGGAGTGGCATCGAGCGCTTGGGCAACTCCTGTTCGTAAACGGTCTCATCAACAATAGCCTCCACTGGCCGCCCATCCTTCACAAACGGGGTATAACGCCAATCGCCTGATGCACGCACAATCGACTCCCGTTGCGGATTCATCGGCTGCGGCCTGCCCCTGTAGTCCACGCGATGCGACTCGCACACGGGCCGGCCACTCGCATCCACGCCCACGGCCACATGCATCCCCCAAACAGGTCCCGGCTTGCTGTCGAATGGATAGCTGAGTAGCGGCAGTTCGAATCTTCGGTGTGCCGCCACCTCCTGATAACCCGGCGAATAGCCCGCCAGCTGCTGCGGGCTGCACTCAGGGAGCGTTGCTGCTCGCACCACCAAAGACCCAAAAGCCATCAGGATAGACAGCGTCACCAGCGCACATCGTGATCCGGACGTTCCCCGAATCGATGTGGCACGCGAGCCGGGGTTCATGACGACGCTCCGGTCGTCAAATCCCCATGCAACAACCGGTGGAACAGGTGCTCGCCCGCCTCGCGGCGCACCGACAGCCGCCCGGTCGAATACGAACGTGAGCCCAAGCCACGCTGCACCGACTTGCAGATCGCCATGTCCTCGTCCTGGATGATCTGCCCGACTTCAATGCTGGCGCGGTTGTGCTCGCGTGCAGCGTCCGAAACATCGGCAAACCAGAAGTCGAAGATCACCTCGGTGCGATCCACGCCCAACGGCAGCACGAGGTTGGTGTCCATCACGCCCTCGTACCAGTTGATCATGAAGTTCGGGTGCACCCAGTAATACAGCGCGCGCTCGCCGCCACGCACCGACGCGAACTGCGCGTGCTCGGTACCTTTCACGATCGGGCTGGATTGCAGGCAGTGCCGCGCACCGTTTTCGATGGTGTAGTTCTTGATATCGAGCACGCTGTCCAGTCCCTTGTGCAGGTGCGGGACGTGGTAGCCGCCATCGAGGTAGTTGTCGACGAACACCTTCCAGTTGCAGTCGAAGTAGTAGTGGCGGCGCTCGAACCAGCCCATGCCGGACAGCCCGAGCGCAGCGATCTCGTGCAGCAATCCGGAACCGAAACCCTCCTCGAAGCTCGGCCCTTGCGCGTCCAATCGCACGAACACCCAGTTTTCCCATTCGTGCAATGCGACCGGCACCAGCCCGTGCGCGCCGCGCTCGAAGTGGCATTCGGACACGAAGCTCGGCGTGCCCCTGAGCGCCCCATCCAGCGCGTACGTCCAGCCGTGATAGGGGCAGCGCAGGTTCTTCGCGCACCCTTGCGGCTGCGTCATCACTGCGGCGGCGTGGTGGCGGCAGACGTTGAAGAATCCGCGCAGCACGCCATCGTCGCCGCGCACCACGAGGATCGGCTCGCCGGCGATTTCGCAGGTCACGTAGTCGCCGGGACTGCGCACCTGATCGGCGCGAGCGGCCAACTGCCAGGTGTGCGAGAACGTGGTCGTCTTCTCCAGTTCAAGAACGCGCGGATCGAGGTACCACGACGCCGGGATGGTCGAGGCATCTTCCAGCGGCAGGCGCGGATCGTATTGAGCGAGCAGATCGGCGACGGAGGGTTGCATGCGGCGGCTCCCCGGAGGTTGGCGGCCCATCGTTTCCGAGCCGCACTGGCCTGTCAACCGCCATTCTCGCGCCCACGATCACGCGCCAGCGACTAGAATGCGGGCATGCTCAAGATCGACGTCCACGCCCACATCCTTCCGCGCGACTGGCCGGACTTGTCCGCCAAGTACGGCGACGCCCGCTTTCCGGTGATCCACCACACTGCCGACGGCCGCCACCGCATCTACAAGGACGGCAAGTTCTTCCGCGAGATCTTCCCCAAGACCTGGGACGCCGACGAGCGCATCGCCGACTACGCGCGTTTCGGCGTGCAGGTGCAGGTGATTTCCACGGTGCCGGTGATGTTCAGTTACTGGGCCAAGCCGCACCATGCGCTGGAACTGCACCAATCGCTCAACGATCACACCGCAACGATTTGCCGCGCGCATCCGCGCCACTACGCCGGCATCGGCACGGTACCGCTGCAATCGCCGCGGCTGGCGATCCAGGAACTCGAGCGCTGCATGGATCAGCTCGACCTGCAAGGCGTACAGATCGGCAGCCACGTCAACGACTGGAATCTCGACGCGCCCGAGCTGTTCGAGTTCTTCCGCGCCGCCAGCGAACTGGGCGCGGCGATCCTCGTGCATCCGTGGGACATGATGGGCAAGGAGTCGATGCCCAAATACTGGCTGCCGTGGCTGGTCGGCATGCCCGCCGAGCAGGCACGCGCGGCCTGCTGCCTGATCTTCGGCGGCGTGCTCGAACGCCTGCCCAAGCTCAAGGTCTGCTTCGCGCACGGCGGCGGCGCGTTCCCCTACACCATCGGCCGCATCGAGCACGGCTTCAAGATGCGCCCGGATCTGGTCGCTACCGACAACCCGCGCAATCCGCGCGAATACTTGCCGCGCATGTATTTCGATTCATGGGTGGCCGACGACCGCGCCTTGCGCTACCTGATCGACACCGTCGGCATTGATCGGGTGATGATGGGCACCGACTACCCCTTCCCGCTGGGCGAACAAGAGCCGGGCAGCTACATCGACGGACTCGATCTGGATGCGAAGGGACAAGCGCGGCTGTACCACGGCACCGCGCTGGAATGGCTGGGGCTGGCAGCTTCGCGATTCGGGAACAGCCCATGACCATCCCCCACTTCACCCTCGCGGCTTCCGAAGCCGACGCCCGCACCCGCGATGCCGCCGATCCGCTGCGCGATTTCCGTGACGAGTTCCTGATTCCGCCGGCGACCGACCCGACGCTGGGCGAAGATCACCAGCTCTACTTCACCGGCAACTCGCTGGGCCTGCAACCGCGCGGTGTGCGCGAGGCCTTGCTCACCGAACTGGACGATTGGGCGCGACTGGGCGTGGAAGCGCATTTCCACGGCCGCCATCCGTGGATGCCGTATCACGAGGAAGTACGCGGCCATCTGGCGGAAATCACCGGTGCGTTGCCGTCGGAAGTGGTGGCGATGAACTCGCTGACCACCAACCTGCACCTGATGATGGTGAGCTTCTACCGGCCCACGACCGAACGCCATGCCATCGTCATCGAAGCCGGTAGTTTTCCCTCCGATCGCTACGCGGTGGAATCGCAAATTCGTTTTCACGGATTCGATCCGGCGACTGCGCTGATCGAAGTCGAAGGCGATCCCGACACCGGCCTGATCGGCTTTGAGCGCATCGAACGCGCCTTGCACGAACATGGCTCGCGCACCGCGCTGGTGCTGTGGCCCGGCGTGCAGTACCGCACCGGAGAGGCGTTCGACCTGAAACACATCGCCCGCCTCGCGCACGCGCACGGTGCCGCCGTCGGCTTCGACCTCGCGCACGCTGCCGGCAATCTGCAACTGGCGTTGCACGACGCCGACGCCGATTTCGCCGCGTGGTGCAGTTACAAGTACCTCAACGCGGGCCCCGGCGCGATCGCCGGCTGTTTCGTGCACGAACGCCATGCACGCGCGCCACTGCCGCGCTTCGCCGGCTGGTGGGGCCACGACCAGTCCAGCCGCTTCCAGATGGGCCCGACGTTCGCGCCGACACCCGGTGCCGATGGCTGGCAACTGAGCAATCCGCCGATCATGGCGCTGGCGCCGTTGCGCGCGTCGCTCGACGTGTTCCATCGCGCCGGCATGGGCCGGCTGCGCGAGAAATCCATCGAGTTGACCGCCTATCTGGAAGCACTGATCCGCGTACGCTTGCAGGGTGTCATCGACATCGTCACGCCTCCGGAACGCGAGCGTCGTGGTTGCCAGCTCAGCCTGCGCGTGATCGGTGGCCGCACGCGCGGCCGCGCTCTGTTCGAGCATCTGAACGCGCGCGGCATCATCGGCGACTGGCGCGAGCCGGACGTGATCCGCGTCGCGCCCACGCCGCTGTACAACCGCTTCGTGGACGCGTGGAAGTTGGTGGATGCGATCGTCGGGTGGCGGGATGCGGCACATTAGGTTCTTCGGTACCGTCATTCCTGCGAAAGCAGGAATCCAGCGCCTTTCCCATGAACAAGAACCCTTATGTGTACATACTCGCAACTGCACGGAATGGCACGTTATACGTCGGTGTCACAAGCAATCTCGTGCAGAGGATATGGCAGCATAGAGAGCATCAAACAGAAGGCTTCAGCGACAAGTACGGCGTGACCCGACTCGTTTGGTACGAGCAACACGAGAACATGGAGTCCGCCATCGTTCGAGAGAAGCAAATCAAGGCATGGAAAAGACAGTGGAAGAAGGAACTTGTCGAAGCCCTGAATCCGTATTGGAACGATTTGTGGGAACGCATCATCGCCTGACAGACACTGGATTCCTGCTTACGCAGGAATGACGAGCCATTGCCTTGAAACCACGGCACGACACTACCCTCACCATCGCCGGCGCCGGCCTCGCCGGCGCGCTGCTTGCGGCGCTGCTGGCGCGCGCGGGATGGCGCGTGGAGGTGTTCGAGAAGCGTGCCGATCCGCGTCAGGTCGGCTACGAAGGTGGGCGCTCGATCAACCTCGCGCTGGCCGAGCGTGGCCTGCACGCGCTGCGGCAAGCCGGTTTGCATGAGGCCGTGCTGGCGCAAGCGGTGATGATGCGCGGGCGCATGGTGCATTTCGCCGACGGCCACACCGCCTTGCAACGCTACGGCAAGGACGACAGCGAGGTGATCTGGTCGGTGCACCGCGGGCGTCTGAATCTGTTGCTGCTCGATGCCGCCGAAGCGGCCGGCGCGAAGCTGCACTTCCATGCACGGCTGGACGGCGTGGATTTCACCGCGAAGAAGGCCCGCTTTATTGACGACCGCGATGGCAGCGTGAACACACACGCCTTCAACGTGCTGATCGGCGCCGACGGTGCCGGTTCCGCGTTGCGTGGCGCGATGGGCGCGATCACGCCACTGGGCGAGCGGTTCGAATCGCTCGGCCACGGCTACAAGGAACTGGAAATCCCGCCGGCGGCCGATGGTGGGTTCCGCATCGAAGCCAACGCGCTGCACATCTGGCCGCGTGGGCGCTACATGTGTATTGCCCTTCCCAACACCGAGCGCACGTTCACCGTCACCTTGTTCCTGCCGCAACACGCGGCCGATGGCGCACCCGGATTCGACGCCCTGCCCGACTTGGCCGCAGCACGGGCGCTGTTCGCGCACGACTTCCCCGACGCGCTGGCGCAGATTCCGCAGTTCGATGCCGATTGGTCGGCGCACCCCATCGGGCAACTTGCAACGTTGTATCTGGATCGTTGGCATCTGGATGGCCGCGCGGTGCTGCTGGGCGATGCCGCGCACGCCATGGTGCCCTTCCACGGGCAGGGCATGAACTGCGCATTCGAGGACTGCGTGGCGCTGGCACGGCACATCGCCGATGCCACCGATTTCGCGACTGCGTTCGCCGCATTTCAGGCGCAGCGCCTGCCCAACGCGCGGGCGATCCAGCAGATGGCGCTGGAAAATTATCTGGAGATGCGCGACCGCGTCGACGATGCCGATTACTTGCTGCAACGCGACCTCGAACGCCTGCTGGCGCAGCGCCATCCCGAACGCTTCGTACCGCGTTACGCGATGGTGACATTCCGCCGCGTGCCCTACGCCACCGCCTTGGAACGCGGGCGCGTGCAACGCGAGCTGTTGATCGAAGCCACGCGCGGCTGCGCACGCGTCGAAGAAGTGAATCTGGATGCGACCGATGCGCTGGTGCGCGCGCGGCTGCCCCCGCTGGACGCATGAATCCATGAGCTTTCTCTGGTACGACCTGGAAACCTTCGGCAAGGATCACCTGCGCTCGCGCATCGCCCAGTTCGCCGCCCAGCGCACTGACGGAGACCTCAATCCGATCGGCGAGCCGCTGGTACTGCATTGCCGGCCCGCCGACGACCTGCTGCCATCGCCAGAAGCCACGCTGGTGACCGGCATCACCCCGCAGGACGCGCTGCGCGACGGCCTGCGCGAAGCGGAGTTCGTGAACAAGATGATGGCCGAGTTTTCCGTGCCGCATACTTGCGCGGTCGGATTCAACTCGCTGCGCTTCGACGACGAGTTCGTGCGGGTTTCGGCGTATCGCAACTTTCACGACCCGTATGCACGCGAGTGGAAAGACCGCAACTCACGCTGGGACCTGCTCGACGTGCTGCGCCTGGCCCATGCCCTGCGCCCGGACGGCATCGTCTGGCCGCGGCGCCGGGATGGCACGACCAGTTTCAAGCTCACCGACCTCACCGCCGCCAACGGCATCGGCCACGAACACGCGCACGACGCGCTGGCCGACGTGCAGGCGACGCTGGGCATGGCGCGCCTGCTCAAACGCGCACACCCGCGGCTGTTCGACTACGCGCTGACATTGAGCGACAAGCGCAACGTTGCCCGACTGCTCGACACTGAAGGCATGTCGCCGATCTTGCACATTTCCAGCAAGTTCCCGGCGGCCCGGCGCCATGCGGCGCTGGTGGCGCCGATCTGTCAGCGTCCAGAGGTTCCCAATCAAGTGATCGCCTTCGATCTGAGCGCCGATCCGCAGCCGTTGCTCGATCTGGACGCCGACGACATCGCCGACCGCCTGTACACGCCCGCCGCCGATCTGCCCGAGGGCGTGGCGCGCATCCCGCTCAAGGCGATCCATCTCAACAAGTGCCCGATGCTGGTCGAGCTGAAGACCTTGCGCGATCCGGATATCGAGCGCTTGCAACTGGATCGCGCGATGGCGCAGCGACGAGCGCAGCAGTTGCGCGACGCGCCCGGGCTGATCGAAAAGGTGCAGAAAGTCTTCGCGCGTCCGGGCGACCGCCAGCCCGCCGATGCCGATGCCGCGCTGTTCGACCGATTCATCCCCAACGGTGATTTGGCGCTGTTCACGCGGATTCGCAATGCGGCACCGGCGGACTTGCCGGCGTTCGCCAACAAACTCAAAGACTCGCGCCTGCACGAACTGTTGTTTCGCTATCAGGCGCGCAACTGGCCCGAATCGCTGGATGTCGCGCAGCGCGAGCGCTGGGACGCCCACCGCCGCCAACGGTTGGAATGCGATGTCGGGTTGTCCGAATACTCATTCGAGACCTATGCTGCCGCGATCGCACGCTTGCGCGTCGAGCGCGCCGGCGATGGTCGTGCGCAGGCACTGCTCGATCAGTTGGACGCCTGGGGCCGCGAACTGCGCACCAGCCTGTCATGATCACCCACGCGCCGTGACTGTGCTGGAGTAAACGACCGTGGCGACCTACTTCACCCCGCTGACTTTCCGCTTCCTGCGCGCACTGGGGAAGAACAACAACCGCGCGTGGTTTCACGATCACAAGGCCGACTACGAACAGCACTTGCGCCAGCCTTTTCTGCGCCTGATCGCCGACTTGCAAGGCCCACTCGCGGCGATCAGCCCGCACTTTCGCGCCGATCCGAAACCCGTCGGCGGTTCGCTGTTCCGCATCCACCGCGACACCCGTTACAGCAACGACAAGACTCCTTACAAAACCTGGGCCGGCGCGCGCTTCTACCACGAGCGCAGCAAGCTCGCCGCGGCCGAGGCGACGCTGCAACGCCACGGATCGGCCATCGAAGCGCCATCCTTCTACCTGCACATCGGGCCGGGCGAGAGCTTCATCGGCGGCGGCCTGTGGCACCCGGAAGCGGCCACGCAGCGGCGCATCCGCGACTTCATCGTGGAAAATCCTGCCAGTTGGAAGCAGGCGGTGCATGCGCCTGCGTTCCGTCGCAAGTTCGCATTGAATGACGAATCCCTCACGCGCCCACCACGCGGCTACCCACCCGAGCACGAACTGATCGCGGATCTCAAGCGCAAGAACTTCGTCGCCAGCGCCCGCATTGCCGACGACATCGTCACCGGCCCGCGCCTTCTCACGTCCGTATCGGCCGGCCTGCGCGGGGTCGCGCCACTGATCGACTACCTGTGCGCGGCGCTGGAGCTGGAGTTCTGACGGTCGACTGCCGCCCTGTTCCCGCTGCCAACATCGGAAGCAGATCCCTCGCTCCGCTCGGGATGACAGGATGGGGCGCCCCCACTCAATGGAGTGCTCCCACTCGACGCTGGTCGTGAAAGCAGGAAGCAGATCCATCGCTGCGCTTGGGATGACAACACGATCCGGTCGAATTTCTCGAAGTGTCATCCCGAGCGCAGCGAGGGATCTGCTGCATCCGGAAATGAACGGCATCCGCACCACATCCGACGTATCAGGCGTTTCCTACGCGATGCCGCGGCCCGCGCCGACAGCCACGGCCGCGCTGCACGCGCTACGGTCCGAGCACGTCTCGAGAATATTACGTCTACATCCTCGCCAGTCGTTCTGGCGTGCTCTACGTGGGTGTCACCGGCAACATTGGGCGACGGATTCATGAGCACAAGTCACACGCGACTCAGGGATTCACCGGCAAGTATCGGGTCACTCGTCTGGTTCACCTTGAACACACCGATGATGTGCTGGCGGCGATCACGCGGGAAAAGCAAATCAAGGGCTGGCGTCGCGCAAAGAAGATTGCCTTGATTGCCACGGGCAACCCTGCGTGGGACGATCTTGCGGCTGACTGGTTCGGCACTGGGGATGTGGTGGACTCAATCCTCGGATGAACACCCACGCGAGGTTGCAAGTGTCTTCCGGATTGCGTCGATGACCCCGCGCCAGCGTTTCGTCTACGCGCAGTTCTATTTCTGGTACTACGCCGCCATCGGCGCGTACACGCCTTACGTCGGGCGCTGGGTGGTGTCGATGGGGCACGGCGGTTTCATGGCCAGCGCGATGATCGGCCTGTGGTATGCCTCGCGGGTATTCGGCCCGCCGGCGTGGACAGCGGGCCTGTCGCGCAGTCCGCGCCCCGGGATGTGGCTGGTGTACGGCTGCGCGATTTCGCTGGCTTGCTTCGCGCTGTTCACCCTGACTCGCAACACGTGGCCGTTGCTGGCGGTGATGGCGGGATTCGGGTTGTTCTACAACGCGCTGCTGCCACAGTTCGAGGCGATGACCTTGACTGCGCTGGGCGCGGCCAGCCACGACTACGGGCGCATCCGGCTGTGGGGATCACTGGGCTTTCTGGTCGTGGCCGGCAGCTACGGCTGGTTGCTCGATCGCCTCGGCGATGGCGCATTCCCGTGGTTGTGTTTGCCGCTGTTGGTCGCCGCGCTGTTGGCGGCGTGGCCGCACAGCGACGAACGCCCGCCACCACCGGCAGCGCATCTGGCGTCCGCCGGGCACCTGTGGAAGCGTGCCGGCGTGCGGCGCTTTCTGCTGATGGCGATGCTCGCGCAGGCCGGCTTCGGCACGTTCTACGTGTTCTACACCCTGCACTTGCAGGCGCACGGCCACGATGGCCTGCACGTGGGCATCCTGTGGGCGATCGGCGTGCTGGCCGAAATCGTGATGTTCTGGTTCGTGCCCGGATTGATCGCGCGCTTCGGCGCACCACGGCTGCTGTCGCTGTGCCTCGCGGTAGGCACCGCGCGCTGGACGGCCACCGCGCTGTGGGCCGGATCGTTTTCGATCATGGCCGTCACCCAAGTCAGCCACGCGTTGAGCTTCGCGGTGTTCCAGGCCTGCCTGATGCGACTGATGGCGCAGTATTTTCCCGGTGCGCGCGCAGCGGCCGGACAAGGCTTGCTGTACGGCTTCAGCAGCGGCGTCGGCGGCACGCTCGGCGCGGCGGTCGCGGCGGTGCTGTGGCACTACGGCGGCGGACAGGCCGCCTTCCTCGGCGGCAGCGCGCTGACCGCGTGCGCGTGGTTGCTGCACGCACGCCGCCGTCCGGCGCCCGTATGATGGGCCATCGACCACCACGCGGGACACCACAATGTTGCGACGACTGCTGCCGATCCTGGTCTCGCTGGCATCACTGTTCGCGCTGACCGCGGTCGCGATGGCCGCCGACGCACCGGCGATGCGCACCATCGTGCTGGTGCGCCACGGCAACTATGTCGAAGATCCAGCCATCCCCGAGATGCCCGGCCCGCACCTGTCCACGCTCGGCATCGCGCAGGCGCGGCTGGCCGGTGCCCGGCTGGCCGGCGAGCACTTCGACGAGCTGCTGGTCAGCCCGATGCAGCGCGCCCGCGACACCGCCGCACAAATCGCTCCCGACTTTCCGGGCCGCGCGTTCACCGTGGTCGACGATCTGGCCGAATGCACGCCGCCGACGTGGCGCGTCGAAATCACCAAGGATGAAAAACCCGCCGCCATGGCCGCCTGCAAGGCGCGGCTGGATCGGGTGTTCGCAAGCTACTTCGTGCCCGCCAAGGGCCACCCGGAAGCCGACCTGCTGGTGTGCCACGGCAACGTGATCCGCTATCTCGTCACTCGCGCGCTCAAGGTCGATACCAAGGCGTGGCTGGAGATGTCGATCGGCAACGCCAGCATCACCACCATCCGCGTCGAGTCCGATGGCCGCTTCAAGGTGATCGCGGTGGGCGACGTGGGCCACATCCCGCCGAACCTGCGCAGCGGGGCGACGGGGGATGCGGATCGCCCTCTGGAAATCCCTTGATCGTGCTGCGCCCAGCCAGCACAGCGGGCGCGTGTGCGCCCGCAGCTCAAATCATGCGACGGCTGGCCGATGATCGGGGCCAATCAGGTAACCTTGTGTCCCGACCGGCTCTGGGGGGCCATGGCGGGCAACATCTTTATCAGCTACCGCCACACCGACCAGGCCATGGCCCGGCGGCTGCATACGCTCCTGAAGGAGCGGGGCGTCGAGGCTTGGTACGACGAGGCGATCGGGACCGGCGAGGACTGGCGTGGGGCCATCGCCGCCGCCTTGGAAGCGGCCCCCTACTTCGTCCTGCTGTTCTCCAAAGCCGCCGCGGAAAGCGAGCAGATCGCCAAGGAACTCGCCGCCGCCACCTATTCCAAGAAGACCATCATCCCTGTGCGGCTGGCCGACGTCAGCCCTGCCGGCGCCTTCCTCTATGAGCTGGCAGCCCGCAACTGGTTCGACCTCTTCCCCGACGGCGATGCACGGATGGTCAAGTTGGCCGACTATCTGGCAGCCTTGGTCAGGCACGGGCCGGATGCCATGGACGCCGCCCAAGCGCTGAGAGCCAGCCTGCCGCCGCCCACCAGGCCCTCCATGGGGTCGGTGTTGAGGCGACCCTGGGCGCTGGGTGCCATCGCGGCTCTGTTACTGGCGCTGATCGGGGGGGCGGCGGTCGCGCTCTGGCCGCATCCGCCCGCGACGCCGCGGTTGGCCGTCATGCGCTTCGAGACCTTGGACACGACCGAGCCCTATTTCGCCGAGGGGGTAGCGGACGAGCTGATCAGCGAGCTCTCGCAGGTGAAGGGTCTGGATGTCACGGCGCGGGCATCCAGCTTCGCCCTGAGCGGCGGCAAGGCGACGCCCGCCATCGCGTCCAAGGAACTGGGCGCCACCCTGGTGCTGACCGGCTCGGTACGGCACGTGAGCGGCGGCTTGCGCGTCGATGCGCAGCTGGTCCAGGCACCGGACGGCAAGGTGGTCTGGAGCCAGACGTTCGATCGGGCCGAGGGTGACGTCCTCAGTCTGCAAAGGGATATCGCCGTCCGCGTGGCGCAGGCCGCTGACGTGCGCGTCAGCGCGCCGCCGCCGCGGCAGGTGGATCCAGCGGCCTACCGCCTCTACCTGCAGGCCCGTGAACTTGGACTCAGCCGCACCAACGACGACTGGCAGCCGGTGCGCGACCTCTATCGGCAGGCGGTCGATCTCGACCCGATCTTCGCCAAGGCCTGGGCCGCCCTGGCATCGGCGGAAGCCAACCTGATCGAGCAGAAATTCGATCGCAGCGGAGGCGTCTATAGCGATGCCATGTTCGCGCCGGTGGCCGCCGAGATCGACAAGGCGATAGTTCTGGATGGAACCCTGGCGGAGCCCTACCGGGCGCGCGCCATGATCAACGTCTGGCTAGGCCATTGGAGCGTGGCGGCAAAGGCCACGGCCGAAGCGGAGCAGCGCGGCGGCGACGGGAGCGTCTTCTATCGGGCAATGGACTATTTCCAGAAGTCCGTCGATATCCGCAGACGCTCCGCTGCCCTCGATCCTCTCTCGGCCGGGACCTGGAACAGCCTCGCCTACAGTTGCGAGTACATCGCCGACGCCGACTGCCAGCTGGAAGCCGCGCGGCGCGCCTATCATCTGGCGCCGGAGAACGTCAGCATCCAGCGTGGCCTCGTTCGCGCCCTGACCGCCGACGGCAAGAAAGAAGAAGCCTGGGCGTTGTTGGGCCGCCTCAAATGGATGGAGCAGCCGAGCCTGCAGTCTCGCGTCCTCGCCTACATGGCCGGGCATGGCGACGCCCCGCCGACGGCAGAGTTCCTGGAGGCAGTGAGCAAGGGGGCGGCGTATATTGATACATCGGTGGCCGCGCTCGCGGACATGGGCCGCTGGGACGATGCGGCGGCGCTACTCGACCGCTGGGGCCCGGACAGCGCCAGCCTGACCTTCACCCTCTTCCGCACGCAGTGGGCTCGCTTGCGCACGAAGCCGCAATTCTGGGCGCTGATGAAGCGTGAGGGGCTGACGGACTACTGGAAACAAAGCGGCAAGTGGCCCGACTTCTGCGCCGTCGAACCGGTCTGCAAGCACTACCAGTAGCCGAGGATCAAAGCGCCAGCACCTGCCGGGCCATGATGTCGCGATGGACCTCGTTGGTGCCGACGTAGATGGACGCGGCGCGATTGTTGCGGTAGCGGGGCGTGGCAGTCATCGGGCACATCCCGCCGAACCTGCGCAGCTGGGCAACGGGGGATGCGGAGCCCGCACTGGTGAATCCTGGATCTGGACAAGCGCGTAAGTAGCGGTTTTTGCCGAATGTTGCACGTGATCGCTGGAAGCACCACCGAAACTTGCCTCTGACTTTTTTCCTGCTCCCTGCTCCCTGATCCCTGCTCCCTCATCCCTTTTCCCTACTCGTTCGCCACCCCGTGCGGCACATGCCCGGCGGCCACGTGCTGGCGGGCGCTGTCGATGTTGTGACGCGAATCGTCGAAGAAAATGTCGGCACCGAACGCGCGCAGGAACGGCCCCTTGTCGCGACCGCCGAGGAACAGCGCCTCGTCCAGACGCACGCCCCACTCACGCAAGGTGAGGATGACGCGCTTGTGCGCCGGCGCCGAGCGCGCGGTGACCAGCGCGGTGCGGATCGGCGGGTCGTCGGCGGGAAAGGCCTGCTGCAAGTGATGCAAGGCGGCCAGAAAGCCCTTGAACGGGCCGCCGGACATCGGCGTGTGCGCCAGTTGCGCCTCGTTGCGGGAAAACGCGTCCAGCCCCTGCTCGGTGGCGATCCGTTGCGATTCGTCGCCGAACACCACCGCGTCGCCGTCGAAGGCGATGCGTAGCGGGCCCGGCTGCGGCGCCAGCTCCGGCGCATCGCCATCGCGTGACGGCAGCAGGGTGGCGGCGGCAATGCCGCGCTCGAGCGCGCGCCGCACCGAGTCGGGATTGGCGGACAAAAACAAATGTGCGCCGAACGGCTCGATGTATGGATCGGTGGCGGCGCCAGCGGTGAACACCGCGCGCACGATGCCCAGCCCGTAGTGTTCGATCGAGTTGAAGATGCGCAGGCCGGTATCGGTGGAGTTGCGCGAGAGCAAGATCACCTCAGCGCGCGGGGCGTCGGCGGGCGCGCCGTCGTTGAGCTTGGCCAGCTTGCGCACCAGCCCGAAGGCGATGCCCGGGCGCAGCACGTCGTTCTCGCGCGAGCGCTGAAAATCGGCATACGCGCGCACGCCATCGCGCTCGAACACGCCGTGGCTGTCCTCCAGATCGAACAATGCACGCGAGGTGATGGCGACGACCAGCTGGCCGGGGGGTGGGGTGTCCATGCGTGCAGTATCGATCAGGTTGGTCTCATGAGGCGAGACAGCCCCCCGGGCAACAGGAGCGGCAACAGGAATTTCTAACGGCGCGGCTGCTCCAATCGCGCAGCCCGAATCGCATCCCATTGCTTTGCGTCGCCGCTCGGCAAGAGCCCCAAACCCCATGACTGACCCGTCGGACCCCGGCACGGACGCATCCCTCGGCATGCAACTGGCGCGCGAAGGCCGCTTCGCCCAAGCCCTGCCCTTGCTGGATCGTGCCAACCGCGCCGCGCCGGTCGACGTGGCCCTGCTCAACGCGGTCGGCAACCTGCTGGTGCTGGCCGGTCGCGGAGATGACGCACAGCAACGCTATCGCTTGGCGGCAACGGCATTGCCCTTCGACCTGAAATTGCTGTGCGGCTGGGCGCGCATCAGCCTGATGCTCGGCGACCCGGCGCAGGCGGCCGAATTGTTCGCCCGCGCGATTGCCGTGGATCGGCGCTGCGGCAATCCGGGAGGCTGGCTGGAAAGCATCTTGTTCGAGGTCGTCGATGCCGATACCGCCACCGACCTCACGCAGGCGCTGGTCGCGCGTTTGCCGAGCCATTCCGGAGTGCGCGGCGTCCACGCCAAGATGCTGTTGGCCTGCGAGCGCTTGAACGACGCGCAAACGGCACTGGAAAGTTACTTGTCGATGTGCCCGCACGACATCTGGGCACGCGTGAAGCTGGGCGGGTTGGCGGTCGGTCGCGGCGACCAGCAGACGGCCCGATCCTGCTTTCTTGCCGCACTCGAACGGGATCGGTACAACCCGGATGCCCTGTGGGGCCTAGCCGAGTTGGTCGACTTTCGCCTCGACGCCGACCAGATCGCCACGCTCGAAACCGCAATCGCGTGCAACCCGCAGGCCAACGCACGGGCGCGCCTGCACGAAGCCTTGGTACTGTGCCATGAGCGCGGCGGCGACCCCCAGGCGGCCTGGCGGCACGCCACCTCCGCCAATGCCCTGCGCGCGCAGGCCACCGCACCAACCCTGCGCCACGACACCCACCGGCACGAGCAGCGCGTGATCGAGCTGATCGGTCACTGCACGCAGCCGTTGCTGGAACGACTGCGCACGGCCGGCAACCCGGATACGCGTCCGGTGTTCGTGATCGGGCTGCCGCGGTCGGGCACCACCTTGCTCGAGCGCATGCTCGCCGCGCATCCACACATCGTCGGCGTGGGCGAACAAGGGTTCGCCGAAGCCGCCTGGCGCCGTGCACTTGCCGGATGCGGGCAATCGCACGCCGGGCTCACGCCGGAAGCCGTTGCCAGTGCCGCAAACTGGCATCTGCGCCGGCTCGAACAACGCGTGCGCAATCTCGGCCTGCAGCGGAATGCCGCGCGCATCGTCGACAAGTTGCCGGACAACTACCTGCTGGCCGGCTGGCTGTCGGTGGCATTCCCCAAAGCGGCCATCATCCATGTCCAGCGCGACCCACGCGACGTGGCGTTGTCGTGCTGGCTGCGCCAGTTCGGCGACAACGCGCACTGGATCCACGACCTGGACCATATCGCGCACCGCATCGAACTGCATCGGCGAATCATGCGGCATTGGCGTGCCGCGCTCGGATCGCGTGTGACCGAAGTTCGCTATGAAGACCTCATCGCCGAACCGGAAATCCAGCTCCGCCGAATACTGGCTGCGATGGGGATGGACTGGCATCCGGGCGTGCTGGATTTCGCTCAGCACGGCAGCTACGTGGCCACCGCCAGTCGCATGCAGGTGCGCGAGCCGATCCACGCGTGCAGCATGGCACGCTGGCGTCGCTACGCGTTCGGTCTGGAACCGATCCTGCCGCGCCTGAGTGCGGTGGCGATGCACGATGCCATCGAGGCCACGCCGGCTGCGGCCGCCACGTTCCGCATGGATACCGTGGTGGCGTGATGACCCGCGTTGCAACCCGCGGGCCACGAGCCGCCCGGCGCTGATCCGCCGCCTGCCAGCGACCCGAATCGACCGCCGCACCCGATGACCGACCCCGATGCAACCATCGGCATGCAACTGGCCCGTCAGGGGCGTTTCGCCGAGGCGCTGCCGCATCTGGATCGCGCCAACCGCAACGCGCCGGCGGACGTGGCGCTGCTCAACGCCGTCGGCAACCTGCTGGTGCTGGCCGGACGTGGCGCGGAAGCGACCGAGCGCTACCGCATCGCCGAGCGGCAGGTTCCGAACGACCTGAAGATGTTGTGCGGCTGGGCGCGTGTTTCCTTGATGCTGCAGCAGCCCGATCGAGCGGTGGATCTGTTCGATCGCGCGGTGGCGATCGATCCGCGTTGCGCCGATCCGGGTGGATGGCTGCAAGACATCCTGAGCGAAGTCGCCGGCGAAGACGCTGCGTGCCGGGTGCTGGACGCGCTGGTGGCGCGCCATCCAGCGCATGCTGGATTGCGTTTCATGCACGCGCAGCGGTTGCAGGGCCAACATCGCCCGGACGCGGCACGGGCGACCCTGGAAGCGTTTCTGGCGCTGCGTCCGCAGGACCTCTGGGCACACATCGAACTGGCCGTGCTGGCAGCCAACCGCGGCGATCTGCCGCAGGCGCAGGGGCACTATCGTGCGGTCCTGCGGGCCGATCCCGCGCACGCCGACGCACTGTGGGGCTTGGCCGAACTGGCGGGTTGGCGACTGGACGCCAATCTGTTGGCGGGCGTGCGACGTGCGCTCGCGGCGCGCCCCCCGGCCCGCGCACGGGTGCGACTGCACGAGGCGCTTGCGCGCCACCACCAGAGCACCGGCGACTACGCGGAGGCTTGGAGCCACGCCGGAAGCGCCAATGCGCTGGCGCTCGCAGCCACGTCGGCGGCGCAGCATTACGATGCCCGCCAGCACGAATGCCGCATCGATGTTCTGGTCGAGCACTGCACGGCATCGCTGCTGGCGCGACTGGGCGCAGCGGGCAATGCCGATCCGCGCCCGTTGTTCGTGATCGGGCTGCCGCGCTCGGGCACCACCTTGCTCGAACGCGTGCTGGCCGCGCACCCGGATATCGTCGGCGTGGGCGAGCAGCGGTTCGCGGAGTTCGGGTGGAAGCGCGCGCTGGCCGGCAGCGGCAACTCCTACGAAACCCTGACGCCCGCAGCCGTGGCGGAGGCCGCCGCGTGGCACCTGCAACGCCTGCAAGACTGCGCCTGCCGGCTGGGTCTGGCGGCGAACGCGCGCCGCATCGTCGACAAGATGCCGGACAACTACCTGCTGGCCGGCTGGCTGGCGATGGCCTTCCCCCGCGCGACGTTCATCCACGTCCAGCGCGACCCGCGGGACGTGGCCGTGTCGTGCTGGTTCGCCCAGTTCACCGAACGCACGAAGTGGATCAACGACCTGCAGCACATCGTCCATCGCATCGAGCAGCACCGGCGGGTGCTGCGACATTGGCGCACGCTGCTCGGCAACCGGCTCGTAGAGGTCCGCTACGAGGATCTGGTCACGGATCACGCGCGGGAAACCCGTCGCATCCTGTCGGCAATGGACATGCCATGGCATGCCCAGGTGCTGCGATTCTTCGAGCGCGGCGGTTACGTGACCACGGCCAGTCGCATGCAGGTTCGTGAGCCCTTGCACACACGCAGCGTAGGGCGCTGGCGCAACTACGCCGCGGCGTTGAGTCCGGTGCGGGATCGACTGGACGCGGTGGCGGCTCGGGATCTGCTCGATCTTCCGCACCCGCAGTTCGACCCTTCCGACCCACCCGCATCCGCCCCGTAGCAACGGCGCGGCGGAGCCATTCGCGGCCGCGCCTGCGCGCTCAGCCCACGAATTGCTCGGCGATGATGCGCTCCTCGAGGTTGTGTTCGGGATCGAACAACAAGGTCACCGCGTGTTCCCGCGACTCTCGCACGGTGACCTCCACCACGTCGCGCACTTCATGCGAGTCGGCCGTCGCGCTCATCGGCCGCTTGTCCGGATCGAGCACTTCGAAGCGCAGCACGGTATCGGCGCGCAGCAGCGCGCCACGCCAACGCCGTGGGCGGAACGCGGCGATCGGGGTGAGCGCGATCACGTTCGAACCCAGCGGCAGGATCGGGCCGTGCGCGGAAAAGTTGTACGCCGTACTGCCGGCGGGCGTGGCCACCAGTACGCCATCGCACACGAGCTCTTCCAGGCGCACGCGATCGTTCAAATGGATGCGCAGGTGCGCGGCCTGCCGGGTCTGTCGCAACAGCGAGACCTCGTTGTAGGCCAGCGAGGTCACGCTGGCGCCGGCCTCGGTGACCGCCTTCATCTCCAGCGGATGCAGGTGTGCCGGGTGTGCGGCGGCAATTCGCTCGACCAGCCCTTCGGGTTCGAAGTGGTTCATCAGGAACCCGACCGTGCCCAGCTTCATGCCGTACACCGGCACGCCTCTGGGCCCGTAACGATGCAGGGTACGCAACATGAACCCATCGCCACCCAGCGCGCACAGTACGTCCGCACGCTCGGGCTCGTGCACGCCGTGCACGGCATGCAAAACGGCCAGCGCAGCCTGCGCGTCGGGAGCGCGACTGGCGAGAAAGGCGATGCGTGGCATGGCGGTCATCGGCGATTCCGGGCAAGTGCGGAGCATAGCAATCGCGCGTCGCCGGTGCCGGTCTGACCGCACCCAGGCAGGTCGCCGCCTCGCCGGGCACGGATCGCGGCGCAAATCGAGGCTTGTCGACCGCCCCACAGGCGGGCAGCATGTGCACTCCACCTTGGGCGCTGGCCCGACCCCCGCCGCGACGTTGCATGGACGAGTGCCAATCCTCATGTTCGAGCGCATCCTGATCGCCAACCGCGGCGAGATCGCCTGCCGCGTCATCCGCACCTGCCGGCGGCTGGGCATCCACGCCATCGCGGTGTTTTCGCAGGCCGACGCCGACGCGCAGCACGTGCGGCTGGCCGACGAGGCGCACCCGATTGGCGGGCCGCGCCCGCAGGATTCCTACCTGCGCGGCGAGGCCATCATCGAAGTCGCGCGGAAAGCCGGCGCGCAGGCGATCCATCCGGGCTACGGATTCCTCTCCGAGAACGCCGACTTCGCCGATGCGGTGGAAGCCGCTGGCATCGTCTTCATCGGCCCAAAAGCGGCGTCGATGCGCAAGATGGGCAGCAAGGCCGGTGCCAAGGAACTGATGGCCGCGCGCGGCGTGCCGGTGGTGCCCGGTTACACCGGCGCAGATCAGGATCCCGCCCTACTGGCGCGCGAAGCGCAACGCATCGGTTTTCCGCTGATGATCAAGGCCGCGCACGGCGGCGGCGGCAAGGGCATGCGCATCGTGCGCAGCGCCGATGAGTTCGCCCCTGCGCTGGAGAGCTGCCAACGCGAGGCGAAAAATGCCTTCGGCCGCGACCGCGTGTTGCTCGAACGCTACATCCAGACGCCGCGCCACATCGAGTTTCAGGTGTTCGCCGATGCGCACGGCAACACCATTCATCTGGGCGAGCGCGAATGCTCGGCGCAACGCCGCTACCAGAAGGTGATCGAAGAAGCGCCTTCGCCGTTTCTCACGCCCGCACTGCGCACGGCGATGGGCGAGGCGGCGGTGGCGGCAGCGCGTGCCATCGATTACGTCAACGCCGGCACGGTGGAGTTCATCGTCGGTGCCGATGGCGATTTCGCGTTCATGGAAATCAACACGCGCTTGCAGGTCGAGCATCCGGTCACGGAGATGGTGACCGGGCTGGATCTGGTCGAGTGGCAGTTGCGCGTGGCCGCCGGACAGAATCTGCCGCTGGCGCAAGAGCAAATCCAGCGCTGCGGACACGCCATCGAGGTGCGCCTGTACGCCGAAGACCCGGAAGCCGGATTCCTGCCCGGCTCTGGCAAGCTCGAGCGCCTGCATCTTCCCGATGCGAACGAAAACGTGCGACTCGATGGCGGGGTGATCAAAGGCGATGTCGTGAGCATCTACTACGACCCGATGATCGCCAAACTCATCGTCCACGATGTCGATCGTGCGCGTGCGCTGGCGCGACTGCGCGAGGCGCTGGCGCAGTGCGAGGTGGTCGGGCCGAAGTCCAACGTGATCTTCCTCGAAGCCTTGATCCGCCATCCGGCCGTCGTGCAAGCGCGCATCGACACCGGGTATCTGGACAAGCACCTGCACGAGGTCATGCCCGAACCGCAGCCGCCGACGGCCGACGACTTCGCTGCGGCCGCGACCGCCGCGCTGCTGTTCGATGAAGGCGCGGCGCGCGGCAACGCCACCGACAGCAGCGATCCGTATTCGCCGTGGGCGTTGGTCGATGGCTGGCGCTTGGGTCATGCCAGCGAGCGCGTGCTGTGCTTCGTCCATCGCGGCCAGCGCCACGTGCTGCGCGCCTCCGGCCACGGCGGCAGCTACTGCGTGCGCGGCGATGGCTTCACGGTCGCGGTGGATGGCGCGCGGCTGGCCGCTGGATTCCTCAGCATTCGTTTGCAGGGACAAGCCCGTCGCTATCGCGTGCGCGTGGATGCGCACACCGCCCTGCTCCACGACGACACCCGACGCCTGCGTTTCGAGCGTGCACCGGTGTTTCAGGCCAGCAGCGATGCCGCCAGCGGCGGCGGCAACCGGGTGAGCGCGCCGATGACCGGGCGCATCGTGCTGGTCAAGGTCAAACCCGGTGACGCGGTCGAGGCCGGACAGGAGTTGCTGGTGATGGAAGCGATGAAGATGGAGCTGTCGCTCAAATCCCCGCGCAAGGGCACGGTGTCCGCCGTGCAGGCCGGCGTGGGCGATCTGGTCGAGGGCGATGCGGTGCTGGTGCAACTGGGAGACTGAACGATGAACGCGCGCATCGGTTGGGCCGTATTGACGCTCGCCCTCGCGGGGCTGCTGCCGGGTTGCTCGAACACCCTGTTCGCGTCATTGCCGGTCGGAGCCGTCACCGCCTGCGATCCGGCCTGGCCGGGCGCATGGCGGCTGATCCGGTCGGACGGGTCGGCGCCGAAAGCCGACGACGTGATCCGCATCAGCGCCGACTGCAAGCAGATCACCTCCACCGAGGATGGCAAGCCCAAGGTCGAACAGCACAACCTGCAGTTGATCGACACCGCTGCCGGCCAGTTCATGCTCGAGGCGGAGAGCGGCACGGATCCGCGTACCTGCATCGGTAGCGACTCCAGCCATTGCGGTTTCTACCTGCTGCGTTACCAGCGCCACGGCCAGCGCATCGACCTATTCGACGCCGATCACGTGCGCGTCCACGACGCCATCGCAGCCCACGCCATCGCCGGCTACACGACGCAAACCAATCGCCCGCAGGAAGGTGCGAGCGGCAAGACCGACGCAACGTCAGAGGATGGCAAGCCTACTTCCACCGCCACCGACACCGGCGCGCAAAAGCCCACCTACGACAACCTGATCGATGGCAACCCCGAGCAGATCGCACGCATCCTTGCCCAACATCCGGAGTTTTTCGACAGCAAACCGCTGATCAGCCTGCAACGCGAGGGGCCGATGAATCCGGGAGCCGCACCATGAGGGCAGAAGCCACCGGCAACTTCGTGCGCATCGTCGAAGTCGGCGCCCGCGATGGCCTGCAGAACGAGAAGACGATCATCGCAGCGAGCGCGAAGATCGCGCTGATCGACCGCTTGACCGCGACCGGATTGCGCACGATCGAGGCCACCAGCTTCGTCAGCCCCAAATGGGTGCCGCAACTGGCCGACGCCGCCGAGGTGTTTGCCGGCATCACGCGCAGAGAAGGCGTCAGCTACCCCGTGCTGGTGCCCAACGAACAAGGCTACGAGCGCGCGCGCGCGGTCGGCGCGAGCGAGGTCGCGGTGTTCACCGCCGCATCGGAAGCCTTCAACCGCAAGAACATCAACGCCTCCATCGACGAATCCATCGCCCGCTTCGAGCCGGTGATCGCACGCGCGAAGATGGATGGCGTGAAGGTACGCGGCTATGTGTCCACCGTGCTCGGCTGTCCCTATCAAGGCGAGGTGCCGCTGGCCGATGTGGTACGCGTGGCGAAAAGACTACACGCGCTGGGCTGCTACGAGATCTCGCTTGGCGACACCATCGGCGTGGGCACACCGGGCAAGGCGCAGGCGATGCTGCAAGCCGTCGCCGGCGAAGTTCCGGTCGAAGCGCTCGCGGTGCACTTCCACGACACCTACGGGCAGGCGCTGGCGAACATCCTTGCGTGTCTGGAAGCGGGCGTGCGCGTGATCGACAGCGCGGTCTCCGGCACCGGCGGCTGCCCGTATGCCAAGGGCGCCACCGGCAACGTCGCCAGCGAGGATGTCGTGTACATGCTGCACGGCATGGGCATGACCACCGGCATCGACCTCGACAAGCTGGTCGAGACCGGCGCGTGGCTGGCTGCGCAGTTGCACAAGGACACCGCCAGCCGGGTGACGCGGGCGCGGATGGCGGGGTGAAGATCGCCTGCGCCATTGCCGTGGCTGTCGCGGCAACGCGGTTTCTGCGATTCCAGACAAAGCGCTGATTCAATGGATGTGTTCAGCGATTCCCAAGACATACGGAGGGACCGGCGGTGACGGCCAAAGCCATCTTGAACGCAACCGCGCTCGCGTTGCTGCTGGCCGCCGCGCCGGCCTTCTCCAGCGACACCTTGCTCGTCCCCGATCGCGTCTGGACCGGCGACGACGGCGTGGCGCACACCGGCTGGGCGGTACTGGTACACGACGAACACATCGCCGCCGTCGGGCCCGTCCACAGCCTGCAAATTCCAGCCGGCAACACCCGCATCGAACTGCGTGGGACGACCCTGATCCCGGGCCTGATGGACATCCATTCGCACGTGTTCCTGCATCCGTACAACGAGACGTTGTGGAACGATCAGGTGCTCAAGGAAGCGGAGGCTTACCGCGTCCTCGAAGCGGCCGAGCACGCCCGCGCTACCTTGCTGGCCGGCTTCACCACCCTGCGCGATCTGGGTACCGAGGGCGCCGGCTACGGCGATGTGTCGATCAAGCGCGCCATCGAAGACGGCCTGATCCCCGGCCCGCGAATGTTCATCGCCACCCGCGCCATCGTTGCCACCGATTCCTACGGCCCCGGCCCGAAGGGCTTTCGTCCCGATCTCGACCTGCCGCAAGGCGGGCAACCGGTCAGCGGCGTGGACGCCATGCTGGCCGCGGTACGCGAGCAGATTGGCCACGGCGCCGACTGGGTCAAGCTGTATGTGGACTACCGCTGGACCAACGACGGCGATTCACACCCGACCTTCACCCTCGCCGAGATCAAGGCTGCGGTTGAACTGGCCCATGCCGCCGGAAAACCCGTGGCCGTGCATGCGGCCACCGATGCCGGCATGCGCCTGGCGATCGCGGCCGGCGTGGACAGCATCGAACACGGCGATGGCGGCAGCCCGGAGACTTTCGCGCTGATGAAGCAGCATGGTATCGCCTACCTGCCCACGCTCACCGCCGCCGAGGCGTACGCGCAGTACTTCGAGCATCACCAAGCCGGGCAAGCGCCGACGCCGCGCATGCAGCAGGCCGCACAGGCCTTCCGCTACGCGCTCGCCGCCGGGGTCACCATCGGTTGCGGCAGCGACGTGGGTGTGTTCGCGCACGGCACGAACTGGCGCGAGGTGGAGTGGATGGCACGGCTGGGCATGTCCAATACGCAGGCCCTGCAAGCGGCCACCGTCACCGACGCCCGCATCTTGCGCAAGGCCGGCGAGCTGGGTCGAATCGCCACCGGCTACGACGCCGATCTGGTCGCGGTCGCGGGCGATCCGCTCGCTGATCTGCGCGCCATCGAGCACGTGGCTTTCGTGATGAAGGCCGGTCGCATCTACAAGCAACCGGCGACGCCCTGAGCAACCCCTGGTGTCGTCCACGCCGTACGACGATGTCGGGGCCGCGCGTGCCACGCCCACCACCGGACGCACCCCACCGCAAGAACCCGCTTGCAACACCATGCCCACCGCCAGTTACAGCATTCGCCCGATCCACCCCACCGACGATGCCGTCGTCGCGGCGATCATCCGCACCGTGATGCCGCAGTTCGGCGCCTGCGGCGACGGCTTTGCGATCAACGACCCGGAAGTCGATTACATTCACCACGCCTACGCCGCGCCGCGCTGTGCGTATTTCGTGGTCGAGATCGACGGCGTGGTGCTGGGCGGCGGTGGCATCGCACCCTTGGCAGGCGGCGATGTCGACACCTGCGAGCTGCGCAAGATGTATTTCCTGCCCGCGCTGCGTGGAATCGGCGCCGGCGCGGCGCTGATGGAACGCTGCCTCGATGCGGCCCGTGGGCACGGATTCACCCGCTGCTATCTGGAAACCCTGTTGGGCATGGATGCGGCGATGCGGTTGTACGAGCGCAGCGGCTTCACACACATCCCCGGTCCGCTGGGCGCGACCGGGCATCATGGCTGCGACTCGTATTACCTGCTGGATTTGTAGCGGTACCCGCACAGGCTGGACGCCGCTCCGCACTGACGCCGACGCATCGCCGCCGGCGCATCGCCACCGATTCCCTGCCGCAGTTGCAAATCCGCCGCCGACCGTGCGCGATCGGCTACCATCGGCAACGCGACCCGTGCGCCGACACCGCATGGCGCGTGCGAACGGCCTGACGGGGGATCAGTGATGCAATGGTGGGCGAGTCTTCCCGACGGCGTGCTGGCTGGGCGCTACCGCATCGAGGGCAAGATCGGCGAAGGCGGCATGGCCGAGGTATTCCTCGCCCGCCAGCAGCCGCTGGACAACAAGGTCGCGATCAAGGTTCCCAAACTCGGCTCAGGCGATTCGGCACACCTGCTCGACCGCTTCAAGCGCGAAGTGACACGGCAGAATCAGGAGCGCATCGTCGGCGTCATCGGCCTGCTCGATGCCGGCGGATGGGAGGGTGGCGACGGGCGCAAACGTCCGTATCTGGTGATGGAATATGTCTCCGGCGGCAGCCTCGCCGACCGTCTCGGGGGCCACTTTGCGCAGCGCGAACACCGCCAGAGTGCCCAAGACGTGTTGGCCTGGCTGACTCCCATCGCCACCACCCTCGATCGCCTGCACGGTCGCGGCCTGCTGCATCGCGATGTCAAACCCGACAATATCCTGTTCAACGCCGACGGCGACCCACTGCTGTCGGATTTCGGCATCGCTACCACGCTCGACGGCGCGCTGGGTGACGGCAGCGGCGGCTCTACCGGCTTGTGGGTCGTCGGTTCTCCCGGCTACATGCCACCCGAGGCGGCTTCTGGCGAAAAAGTAGCAGCCAGCGACCAGTTTTCATTGGCCATCACCGTATATGCTGCGCTCGCCGGCCAGTTGCCGATCCAGCCTACTGGCATCGTCGAATGGATGAAGGCACTGGCGAGTTGGTACCCCCAGCACCTGGCCACCTTGCGCCCTGAGCTGCCGTTGGCCTTGGCCGACGCGGTGATGAAAGCCATGGCCAGCGATCCCAAGGAACGCTTCGCCAGCTGTTCGGCATTCGCCACCCGCATGCGCGAGGCCTTGCACGATCCACGTGCCCCGGCGCAGCCGACGTCAGGAGTTGGCTTGGCCACGCGCAGCGATTCCGACGTGCGGCGTGCACGCCAGATCGCCGAGGGATGGCATTTCGTCGCCGCCGACGGCAACTTGGTGGGCCCGCTCACGCAACAAGCGCTGCGGCAGATGTTCGCCCGTGGCTTGCTCGATGCGCACACCCTGGTGTGGACGGCCGGGATGACGCAATGGCAGGCCTATGGCGGAGTGTTCGAGCAGGACCTGTCGCCGCCGCTGCCATCGCGGGTGGACTCGGGCCAAGCCGCTTCCGCGCCAGCCACGGTCGCCACGCCGATTCCATCGGCCCCGACCGTTGCTGCCGCACAGATTTCCGGGCCGCCGCCCGCGCCCAGCGGCGCCTTGGCTGGCGATCCCGCGGCGAACACGGAGGCTGCGCCACTTGGCCATCGATTTCTCGCACGCGTGATCGATGCCGTCCTGTTCACGGCGATGCTCGGTTTTTTCATTCCAGATGCGCACGCTTCGGCCGACGACGAGCTGTCGGCGTGGGGCTGGCTGGCCGTGGTCGCTTGGGTGACGTTGACGTTGGTGCAGGCTTGGTTCCTGACCCGGGACGGCCAGTCGATCGGCAAGAAGATGATGCACATTCGCATCGTCGACGCCGGCACCGGCGCCAATCCGGGATTTTTGCGGGCGTTTGTGGTGCGCGAACTCGGCTATGGGATCACCGCCCTGGTCAGCCTGGTTTTGGTGGCTCCTGTACTGATCGACGTGCTGCCGATCTACGGCGCAAACCGCCAATGCCTGCACGACCGCATCGTCAGCACGCGCGTGGTGACGGTTGGCGCGAACGGTGTGGCCCGGTGATGGCCAGCTTGCCCGAGCAGCGCACTGGCGGCTTCAGGTAAACTGCGCGGTTTCCCGCCATCGGATCACCCCATGCACCTGAACACCCTGCGCGCCGTCGTCACCGGCGGCGTGTCCGGCCTCGGCTTCGCGGTCGCCAAGCATCTCGTCGAGCACGGCGGCAAGGTCGCGTTGTTCGACGTCAACGACGACAAGGCGGCCATCGCGGTTGCCCAACTTGGGCCGGCGAATGCACGCTACTTCCGCACCGACGTGACCGACGAGGCGCAGGTCGCGGCCAACGTCGCGGCGGCCAAGGATTTCCTTGGCGGCTTGAATGCGACCATCAACTGCGCCGGCATCCTCGGTGCCGGGCGCGTGCTCGGCCGCGATGCGGCGATGCCGTTGAAAAATTTCTCGGCCACCGTCGGCGTAAACTTGATCGGCAGCTTCAACGTCTCCAAGGCCGCCGCCGCGCTGATGCAGCACAACGAGGCCGGCGAGGACGGCGAGCGCGGAGTGATCGTCAACACCGCGTCGGTGGCTGCCTACGAGGGCCAGATCGGACAGGCCGCGTACTCGGCCAGCAAGGGCGGCGTGGTCGGCATGACCTTGCCGATGGCGCGCGAACTGGCGCGCTTTGGCATCCGCGTGATGACGGTGGCACCGGGCATCTTCTGGACGCCGATGGTCGATGGCATGCCCGATGACGTGCAGAAGTCGCTGAGCGCCTCGATCCCCTTCCCCTCGCGCCTCGGACGGCCGGAGGAGTTCGCCGATCTGGTCGCCTTCATCCTGCGCACCCGCTACCTCAACGGCGAGACGATCCGCCTCGATGGCGCGGTAAGGTTGGCGCCGAAATAGCCGTGAATCGTGAATGGTGAGTCGTGAATCGTTGAAAGCACTACATCGCGATGTCTCAGACGACTACGAGTGTGTGACGAGGGTGATCACTTGCACTCATCCAGGCCAAGCCCGACCGATCATTCGAAGATCCGCCACGCGGCCTCCACCATTCACGATTCACCATTCACGATTCACCATTCACGATTCACCATTCACCATTCACGATTCACCATTCACGGCCTGTCCAATGAAAGCCTCCGACATCAAGAAGAGCTTCGTCGTCGAATACAACAACGGCGTCTATCAGATCCGTGACATCGAGCGCAGCTCGCCGCAAGGCCGCGGCGGCAACGTGCGCTTCCGCTTCGTGATGTATTCCATCCCCGGCGGCGCCAAGCTCGACGCCAGCTTCGATGCCGACGACGAACTGCGCGAGGTCGATCTGGCGCGGCGCGCGGCCAACTTTTCGTACAAGGACGGCGAGGCGTTCGTGTTCCTCGATGCCGAGGATTACACGCCCTACCACCTCGACCCGGCCACCATCGGCGACGCGGCCAACTACATCACCGACGACATGGAAGGCTGCTTCGTGCAGGTCATCGACGATGCCCCGGTCGGCCTGCAACTGCCCACCAGCGTGGCCTTGACGGTGGTGGAGACCGCGCCCGAGCTCAAGGGCGGCACCGCCACCAAGCGCCCGAAGCCGGCGCGGTTGAATACCGGCATCGAAATCCAGGTGCCCGAGTACATCGCCAACGGCGAGAAGGTGTGGGTGAACACATTGACGGGCGAGTTTGCCGGGCGGGTGTGAGGTTGCCCGCTCAATTCCCGCGAATGCAAGGCCCCGCTTGTGACGCCCGCCCGCGCAGGCTAAGGTAGCGCGCAGTCCGCCCGCGCCCGGGCGGCCACGGCGCGCAAGACGCCGACAAGCGAACACCAGCCCTGGGGAACCTCATGTCGTTGATGCGCGTCAAACCGCTGGATCTGATCCTGGCGACCGCCGAAAAGCGCAGTCTCAAACGCCAGCTCGGCTGGTTCTCGCTGACCATGCTCGGCATTGGCGCGGTGATCGGCACCGGCATCTTCGTGCTGACTTCGGTCGCCGCAGAGAAGGCCGGCCCGGGCATGATGTACAGCTTCATCATCGCCGGCGCGGTGTGCGCCCTGACCGCGCTGGTGTACGCGGAAATCGCGGCGATGGTACCGGTGGCCGGCTCGGCCTACACGTATTCCTACGCCGTGCTCGGCGAGCTGATCGCATGGATGGTCGGCTGGGCGCTGATCCTCGAATATGCGGTGGCAGGCGGCGCGGTGGCGGTGGGATGGTCGGGATACGCCAATGGCTTTCTCGCCCACCATGGATTGGCGCTGCCCGGCTTTCTCACCGCCGGGCCTTTTTATACCCAGACCTTGCCCGACCACACCACCGCCGTGCACATGGTCGACGGCGTAGCACACCAAGGCGGCTTCAACCTGATCGCCTTCGTGCTGGCGCTGCTGGTGACCTTGCTGTTGGTACTGGGCACGTCGAAGTCGGCCAAGTTCACCGCCGCCTTGGTGCTGGTCAAGATCGCCGCCCTGACTGCCTTCATCGCGCTGGCATTCCCGGCCGTCGACCACGCCAACTTCAACCCGTTCCTGCCACATGGCTGGGGTACGCCACTTTCGGGGACGGGCGTGCTCGGCGCGGCCGCGTCGATCTTCTTCGCCTACGTGGGTTTCGACGCGGTTTCCACGGCATCGGAAGAAACCACCAACCCCAACCGCAACATCCCGATCGGGTTGATCGGTTCGCTGGCGGTGTGCACGGTGTTTTATCTGTTGGTCGCCTACGCCGCAGTGGGTGCGGTCGGCGCGCAGCCCGGCGGCGAACTGTCGCAAAGCGGCGAGCCCTTGGCCTTCGTCCTGCGCAAGATCGGCTGGCCGGGGGTGGGCGATGCGGTGGCAAGCGCGGCAATCGTCGCTCTGCCCTCAGTGGTGTTGATGATGATCTTCGGCCAGACCCGCATCCTGTTCACCATGTCGCGCGACGGCCTGCTTCCGAAAGTCTTCGCCAAGGTGCACCCGAAGTTCCACACCCCGCATGTGGTGACCTGGACCACCGGCATTTTCGTGGCCTTCTTCGCCGCACTGTTCCCGGTCGACGTACTGGCCGACATCTCCAACGCCGGCACCTTGTTCGCGTTTTTCTGCGTGGCGCTGGGCGTGATGGTGCTGCGCTTGCGGGCACCCGATCGCAAGCGCCCGTTCAAGACTCCGCTGGTGTGGGTGGTCGGACCGCTGGCCATGGCCGGCTGCGTGCTGCTGTTTTTCAGCCTGGGCTGGAACCCGACGATCAAGTTCTTCTGCATCTGGGCGATCGTCGGGCTGGTGGTGTACTTCACCTTCAGCCGGCACCGCAGCGCGCTGGCACCGGGCAATGCCGAGATCGACGCCGAACGGCTCGAACCCACACCGCTGGTGCACGAAGGCCCGGAACCCGGGCCCTGAGTGGCCCACAAGTGATCGTGGAGAACGGCGCGGCTACCCCGCGCCGTTTTCGTCTGCGGCGTCCGCCACGTCGCCCGCCGGATCGGCCTCATCCACGGCCAACGCATCGCCCAGCAGCCGTTGGCTCTCGCTGTCGCTGGCAGCCTCCACGTCACGCAACTTGCGTGCGATCGCGCGGGTGCGCACGAAACCTCTGTCGATCGAGTTGCTCACCGTGTCGAGTTGCTTCTTGGTGCGTTCGAGCAAGGATGCGAAGTTGCCGAACTCTGTCTTGACCGCGCCCAGCACCTGCCACACCTCGCTGGAGCGCTGCTCGATCGCCAGCGTGCGAAAGCCCATGCGCAGCGAGTTCAGCGTGGCCGCCAGCGTGGTCGGGCCGGCGACGACGACGCGCTGGGCGCGGAACAACCCATCCACCAGCCCCGGCCGACGCAGCACCTCGGCATACAGCCCTTCGGTGGGCAGGAACAGGATGGCGAAGTCGGTGGTGTGCGGCGGAGCAACGTACTTGGCGGCGATGGTTTTGGCCTCGTCGCGCACGCGCCGTTCCAGCGCGTCGCCGGCCTTGGCCGCGGCTTCGGAGTCGGCCTTGTCCTGCGCTTCGAGCAGTCGTTCGTAATCCTCGCGCGGAAACTTGGCGTCGATCGGCAGCCACACCGGTGCATCGCCGGCCCCGCCCGCGCCCGGCAGGCGGATCGCGAACTCCACGCGCTCGTTGCTGTCCGCTCGCACCGCCACGTTGGCGGCGTACTGATCGGGCGTGAGGATTTGTTCGAGGATCGCCGCAAGCTGCGCTTCGCCGAACACGCCACGGGCCTTGACGTTGCCCAGCACGCGCTTGAGGTCATTGACGCCACCGGCCAGCCCCTGCATCTCGCCCAATCCGCGCTGGACTTGTTCCAGCCGCTCGGACACCAACCGAAACGACTCGCCCAGCCGCGCTTCCAGCGTGGCTTGCAGCTTTTCGTCCACGGTGGCGCGCATCAGCTCGAGCTTGCCGGCGTTGTCTGCTTGCAGCTCCTTGAGGCGGGCTTCGAGGGTGGCGCGCACCTCTCCCAGACGCCGCTCGGTGGTCTCGTTGAGCTTTTCCAACCGCGCTTGCAGCGCATCGGAAAACCGTTGCAGCCCGGCGGTGGATTCCTCGCGACCGCGGCGCGCATCGTCGCCGAGGTTTTGCCGCAGCGCGTTCAAGCCGGCATCGGTGCGCTGCGTGAACTGCCCCAGACGCGCATCGAACGCTGCCAGTGCCGCCTGCGTCTCCCCGCGCGCGCCGCGCAAGTCGTCCCGCAAACCGCGTTCGAGACGTTCCAGATCCTGCCGCAGCAACGTCGTGCGCGCATCCAGCGCCGCGTCCACGGCTGCGGCCACTGCCCGCCCACCATCGCGCCGCCACAGCATCCACAGCAGCGCCAGCGCCGCGAGCAGCAGCCCCACGATCACGATCAGCAGCCAATCCATTCCCGCCTCCCTCCGCGTCGGCGACACCGGTCGCGACCGCCTGCGGGCATTCTAGATCGCAGCCGTCTCACCAGCCGAGACCCTGGAAGGATGGCCGAACCCGTGGCGCAAAGGCCGCGCTAAACTTCCCGCATGTCCACCCTGCCCTGCGACCCCAACCGCCTGCGCGCCTGCGCCACCCAGATCGTCGCGATCACCGGCGAGCTGGCTGCGCGCGGCTGGACGCCGGCGACCAGCAGCAACTTTTCGCTGCGACTGGACGAACGCCATGCGGCGATCACCATTTCCGGCCGCGACAAAGGGCGGCTCGGCATCGACGACGTCATGCTCGTCGACCTCGACGGCAACGCGGTCGGCAGCGACCATCGCCCGTCCGCCGAAACACTGCTGCACACGCAACTGTACCGGCGCCTGCCCGACGTGGGCTGCGTGCTGCACACCCATTCACTGAACCAGACGCTGGCCTCGCGCCTGTACGCTGGCGCCGGCCACGTGCGCTTCACCGATTACGAGCTGATCAAGGCGTTCCGCGGTCAGGCCACCCACGCCACCACGCTCGACATCCCGGTCCTGGCGAACAACCAGCACATCCCGACGCTGGCCGCGCAGGTCGACGTGCTGCTCGATGCCGGCCCGCTGTGGGGCTACCTGATCGAGGGCCACGGCGCCTACGCCTGGGGCGCCGACGTGGCCGAGGCGCGCCGGCATCTGGACGCACTGGAGTTCCTGTTGGCTTGCGAGCTGGAAATGCGCAAGCTGCACCGCTGAGTACGCCGCACCCACGAGGACTGCCTGCCGATGAGCCGCTTGCGCATTTTTGCCGAACACGACCCGACCACCCCGCTGCTCGTGTCCAGCGACCACGCCAGCATCGCCAGCGAGCTGAATAAAATCGGCGTGCGCTTCGAACGCTGGCAGGCCACACAGCCGATCGCACCCGGCGCGGCAGCCGAAGCGGTGATGGCAGCCTATCGCGGCGACATCGACCGGCTGGTCGCCGACTACGGGTTCAAGACCGTGGACGTGGTCAGCATCGCACCCGACCACCCCAACCGTAAGGCGATGCGCGCCAAGTTCCTCGACGAACACAGCCACAAGGAAGACGAGGTGCGCTTCTTCGTCGCAGGCAGCGGCCAGTTCACGCTGCACGTGGGCGGCAAGGTGTACGAGATCGTGTGCACGCAAGGCGACCTGATCGGCGTGCCCGATGGCGCCACCCACTGGTTCGACATGGGCCCGGAGCCGTCCTTCATCGCCATCCGCTTCTTCACCGAGCCCGACGGCTGGGTCGGCTACTTCACCGGCTCGGACATCGCGGAGCGGTTTCCGCGCTATGAACCGCAGAAGGCCACGTAACGTCCGTGCATACGGGATAGGCAAATGGAGAATCGTCATTCCCGCGGTTTTCAACGGCGAAGACGGTCAAGCGGGAATCGCTCGCTATTTCTCGCTTGCCACTATCGAAAGGCGATCCCCGCCTTCGCGGGGATGACGAGCAGTTGAGCGAAGCGGCGACGACGCACTCGCGTACGCTGCCCGCCTGAACCGAACGGATTCCGACAAACGCATGACCACGCCCACCGCCATCCTCACCGATATCGAAGGCACGACCAGTTCCATCGCCTTCGTTCACGAGGTGCTTTTTCCTTATGCCTTGCGCGAACTGCCGGCATTCGTGCGCGCGCACGGCCACGACCCGGAAGTGCGACGCTGGCTGGACGCGGCGGCGCTGGACATCGGCGGCGTGGTCGCCGACGAGTGCATCGCGGAAATCCTGCAAGGCTGGATCCGCGAGGATCGCAAGCACACCGCGCTCAAGGCGCTGCAAGGATTGTTGTGGTCGGAAGGCTACGCGCGCGGCGATTTCCGCGGCCACGTCTATCCCGACGCGGTGGCTGCACTGCATCGCTGGCACGCCGACGGCATCGCGTTGCATGTGTATTCCTCCGGCTCGGTCGGTGCGCAGAAGCTGCTGTTTGGCCATAGCGAGGCCGGCGACCTGACGCCGCTGTTCTCCGGATATTTCGACACCACCGTCGGCGGCAAGCGCGAAGCCGCCAGCTACCGACGCATCGCCGCGGAACTGCAACTGCCGCCGGGCGAGATCCTGTTTTTGTCCGACGTGGTGGAAGAACTCGATGCCGCGCAGGCGGCGGGCATGCGCACGTGCTTGCTGGATCGACCCGAGGATTACCCGACCCCGCGCGATGGCGAGGCCACCCATCGGCACCGGCGGGTGGAATCGTTCGCGCAGATCGAGATGGGCTGAGCATGCGCACTCCCATCGTCCCGCTACTGATTGCCTTGTCGGCAGCATTTCTGCTGGGACGTTGGAGCGCGCTTCCGACACACAACGACGCTTCTCCTCCGCGGGCGTCTGCGCAATCGGTGACGTCTGCGAAGCAAACAGCATCCACGTCTGCCAAGTTGCGGTCTGCATCCGCCGTCACGGCGCAGCGATCCGACACCACGGCGGACAAGCAGGGATCGACAGGCGCATCGCCGCGATCCATCAAGATCGCCAGCATGGAAACGCTGCTGTTCGCGCAGTCGTATATGTTCGCCGACGAACTGCGCAAGGTTCAGCCGAGCACGCCTGGCACGCCACACCTGTATGCGATCGGCTTCGCCGGCGACGGCGACGAGTCGGTGTTCCGCAACGAAGTCGAGTTTCTGCAAAAACTGCTGGCAGCACGCTTCGATGCGACCGATCGGATTCTGGAACTGGTCAACTCGCCGCAAACCTACACCACGATTCCTCTGGCTACCCGCACGAATCTGCAAAACGCCTTGGGTGGCCTGACCGAACGAATGGATCGCGACAACGACATCCTGTTCCTCTTCCTCACTTCGCACGGCAGCGAAGATCCCGAACTGCTGGTGAAGCTCGGCGACCTGCCGCTCGACCAGCTGGCGCCCGCTGACATCCGCGATGCCCTCGATGCCGCGCGCATCCGCTGGCGCGTGATCGTGATCTCCGCCTGCTACTCGGGCGGCTTCATCCCCGCGCTGCGCGAGCCGCACACCTTGATCATTACCGCCGCCCGCGCCGACCGCGCGTCGTTCGGTTGTGGCAGCGATTCGCAACTCACCTGGTTTGGCAAGGCATTCCTCGTCGATGCGCTCAATCACACCACCGACTTCCACGCGGCGTACCTCGAAGCGCAGCACACCATCGCACAGTGGGAAAAACGCGACCACGAGACGCCCTCGGAACCGCAGTTCTGGGAAGGCCCGTTGATCGCGGCCAAGCTCGCTGCCTGGCGCGCCACCTTGCCGGCCGATGCGCCGCTGGTGCCGTTCGCGCCGCCGCCAACGGCAACTCGCAATCGCGCCACACCATAACAGCGATACACACACTGCTATCCATGTGTGAGCGGCTCTTGTGGGAGCGGCTTCCAGCCACGACACAGATCCATCGGGCCTGTCTTTCAACAGCCGAAGGCTGGTCAAGGCCCTCCCACAATTATCGATGCCGCTCGCGCAGTTTCGCCACGACATCATCCCAGCCAAGACCGCGCGCGCGCAGCAGCACCAACAGGTGATAGATCAGGTCGGCCGATTCGCCCGCCAGTTCATCGTCACCCTGCGCCACTGCGGCCAGCGCCGTCTCCACGCCCTCCTCGCCGACCTTCTGGGCGATGCGGCGAACGCCGGCGTCAAACAGCTTCGTGGTGTAGCTGCCCTGCGGGCGCTGCGCGTGCCGCTGCGCGATGAGTGTATCGAGTTCGGCGAGAAAATCCGCCGGCGCATCGTCGAAGCAACTGGGCGTGCCGCGGTGGCAGGTCGGGCCGCGCGGGATCGCTTGCACCAGCAACGTGTCGGCGTCGCAATCGGCGGTGATCGCAACCAGTTGCAGAAAGTGCCCGCTGCTCTCGCCCTTGGTCCACAGGCGCTGCTTGCTGCGGCTGTAAAAGGTCACGCGGCCGCTATCGAGCGTCGTCGCCAGTGCCTGCCGATTCATGTAACCGAGCATCAACACGCGCCGATTGGTCGCGTCCTGCACGATGGCCGGCAGCAAGCCGCCCTGCTTGTCCCAATCCAGCGCACGCGGTTCCGTGCACATTTCGTCGCCCGCGCGCGCCAGCCCCGCCCTGCTCCCTGCTCCCTGTGCCGTGCTCCCTGCTCCCTGCTCCCTGCTTTCAATCGCCATCGCGCACCTCTACCCCGCTCTGGCGCAGCACCCGCTTGAGCTCGCCGATGCGCAGGCTGCCGTCGTGGAACACGCTGGCGGCCAGCGCGCCATCAACATCGGCCTGCGCGAATGCATCGACGAAATGCGCGGCGCTGCCGGCGCCGCCGGAGGCGATCAGCGGCACCGCGCAGATGGCGCGAGCGGCGCGCAGTTGCTGGATGTCGTAACCGCCGCGCACGCCGTCGCTGCCCATGCAGTTGAGCACGATCTCGCCAGCGCCCAGATGCTGCGCTTGTTCGATCCAGTCCAGCGTGCGCAGTGGCAACGCCTGCGTGGCCGCCGGGTCGCCGCTGTCGCGACGCACCCGCCATTGCCCGTCGGCATCGCGCAACGAGTCGATGCCGACCACCACGCATTGCCTGCCGAACGCCTGCGCCAGTTCGGCGATCAAATCGGGCCGGCGCAGCGCCGGCGAGTTGATGGAAATCTTGTCGGCACCGGCGTGCAGGATCGCCCGCGCATCGGCCACGCTGCCGATGCCGCCGGCCACGCAAAACGGAATGTCGAGGATGCGCGCCACCCGCTCTACCCATGCCCGATCGACCGTGCGCCCCTGCGGGCTGGCGGTGATGTCGTAGAACACCAGTTCGTCGGCGCCTTCGTCGCGATAGCGGGTCGCCAGATCCTCGATCGCGCCCATGACGACGTGAGCGCGGAAGCGCACGCCCTTCACGACCTTCCCGTCGCGCACGTCGAGGCAGGGAATGATGCGCCGGCTCAGCATGCCAACGCCTCGGCCAGGTCGACGCGGCCATCCAGCAAGGCGCGGCCGAGCACGACGCCGGCGCAACCGGCCGCGCGCGCACCGCGCACGTCGGCAAGATCGCGCACGCCACCCGACGCCTGCACGGCTACGCCCGGAGCCAGCAACCGCAAGCGTTGGTACAGATCCACATTCGGGCCAGCGAGCGTGCCGTCGCGATCGATGTCGGTGCACAACAGGTGGCGCAGGCCGGCGGTCGCGTAGAAGACCAACAATCCGGCAAGGTCCTTGCCGTCGCCTTCCGTTTGCGTCCAGCCCTGCGTCGGCAAGCGCCACCAGCCTTTTTCGTCCTTGCGCGTATCCAGGGCGACGACGATGCGCTCGGGGCCGAACACTTGCAGCCAGCGGCGCACGGTTTCCGGCTCGCGCACTGCCAGCGAACCGACGATCACGCGGTCGGCGCCGGTCTGCAACAACGTGCGGACGTCGGCCTCGCTGCGAACTCCGCCGCCGGTCTGCACGCGCAAGCCGGTCTCGTCCTTGATGCGCAACAGCAGTTCGGCGAGCCGATAACCGCCCATGCGCGCGGCATCCAGATCGACCAGATGCAGCCACGCCGCACCGGCCTGCGCGTACAGCCGCACAACCCCGAACGGATCGTCGGCGTAATGGGTCTCCTGCGCATAGTCGCCCTGGCGCAAGCGCACCACGCGGCCACCGCGTACGTCGATGGCCGGGTAGACAGTGAACTCAAGCGCGTTCGATCCGTCGCTCATTCCAGCCCCAGAAAATTCGCAAGCAAGCGCAGGCCGACCCGACCCGACCGCTCCGGGTGGAACTGTGCCCCGGCGATCACGCCATCTTGAACCGCCGCCGCGAAAGCCGCCCCGTGCTCGCAGGACGCGATTGTCACCGCATCCACGGCCGCTGCATAGCCGTGCACGAAATACGCCGCGTCACCGTCGGCGATGCCGGCCAGCAAGGCCGACGGCCGTTCGATATGCAGGCGATTCCAGCCCATGTGCGGGATCCGCACGCCGCACCGCGCCGGCAGCGACCGCACCCGTCCATGCAGGCGCCCGAGGCACTTCACCTCGCCTTCTTCCGAGGACTCGTACAGCAGTTGCATCCCGAGGCAAATCCCCAGCAGCGGCCGATCCAGCGTTTGCAGCGTAGAGACCAGATCGAGGTCGTGCAGGCGCTCCATCGCCGCCGCCGCCGCGCCCACGCCCGGCAGGATCACGCGGTCGGCGCGACGGATCGCGTCGCCGTCGCCGCTCAGCGGCGCGTCCACGCCCAACCGCTGCAAGGCGTAACGCACCGAACCGATGTTGGCGCCACCAGCGTCCACCAGGACCACGCGCATCAAAGGCTCCCCTTGGTGCTCGCCAGACCGCTGCCGTCGCGAACGATCGCCGCACGCAGCGCCCGCGCGACGGCCTTGAAGCAGGCCTCGACCATGTGGTGGGTGTTGTCGCCGCGCACCTTCAGGTGCAAGTTGATGCCGCCGGCATCGCACAGCGAACGGAAAAAGTGCGGCACCAGTTCGGTCGCCAGTCCGCCGACTTCAGCGCGTGGAAAGCCGCCGTCGAACACGAAATACGCCCTCCCGGACAAGTCCAGTGCCGCTTCGGCCAGCGCGTCGTCCATCGGCAACACCACCGCCGCGCACGGCCCGTGTTCGTTCGTCTCGACCCTGCGCGGTGGCGCGAACCCGTAGCGCGCGATCGCGCGCTTGTCGCCCAGCGCCTGTCGCAACGCCTGCCCGATGGCCAGCGCGCAGTCCTCCACCGTGTGGTGCTCGTCGATGTGCAGGTCGCCCGCGCAGGTTACGGTCAACGCGAACCCGCCGTGCTTGCCGAGTTGTTCGAGCATGTGGTCGAAAAAACCGAGACCGGTGGCGATGACCGGCTCGCCGACGCGGTCCAGGTCGATCGCCACGCGCACCCGCGTTTCGCCGGTCACGCGTTCCACGCGCGCGCTGCGCGCGCCGCTGCACAACGCATCGGCGATGGAGTTCCAGTCGTCGCAGCCCTCCGCCAGCAGGAAACCGGCCACGCCGAGGTTGCGGGCGAACTTCAGATCACTCTGGCGATCGCCGACCATCGCGCTGCGACCCAGATCGACGCTGCGATCGCGCAGGTAATGCAAGGCCATGCCGATGCCCGGCTTGCGCGTGGGCACGCCATCGCGCATGGCGAGTTCGTGCGGAAAACTCACGTCGATGAGTTGTTCGACGAACACGATGCCGGCCGACGCCAGTATTTGCAGCAGCAGCCGGTGCGGGCCGTCGAAGCGAGACTGCGGGAAGCGTTCCGTGCCCAGCCCATCCTGATTGCTGACCAGCACGAACTCGAATCCGGCCTCGCGCAGCCGCAGCAGGGCCGGGATCGCGCCATCGATCAGGCGCAACTTTTCGAAGGAGTCGATTTGCTCGTCGGGTGGTTCGGCGATCAGGGTACCGTCGCGATCGACGAACAAAATCTTGCGTGCGCTCATGCGGTAATCTCCAGCCGCTGCGCCAGTTCGGCCAGCAGCGCAGCGTTTTGCTCCGGGCTGCCGACGGTGATGCGCAGCGCGTCCTCCAAGCCCGGATACCGACGCACGTCGCGCACCACAATGCCGCGCGCCAGCAACTGCCGATATCGCGCGCCGGCGTCGTCGAAACGCACGGTCAGGAAATTCGCCTGCGACGAAAAGACCTCGCGAACGCCGCGAATCGTCGTCAACGCGACGCGCAGACGCTCGCGTTCGAGCTTCGTCGCTGCGATGTGGTCACCCGTGCGCGCCAGCGCCTTCGCGCAGAGCGCCGCTTCGGCCGCCTCCACGCACGGCGTCGGCAACGGATACGGCGGCATGATCTTGCGCAGCAGCTCGACGATTTCCGCCGCCGCGATCAGGCAGCCGATGCGCGCGCCGGCCAACGCATGTGCCTTGGACAGCGTGCGCAGGACGACGAGGTTGTCGCGTGACCCGGCTTCCGGCGCGAGACTGGGCGCGTCGGCAAACTCGACGTAGGCTTCGTCCACCACCACCAATGCGCGCCCGCGCAGCGCGTCGGCCAGCGCCAGCACGTCCGCACGCGACGGCGTTCCGCCGGTAGGGTTGTTGGGTGCGCACACGAACACCAGCTTTACCGCCGCATCCACTGCCGCGAGCACCGCGTCGAAATCTGGCGCGAAGCCTCTCTCGCGCACTAGCGGCACGCTGCGCACGGCAGCGCCCTGCACCGCCGCGCACACCGCGTACATGCCGAAGGCCGGCGGCTGCACGACAATCGCGTCGCGCCCGGCACGACAAAACGCCCGCACCAGCAGGTCGATCATTTCGTCGCTACCGCGCCCGATCAGCAGCCGCGGCGCATCCACGCCGTACAGCTCGGCCAGTCGCGCGCGCAGGCGCGCAGGCTGCGGATCCGGATAGCGATTGAGCGGCGCGGCGTGATCCAGCGGCCACGGCGACTCGTTGGCGTTGAGCAGGATGCCGTCACGACCGGCTTCCAGCCGCGCCGAGGAGTAGCCGGACAGCGCCAGCAAATCCGGACGCGCCAGATCGAGCACGCTCACGACATCGCTCCGGTCAATCGAACCCGCACCGCGTCGGCGTGCGCGCGCAGGCCTTCGGCTTCGGCCATCGTCACCGCGTCGGCACCGATTCCGAGCAATCCCTCGCGCGTGAGCTCCTGAACGGTGATCGCCCGCTGAAAACTGCCCACTGACACGCCGCTGTACGATCGCGCCCAGCCATCGGTGGGCAGCACGTGGTTGGTGCCGCTGCAATAGTCGCCGACCGATTCGGGCGAATACGCGCCGAGGAACACCGAGCCGGCCGCGCGCACCGCCGGCAGCCATTCCCGCGCGTTGACGGCGTGCACGATCAGGTGCTCGGGCGCGTAACGGTTGGACACTTCGAACGCCGCCAGCAGATTGTCGACCACGATCAGCGTGCTGTGCGCAAGCGCCTGCGCGGCGATATCCCGTCGCGGCAGGCACGCCAGTTGCCGTGTCGTCGCGGCCGACACTGCCTGCGCCAACGCCACGCTGTCGGTGACCAGCAGCACCTGCGAATCCGGGCCGTGTTCGGCCTGTGCCAGCAGATCGGCGGCGACGAACTCCGGATTGGCCGATGCGTCGGCGATCACCAGCACCTCGGACGGGCCGGCCGGCATGTCGATGGCCACGCCATCGGGCATCGCCGCCACCTGCCGCTTGGCCTCGGTCACCCACGCGTTGCCCGGGCCAAACAGCTTGTCGCAGCACGGAATGGACTGCGTGCCGAATGCCATCGCGGCAATCGCCTGCGCACCGCCGACCGCGAACACCCGGTCGATGCCGCACAGCCGCGCTGCCGCCAGCACCACCGGATCGACGCCGCCATCGGCGCGCGGCGGCGTGCACAATACGACTTCCGCGCAACCGGCGATGCGTGCCGGCGCGCCGAGCATCAGCACGGTGGATGGCAGCGGCGCGCTGCCTGCTGGGATGTAGAATCCGACGCGACCCAGCGGACGCACGATGCGTTCGCAGCGCACGCCCAGCGCGGTGTCCACCGCGTACGGTCGCGGCGCACCCGGCAAGTGGAAGGCTTCGATACGCGACAGCGCGCGGCCCATCGCGGCGCGCAAGGTCGGGTCGAGCGCGCGCTCGGCGGCGTCAAACGCGGCCGCCCCGATCGCCAGTTCCACCGCCTCGACGCCATCGAACCGACGCGACAACTCGCGCAGCGCCGCGTCACCCTGCGCTCGCACCTGCGCGATGATCTGCGCCACTGCATGGGCAATGTCGTGGCTGCGTGTGCGCGTGGGACGTGCCAGCAAGCGCGACTGCGCCGCCGCATCGATCTCGCTCCAGACATGGATCGGCAAACGATCGGGTGCAGGCATGGCGGCGAGGGCGTTCATGCCAGCATCCTCTCGACCGGCACCACCAACAGGCCGCGCGCGCCGGCCTTCTTCATGTCTTCCAGGCGCTGCCACGTCACCGCACCGCGGCACACGGTCTGCACCGACACATCCTCGCTACGACCTTCGATGGAGGTGAGCGTCGGCACATCGGCATCACCCAGCAATCGCAACAGCTCCGGCAACGCGTCGCGCGGCGCCTGCATCAGCACCAACTTGCTGTCGCGCACCGTCAACACCCCTTGCAAGCGCCGCAGCAGCAGTTCGGCCAGTTCAGCGCGTTCATCGCCGAACGCCAGCACCGGCCCGGCCAGAACCGCTTGCGTCTCCAGCACCGTTTCGATTTCGCGCAACTGGTTGGCCACGAGCGTGGCGCCGCTGGAAACCAGGTCGCAGATCGCATCGGCCTGCCCGAGCCGCGGCGCGATTTCGACCGAGCCCGACAGCACCACGATTTGCGCATTGATGCCAAGGCCCTGCAACCATGCGCGCAGCAGCTGCGGATAACTGGTCGCGATACGCCGGCCCGCGAGGTCGCCGATCGCGTCGATGCCGGCATCGGATGGCGCGGCGATGGCCAGCCGGCAGCCGCCGAAACCCAGCTCGCGCAATTCGGTGAATGCCGGCTGCTTGCCAGCGGCGGCGCGTTCGAGTGCCTGTTCGCGCAACACGTTGCGCCCGACCACGCCCAGATCGCACACGCCGTCGGCGATCAGACCGGGGATGTCGTCGTCGCGCACCAGCAGCAGGTCGATCGGCAGCGATTGCCCGTAGCAAAACAGGCGATCGCGGCTCTCCCGGAAACTCAGACCGGCGCGCGCCAGCAGGTCGCGGGCCGGCTCGGACAGGCGCCCGGATTTCTGAATGGCGATGCGCAGGCGGTCGCGCGTGGTCATGGCTACTCCATTGCGGATGCGGGTGGCGCCGGCACGGCGCTCCGCATCGCCGTACGCCAGCGCTCAGGGATGGGCGTGGTGGTGGCCGAGCTTCTCGGCCGCGAGGCGATAGCCGCCCGCTCCAAGCTCCAGACAACGCGCGACGCGACCGATGGTGGTGACGCTCACCGCGGTGCGTTCGTGGATTTCCCGATATGGCACGCCATCGAGCAGCAGCGGCACCACCCGCCAGCGATCGGCCAGCGCTTCGAGTTCCGCCGGCGTGCACAGGTCCTCCAGCAGCCGGCGCATGTCGGCGGCATCGTCGAGGCAGCACAGCGCCAAGCAGAGCTGGCGGATCGCCGAACTCTCCTTGGCACGGGTGACCGGGACGGATCGCTTTTTCACGGGTACTTCGTGGTATCACACAATGTATTAGCGTGCTAATACGTTCTCACACACTCGTGGCCCACGTCAACCCGCAGGCACAAGCGCGGCGCAGGCGGCGTTCAGGATTTGCGCCAATATGCGCCGGTCCAGTCGACGGTGATCAAGTCGTCGCCGATGCCGTGTTTTTCGCGGTAGTCGGTCACCGCCTTCTTGCAACCTTCCAGCGCGTAGTCGTCGATGATGCAAAAGCCGCCGCTGGACAGCTTGGGATAGAGGTTGTCCAGGGCATCGATGGTCGAACTGTACATGTCGCCATCCAGCCGCATCACCGCCAGGCGGTCGATCGGCGCAGTCGGCAAGGTGTCCTTGAACCAACCCTTGAGAAAAACCACTTGCGCGTCGAGCAATCCATATTTCTCGAAGTTCGCGGCGACTTGTTCCTGCGAAACCGCGAGAAACTTGTGCACATGATGGGTGTCGCCGGAGTCGGCCGGATGCTTGTCGGCTTCGGGCTTTGGCAGTCCTTCAAAGGAGTCGGCAACGAACACCCGACGCGCGGTGTCGCCATGCGCGGCGAGCACGCCGCGGGCGAGTATGCACGCGCCGCCGCGCCACACGCCGGTCTCGATGATGTCGCCCGGCACGCCATCGCGCAGCACCGTTTCGATGCACTCGTGCAGGTTATCCAGCCGCTTGCGGCCGATCATGGTGTCGGCCTGGCCCGGCCAGATCATGCCGTCTTCGCGTTGTTGCCGGCTGAAACCCCGTTCCTCCACGAGGCGATAGCGACTTCGCGCAAGCGCCTTGCTGGCCAGGCGCAACGCCTTGCGTCGCAGTGGCCCGCGCCGGTAGCTGAAGGCTTCGGCAGGCACCGGCGGCTCATCCCACAATGCGAACGACAGCGCCTTCTTGAGCAAGTCGAGGTACAGCTGCTGGGGAGACTGGTTCATTGCAATCGCATCGGAGTTGAGTCGGCGCGGCATTTTCGCATGGATGAAGGCGCAGGCCGGCCGCTCAACGCAGCGCCGCCCGCGCCGCTTCCAGCAAGCGGTCGTCCTCGACCAACTGGATCGCCATCGCCACGTCGCCGTCGAGCGCACGGTCGCGCGCCATGCCGCCGATGTGCCGACGCAGTTCGCTGCGTGCAGCTTCCACCGCACGCCCGGGCGCGAACGGTGGCGCGGCGGCCAGCTCCGCGCGCAGGCCCTCGACTTCCCGCTGGAACGCTTCCACCGCGTCCGGGTCGTCCAGCGACGGGCCGCCGATCTTGCGCTCCAGCCCGAGGGCGTCGCCGTTGGCGGCCAACTCCTTCGCGGCGTGGATCATGTCGCGGCGCAGGTCGAGCGCCTGCGCGGCCACCAGCAGCTCCAGCCCCAGCACCTTGCCCAGATCGGCGCACATGTCGAGCACGTGGCGTGCCTCGTTGGCGCCCATCGACACGTGATCTTCGGCATTGGCGCTGGTGGGGATGGAATACACCGACGCCGGGTGTGCGCGGCTGGCCAGATCGTTGACGATCGCCGCAGCGGTGTACTGCACGATCATGAAACCCGACTCGGTGGAATCCTCGTTGCCGATCAGGAATGCCGGCAGGCCGTCGTTGGTCGCCGGATCGACCAGCTTGTTGAGCCGGCGCTCGGAGATCGACGCCAGCACCGGGATGGCGGCCTTGACGTAGCTCATCGCCAGCGCCAGCGGCATGCCGTGGAAATGACCGGCGGAAATCACCTGTTCCTCGACGTGCTTGGCGCCGAGCATGTGCGGGAACACCAACGGGTTGTCGGTGACCGCGTTGAGTTCGATCTCCAGCACGCGCGCGGCTTGTGCCACCGCGTCGCGCACCGCGCCATGCACCTGCGGCGCGCAGCGCAGCGAATAGCTGTCCTGTGGCTGGTGCTTCTTGCCGCCGCGGAACGGGCGAAAGCGCGTGTAGAACTTCTCGCGACCGTGGCGCTGCTCCAGCGGCACCCAGTCCCAGCGGATGTCGAAGCGCAGCGCCTGCTGTTGCGTCGTCCTCCAGCTCGTCGCCTGCCACGGCGCAAAGCGCGGCACGAGGTGATATGGAATGTCGGCCAGCGTCGAACCCTCCAGCATGCGGCGAAGGTTCGCGGCCGACTGCACCTGCCCGGGATGCGGGCGCAGCGCGTGCACCGCTTCGGCAAACGCCCCGGTGCGGCCCGCGAATGCGTCGATGGTCATCGCCGCGGCGAGGTCGGCAGTATCGAGCAGACGTTCGAGCCGATCGACCGCGAGCACGCCGCAGGCCAGCATCTGCGCGGTGCCGTTGTTCAACGCCAGTCCTTCCTTGTGCGACAGCCGCACGCGCTCCAAGCCTGCGCTTTCGAGCGCTTCACCGCCCGGCAGCCGCTGCCCGCGATAGAACGCTTCGCCGCCGCCGAGCAGCACGATCGCCAGGTGCGACAGTGGCGCCAGATCGCCGCTGGCGCCGACCGAGCCGAGCTTGGGCACCACCGGCACCACGTCGGCATTGAGCAGCGCTGCCAGCGCCTGCAGGGTTTGCACGCGGATGCCGGAATGGCCGCGCATCAGCGTGTTGATGCGGATCGCCAGCATCGCGCGCACCACTTGCGCCGGCAACGGTTCGCCCACGCACACCGCGTGGGTGACGATCAGGTTGCGTTGCAGTTCTTCCAGCAGGTCCACTTCCTGCACCGCCACTTCGTCGCCGGCCTTGGCACGCACGCGGTGCGCCCCGAGCAAGCGGTCGGCATTGCTGCCAAAACCGGTGGTGACGCCGTAGATCGGCTCCTGCTTGCGCACTTGCTCGGAGAGAAACTCCGCTGCCTGCTCCACCGCCTGCAACTGCGCGGCGTCCAGCTGCACGCGGCTGCCGCGGGCGATCGCCACCAGCCCGGCGCGGCTGAGCGATCGCCCATCCAGCACGATGTCCTGACTCACTCCGCACCTCCATCGCATTCGTGGCCGGCGCGCATCACTGCCGCCTGCTCGATTTCCACCCGCAGCGCATCCACCAGTTCGCCGCGCGCGACCTCGAACTGCTCGCCGCGACGCATGTCCTTCACCGCCACCACGCCGCGCGCGGCTTCGTCTTCACCGACCATCAGCACGAAGCGGATACCGGCACGATCGGCGTACTGCATCTGCCCCTTCAGCTTGCGCGGCTCGAGCTGCACCTCGGTGTTGATGCCGCCGGCGCGCAGCTCGCGGGCGATGGCCAGATTTTCGTGCAATCGCGGCGCGTCGAGCAGGCCGACCAGCACCTGCACCGAGCTGTCGGCCTTGTCGATCAAGCCAGCCTCCTGCAATTGCCAGAACAACCGCGTCACACCGATGGAGATGCCAACGCCGGGCAGCTTCGACTTGGTGTAGTTGCCTGCCAGATCCTCGTAGCGACCGCCCGAGCAGATCGAACCGATCTGCGGGTGGTCGTTCAGCGTGGTCTCGAACACCGTGCCGGTGTAGTAATCCAGACCGCGCGCGATCGACAGGTTGATGGCATACGCCGACTCGGGCACGCCCAGCGCGCGCACCATCTCCAGCACCTCACGCAGCTCGGACACGCCGGCATTGAAGGTGTCGCTGCCCGCGCCCAGCGCGGTGAGCTTTGCCAGCGCGTCGTCGTGGCCGTGCGAGCGGATGCGTACGAAATCCAGCAGGCGGTCGGCGACTTCCGACGACAACCCGAAACCCTCGCCGGTCAGGGTGGCGCGCACCGCATCGGCGCCGCGCTTGTCGAGCTTGTCCACCTCGCGCAGCAGCAGCGCTTGCGCCTGCACGTCGGCGACGCCCAGCCCTTCGAGGAAGCCGCGCATCAGCTTGCGATTGTTGAGCCAGATCGTGAACGGCCCGATCGCCAGTTCAGTGAACACCGCATGGATCACCGCCGGCAACTCGGCGTCGAAGCGGATCGACAGGCCGTCCTTGCCGATCACGTCGATGTCGGCCTGGTAGAACTCGCGGAAGCGCCCGCGCTGCGCACGCTCGCCGCGGTACACGCGCTGGATCTGGTAGCGCCGGAACGGGAACGCGAGGGCGTGCTCGTGCTCGGCGACGAAACGCGCCAGCGGCACCGTTAGATCGAAGCGCAGCGCCAGCTCCGGCACGCCGTCGCCGGTCTTGTCCAGCGCGCCGGTGGACTGCACGAAATACACCTGCCGTTCGGTCTCGCCGCCGGTCTTGGTCAGCAACACCTCGGACAGCTCGATCGCCGGCGTCTCCACCGGCAGGAAGCCGAAGCGCTCGTAGTGGCGGCGGATGGTGTCGAGCATGCGCTGGAACGCGATCTGCTCGCGTGGCAGCAGTTCCATCACACCGGGCATGGTGCGGGGCTTGATCAAGGCGGACTCCGTGGGTTTGCAAGGGTCTTCGACGACAACGCCACCCGCCGCTGGCAGGCCATGGCGGGAACCGCGATTCTAGCCGGTCGCCGCACACTCTTGCCCGGCAACGTTTCGATCCATACAATATGCGGCTCAGTCGGGGTGTAGCTCAGTCTGGTAGAGCGCTACGTTCGGGACGTAGAGGTCGCAGGTTCAAGTCCTGTCTCCCCGACCAAACAAATCAATATAGTTACCTGAAAACCGGCCTCGCGCCGGTTTTCTTTTGCTGCACTCGTTCTGCAAAAAGAAAGCCGCCGAAGCGGGATTTTGGGAACATCAGGCGAACATTGCGCCGTTTACGGGCCTCGGGTGTAGGCAGCACCCGCCCCTCCAACAGGTTGTTGAAAAAGGGCTTTCCCTCGCCTGCGCGGGGCAGGCTCTGCCCTTTTTCAACGCGCCCAGTCCGGTGCATGCCCGTACTCGGCTCCGCCCAATCAAACACTTGCGTGTTTGATTGGCGTGCGATCCGTCCACGGATCGCATCAGCAGGCTGTTTTTCAACAGCCTGCTAACCAGGCCTGCGGATACGGCTATTCGCCGTTCTCCGTCGAAAGCTCGGCCTGACGCAGGATCAACTGCGTCGCCCCTTCGGCAAGGTCGGGAGGGTACCCGTACTTGGCGAGCATCCGGCGCACGTTGCGGCGCAGGGTGGCGCGCACCGACTCGCGCTGTGTCCAGTCGAGCTTGGGCATTTTCTTGACCATCTCGGCCAGCTCGCGCGCCATCAGACGAAGCGTGTCGCTTTGCATGGCCTCGCGTGCCGAACCATTGTCGGCCAGCGCGTCGTAGAACGCGGTTTCTTCGGTACTCAGGCCCAGTTGCTCGCCGTGCGCCTTCGCTTCACGCAGGCTTTTGGCCAGGTCGATCAACCGCGTGATCATTTCGGCGGTGGAAATTGCCTTGTTGGTGTAGCGCGACATGGCGGCTTCCAGCGCCTCGCGGAACTTGCGGCTTTGCACGATGTTGCTGCGTTCGGTGATGCGAATCTGGTCGTTGAGCAGCTTGCGCAGCGTTTCCAGCGCCAGGTTCTTTTGTTCCAGCGACGCCACACGTTGCAGGAAGTCGTCGCTCAGGATGTCCAAGCGGACTTCTTCAAGACCGGCCACGGCGAACAGGTCGATCACGTCGTCGGCATCGACCGCACCGCCGATGACTTGCCGCACGGCGGCGTCCACGTCGCGTTGCCGGCTGTTGGTGGCGTGCCGCCCGTCATCATCGGCCAGCCGTTTGCGGATCATCGCGGCGCAGCGCTGGAAGAACGCCAGATGCGGCGTAACGTCCGTGGTCTCCGGCCGCGGCACGGCCAGCGCGAACGCGGTCGACAGCTCCTTCACCAGCGCACGGAATCGCTGCCAGCCGTCGTTCTGGCCCAGCACGTGGTCGATGGCGCGCAGGTAGATCGGCAGCACGTCTTGCGGTTCGGCACCCAGCGCGGCCGCATAGTCACAGCCGTGGAAGAAGTCGCGCAGTTTCTCGAACCCGGCCTGCATCGCGGGCACGGCTTCGCCTTGCACCTGCCGCACGGCTTCGCCGGTACCCCCGGCGCGGGTGTAGGTGGCCAGGGCATCGGCCAACTGGTCGGCGAGACCGAGCATGTCCACGATCAAACCGCCGGGCTTGTCGCCGTACACGCGGTTCACGCGCGCGATGGCCTGCATCAGGTTGTGGCCGGCCAGCGGCTTGTCCAGATACAAGGTGTGCGCCGGCGGGCAGTCGAACCCAGTCAGCCACATATCGCACACGATCACCAGCCGCAGCTCATCGGCCGGGTCTTTGAAGCGTTCGGCCAAGCGCTTGCGCGCGGCCTTGGTACGCACGTGACTGCGCAACGGTTCCGGATCGTCGCCGCTGCCGGTGACCACCACCTTCATCGCGCCGCGCTCGTCGTCGGCATCGTGCCAGTCCGGGCGCAGCGCGTGGATGGCCTCGTACAGCCGGGCGGCAATGTCACGGCTCATGGTCACCACCATGGCCTTGCCTTCCATCGCCGAGCGACGCGCGTCCCAGTGCTCGACGATGAAGGCCGCCAGGCGCTCGATACGCTCCTGCGCACCTACCAGCGATTCCAGCCGCACGCGATAAGGACGGTCTTCCGCGCTGTCGTCGTCGGCCTTGGCCACCGCTGCAATCTCGTCGAGCTGTTCTTCGGCGACACGGGCGCCCTCGTCATCCACGCGCAATTTGACGATACGCGATTCGTAATACAGCGGCTTGGTAGCGCCGTCCTCCACCGCCTGCCGGATGTCGTACACGTCCGCGTACTCGCCGAACACGTGGATGGTGTTCTTGTCGTCGCCTTCCAGCGGCGTGCCGGTGAAACCGACGAACGTGGCATTGGGCAGCGCCTCGCGCATCCAGCGCGCGCCGCCTTCGACAAAGCCGTACTGGCTGCGGTGGGCTTCGTCGGCCATCACCACCACGTTGGTGCGCTCGGAAATCACGCCGTGACTTTCCGCAAACTTCTGGATGGTGGTGAACACCACGCCACCCGCGGCACGGTCGAGCAGCGCTTTCAGGTCATCTCGACTCGCGGCTTGCACCGGCGTTTGGCGCAGCAACGCGCGACCGGAGGCAAAGGTATCGAACAGTTGATCGTCCAGATCGTTGCGGTCGGTAATCATCACTACGGTAGGGTTGGCCAGACGCGGTTCGCGGATCAACGCGCCGGCCAGCATCAGCATGGTCAGCGACTTGCCCGAACCCTGCGTGTGCCAGATCACGCCACCGCGCCCGTCGCCCTCGGGCTTCAAATGCGCCAGCACACTGGCGCGCGCCTTGCGCACCGCGCGGAACTGGTGATAGCCGGCCACCTTCTTGATGATGTCGCCGCGCTCGTCTTCCTCGAAGGTGACACAGGCGCGCAGATAATCGAGCAACGCGCGCGGTTCCAGCAGCCCACAAATCAGCGCTTCCAGCGTTGGCGCACCGCCTTCATCGGCCAGCGGTCGCCACGGCATGAAGCGGCTGGGGCCGGCGGTGATGGAGCCCACGCGGGTCAGCATTCCGTCCGACGCCGCGCACAGCAGGTTGGGCACGAACAGGTCGGGCGCGGTCGCCATGTAGCGCTTGAGCCGGTCGATGGCCACGCGAAGATCGGCCTTCTCGTCCGCCGGGTCTTTCAGCTCGATCACCACCACCGGCAGGCCGTTGACGAACAGCAGCAAGTCCGGGCGAATGTGCTTGCCCGATGCGCCAGTAATGGTGAGCTGGCGCACCGCCAGCCAGTCGTTCGCCGCCGGATTGTCGAAATCGATCAGGCGCGCACGACCACCGCGCATCTCGCCGGTCTTGGTGTCGCGGTATTCGACCGGCACGCCATCCACCAGCAAGCCATGGAACCAGCGGTTGTTCTGGATCAGCGTCGGGTGCGGCGGATGGATGAGCGTGCGCGCCACGCCTTCCAGCGTGTCATGGGGAAGATGGGGGTTGAGGCGCTGCAACGCGGAGGCAAGGCGACCTTGCAACAGGCAGTTTTCAGTACCGGCACGTTCGGCCGCGTCGTCGATGTCCACCCCGCGTTTGACGGTGGCACCAATCGCGCCGAAGTGGGCGGCAGCAACGTCTTCCACCAATTGCTCGGTAGGCGCGGCGCCGGCAGCTGCGCTTGCCTGGTTCACGCGGCCAGCTGCAATGCCGGATGCAGCCCGGCGCGCGCGGCCAACGTCACCAGCATATCCAGGCTGAACTCATCGCTTGCACCTTTGAGCAGACGGGAAATGCGCGGCTGGGTCACGCCCAGGCGACGCGCGGCTTCGGCCTGCGTCCAGCCCTGATCGCGCACGAACTGTTCCAGACGAATCATGACTTCGGCACGCAGCCGCATCACCTCGGCCTCGGCCGGGGGAAAGCCAAGATCGGCGAACACGTTGCCACGGCTTTTGCTCAGCTTGATGTCGTTCATGTCCACACTCCAACACATTCACTTGAGGCTGGCCACCAACGCCCGATAACGCCGGGCAGCCAGCTCGATATCGGCCTTGGCGGTTTTCTGCGTTTTCTTCTGAAACGCATGCAGCACATACACCGCGTCGGCAAACTTGGCGACATAGATCACGCGGTACGCGCCACTGACATCGCGTACCCGCAACTCATGTACACCCGCTCCGACCGTCGCCATCGGCTTGAAATTGTGCGGCTTGCTGCCCCATTGCACGCGCATCAATTCCATACCCAGCGTATGGCGAACCGCAGCCGGCATGTCGATCAAGTCCTCGCGGCTGGAGTCGACGAACAGCAGTGGCTTCATGCCCTCGATCATACAAGTATCTGCATGTTTATACAATTACTTGAATAACGAGCCGGACCGACCGCCCACCCGCGATCGACGCGCAACTCCTGACTGGATTGCGTTGAACGGCGAGCCAGGCTTCATTCCGAAATTCGCTGCCCAGGCCCGCCCGCTCGTTGTTGTAATACTCGATCGCTTCGACCAACTCGCGCTGCGCGGGATCGAGCAGTCGAACCTTCACACCCGCTGACCGAGTTCAGCAAAGGCCTTCTCGGCATCGACCGCGCCCAGCTCGCCGGCACGATACGCCGCCATGCGGTCTTCGGCTTCCTTCAGCCACAGGGCATCCATGGCCGGGTCGGGTTGATCCAGGCTGCCGATGAGGCCCTCCACCAGCGCCGCGCGTTCCGCCGGCGGGAGCCGCAGCGCCTCTTGCAGTACGGCTTTCGCGGAAGCGGACATGTTCGCGTCTCCATGTTGCACAAGGCGACTTTACCCTTGGCCACCGGCCAAATCCAACGCCACCTTGGCGCACGAGGACGGAACGCACACGATGGGATGCGCGGCTACGCCACCGTAGCGGCGATGCGCTCCGCATCGCGGACGCGGACTTGCCCGCTCAGGAGCTTGGGGAGCAGGTAGTCGCGCATTTGGGCGAGCTTGGAAGACTCCTTCTTGAGAGCCAACATCAAGTCAAAGTACTTTCCAACGACCTGAGTGAAGCCAGACACCACGCTTCCGTCTGGGCTCACAACCATGAGCGCATCAAAGGTCGCTCGGGTGATCGTGTCGAAAACCGATCCGTGCGTTCGCTGCTGCAACTCGCCTACTGCCGACTGCACAAGCTGGTACAAGTAACCGAACGCTTGCTCATCGGTAGGCAACAACCCATAGCAAGACTGATTGAACGCCATCGGAGCACCGGCCATGGCGATCTTCCCAACGGTTCCTCGCGCCGAAATAATCGTGCCTCCTTTGGGAAGCAGCCTCGCTGCGCTGTCTGCGAGCCCCACTTCGCTGATGTTTTCCGCAGTTGTTGTCACCCATACGTTCCCGTCACTCGGAGCGTCCCGCACGGAATACCAAGGAACGCCTCCTCCCCAATAAGAGGACTCAGAACGCTTGGGCGTGCCCCCGCTGACCAGCGTGCAGGCTTCCGAAAGCGGCTTGACACCCCACCCTTCCGGCACGGGGCCGATGGCGGAATCGACGAAGCGGGTGGGCAGCGCGTCGAAGACGGGCTGGGGCATGGAGGGGAAGCTCGTCGCGCCGGCGGCCTTCGCCTTGACCGGCTCGAAGTCCACGAACCAGGCGCGGAAGATGGCCCGCGCCAGCTTTTCCAGCGCCTGCGCCGTACGCCGGTTCTGCTCGATCTTGTCGTCCAGCGCTCCGAGGACGCCGGCGATGGCGCGTTGCTCGGCAACCAACGGAATACGCATTGGGTGCGCGCGTAGCTGACCTAAGTTGGAGTGCGGCACACCCGTCTGTATCGCATTGGCAAAAATGTACTGTTGCTCAACTGGACTGGTGAAGTAGTAGTACACAAACAGCGGATCGGCCAGGTCACGGTTGACGGTAGCCTTCATCTGGCTCTGCGAAATGACGTAACGATCCCACGGCGCACCCGGAACGAGTGCTACTTGGCCAAGCGTTCCGCGCTGCGTAAAAACCACGTCACCGGGGCGCGCCAAGTTCGCTCGCAGCGATTCCGCTTTTTCGTCGGACACGAAAGCGAAGTCACCCCCGACCCATCGCCCACCACCCATGTTCTGGCCGCGGATGACGGGGACGCCACTTTCGGTGTAGTCACTCGAAACCAAGTTCGAGCCAAATGGGCCACCCACAATAGAATTCGGGCTGTCCGCCGCAAGGTCGGAAAATGACAGCTCCGTCCAAATGGAATCGCTCATGCCCGAACGTTCCCCAGCTTCTGGCGCACGACTGTGGTCAAACGCTCCCCTTCCGCAAAACAACCCTCCAACTCCGCCAGCAGCCGCGGATATTTCTCCTCGAACGGCTCGCAGTCGCCTTCCTGCTCCTCCGCGCCGACGTAACGCCCTGGCGTGAGCACGAAGCCCTGCTTGCCGATCCCTTCGACGGTGGTCGCCTCGCAGAAGCCGGGAATGTCCGCGTATTCCCACGCGCCGTGTTCGGCCGCGTTCCACCAGTCAGGCGCAGGCTCACCGCGCCACTTTCGGTAGGCATAGACGATGCGGCCGATGTCGGTGTCGGGCTTCGGATCGCCCAAGCCATCGGCAAGTTGGGTGTCACCATCATCGCCGCCGGTGAGCACGCGCAGGGTGCGCGTCTGCAGGGTGCCGAGCTTGCGCGCGTCTAGAAATAAGGTTTCGCCCTTGCGGTCACGTCCGCCGTGCTTCAAGTTGCGGCCGGTCTTGTCACGGGTGAGGAACCACAGGCAGGCAGGAATGCCGGTGGTGAGGAACAACTGCGCCGGCAGCGCCACGATGCAATCCACCAGATCGGCTTCGACGATCTTCTGGCGAATCTCGCCTTCACCGCCGCTCCCCGATGACAGCGAGCCGTTGGCCATGACGAAGCCGGCCACGCCGCCGCCGTGGCCATTCGGTGGCGCGAGGTGGTGGATGAAGTGCTGAATCCAGGCGTAGTTGGCGTTGCCGGCCGGTGGCATGCCGAAGCGCCAGCGCACGTCGCCTTCCAGCAGCTTGGCCGACCAGTCGGAAATGTTGAACGGCGGATTGGCGAGGATGTAGTCGGCCTTCAAATCCGGGTGCAGGTTGCGCAGGAAGGAATCGGCCGGCTGCGGGCCGAGGTTGGCCTCGATGCCGCGGATGGCGAGGTTCATGTGCGCCAGCCGCCACGTGGTGGGGTTGGATTCCTGGCCGAAGATGGAGATGTCGGTGGTCTGCCCGCCGTGGGCGGCGACGAAACGCTCGGACTGCACGAACATGCCGGCCGAGCCGCAACAGGGGTCGTACACGCGCCCGTCGTAAGGTTCCAGCATTTCGACCAACAGGCGCACGATGCAGCGCGGGGTGAAAAACTCGCCGCCGAGCTTACCTTCGGCCTGCGCGAACTTGCCGAGGAAGTATTCGTACACACGGCCCAGCGTGTCGCGCGCCTTGGCGCGGTCGCCCTTGAAGCCGATGCCGGCGATCAGGTCGATCAGCCCCTTCATCTTTTCCGGCGCGATGCCGCGGCGGGCGTAGTCGCGCGGCAGCTTGCCCTTGAGGTTGGGGTTGTCGCGCTCGACGCTGAGGATGGCATCGTCGATCAGCGTGGCGATGTCGGGCCTTGTCGCCTGATTCTGCAAGTTCTGCCAACGCGCCTCGGGCGGCACCCAGAACACCCGCTCGGCGGTGTACTCGTCGCGGCTTTCCAGCAAGCCTTCGAGTTGCGCACCGGTGATGCCATCGGCTTCGAGCTCGGCTTTCAGCTCATCGCGCCGCGCGGCAAACGAATCGGAGATGTATTTCAGGAACAGCAAGCCCAGCACGACGTGCTTGTACTCGGCGGCGTCGATCTGGCCGCGCAGGGCATCGGCCGCCTTCCACAAGGTGTCGGCGTAGGCGAGGTCGGTGTTGGCGGATTCGGAACTGGTCATCATGATTCCTGGCAGGTACAGCCGCTGGCGCGTGTGTTGTATCGCCATGCAAGCCACAGGGTGCCGATCATGGGCGTGTGGCCATGTCTGGCTCCCGCGCCGCCAGCGGGCGCAGCGATTACGTGTAGCGTCCCATTGTGCCGCACCGAGGAGCATCACCGCGACCTGCTGAGTTTCGCGACCGACCGCATGGCAACTCTGGCCTGGCGCCACGTCGTTCATTCGCCCGTTGGTCAAGGGAAGGCGGTCGATATTCCGGCGCAAGCCGACGTGCTTCTCAACAGCGATCCACCTTCGTGCTTGTGCACCGTGTCGGCATCGGGCTAGGCTGCGACGATGGCGAGCCCGTTGAACACCCCATCCGACCCCGCCGTGCCGATGCCGGTGGCGTTCATCGGTCACGGCTCGCCGATGAATGCGATCGAGGACAACACCTATCATTGGCAGTGGCGCTTGCTTGGCGAACGTCTGCCGCGACCGCGCGCCATCTTGTGCGTGTCGGCGCACTGGCAGGCGCAGGGCGTGCGCGTGACCGGCGCGAGCCATCCGTCCACGATCCACGACTTTTTTGGTTTTCCGCAGGCGCTGTTCGACGTGCAGTACCCCGCACCGGGCGATGCGAAGCTGGCGCGTCGCGTGGTGGAGTTGCTCGGCGGCCACAAGCTCGCGCACGTGGACGCCACCCGTGGCCTCGACCACGGCGCCTGGAGCGTGCTGCGCGCGATGTATCCGGCCGCCGACGTGCCGGTGGTGCAGCTTTCCATCGACACCACGATGCCGGGCGGGCACCATTACGAGTTGGCGAAGCAACTGGCGCCGCTGCGCGACGAGGGCGTGCTGGTGCTGGGCAGCGGCAACATCGTGCACAACCTTGCGCTGTTCGACTGGCGCAATCAGCGCCCGCTGGACTGGGCGATCCGTTTCGACGGCGCGGTAAAACGGCGCATCGGCGCGCGCGAGCACATCGAGCTGGCCGATTGGCCGCGCATGGGCGCCGACGCCCACTTGGCCATCCCCACGCCAGAGCACTATCTGCCTTTGCTGTACGTGCTGGCGTTGCAGCGTGACGGCGATCGCGCGCGGTTTTTCAATGAGGAAGTGCTCGGCTCGCTGTCGATGACCTCGGTGGTCATCTCGGCGGGCAACGCCGTTGCCGCCAGCACGCCACCGGCGCGCGCCTAGCGGCGCCAGCGAACGCCGCAAGGCTGCGGTGGACGCGCATCACGCCCGCGGGCGCGGCCTGTCTCCCGATACGCATTCGACGTATCCGATGGACTCGTAGGCGTTGATGACGTCGAACACTTCGGCCAGGCCCACCGCGCTCATGCGCGCGATCTCGTGCAGCTTGCGCGGGATGCTCATGTGGGTGGCGACGCGAAAGGCGCGCGGATAGTCGCCTGCCAGATCGAGGCGGTTGTTGAGTCGATAACTGGCACCCGGGTCCAGATGCTTGGCGAGAAAGCCGTCGGAGTGGATGAAGCTGTCCATCCACTTCAGGCGCAGATACGGTCGCGCCGAAGCACTGCGGCGTACATGCTCCCATTCGGGTTCGGTCAGCAACTTCCAGTCGGAAAACCGCAACGGCTCGCTGGCATACGGCTCGAGCATGCGCAGCAGGCCGCGCGCAAGGAACACTTCCTCGTCCGGATCGAGCACCAGCGCCGGAACGCCCGGCAACTCGATCCGCGCCGGGCCGGTGAATACGCCCTTTTCCAGATAAAAGATCAACGGCTGCCGCGATTTCGGGTCGATGTGGCGGTGCGCTTGCCCATGGATCGCCTCGATTTCCCGATGTACCGCTTGCTCGGTCGGCGTGATCGGCAGCGACGCCATCGGGGCGGCGGCCACGGCCGGCGCGCGTGGCGAGGGCTCGGTCGCGGCCGGCGCTGCCGCTTCGCTCGCCGGGGCGGCATCGGCGCCGGTCGCATCACCGGCAGTGGCATAGGTGAATACCCCGGGCACGGCGCTTTCCAGAGCGGTCAGATCCACCTCGCCCAAGTCGAGTTCCAGGAACTCGTCGCGCCATTCCTCTTGCGCCGGCGTCGGCCCGCCGGCAGAGACCAGATTGAGCAGCGCCACGAAGGCCTCTCGCCCGAACGGGCGGCGCAGGAACAACCCCTCTGGCGGCTTGGGGTCGCTCTCGCCGATCACCTGCGCGCAGGCGACGCCGCGCTGCGTCGCGCGCCGCCAAGCCGCCTCGCCGATCAGGCGGATCGGATCGACGATGACTAGGTTGGCCTTGACTTCCGTGCCCCACGACCAGGCGTCGTGCAGGTCCTCGCGCACCACGCGCAACAGCAGCCGCAAGTGGGCAGTGTCTTCTTCATTGACCCCGACGCACTGGATGATCTGCTGCTGGCCCATGGACGCCATTCGGTTTGCCTGTCATTGCGCGCCACGCCTTCCCCGAGGCGTTCGGCCCGCCCATTCTAGGGCAGCTTGCAGCGTACATTTCAAGACTGACGGCGCGGATCGCATCGAGCGTTTATCAGGACTAAGTGCCCGCAGCCTTGCCCGGCTGGGATCGCCGAGTCCAATCGATGTAACCGATGGCCTCGTAAGCGTTGACGATGTCGAAAACCTCGGCCAGCGGCACGTCGGACGTGCGCGCGATGTCGCCCAAGCGCCTTGCCACTCCCATGTTGGCGCCGACCCGGAATGCGCGCGGATAGTCATGCGCCAGCTCCAGCCAGCGCTTGAGTCGGTAGCTGCCACCCGGGTCCAGATGCTTGGCCAGGTAGCCGTCGGAACCCAGATAGTGCTGCATCCAGGTCAGGCGCAGGTACGGCCGCGCCGGCACGCGGTCGCGCCAGCGCGCCAGTTCGGAGTTGACCAGGCGCTTCCAGCCGCCGTAGCGCAACGGCTGCCGGAAATACGGCTCCAGCGCCGGCAGGCGGCCTTCGGCGTGGAACACGTTTTCCTTCGGATCGAGCACCAGCGCGGGCGCCCCGGGCAACTGGATGATTGCCGGGCCGCCGAGCAAGCCCGGCTCGAGGTAGGCCTCCAGCGCGAATGTGTCGTTGTCCTCGGCGTGGACGCGCAGGTCGTGCCGGAAGTCCGGATCGATGAATCCATCGCTGTGCGCCTCGCGCGCGAGCGGGTTGCCATGCGCATCGGCACGCTCGGCGCTGCGCCGGGTCGGGTCGAGGATGAACTCCACGTCGGCGTCGGCCTCGAGCTTGTCCGGCATCAGGAACTGCGGCTTTTCCGCGAGCGGATCGCGGTGAAAAAGCGCATCGAAGGCGTCCTGCTCGCGCTCGCGCTGGTTGCGCGTGAGGGAGAAATCGAGGGCCGGCAAGTCGATGTCGTCGAACTCGGCTTCGCCGAGGTCGAGATTGAAAAACTCCTCGCCTTGCGTCACCAGTTGCAGCGGCAACACCTCGGAGCTGTCGCCGACGCTGTTGAGCAAGGCCACGAAGTCATCCCGGCGCAGCGGCTTGCGCAGGACGGCACCTTCGGGCGCCGCTGCGTCGGCCGCGATCAACTGCGCCCAGGCGATGCCGCGGCGCTGGCTGCGCCGCAACGCGTCGGCGCCGATCAGCGTGCCGGCATCCACCACCACCAGATCGGCGCGATCCTCGCGCCCCCAGCGCCACAGGTCGCGCAAGCGCACCTTCGACGAGCGCAGCAACAAGCGCAAGTGCGCCATGTCCTCGTCACTGGCGCCGATGCAATCGATGATTCGGGTGATAGCCATGAACCCTTGGCGAGCGTACTGCGCTGATTGGCGGATTATCGACTACCGGGCGGCCTCCCGGAAAGCGCCAGGCAACGGCCTGTTCCCGGGGTCGGCCGGAATTGCTGGCGTGCGGGTGCTGCGCGGATGGAATAATCAGCGCCTCGTCTGCTGTCCGTGGATCCTCGCCCCATGCACAAAGCCTATGACCGCCGCTATTTCGACCGTTGGTATCGGCAGCCCGGCAGCGTCCGCGGGCACGCCAGCGCGCTCGCCCGCAAGGTCGAACTGGCGGTGGCGCTGGCCGAGTACTACCTCGGTCGCCGACTGCGCAGCGTGCTCGATGTGGGCTGTGGCGAAGGCGCATGGCGCGCGCTGCTGTTGCGGCTGCGACCGGGCATCGACTACCTCGGGGTGGATTCCAGCGCGTATGCCATTGCGCGCTTTGGCCGCCGGCGCAACCTGCGCTTGGCGCGATTTGCGGAATTGGAGCGCTTGCGTCTGGCGGCGCCGGCCGACCTGCTGGTGTGCTCGGACGTGCTGCACTACGTGCGCGGCGATGAACTGCGGCGGGGCCTGTCGGGCTTCACCGAACTGTGCGGCGGATTGGCGTGGATCGAGGTGTTCTGCCGTGGCGATGCGATCGAAGGCGACCGCCTGGGCTTCGTGTCGCGCAGCGCGGGCGCGTACCGCCGCGCCTTCGCCAACGCCGGATTGACGCCATGCGGATCGCACGGATACCTCACTCCCGCGCTCGCCGCGGGCGCGGTTGCGCTGGAGGCAAGCGCCAGCATTGCCGGGAACCCATGCGCGTGAAGCAAACGGTTCATTGTGCGACCGCCGTGTGCGCATCGCAAACGCGGCGCAGCATTGACCATCGTCGCCGCCGATGGCGTAGTCTTGCAGACAGGTTCAGGCCATCGGAGCCGTGCCATGCCGACCGTGCGCTTCCGCATCACCGCCAACGAGGACGACACTCAAGACGTGATCCACCACGTGGAGAACGTCGACGAGGACATCGAGCGCGTCGAGGAAGTCAACGAAATCGATGCCTACGGCTGGGGCGATTCGAGTTCGGCCGGGCTGTCGGACAGCTACGGCCCGGGCCTGCACTACGTGGAAGTCGAAGCGCCGGACGAGGATGTGGCCGAGCGCGTGCGCGTGGCCGCTGAAGAACGCGCCTATCGGTTGGGCGCGGTGATCGAGTTCGTCGACCGATTCTGAATCCCAACGACCCCGGAGCGCGCATGCGTGGTACCTTCCTGACCCTTGCCGCGACCGTGTGCGCCGCAGCGCTTTCGCCCACGCTCAGCGCCGCGCCCGGACTCGACAACGGTAGCCGCAAGCCACTCACCACACAACAAATTCTCGACGCCGCCCCGGCCTCCGCGTGGCGCGAGCTCGACCCGGCCAACACGCTGTACATGGATCTGGCCGGTGGGCGCGTGGTGATCGAACTGGCCCCGCAGTTCGCCCCGCAACACGTGGCCAACATCCGCACGCTGGCGCACGAGCACTGGTTCGACGGCCTGTCGATCAACCGTTCGCAGGACAACTTCGTGGTGCAATGGGGCGACCCGAACGCCGGCGAAAAAAACGCCCGTCCGTTGGGTGCGGCAAAGGGCCACCTGCCCGCCGAGTTCAGCTCCGCGCTGGCTGGGCTGGCGTTCCATCGCCTGCCCGACAGCGACGGCTACGCCCCGCAGGTGGGCTTCGTGGATGGGTTCCCGACGGGCGCCAACCCGCAGACCGGGCGGGCGTGGCTGGCGCATTGCTACGGCACCGTCGGCGCCGGTCGCGACATGGCACCCGACAGCAGCACTGGCGCGGAACTGTACGTGGTCACCGGGCAGGCCCCGCGCCAGCTCGACCTGAACATCACCACCGTCGGCCGCGTCGTGCAGGGCATGGAACTGCTGTCCACCATCCCCCGCGGCACCGGCCCGCTGGGCTTCTTCGAAAAGCCCGAGCAGCGCGTGTCGATCAAGGACATCATCCTTGCCGCCGACCTGCCGCCCGCGCAACGCCTGCCGTTGCAGGTGCTGCGCACCGACACGCCGGTGTGGGACGCGCTGGTGGAATCGCGGCGCAACCGGCGCGACGACTGGTATGTGCACCCAGCCGGGCACGTCGACCTGTGCAACGTGCCGATCCCGGTGCGCCCGGCGCCGCAAGGGCCAGCGGCCACTCACCCTTGATCGTCGATCGGCATCGGCGAGAATCACCCGATGCGCCCGTTGCGACCCATCCACAGCCCCCATAAGCGACCCTGCAGCAATCGCCGGCACGCCCAGCGCGTCTGCGCGCTGCTGTGCGTCGTGTGGTTGTGGCTGGCAAGTGGCAGCGCATTCGCCCTCGATCCGCGCACGCCCTTCGCGCACTACCGGTTCGATCACTGGGGCTCCGACGAGGGCTTGCCGCAGATCACCGTCGCCACGCTCGCGCAGGGTCGTCTGGGTTACTTGTGGGTGGGCACGCAGAATGGCATCGCCCGCTTCGACGGCGATCGCTTCACGGTCTACGACCGCGAGCACGGCGGCGTGGACACCACCTTGCCCACGTCGAGCCTGGCCACCGCCGACGGGCGCATCTGGTTCGGCACCCCGCGCGGCGTGCTGTGGATCGCCGACGGCACGGTTCACGCCGTGCCCAACGGCGGGCGACTGGTCGGAGTTCTCGACCTCGCGCAAGACCCGGCCGGGCGCGTGCTGGCCGCGGGCGACAACGGGTTGTACCGGATCGAAGGCGAGCGCCTGCTCGTCGATTCACGCGTGAGCGGGCCGGCATACGCATTGACCAGCGATGGCCCGACGCTGTGGGTCGGTGGGCGTGGCGTCATCACCCGCGTGGACGGGGCGCGGGTCGAACGGATCGCGCTAGCCGACAGCACATTGCAGGTCCGGCGCATCGTGCGCGAGGGTGAACGGCTGTGGTTGGGCACTCCGCACGGCTTGCAGACTCTCGATTTGACCACCCACGCGCTGGCGCGGGTGCCGCAAGCCGACGACGGTTCCATCGAAAGCCTGTTGCTGGACGGCAACGGCAACCTGTGGGTCGGCAGCGTGGAGCACCTGCGTCGCCGCTTCCCGGACGGCCGCTGGGAAACCATCGGCGACGACGACTTGTTTGCGCACCCGTGGATCGACGCCATCTTCGAAGATCGCGAGGGCGGCTTGTGGCTGGGCAGCCGGACGCAGAGCCTGGTGCGCTTGCGCGACAGCGCGGTCTCGCGCATCGGCGCGCGCGAAGGTCTCAGCGATGCGTTCGTCTGGTCGCTGGCGCGCGGCTCCGACGGTGCGTTGCTGCTGGGCAGCAACCACGGCATGGCAACTGTTTCCGCCGACGGCACGATCACGCAGGGCGCTGCCGCGACGCTGCCCTCGGCGCAGGTCTACAGCCTCGACGCCGAACCCGACGGGCGCGTGTGGATCGGCACCCGCGGCAACGGGCTGGCCGTGATGCAAGCCGGCAAGCCCGAGGCGCGACCCGAACTGGCAGCATTGGCCGGGCACGTGGTGACCGCGGTGCAACCCGATAACCAAGGCGGTTACTGGATCGCCACCTTGCAGGGCCTGTTCGACTTGCGCGATGGGCAGCTGCGCGCGCTTGGCCCACACGACGGCAGCCCGGCGGCCAAGGTGCGCACGATCCTGCCGGTCGCCGATGGCGAGGCGTACATCGGCACCGAGGCCGGGATCTTCCACGTGCGCGGCAAGCAGTTCTCGCGGCTGCCCGGAACCACCGCACTGGACGCATCCTTCATCACCCGCATGAGTTGGATCGGGCCCGGGCTGCTGGCGATCGCCACCATGGATCGCGGATTGGGGCTGTGGCGCGACGGCCACCTGCGCCTGCTCAGCCCGCGCGACGGATTGCCCAGCGCCAATGGCTGGACGCTGGACGTGATCGGCCACTACCTCTACGTGGCAAGCATCGACGGCGTGTACCGGTTGGCGGTGCGTGACTTGCCCGACCCGGCCGCAGCGGCCAAGCCGCTTTCCCTGCGCAGCCAGATCGTGATCGAAGGCAGCCAGCGTGGCGCCGGCAATCGCCATTACGGCTGCTGCAACGGTGGCGGCGACGGCCGCAGCCTGCGCGAAGGCGCGATCTTGTGGCTGGCCTCCAGCGCCGGCGCGGTGCGCCTGGACACCACCGCCTTGCCGCCACCGGCTGCGCCGCCGCCGGCCACCGTGGAGACCGTCCACAATGGGGAGGCGACTTATCCCGGATCGGGCCCGATCCGGCTCGCTGGCGACAGCCGCGACTTGCAGATTCGCTACACCGGGATGAGCCTGGTCGATTCGCGCCGACTGGAGTTTCGCTATCAACTCGAGGGTTACGACGATGCCTGGGTGTCGGCCGGCCAGCGGCGCGTTGCGTATTACACGCATCTGCCACCGGGGCACTTCACGTTCCACGTGCAAGCGCGACCGCCGTTCGGCGATTGGGGGAACGACCTGGCGCCCTTGTCGATCGACATCGCGCCGCGGTGGTACGAACGCAGCGACTTGCGCCTGCTCGCACTGGGGTTGCTGGTCGCGCTGGTCGCCAGCGGGGTCGCCCGCCACAGCGTGAACCTGCGCCGACGGGCGCGTGATCTGCAAAAAGCAGTCGATGCACGCACGCTGGAACTGCGCAACGCCAATGCCCAACTGGATGAAATCTCCCGCACCGACAGCCTCACCGGGCTGGCCAACCGGCGCGCGATGGACACTACCGCCGCCGAGGGCCCACGCAATTGGACCGGCGCGGTATTGCTGATCGATCTGGATCGATTCAAGCACATCAACGACGAGCACGGGCACGCCCGCGGCGACGAGGTACTGGTCGCGCTGGGCGCGATCTTGCGCGCGCACACCCGCGGCGACGACCACGTGCTGCGTTGGGGTGGCGAAGAGTTTCTGATCGTGTCCCATCGCCTCGGCATCGATACCGCGCTGCTGCTGGCCGAGCGCATCCGCGACGCGCTGGCTACGCAACGCTTCCGTGGCCACGACGAGGCCCCGTTGCGCGTCACCTGCTCGGTGGGTATTGCCGGACTGCCGGTGCACTCGCGGCGCGTCGGCGACCTGGAAGCTTCCATCGCGCTGGCCGATTACGCCCTGTACCGCGCCAAGCACGAAGGTCGCGACCGCGCGTGCGCAGCACTCTTGCCAGACGATGGCGCAATTCCGGAAGTGGGCGACTTGCGCGACGCCATCGAGCGCCTGGATGCGCTCGGGCGCTTGCTCTGGCGGCGTTCGGCGGCAGCCACATCGACCTGACCGTGACGTGCTGCGCCGCAGAATGCGCCGCTTCTCAAGTGCTGGCAGAGTGCGCGACGCGGCCGAGGGGGTTCGCGCCGCATCCCACTCAATCACAAAAAAGGCAGGTATGCCCATGTCCCGTCGTGCGCGTTCGCAAATTCTCCTGCTCTCCCTGCTCGCCCTTCCGCTGGCGGCCACCGCCGCGCCGCAAGCGTCCAAGCCTGCGACCCTGCCACCGGGCGTGGCGGCGGACTGGCTGGAAAAGCTCAACCCGAGCATCGATTCGAAAACCGCCGCCTACATCGTGATGAACGATCACCCGATGGGCTCGCAGATCCGTATCCACGAAGGCAGCCAACAGATCGCCGGGCATCCGTTCGTGGTGGCGCCGATGACGGCATCGGTGCGCGGCATGGACGTCAGTGGCTACCAAGGCAACGTCAACTGGAACGGCGCCTGGGCCAACGGTGCGCGCTTTACCTACATCAAGGCCACCGAAGGCACCTATTACAAGAATCCCTATTTCACCCAGCAGTACAACGGCTCCTACAACGTCGGCATGATCCGCGGCTCGTACCACTTCGCGCGCCCGGACACCACCAGCGGCGCGACCCAGGCCGATTATTTCGTGAACCACGGCGGCGGCTGGTCGAAGGACGGCAAAACCCTGCCCGGCGTGATCGACATGGAGTACAACCCCTATGGCTCGACCTGCTACGGCCTGAGCCAGCGGCAGATGGCGGCGTGGATCACATCGTTCAGCAATGAATACCACTACCGCACGTCGCGCTGGCCGGTGATCTACACCAGCAACAGCTGGTGGTCGCAGTGCGTGGGCACCGCCGGCAACTGGAGCAACAACAGCCCGTTGTGGGTGGCGCGCTACGCCTCGGCGGTGGGCACTCTGCCGTGGCCGTGGGGCTTCTACACCTTCTGGCAGTTCGCCGATTCGGGCGTGTTCCCCGGCGATCAGAACTTGTTCAACGGCGCCTACAGCCGTCTGGTCGCGTTGGCCAACGGCTGAGCGATACCGGCAAGGCCCGGCTGTGCGGCCAGGGGTCGCGCAGCCGGGTGGCTGCGGCGCGGCGACCGGTGCCCGGGGCTACAAGCTGGCCCCGGCTACAAGCTGGCCCCGTCGACCTGCTTGACCGTCAGCGTCGCCAGATCGATTTCGGGCAGGCAGCGCAGGTTGACCGCGACGATGGCCGCGCCAGTTGTTGGATGCACGCCATCGCTGAACGGCGCTACCCCGCAAGTCGGGCAAAAGTGGTGGGCGATGTGCCCCTGGTTGAATCGGTAGGTGCCCAGATCGGCATCCGGCGTTGTCAGCGTGAACGCCGCCCGCGGGAAAAACGCGAGCAGGCCGCCGCGACGACGGCACAGTGAGCAGTTGCAATCGATCGCTTCGGTGACATCGGCCTCCAGTTCGAAGGCGATGCGACCGCAGTGGCAGCTTCCGTGGTGGCTCATGACGTGCTCCGATGCCTGAAAGATCACGATCATACGCTGCCACGCAGCCGCGTTTGCAGGTCGCGGCGGCGCCGTGTGTGGTCGTGCAACGTGCATGGGTGCGCCGGTGTAATAGTGTCCGCGCGCTTTCGCGACTACCGTGCGCGCCATGCACACCCACCCCGACCCCACCGGCACGGTCACGCCGGCCAGCCCCCCCGATCGACACCCCGAGCACGATCACGATTCCGGGCACCACCACGGGCACGACCACGGGCACGACGGCGACCATCGTCATGACCACGGCCATTCCCACGGCCATTCCCACGGCCACGGCCACGCGCATGCGCCGACCGACTTCGGTCGCGCGTTCGCCATCGGCATCGCGCTCAATGCCGCCTTCGTGGTGGTGGAAGCGATCTACGGCGTGCTGGCGCACTCGCTGTCGCTGGTCGCCGACGCCGGACACAATCTCAGCGACGTGCTCAGCCTGCTGGTGGCCTGGGGCGCCAGCGCGTTGGTCAAACGCGTGCCGACCGCCCGCCGCACCTATGGCATGTACCGTTCGTCGATCCTGGCGTCCTTGTTCAACGCCTTGTTGTTGTTGATCGCCATCGGCGCGATCGCCTGGGAAGCCGTCGCACGCTTGCGCGCCCCGGAAGCCGTCGCCAGCGGCACGGTGATGGCGGTCGCCGCGATCGGCATCGCCGTCAACGGTTTTTCGGCCTGGCTGTTCGCTTCCGGGCGCAAGGGCGATGTCAACATTCGCGGCGCTTTCCTGCACATGGCGGCCGACGCGCTGATCTCGCTGGGCGTGGTGCTGGCCGCGCTGGCGATGCGCCTGACGGGCTGGAACTGGCTCGACCCGGTGGTCAGCCTGGCGATCGTCGCGGCGATCGCCTGGGGCACGTGGGATTTGCTGCGCGAGTCGCTGGATCTGGCGCTGGACGCGGTGCCGCGGCACATCGATCCGGCGCAAGTCGACCGCTGGCTGGCCGGCCTGCCCGGCGTACAGGCGGTGCACGACCTGCACATCTGGGGCATGAGCACCACACAGGCGGCGTTGACCGTGCACTTGGTCAAACCCGATGCCCGCATCGACGATGCCCTGCTCTGGCGCATTCGCCACGAGCTGCGCGAGCGCTTCGGCATCGCCCATGCCACTGTTCAGTTCGAGTTGGGCAGCGAGGTCCATCTTTGCACGCAGGAGCGCTGCCGGCATCCCGACAGCGCCTCCAAGCCCACCCACTGAGCCCGAGCGCGCCAGCCAGCATCCGGCAGGGTGGAAATATTTAACGTTATAACGTGACAATATCGACGCCGCGCCGACCCGCGCAGGGCTTGGTCTGGCCCCTCCCCTTCCCACCTGCCATTGCCACCGCGTGACCGTCTCCCCGTCTGCACTGTCCATCCGGCGATGATTGCGCGCCGGAACTTGCAACCATCCGGCACCTTGCTGGCTCTGGCGTTCATGCTGGGCGGCTGCACCGTCGGGCCGGATTTCCAACGCCCGGCACCGCCGCCAGTCGAGCGCTACGATCACGAGCAGATCACCGCAACCCCGGCAACCCCCGGGTTGGCCGACGGTCAGGCACAGCATTTCGACGTCGCGCGCGACATTCCGGCCGACTGGTGGCGCCTGTTCCGATCGCCGCAGTTGAACGATCTGGTTGCACAGGCCTTGCGCAACAACCCCGACCTGCAAGCCGCACAGGCGGCACTGCGGCAAGCCCACGAGGCCACCCTCGCGCAACGCGGCAGCGCCTTCCCTGCGGTGTCGGTCGGCGTCAACGCGCAGCGCCAGCAGGACCCTTCCGGTTCGCTGGCACCCACGCCGAGCAACAACGCATCCCTCTACAGCCTGATCACGCCGCAGGTCAGCGTGTCGTACGCACCCGATTTGTTCGGCCTGAACCGGCGCACGGCCGAGTCACTGGCAGCCCAGGAGCAGGCCTCGCGCTATCAGATGCTGGCCGCCCGCGTGAGCCTGAGCACCAACGTGGTACAGGCGGCCGTGCAAGGTGCCGCGCTGCGCGCGCAGATCGAGGCCAGCCGGCAGGTGATCGACATCGACACCAGGATGGTCGAAATCCTGCGCTACCAGTTGCACAAGGGCTACGCCGACCGTCTGGCACTGGCCGCGCAGGAAACTCAACTGGCGCAGGCGCAAGCCGCGTTGCCGCCCCTGCTGACGCAGCAAGCCCAACAACGGCACGCGCTGGCGGCGCTGCTGGGCATGGCGTCCAGTCAGGCGCCAGTGGTCGATTTCGATCTGGACACGCTGAAGCTGCCAACCGATCTGCCGCTGAGCTTGCCTTCGACGCTGGTGCGCCAGCGCCCGGACGTGTTGCAGGCGCAAGCCCAACTGCACGCGGCCAACGCACAAGTCGGCGTGGCCATCGCCAATCGCTTCCCGAGCTTCCAGATCGGCGCAAACGTCGGCAGTTCGGCGCTGAAGACGTCACAACTGTTCACGGCCGGTACCGGCTTCTGGAATCTCACCGGCGCACTGACCACCCCGATTTTCGAGGGCGGTGCGCTGTTGCACGCCGAACGCGGCGCCCAGGCCGCCTACGATCAGGCCGCCGCCCAGTACCGCGGCACGGTGGTGAGCGCATTCCAGAACGTGGCAGACACCCTGAGCGCGCTGGAACACGACGCGCAGGCGCTGCACGCGGCCGCCGATGCCGATGCCGCCGCACGAGTCACCCTCGATCTCACGCAAGCCCGATACCGCGCCGGCTATGCCGACTACCTGACGTTGCTCGGCGCGCAACAATCCAGCCAGCAGGCGCGCATCGCGCTGGCGCAGGCGCGTGCGGCGCGCTTGACCGATACCGCCGCGCTGTTTCAAGCCCTCGGCGGTGGCTGGTGGCAGGACGAGACCACTGCCGGCACGACCGGCCCACACGACGACCCACGACGGCCCCCCGATGAACACTGATCCCCGGCCTGTGTGCAGGTCGAAGACATGGCGGCGCACAGCGCCAATGTGTCTGGCCTGCCTGTTCGCGATCGCATTGTCTGCCTGCTCGCCAGCACCCACTGGCGACCCGGCGCGCGCGGCGATCACGCCGACCGATGTGCGCTTGAGCGCCGGACAGTTGCAGCATATCGATGTACGGACGCTGGCCAGCACGCAAATCCACTCCACCATCGAGGCGGTCGGCACGGTCGATTTCGACAACGATCGCGCGGCCAGCGTGGTTGCGCCGTTTTCCGGCCCGGTGGCGCGCGTGCTGGTGCAACCCGGACAAGTCGTGCGCAAGGGCGAAGCGCTCGCGACGGTGGATTCGGCCGATTTTTCCGCAGCCGTCGATGCCTACGCCAAGGCCGTCGTGGCGGCCAGAAACCTGCGCAAGATCGCCGATGCCGATAACGACCTCGCCGCCCATCAAGGCGTGTCCGCGCGCGAGAACGCGCAAGCACAGGCCGATGCGGCCAGCGCCGATTCCGATCGCGACGCCGCCTTGCAGGCGCTGACCGCGCTGGGCGTTGATCGGGCGACCCTCGCGCAAGTGCAGGCCGGCTCGTTCAAGGCCAGGGCGCAGGGCACGATCCGTGCGCCGATCGCCGGCACCGTCGCCGAGAAGCTGATCGCGCCGGGCACCTTGCTGCAGGCCGGCTCGACTGCCTGCTTCACGCTGGCCGATCTGACGCAGGTGTGGGTCATGGCACAGGTATCCACCGCCGATCTCAAGGCCATCGCAGTCGGCGACCCGGTGCAGGTACGCACCGACGATGGGACGCCCGCGCTCAGCGGCAGCGTGGACAACATCGCCGCCATCCTCGATCCCGATACCCGTGCGGTGCTCGTGCGGGTGCGGGTGGACAATCCGGGCGACGTGCTGAAAAAGCAGATGTACGTGCGCGTACGCATTCACTCGCAGGCCGCGCACGCCGGGCTGGAAGTGCCCGCCTCGGCGCTGCTGCGCGACGACGAAAACCTGCCCTTCGTGTTCGTGGCCGTCGACGCCGGCCGCTTTGCCCGCCGCCACGTCACCCTCGGGCGCCGCGACGGCGACGCCTACGAAGTCGTGGACGGCCTGCGCGCGGGCGAGCGGATCGTGGTCGACGGGGGCCTGTTCATGCAGTTCATGCAGGCCCAATGAGCGAGCATTCGTCCAGCGTGTCGCCCTCGGCCACGGCCTCGGTGATCAATCGCGTCGTGGCCGCCGCGTTGCGGCAGCCGCTGTTTCTGGTGCTGTTGCTGACCGCACTGCTGGTCGGCGCCGGGCTGCGTGCGTTCCACCGGCTGCCGCTGGACGCCTACCCCGACTTGTCGCCGCCGATCGTGGAGATCATCACCCAGTGGCCCGGACATTCGGCCGAGGAAGTCGAGCGGCTGATCACGGTGCCGGTGGAAATGGGCATGACCGGCATCCCCAAGACCAAGGTGGCGCGTTCGATCTCGCTGTACGGCCTGTCGGACGTGAGAATCACCTTCGACGACGACGCCGGCAACGACCAGACCCGGCAGGAAGTGTTCAATCGCCTCGGCGGACTGGCGCTGCCCAGCGGCGTGTCGCCCTCGGTGTCGCCGCTGTCCTCGCCCTCGGGCCTGATCTACCGCTATGTGCTCAAGAGCTCGGATCGCTCGCCGATGGAGCTCAAGACGCTTGAGGCGTGGGTGATCGAGCCGGCATACCGCTCGGTGCCCGGCGTGGCCGATGACTCGGGCTTCGGCGGCGGCACCATGCAATACCAGGTGTTGCTCGACCCGACCAAGGTCGCCGCGGCCGGGCTTTCGGTGGCGCAGGTGGAAACCTCACTGGCGGCCAACAACTCCAACTCCGGCGGCGGTTTCTACACCCAGGGCGGGCAGTTCTACTACGTCACCGGCGTCGGCCGCATGGCGACCTTGCAGGACATCGAAAACGTGGTGCTGGCCTCGCACAACGGCAAGCCCATTCTGGTAAAGGACGTGGGCCGCGTGGCCATCGGCATCGCGCCGCGGCTGGGCGAGTTCGGCTTCGAGAAGACCGACGACGCGGTCGAGGGCGTGATCCTGCTGCGCACCGGCGAGAAGACCCAGGACGTGCTCAAGCGGGTGGAAGCCAAGACCCGCGAGCTCAACGAGCGGATCCTGCCCCATGACGTGAAGATCGTGCCGTTCTACGACCGCACCGATCTGCTCAACCTGACCACCGACACCGTCGGCGACAACCTGCTGCGCGGCATGCTGCTGGTGGTCGTGGTGCTGATCTTCTTCCTGTTCGACGTGCGCGCCGGGCTGATCGTCGCCGCCACCATCCCGCTGGCGTTGTTGTTCGCCTTCGTTTGCCTCGACTGGCAAGGCGCATCGGCGAACCTGCTGTCGATCGGCGCGATCGATTTCGGCATCCTCGTGGATGGCGCGGTGGTGATGGTGGAGAACATCTTCCGCCAACTTTCGCTGCGCGGCGAACGGCCGCTCGACATCAAGGCGCTGATCGTTGACGCCGCCTCCGAAGTGGATCGGCCGATCTTCTATGCGGTGGCGGTGATCGTCGCCGGCTTCCTGCCGATCTACGCGCTCAGCGGCCCTTCGGGCACGCTGTTCAAGCCGATGGCCGACACCATGGTGTTCGCGCTGGTCGGCTCGCTGATCGTCACCCTCGTGCTGCTGCCGGTGCTGTGCGCACTGTTCATGCGCCGCGGCGTGCGCGAGCGCCGCAACCGCGCCTTCGAGGCGATCAAGGCGGTCTATGCGCGCGGGCTGGACGCCTGCCTGGCGATGCCGCGCACCATCGTGGCCGCCTCGGCGCTCGTGCTGGGCGGCTCGCTGCTGCTGTTGCCCTTCATCGGCGGGGAGTTCATGCCCAAGCTCGACGAAGGCGCGCTGTGGGTGCGGGCGACCATGCCCTACACCATCTCGTTCGACGAATCGGCAAAGATCACCCCCCAGATCCGGCAGGTTCTCTCCTCGTTCCCGGAAGTCGCCACGGTCGCATCCGAGTTGGCCCGGCCCGACGACGGCACCGATCCCACCGGTTTCTTCAACGTCGAGTTTTACGTCGGCCTCAAACCCTATTCGCAGTGGCGTGGCAAGTACCGCACCAAACCCGAACTGATCGCCGCCATTAACCACAAGCTGGCGCAATTCCCAGGCATCAGCTTTAACTACACGCAGCCGGCCGAGGACGCGGTGGACGAGGCCGAGACCGGCCTGAAGAGCGCGCTGGCGGTGAAGATCTTCGGCCAGGACCTGAACGCGCTGGAAGCCAAGGGCAAGGCGATCAAGCAGGTGCTCGAACACGTGCGCGGGATCACTGCAGTGACCTTGGTGCGCGAACTGGGACAGCCGAGCCTGACCATCACCATCGACCGCGCCGCCATCGCCCGCTACGGCCTGAACGTGGACGACATCAACGCGCTGATCACCGCCGGCATCGGCGGCGACGTCGCCACGCAAGTCGTGCAGAAAGAAAAACAATTCGACCTGATCGTGCGCCTTGAAAAGTCGTACCGCGACAATCCCGAAGCAATCGGCAACATCCTCGTGGCCACCCCCGGTGGCCAGCAATTGCCGCTGAAGACGTTCGCCGACATCCGCGTCACCAACGGTGCATCGTTCATCTACCACGAGAACAACTCGCGCTACATCGGCGTGCAGTTTTCCGTGCAAGGCCGCGATCTGGCCGGCGCGGTGGAGGACGCCATCGCGCAGGTGCACAAGCAGGTGAGCCTGCCGCAGGGCTACCACCTGGACTGGGGCGGCGAATACAGCGACTACACCGCCTCGCGCGCGCAGATGCAGTTCATCCTGCCGCTGACGATCCTGGCGATCTTCCTGCTGCTGTTCACCCTGTACGGCAACTTCAAGTTCCCGTTCATCACCGTGGCCGGCGTGCTGCTGTCGGCGCCGGTCGGCGGCATCGTGGCGCTGTGGTTGACCGGTACGCCGTTCTCGGTGTCGTCGGGCATTGGATTTCTGGCGCTGTTCGGCGTTTCGGTGCAGACCGCGGTGGTGTACATCTCCTGCGTCAACGAGTTGCGACTGAACGGCGTGCCGATGGCGCAGGCGATCCGCGACGGCGCGATCTTGCGCCTGCGGCCGATCATGATGACCGCGTTGGTCGCCGCCCTGGGCCTGTTGCCGGCCGCGCTGGCCACCGGCGTGGGCACGGACACGCAACGGCCGTTCGCGCTGGTGATCGTCAGTGGCCTGTTCACGCGCTTGCTGATCAGCATCTTCCTGATGCCGGCGCTGTACGCGGTGGTCGGGCGCGAGACGGATCGGCTGGAGGTGTGAGCGCCCGCGCGGCCGCCGTGCGCGTCAAGGCAATCGCCCGCACGCGGGTGTATAAGTGCCAGGTTCATCACGGATCGCCACCATGACCAAGACCCTCGCATGCGCCGCACTCGCCCTCGCACTGGCCGCACCGGCTTGGGCTGCGTTGAAAGACGGCGACAAGGCACCGGACTTCAGTGCGCCGGCGTACCTTGCCGGGAAACCCTTTACCTTCAAGCTCGCCGACGCCCTCAAGCAAGGCCCGGTGGTGCTGTACTTCTTCCCCGCCGCGCACACCTCCGGCTGCAATCTCGAGGCGCATCTGTTCTCGCAGGCCATCGACCAGTTCAAGGCGTTGCACGCCAGCGTGATCGGCGTGACCGCCGGCAACACCGACCAACTGGCCGACTTCTCGAAGGAAACCGAGCACTGTTCGGGCAAGTTCCCGGTGGCCGCCGATGCCGGCGCGGAGATCGCGAAGGAATACGACGCCGTGCTGTCGATGAAACCCGAATGGTCCAACCGCACCTCGTACGTGATCGCACCCGACGGCACCATCGCCCACGTGTATTCCGATCTCGACCCGAAAGGCCATGTCCGGCAGACGCTCGATGCGGTGCGGGCACTGACAAAAAAATAGCATCGCGCGGTGTGCGCACGGCACCGACCTGCTGCGCACCGGTGGCCACGATGAGCGCAGCAGCGGCTGGCCGCCGGGCGATCGGCGCCGGCGTGCAATAGGCGTTATCCTTGCCGTTTCCGCCCACCCGCAAAGGATCGATCCCATGCGCATGACCCGGCTCGCCGCCTGTACGGCTTCGTTTTGTCTGGCCATCGGCATCGCCGCTGCCGGCCCCGCCGCCAACTCGGCTGCCAGTCCTGCGATGACGGCTGGCGCCGCCGCCACGGCCAGCGCGCCCTCACCGGCCGACGTGCAGTTCAACGAGTTGGCCAAGCGCTGGCTGGACGGGTCGATGCGTCTGTCGCCGGTGGGCGCCACCCAGACCGGCGACCATCGCTTCGATTCGGAGCTGGACGACCTGAGTGCCGCCGGTCGCGCCAAGTCGGAAGCCTTCTCGCGGCAAATGCTCGATGAGTTGAACAAGATCGACCGCAGCAAGCTCTCGCGCGAAAACCAGGTCGATGCGGCGCTGCTGGGCAACCAGTTGCGCTACGACGTGTTCAACGCCGACAAGATCCAGGCCTGGGCGTGGGATCCGACCGCGTACACGGGCCTGGAAGGCAGCGCCCTGTTCACCCTGATGGCGCGCGATTTCGCGCCGATGCCAGAGCGCCTGCGCAGCGCCACCGCGCGCATCGAGAAGCTGCCGGCGATCTACGAGCAGATGCGCGCCAACCTCGACCCCAGGCGCGTGCCCGAGATCTACGCGCAGACCGCCGCCAAGCAAAGCGCGGGCGCGCTGGAGATCATCGACAGCATGATCGTGCCCAACGAAAAGGACCTCCCCGCCGCCGATCGGGCGCGGCTGGATGCGGCCATCGCCAACCTGCGCAAGGTCATCCCGCAACAGACCCAATGGTTGAACAAGACGCTGGTTCCCAACGCCAAGGGCAACTTCCGCATCGGCAAGGAACTGTTCGACGAGAAACTGCACTTCGCGCTCGACTCGACGCTGAGCCGGCAGGAAATCCGCAAGCGCGCCGAAGCCGAGGTGGTCAACATCCGCCAGCAGATGTACGCCATCGCCCGCGACGTGCTCAAGGGCAAGCCCGGTGCGCCGGCCACACCCGACAACCCGACGCAGGCGCAGCAGCAGGCGGCGATTCAGGCCGCGCTGGACATGGCCGCCGCCGATCGCCCCAACCGCAACGACGTGGTCGAAGTGGCCAAGGCCGAGCTGGCCAAGGCCACCGACTTCGTGCGTGCGCACGACCTGATCACCCTGCCCAACGCGCCGGTGCAGGTGATCTTGATGCCCGAGTTCGCCCGCGGCGTCGCGGTGGCTTACTGCGACTCGCCCGGCCCGCTGGACAAGAACCTCGCCACCTTCTACGCGGTATCGCCGATCCCGGACGACTGGACCGATGCGCAGGCCACTTCGTTCCTCAAGGAATACAACACCCGCTCGATCGCCGAACTGGGCGTGCACGAGGCGATGCCGGGCCACTACGTGCAGATCTGGCATTCCAACCAGTTCCCGTCGACCGTGCGCGCGGTACTGGGCTCGGGCAGTTTCATCGAAGGCTGGGCGGTGTACGCCGAGCACATGATGGCCGAGCAGGGCTTCCTCGACCGCGACCCGCTGTATCGCCTCGTGCAACTCAAGTGGTATCTGCGCGCGACCGTCAACGCCATCCTCGACCAGTCGGTGCATGTCGACGGCATCTCGCGCGAGGACGCGATGAAGCTGCTCACGCAAACCGCGTTCCAGGAAGAGCGCGAGGCCGCCGGCAAGTGGACGCGCGCCCAGCTCAGTTCCACCCAGCTATCGACCTACTTCGTCGGCGCACAAGAGCACTTCGACCTGCTGCGGCAGGCCAAGGCCAAGTGGGGCAAGGATTTCAACCTCAAGCGCTACCACGACACCGTGACTTCATTCGGCTCCCCGCCGGCGCGTTACGTGGGCGAGTTGATGTTTGACGAGCCAATCAAGTAGCGGCGCGGCGGTAGCCCGGCGTGGACAGGCGACGGGCTAGCGGCGACCCAAGTCGCATCGCGAACCGACCGGCCGCATACGACCCCGCGCACCGCCCGGCTCTGGCTGGTCCGACGGCGCGCGGGTTGGATGCGGCGTGCACGCTCAGAACTCGTCCTTCTTCCCGGAGAACTCCTGCTCGATCTCGTCGGCGGTGTGCGCGGCGGCCTTCAATGCATCGCCCAGCTCCTCGGCACTGGCGCTGGTGGGCACCTTGACCACGAACATGCCGATCTTGCCCTGCTTGACCCAGCCGCCGAGTTTGACCTCGTTGCTGTTCTCCAGCATGCGGTTGGCCACTTTTTCGGGAATGGCATCGCCGCTGGTGCGATAGCCGGGCGACCAGATTTCGCGGATCTGGTCGGACCGGTAGGTGTAAGTCTTCGAGCGCACCCAGACGATCTGGCTGCGTCCTTCGCCCAGATCGAACACGAGTTTGTAGTCGCCGTCCTTGTCCACTTCATACTTGAGCTTGAGCGAGTCGAGTTGGCGGGCGACCACCGGGTCGGCGGTAGCGGCGAGCACGGGGCCACTGAGGGCGGACAGCAGCAGCACGGCGAGCAGTGTCTTGCGCATGGATGATCTCTCCAGATCAAAAACGATTGTCGGGGCGGTGGTGCAGGCTCGCCATTCATGGCACACGAACCCGCACAGCAGTAAACGCAGGCCACCATGAAAACCGGCCAAATGCCGGATCGCCAACGACTCCCGGTGCCTACCGCCTTATCCGGCGCAAACGCGGTTGCGGCCTTCGGATTTGGCGCGGTAAAGCTGGTCGTCGGCGCGCTTGAACAGCACGCCGCGGGCGCAGGCATCGGCGTCGGTCTGCGCGATGCCGACACTCACCGTGACTTGCAACACCTGCCCGGCCGCCTCGACCGGGGAGGCTTCCACCGCCGCGCGCAAGGCCTCGGCCAAGGCGGTGGCGGCCTTCGCATTCTGCCCGGGCATGGCGATGGCGAACTCCTCGCCGCCCAGCCGCCCGATCGGCAGGCCTTGCGGTGTGCGCTCGCGCACCACCCGGGCGACCATGCCCAGCACCTGGTCCCCGACCGGATGGCCGTAGTGATCGTTGATCTGCTTGAACAGATCCAGATCCAGCATCAGCAGGCTCAGCGGCGCGCCCGGCGTGGTCTTGCCCAGCTCCTCGTCGAGCACTGCGCAAAAATGCCGGCGATTGAAAAAGCCGGTCAGGCTGTCGTAGATCGCCAGATCGATCAGCTCGGAGTGATAGCTGGCTTCCAGACTGGTTCCGAGGAAGAACTTGATGGCGTTGCCGCCGACGCCGATCTGGTCGCCGTCGCGCAGCTGCGCGCGCCCGACCTGCGCACCATTGAGGTAGGTGTGGTTGGTCGAACCGCAATCTTCGATCCAGTACAGCTCGCCATCGCGCCAGATCCGGCAATGTATCCGCGACACGCTGGGCTGTTGCAGGGAAATCGCGCATTCGCCTGCCCGACCGACCACGACCGGCTGCTCGCCCAGTTCTACCTGCAAGCCCAGCAGCATGCCGCTGACGACGACCAGCCGCGGCTTCGCGGCCCCGCCGAGGGGCCGGGTTGCCTCGATCACGGTATGGCGTTCGGTGTTGCTGGATGGATCGTCGATCGGTGGCACGGCAGACGCCCCACGGACGGGCATGCGTCCGATTGTAGCCAGCATCGAGGCCCGCGCGGTAGCGGTCGGTCGCAACTCAGCGCAGCACACGAAACTGGACTTGCGTCCACGCGCCAGTTTCGGCCATCGCGGTGACGGTCTGCGGCCCGACCTCGGGGTAGTCGTGCACGAACGGTGCGCGGCCGCTGGTCTGCCCGACCAGGCGATCGTTGACCAGCCACATCACCGTCCCCGGCGCGCCCAGCGCACGCAGCGCCAGTCGCACCGGGTGCGGGCTGTTGGGCGCACGCGCCACGCTCGCGTGGTCAGCCACGCCCTCGATTTGCATCGTCACCGCGCCGCCCAAACCATCGGGCTGGCAATCGGCTGCCAGCGGCGGCAACGCCGACTGTGCGCGTTCTGCGGCCGACAACCACGGCGAGGCCAGCGCCGGCCAGCGCGCGATGGCGGTGTCGCGAACCGGGTGCGGCTTGGCGCAATCGGCGCTCAGGCGCTGCCCGGTCTGCGCATCCACGCGCAACGGCTGCAAGCCAGCGCTCCACAGGCGCGCACGTCGCTCGGCCATGGTCGGCGGCACCTGCCCGTCGAGCGTCCATGCGCTCATCTTGCGTGCGCACAACTGCGGATGCGCCGGATCGAACGCGGTGCCCAGCGGCCAGCAAATCTCGACACTGCCCACCCCCGACGGTGTCGGCGTGGCCACCGCATCGCCGGCGTGGCGCGGCAAGCTGTCGATGACCTGAAAGAACAGCGGCAGAGCGGTGATCGCGCCGTACTGGCCCGGCAGCGGCGTGCCGTCGGGCCGCCCAACCCACACGCCGACCGTGTAGCGGCGCGTGCCGCCAATCGCCCACGCATCGCGAAAGCCATAGCTGGTGCCGGTCTTCCACGCCACGCGCGGGCCGTTGCCCGGTTCGAAGGTATCCAGCCGCGTACCCGGCCGCGGATTGGCGTCGAGGATGGTCTTGACGATCCACGCCGCGCCCGGCGACAGCAAGCGTCGTTCTACGCGCGGCGCATCGGGGGTCAGGCGCACGCGCCCGGCGATGCCGCCGCGATGGAAAGCCGTGTAGGCGCCGACCAGGTCTTCCAAGGTCACGCCGTCGCCGCCGAGGATCATCGACAGGTTGGGCTTCGCGCCGCGCGGCATCTTCAGCACCACGCCGGCATTGGCCAGCCGCGCGTAGAAGCGCACCGGATCGACACGATCGAGCAAGTCCACCGCCGGCACGTTCAACGACAACCGCAACGCCTCGGCGGCGCCGACCGGGCCGCTGAAGGTGGTGTCGAAATTGCCGGGGCGGTAGTCGCCGAACGACTGCGGCGCGTCCACCAGCAAACTCTCCGAATGGATCAGGCCGTCGTCCAGCGCCAGCCCGTAGAGGAAAGGTTTCAGCGTGGATCCGGGCGAGCGCCACGCGCGCACCATGTCCACGTGCCCGAGGCGCGGCACGTCACCGAATGCCACCGAGCCGATGTAGGCGCGCGCTTCCAGGCTCTGGTTGTCCACCACCAGCAGCGCCGCCGAGGTGCGCGCCGGCAAGTTGGCGAAGTACGATGTGACCCGCGCTTCGAGCGTGCGTTGCAGCCCGGCGTCAATGCTGGTGACGATACGCTGCGGGCCAGCGCCTTGCGTGCAGGCCGGCGCGCCGCTGTACGCCGACGCGGTGGAAACGGCACGCGCGGGCGACGGCATACTCGCCGCGCCCGACGCGCACGCCGTGCCCTGCCCGCTCGCGGTGTCCTTCAGCCGCTGCGCAAGCAATGCCGCCAGCATCGGCTGGTGCAAGCGCCGCGTCACCACCGGCTCGATGCGCGCATCGGCCACCTGCGCCGGCGTCCACACGTGCAACTGCGCCATCCGCCGCAACAACTTGTCGCGGGCCACACGCGCCTCCTGCGCATTGCGATCCGGGCGCAGCCGGCTGGGCATCTGCGGCAACACCGCCAGCAGCGCGGCCTCGGCGTGCGAGAGCTGATTCGCGGGTTTCCCCAAGTAAGCCCAACTGGCGGCCTGCACGCCCTGGATGGTGCCGCCGAATGGCGCGCGATCCAGATAAATGATGAGGATCTGGCGCTTGCTCAAGTGCGCTTCCAATTGCAGTGCGCGCGCGATCTGCCGCAGCTTGGCGCCGATGGAACGATCGTCGCCGGCAGATGGGTCGATGATGCGCGCCACCTGCATGGTGAGCGTCGAACCGCCCGATACGATGTGTCCATAACGCGCCCACTGCCAGCCGGCACGCGCCAACGCCACCGGGTTCACCCCCGGATGCCGCCAGAACCAGCGATCCTCGTAGGTCAGCAGCGCTTGCAGATACAGCGGCGAGACGTGTTCGGGTGTGGTTGGGTAACGCCAGATGCCTTGCCGATCGGGAAACGCCCGCAGCGGCGTGCCGTCGCGCGCCACCACCAGCACGCTGGCATCGCGCGGATCGGGCAGCGGCAGCGGATACATCCGATCCAGCACGACCGCCACGATCGACAACAACAGCAGCGACCCGCCGATGCGCTTGAGCCAGCGGCGCAGGCGGGGCCAACGGCGCATTACGGCAGGAAGCGGCGAAGTGGGGGATGGCGGCATGGATGGACGCGCTCGACGATGCGGCATCATAGCGACCGCGCAACACGCGCCGTGAATGCGCAGCCTGCGCCATCGCGATTGGGCGGGCGTACACTGGCTCCCAGCCTCGCCGGAGAGTTCTTCATGGGTTCGGCATTCAAACAAAAAGCGCATCAACTGATCGATACCCTGCCCGAAGCAGCCGATTGGGAAGAGCTGGCTGAGCAAATCGAAATCATCCTCGATCTGCGTGCGGGCCTGGCCGACAGTGCGGCAGATCGAGTGATCGACAATGCCCGGCTGCGAGCCGAGTTTGGTCTGCAATGAAAGTCGCATGGACGCATCGTGCCCGTGCACGCTTGCGTCAGATACATCGCCACATTGCCAACGACCAACCGGCGAACGCCGATCGCGTCGTGGATCGACTGACGCGGCGCGTCGAACAGCTCATCGAGCATCCGCACTCCGGTCGCGTCGTCGAAGGCTTCCTGCAGGGAGACTTGCGCGAGTTGATCGAAGCGCCCTATCGGATCATTTACCTCGTCGGTCGCGACAGGATCGATATCCTGACCGTGCGCGACACGCGGCGCGTGCTGCCACGACGGCTGGATGAATGGTAGATCGACTCACCGAGGGATGGCCCCGACGACCGCACGATCTGGCTGGAGAATCTCCCCTGCTTCCCTGCTTCCCTGCTTCCCTGCTCCCTGCTCCCTGCTCCCCTGCTCCCTGCTTCCCTGCTACCGGCTTCACTTCGGCTCCACCACCTTGATCGTCGCCGGCAGCGCCTTGCCGATGCCGCGGATCTGCGGGCGGTACATGTCCTGCACCAGCGGCGGCGGCACGGCATAGGTACCCGGTGTCACCGCCAGCACGAGGTAGAACACGTGCGCCGCGTCACCACGGTCGAGCGAGAGCGCGGCCACGTAGCGATCGTCGCGGAACTCCTCGTGGTTGACGGTCGCCGCCGAGGAACGATCGGACAAGGTGATGCCGTCGACCACCACGTCGGCCCACTGCTTGCCGCCGCCGAGGTTGAAGTTGCTGATTTCCAGACCCGCGGGCAGCAGGTCGGTGATCAGCGCATCGGGGATCTTCTCGCGCGAGACGATCTTCAGGCCCACGATCAGCGCATCGCCTTCCTTGAGCGCGCCGCCTTTCCACTCCTTGCCGTCGGTGGTGTAGAAGGTGCGCACGATGCTCACCCGTTTGTCGTCCGGCGCCGGTGCAGTGGCGGGCACGCCGGCGACGTCGATCAGCGCGTACAACGGCGGCTTGCCGGTCGGCGTGAAGCGCACGCCCTGGCGCAGCGCGGTGGCGTCGAAATCGCGACTGAGGATGCTCGCCGGTGCGATGGCCTCGGCGCTGCCGCCGACCCCGAGCGTACCGGCCACCTTGGCATCCGAATCGGCGATCAACGCCTTGCCCAGCCCGGCCAGCGCGATCTGGTCTTGCGTGCTCAGCCACCACCAGCGTTCACTGGCGGGCACGCCGTCGATGGTCGCACGGGTGTCGCGAGCCAGATCGAAGATGCGGGCATCGTAGGCCGGCGTGGCCATGTGGAAGCGGTGCACCAGCGCGACCATGCGCGCCAGATCGCCCAGATCCGAGCCGTAGTCGCCCAGGTACCACGGGCGCTTGGACTTCATCGCGAAACCGTCGGCCACCGCCTTGCCTCCGCGGGCATGGTCGCCCATCAGGTTCAACGCGATGCCAAGGCGCACCAGCGGCAACGGCGTGAGCGCCTTGCCGCGGTCGTTGTCGTACATCGCCCGCAAGGTGCCCAGCGGGGCGCGGTTGACCCGCGCCAGCACGAACCCGGCGTAGGCGTTGTTGGCAAACTTCAGCGCGTCGGCGTGTTCGTAGCCGTAGAACTTCTCGCCGCCGGTGAGCAAGTCCTCGCTCAGCCGTTCCAGCGCCTTTTGCAACACGCCGTCGGGCACCGCGAAACCGGCGTCGCGCGCGTCGAGCAGGAAGTCCACCACGAACGGCGTCATCTGCGGCACCGCATCGGTGCCGCCGCCCCAGAACGAGAAGTTGCCGTTGGGGATCTGCATCGAAGCGATGCGCCCGAACGCGCCCTCCACGCGGCGCTTGCGCTCGGCCGCGGTCAGGCCGGTCATGCCGAGTTTCTTGGCGGTGTCTTCGTCGAGCAGCAGCGCCGCCCAGCCCTTGCTGGTGGTCTGTTCGATGCAACCATACGGGTATTCGAGCAGGTGCGCGAGCGCGCTGGCGAACGGCAACGGCGGCAGCGCGGACAAGGTCAGGCGCACGCGCACCGAGTCGGCCATCATGCCGACCGCGTCGGCAGTATCCAGCGTTACCGGCGCCAGCGTCTGCAATACCTGCACGCGCGAGCGCACGGTCGCCGGCCATGCCGGGCGCACCGCGATCTCGTAATGGCGCTCGACCTTCAGGCCGTCGGCCACCGCGGTGATGGTGTACTTGCCCACGGTGTTGCCCGGGCCCGCCGACAGCGGGAAGCTCAGCGTCGCCTTGCCGCCGTCCTTGAGCGTCACCTTGCGCGCACTGCCGTCGAGGATCAGTGGCGCGTCGGCCTTGGCGCTGACGGTGAACTCGTGCGCAGCACCGCTGAAGTTCTGCAAGTCCAGAGTCAACGTGCTGCTGTCGCCGGGTGCGAGCGCGCGCGGGGCGCTGACCTCGGCCACCACCGGTGCGCGCACCAGCGTCTGCGCGTCGGCCTTGCCGTAGCGATCCTGCCCGTACACCACGGTGGACACGCGCAAGGTGCCGTTGAAGTCGGGCACCGGCACCTGCACGGTGGCGTTGCCGGTCGCATCCAGCGCGACCGGGCCTGAGAACAAATCCACCGTCTGCACGTGCGCGGTCGGGCGGCGCGCCTGCGGCAGTGGCCCCAGCGCCATGTCGCCGCCGAAGCGCAGCTTGGCGGTACCGCCCTCGAAGGCTTCGATCACGCGGCCGTAGATGTCGTAGGCGTCGATGCCCAGCCGGCGCTGCGCGAAGAAGTACGCCGCCGCGTCGGGCACCGGGAAGCGGGTGATGTTGAGGATGCCCACGTCCACCGCCGACACCGTGGCGTAAGCCTGCTTGCCGGCCAGTTGCGGCGCCTTGATGGTCACCGCCATGTCGCGCTCGGGCAGCATCTGCACCGGCGCGGACAGGTTCACCGCCAGCTTGCGGTCGTCGCGACCCATCGGCACCCACGCCTCGCCGACCGCCCGCGCCGGCGTGGTCTTCTCGGTGGCCGCGCCGCCGCGCAACACCAGCGCGGTGACGTACACGTCGTGGCGTTCCCAGTCGGATGTGACTGGAATCTGGAAGGTCGAGCCGGCCTTCACGTCCACGTTGGCGGTGTACAGCAGGTGGTCGCTTTCGACCAACAGCACGCCAGGGCCGGGTTGTGGCGGGGTGAGGGTGACCTTGAGCGTGTCGCCGGCCTTGTAGGAAGTCTTGTCCAGCGCCAGCTTGACCTTGTCCGGGCGCGCGTCGAGCCCGCGGTTCTGGTCGTCCCAGCTCCAGCCGGCATTGAACGGGTAGATGGTGGTCAAGCCGGTCTGCGGGTCGAGGACTTGCAGGCGATAACCGCCCCACTGCACCGGAAAATCCACCTTGGCGCTGCTGGCGGCGCTCACATCGACGGTCTTGCTGGCCACGTTCTCGTAACGGCTGGTGTAATCGAATGCCCAGGCGTTGTCGTTCCAGCGCCACAGGTAATCGCGGCGCTCGCGCACCAAACTCACTTTCAGCCCGCTGCCGGCCACGCGCTTGCCGGCCGAGTCCACGCGGATCACCTCGAATCCGGCGTGGCCGTTGGGCGATGCGCCATCGGCGTCGTCGAACAACGGGCGTACCGCCACCAGGGTGTCGGCCGGCCACAGCGTGCGCTTGATCGTGCGCGACACCGTGCGCCCGCCGGTTTCATAGACGCTGCCCGAAAGCACCGCAGCGATCGGCGCCTTGGCCTTGGCGGCTTCGTCGGGCAGGTCGATGTCCTGCGCGTAATGGCCTTGCGCGTCGAACTTGTCGTCGACGATGTCCTTGGCTTCCTTCGGCAGCGCGATGGTGGGATCGCCAAAGAACCAGCCCTTGTAGGCATCGGCCTTGGCGGCATTGGTCTTGCCCGGCAGCGCATCGGCGTTGGCGAACGGATGCTGGTCGGCCGACACCGCCAGGCGCGCGGTGAAGCGGTTGCCGTCGGCCGGCGCGCCATACAAATACGCAGCCGTTGCCTTGAGCTTGATCGGCTCGCCCGGGCGCAACACCGGCTGCGCGGTGTCCAGATCGAGCTTCATGCGTTCGGGCAGGAACTCTTCGACGCGCAAGGTCATCGCCTCGACCACGTCCTTGCCGTCGGGGGTGGCGCGGAACTCCACCTGCCAGCGCCCGGTCGGCGCATCGGCAGGGATGGTGTAGTTCCACGCGTAATAACCCAGCGCCTGCGGATCGAGCTTGGTTTTCAGGAACTCGCGCCCATCGGGCTGCTTGAGCACGAGGAACAGCGGCTGTGGCTTGACTGGTTTGCCGTCGTAATCGCGCATCAGCGCCGACAACCGCACCGTCTCGCCGGGACGGTACAGGTCGCGCCCGGACCACGCGAACACGTCGAACCAGGCCTGCTTGCGGCCGGCCACGTCGAAATCCGACAGATCCAATGCCGGCTGGTTGAACGGCAGCATCGAGGTGTCGCTGCCGCGGCTGGCGATCATCACCTGCGAGCTGTCCAGCGTGTAGGCCACCAGGGCGTTGCCGGAGGCGTCGGTGGTGGCCTTGACGACCGGCTCGCCCTTCTTGTCGATCACCTGCAAATCCACGCCGGGGATCGGCGCACCCGAGCGCAGCGAGGCGGTGTGCACGAACACCTTGTCCTTGTAGGCGCGCACGTGCAGGCCGATGTCGGAGACGAAGAACAGCGCCGTCTGGTAACCGTTCTTGAAGTGCGCAGCCGGCTTCATCACCGCGAAATACAGCCCCGGCTTGGCCAACTCGTCGATGCTCTGGATCGGCAGGTAGTTGAGCACGCGCTCGTTTTCCTTGCCGCCGAGCACGAAGCGATTGAGGTACATCGAGTCGGCCATCTTGGCGATGGGCGTGTGCCCGTTGTAGCTGGCGTCGAGGTCGTAACCGTCCTTTTGCCCGCCGCGCTGGTACTGCGCGTAGAAGGTGGGCAGCAGCTTGTCCTTGACGCGGAAGAACTCGACGTCCACCTCCGGCACGTTCACCGACACCACCGGCAGCCCGCGCGACTCGCGCGCGGGCAGCACGCTGCCCTGCGAGGCGAAGCCGACCACCGGCTCCAGCGGCCCGGTATAGACCTCGCGCACGATGTCCGCACCGATGGTATGGCCGTCGGCGGCGGCGAGCTTGCCGTCGATCCTGACGTTGTACTTCAGCGCCGGCTGCACGCCGGGGAAACGCAGTATCTTGTTGCCGTCGTCCGTGTCATCGGACAGCGACCACGAGCCCTTGACCACCGCACCGTTGGCGTCGGTCACGCTCACCAGCGAGTCGAAATCCTGGGTAGCCACCAGCGGCCGGGTGAACTCCAGCGCAATCGCCAACTCGTCTCCCGAAGTATCCGGGTACGCCGACAGCAAGGCGAAGCCCTTGGGCACGCTGCGAGCATCCACCGCCGCCCGCTCGCTGCCCTGCACCGCCGGCACGCCGTCGTTCGAGCCCTTCCGGCAGCCCGCCAGCAGCAACACCGACAACAGCAAAGCGGCAAGACCGATGCGGGCGATGCGCAGTGACGATGAAACCCCGCAGTACCTGGCGCGCATACGAACGATCCCCGGATGGTTGGTGCGAGTATAGAACGCCTGAATCAGCGTCGATTGCACTGCTCTGCGATAACGCGGTCGCCCGGGAAAACGGCCACATGGCGGGAGTTGTCCGGCACGCCGATCCTCCGTACCGTCATCCACCCGCGCCGACCCGCAATCCGACCCCACTTGACGCCGTCGCCGCCAGTTCGCAGGATGCTGCGCTGCGCCGCTGCCAGCGGCTAGACATCGCAGCCAGCCGACCATGCAATCCACCACCCCGCTCGGATACGTCAAGGACACCGGAACGGCCAAGGGCCGCGGCGTGTTCGCCTCGCGCGCGATCAGCGCCGGGGAAGTCGTGGAGGTTGCCCCGACGATCGTCCTGACCGCGCCGTGGCGGCCCCTGCCGGTACGCTTGAAGCACTACGCGTTCGCGTGGGGCAACATGACCAAGGGGCCGCGGGCGGTGGCGCTGGCGATGGGTTACGGCGGCATGTACAACCACGCCAACCCGGCCAATCTGCGTTACGAGGCGATCACCGACGGCAACTACATGCGTTACATCGCCGTGCGCGACATCGCCGCCGACGAAGAGATGACGATCAACTACAACGCCGGCGATGGCGGCGCCACGTCGACCAGCGACAATTGGTTCAAGGCCAACGGCATCGAGCCGATGGGCGACTGAAGCCTGCTTCAATGCGGACGCGCCGACACTCCCGGCGAACGACATCGCACCCGCCCTCACCCACCCGGCTTGGCTGACGCTGCCGCTGGCGGTGCCGGCGGCACCGGCTCGACCGGCACGGTGGCGGGCTTGAGGCGGTCGCGCTTGGGCGGCGCTGGCGGCAGTACGTCTTGATCGCCATCGCCGTCGGCCGGCGGCACCACCGGCAACAGCGCGGCGCGGGCAGTCACCCGGCCGATGCGCTCGGCGGGGATCATGGTGTACACCGAATCGGCCATGTCCATGCCGATGCCGCCGGAGCTGCCGCGCGAGCGCATCAGCCCGGCCAAGTCGACATCGACATAGCCGGCCGGCTTGCCGTCGCCATCGAAAGCCACGCCCGGCGAGCCGTCCACCAGCCACTCGTGGCGCGGCATCGCCGTCTCGCCAAGCACATAGCCGGCACGGATCACCGGCACCGCGCCGAACTGATCCGAGGTGCGCATCACCGTGAACAACTGCGTGCCCAGAACGACTTTCGCAGGCTCGGAAAAGTTCACCCAAGCCAGCTTACCCTTGGGATGGCGCAGGCGAATCCACGCGATACCCAGTTCGGTGTCGCGGGTGACCAGATCGGCGGGCACCCATTCGTCGCTGCTCGGCAGGCGTACGCGGAACTGCCGCGACTTGGCCGAGCCCAGAGAGCCGACGGTGCCACCGAGGCCGCCGCCGCGGCTGAGCGCGCCCAGATCGATGCTGACCACTCGCCCCGGCACGAGGATCAAGCCATCGGCAGATACCAGCGTGCCCTGGGTTTGCCCTTCCTGCTGCTGTTCGGCACCACCGCTGGACACGCTCATCACGAACTTCACCGGCACCGCGGTTTCGCCGCGCAGCTCCATCACCGCCTTGAACTGGCGCGCATCCTCGGCCTGGCTTTGGGTGGTCGCCGTCGCACACATGGGCGCCAGCCACGCGATTGGCAGCAGCAGCGCCGCGCACGCCGTCGCACGCAACACATCAACGGGCAGGCGCTTGCTCATGGCAGGGTGTCCTGTAGCCAACTGCGGTCGAGGTACAACAGGCGCGCTTCGGCGCCACGCATGATCAGGAATGGAATCGTCTGCGTGCCGTCGCGCAGGGCCTGCGTCAGGGCCGCACCGAAGCCGTCCAGATCCACGGTCGGCCGTCCGCCCAGCGACAGCACGATGTCGCCGTTGCGCAGGTGCGCCAGCCCGCCCGGGCCGCCGCGTTCGACCGTAGTCACATACACGCCTTTCTGATCAGGCGGCAAGCGTCGCTCGACGCGGTCGTAGAAACCCAGCTCGCGCACCTGGATGCGCAGCTGCGAGACCTGCAGCACCTTCAAGCCACTGTCCTCGACTGGTGACGGGCTCGGAATGAAGCTCATTGCCTTGGCCACGCCATCGCGCAAAACCGCCACCTTCGCGTCGCGCCCGATCTCCAGATCGCGTACGGCCTGATCGAACGCATCGGTGCTGTCGTCGCTGACCGGCTTGAGCGGGCGATCGCCGATGGCGGTGATGATGTCGCCGACTTGCACGCCGACCGCGCCCAAGGGGCTACCCGGGTAGACGCGGCTGACCCGGAAGCCTTGCCCGGCCGCCCCGAATGCGCCTTGCAGCGAGGCGGTGACCGGCTGCACGTCCACCCCGGCCCACGCCTGCGGCAGTTCCGGCAGCGGCGTGCGCGAGATGTCGCCATAGGCGGGGCGCAAGGTGGCGAGCAAGTTCTCGCCGTTGCGCACGAAACCAATCAGCAGCGGCGTGATCTTTGCCGGCTTGACCAGCCACGCCTTGAGGTCGGCAGCCACCCGCACCGGCTTGCCGTCGATGCTGCGGATCACGTCGCCGGCGGCCAGCGCCGGACGCGCTGTTGCCCCCGGCCCGCCCGGACGCAGACTGGTCACGATCAAGCCGTCGCTGAAGTCCAGCGCGCGACGGCGTGCCATCGCCACCGTCAGTTCGCGCAAGGATGCGCCAAACGGGGCGTAGCCGACTTCCTCGCCGTTGTCGCGCGGATAGGCCGCGGTGAGCAGCTTGACCGCCAGCGTCTTGCCATCGCGCTGCACACGAAACTCGATGGACTTGCCGACCGGCAACTGCGCGATCTGGCGCTGCAACTCGGGGATATCCACCGGCTGCGGCGCGTCCACCGCCTGCCCGTCCATCGCCAGCAGCAGGTCGCCGGCCCGCAAACCCGCCCGCTGCGCCGGCGAGTCGCGATCGACCGCATTGACCAGCACGCCGTGCGCGTAACCGGTGTCCTTGCGCGAGCGCAAGCGAAAGCCCAGCCACGCGCGCGGCACGCGGTGGTAGGCGATCAAGGCATCGACCACGCGCTGCGCGTCCGGTGCGGGGATCGCGAAAGCCAGGTCGCCGCCGAGCACCATGCCGCGCGCGTTCACCCCGACGACGCGTCCGCGCATGTCCACCAGCGGGCCGCCGGAGTTGCCCGGCGCGATCGGGGCGTCGTGCTGGATCCACGCGTAGTAGCGGCCAGTGGGCAAATCGGGGCCCAGGCTGTCCTCGTAATCGGCCTCGTCGTCGAACAACGACACCAGCAGCCGGCGCGGGTTGTTGACCACGCCGGCGCTCATCGAGTTGGACAGGCCCCACGGCGCGCCCATCGCCAGCACCTCGTCGCCGGCTTGCAGATCATTGGCGCCGGCGAACTGCGCGTACCTGAACACTTCGGGCTTGGGCGGCAGGACTTGCAGCACCGCCAGATCGGACAGCGTGTCCTGACCGATCAACTTGGCCGGCAGCTCGCGCCCATCGGCAAACACCACGCGAAACGCCTTGCCTTTCTCGACCACGTGCGCGTTGGTGACCACGTAGCCTTGCGGCGCGATCACCGTGCCGCTGCCGCTGGCCACGCTCAGCGTGGGTTCGCCCTGCACGAAGCTCTGGCTGACGGTGAGGATGCTCACCACATAGGGCATCACCGCGTCGCGCGCGGCAGCGATGCGGTTGCTCGCCGCTTGCGGCGCAGGTGCGGAGGGCGCTGGCTGCACCGGCGCCGTGGCGGGCGGGGCTGCCAGCACCGCGCTGACGCTCAACCCCAAGCCTGCCGCCAGCAGCCATCCGATCATGCGGGACATGCGCAATCCTTGTCGAGGGTGGTTGCGGTCGAACCGACGGCGGCGCATGCAGGGTTCACTGCCAGCCATCGCCCGATCACGGTTCGCCAGCCGGCGCATCGGCAACGTCGCCGGGTTCGGCATCGTCCTCGCCGGCGCTGGCGTCCAGTCGCTGCAGGCCGATGAGCTTCTCGCCCTCGCCCATGCGCATCAGGGTCACGCCCTGGGTGTTGCGGCCGACCTGCGAGACTTCCGCCGCGCGCGTGCGCACCAGCGTTCCACCATCGGAGATCAGCAGGATCTCGTGCTGCTCGGTGAGCTGGATGGCGCCGATCAGGGCGCCGTTGCGGGCGCTGGCGGCCAGCGCGATCACGCCCTGCGTGCCGCGGCCCTTGCGCGGATACTCGGCCACCGGTGTGCGCTTGCCGTAGCCGTTCTCGCTGGCGGTGAGGATGTCGCCATCACCATCGAGCACGATCAGGCTCTCGACGCGCGCATCGGGAGCCAAGCGGATGCCACGCACGCCATGGGCGGTGCGACCCATCGCGCGCACCTCGTCTTCGGCAAAGCGCACCGCCTTGCCGTTGCTGGCGAACAGCATCACGTCGCGGGCGCCGTCGGTGAGCTGCACATCGACCAGGCCATCGCCTTCATCCAGATCGATGGCGATCTTGCCGCGCGCCAGCCGGAAGGCGAACTCCGACAGCGGGGTCTTCTTCACCACGCCCTGGCCGGTGGCGAACAACACGAAGCGATCGGCGCTGAACTCGCGCACCGGCAACACCGCCTGCACTTTTTCGCCGGCTTCCAGCGGCAGCCAGTTGACGATCGGCCGCCCGCGCGCGCCCGGGCCGGCATCGGGCAACTGGTGGACACCCAGCCAGAACACGCGCCCGGAGCTGGTGAAGGTGAGCAGGGTGTCGTGGGTGTTGGCGACCCACAGGCGTTCGACGAAATCCTCGTCCTTCATCGCCGTGGCGCTGCGCCCACGCCCGCCGCGGCGCTGCGCGCGGTATAGGCTGGCCGGCTGGCGCTTGGCGTAGCCGGCATGCGAGAGCGTGACCACCACGTCCTCGGGCACGATCAGATCAAGGGTATCCAGATCTTCCTGACTGGCGCGGATTTCGGTGCGGCGCGCGTCGCCGAACTCGGCCTTGATGCTCGCCAGTTCGTCGCGTATCACCGCCAGCAGGCGCGCCGGGTCTTCGAGAATGGCGATCAGAGCGGCAATGGCATCGAGCAAGCTGCGGTATTCCTCGGTGAGCTTGTCCTGCTCCAGCCCGGTCAGGCGGTTCAGGCGCATGTCGAGGATTTCCCGGGCTTGCGTCTCCGACAGTTGATAGCCGTCGGCGCGCAGGCCAATGTCCTTGCCCAAGCCTTCCGGGCGCGAGGCGTCGGCGCCGGCCGCGGCCAGCAACGCCGCGACCAGACCCGGCTCCCAGCGGCGCGCCAGCATGCGCTCACGGGCCTCGTTGGCATTGGCCGAGGTCTTGATCAGTTCGATCATCGCATCGATGTTGGCCAGCGCGACGGTCAAGCCTTCCAGGATGTGCGCCCGCGCACGCGCCTTGCGCAAATCAAATATGGTGCGCCGCGTGACCACCTCGCGGCGGTGCCGGACGAAGGCCTCGAGCATTTCCTTGAGCGTGAGCAACCGCGGCCGGCCATCGACCAGCGCCACCATGTTGATACCGAACGCCGATTCAAGCTGGGTCTGTTGGAACAGGTTGTTGAGCAGCACCTCGGCCGAACAGTCCTTCTTCACCGGGATGAAGATGCGCATGCCGTCCTTGTCGGACTCGTCGCGCAAATCGGCACCGACGCCATCGATCTTCTTTTCCTTCACCAGCTCGGCGATCTTCTCGATCAAGCGCGCCTTGTTCACCTGATACGGCAACTGGCTGACGATGATCGCCTCGCGGCCGGTGCGTTCATCGACTTCGATCTCGGTACGCGCGCGCATCAGCACGCGGCCACGACCCGTGCGGTAGGCGGCGTGGATGCCGGCGGCGCCGTTGATGATCGCCGCGGTCGGGAAATCCGGGCCGGGAATGAACTGCATCAGCCCGTCGATGGAAATCTCCGGTGCGTCGATCAGCGCCAGCACCGCGTCGATCACCTCCGACAGGTTGTGCGGCGGAATGTTGGTCGCCATGCCCACCGCGATGCCCGCCGAACCGTTGACCAGCAGGTTCGGAAAGCGCGTGGGCATCACCGTGGGTTCGAGTTCCTTCTCGTCGTAGTTGGGCTGGAAATCGACGGTCTCCTTGTCGATGTCGGCCATCAGCTCGTGGGCGATGCGCGACATGCGTGCTTCGGTGTAACGCATCGCCGCCGGCGGGTCGCCATCGACCGAACCGAAGTTGCCCTGTCCGTCCACCAGCAGATAGCGCAGCGAGAACGGCTGCGCCATGCGCACCAGGGTGTCGTACACCGCGATGTCGCCGTGCGGGTGGTACTTGCCGACGGTGTCGCCGACGATGCGCGCCGACTTGTAATAGGGCTTGTTGCTGTGCGCGCCCAGCTCGCTCATCGCGTGCAACACGCGCCGATGCACCGGCTTCAAGCCATCGCGCACGTCCGGCAGCGCGCGCCCCACGATCACGCTCATCGCGTAGTCGAGATAGCTCTTGCGCATCTCGTCTTCGAGGTTGACGGGGATGATTTCCTGGGCGTGGTCGGTCATGCGCGCTTCCGGTTTTCAACGCACGAACACGCCCCGACGGAACGCCCGCCGCAGGCCGTTTTCGTGAACACCCCATGATAGCAGAACCGGCCGTCGCACGGGGCCGCAACGCGTTGAAAAACCGCGCTTGAAACAGCGAGTTACGCCACGCCCTTGGCGACGAATGTCAAGGCCATCTTGCTGGCCTGAGGGGCCATCACCACGCCGCGTTCGGTGACGATGGCATCGATCAGCCCGGCCAGGGTCACGTCGAACACCGGGTTCCATGCTTTCACGCCGTCGGCGACGTGGCGCTTGCCGGCCACCGCAGCCAGTTCGTCGGCATGGCGCAGTTCGATCTCGATGTCCGCGCCGGTGGCGGTGCCCATGTCCAGCGTCGACGAGGCTGCGACCACCATGAACTTCACCCCGAAGTGGCGGGCGACGATGGCCAGTTGGTGGGTGCCGATCTTGTTGGCGACATCGCCATTGGCGCAGATGCGATCGGCGCCGACGATCACCCACTGCACCTGCCCGCTGGCCATCAGATGCGCGGCGGCAGCATCGGCGATCAAGGTGGCATCGATGCCGTCCTTTTGCAGCTCCCACACGGTCAGGCGTGCGCCCTGCAGCCACGGCCGCGTTTCGCCGGCGAACACGCGCGCGATCCGGCCCTGCGCCACGCCGGCGCGCACCACGCCCAACGCGGTGCCGAAGCCGGCGGTGGCCAGCGAGCCGGTATTGCAATGGGTCAGCACGCCCGACCCGGGCTCGATCAGGTTGGCGCCGGCCAGGCCCATCGCATGATTGCCGGCCAGATCCTCCGATACGATCTGCTCGGCTTCCGCCGCCAGCCGCGGCAACCAGTCCACGCCGGCGCCTTGCATTGCGCGGCGCATGCGCTGCAGCGCCCACGCCAGGTTGACCGCGGTCGGTCGGGCCTTGAGCAATGTCGCGATCGCCGGCTCGAGTTCGGCCAGCGCGAAATCGCCCGAATCGATGCCCGGCCGTTGGCGCGCCAACGCCTGCGCGGCCAGCACCACGCCCCACGCGGCCGCGATGCCGATGGCCGGTGCGCCGCGCACGACCAGTTCGCGAATGGCACCGGCCACCGCGTCGGCATCAGCGCATGCCACGTATTCCTCTTCCAGCGGAAGGATGCGTTGATCGAGCAGTTCCAGCCGATCACCCAGCCAACGGATCGGCCGCACATGGTCGTATGCATCGAAATCCATCGCCATCCCTCCGCCACCTCTCGCCGCGATCATACGCGCGGGCCCCGCCGTGACGGCGCAAGCGACGACGGGGCGGTGGCAAGCCCCGTCCACACGTACGCCCCGCCAACGGCGCTCAGCGGTAATAGCCGCCGACGTGGAAGTCGGCGCGGCAGCCGCCCGACACCCAAATTCCGTACCGATCCCAACCCCAGTTCTGGCCTTCATAGCACGTGGTATTGGACAGTTGCTGGCGCATCTGCACGCCACCTCGGGTCGGTGCGGGGCAACGGGTCACGCGTCCGCCGGTCGACTCGCAGCGGATCGTGCTGGGAGGAATGAACGCCGATGGCGGCATCGGCTGATAGCCGTTGCCCCAACCGGTGCCGACGATGAACTCGGCCTGGCAGCCGTCGTCGACCCAGATGCCGCCGCGATCGGCACCCCAGCTGCGACCGCGCACGCAAGCGCTGGACGACGTGCGCCGACTCAGGAAGACGCCGCCACGGGTGTCGACCGGGCAAAACGCCTGCTGGTATCCGCTGGACTTGCACACCACCAGTTGCCCACCGCCGGGTGGCGGGGGCGGCGGGGCTGGGCGCGGCGGACGCCGCGAGACGATCTGGAACTCACCCTTGCAACCACTGGTCACCCACACGCCGCGCCGGTCGAAGCCCCACGTGCGCCCCTCCACGCAGGCCGAGTCCGAAAGCTGGCGCCGCAAGATCACCCCGTGCCGGGTATCGCCCGGACAGTAATTCTGCCGGTATCCGCTGGACGCGCACACGAAGATGTCGCCCGGTCGCCAATAAGTTTGCGCATGCGATGGCGCGGCGAGCAAGCCGACCACTGCCAGAGCCAAGCCGTTCCAGAACATGTTCATGCTGCCGCTCCGTCGATGACCTTGGGTTGATCCGCCTTGCCGCGCGGGTTTGCACGCGCACAGCGCCATTGCGGCGAGCGTATCGCGGATCGTCACGGACTGGAAATGACGATGGCGCGGCCGTTCAGGCGCGGTCGAACCCGAATGCGATGACCGCGTGCAGCGCCTCGACGCCCAGCAACACCGCCAGCAGCCGATCCACGCCCAGCGCCACGCCCGCGCACGCCGGCAGGCCATGCGCCAGTGCGGCCAGCAGGTTCTCGTCGAGCGGCGGGATGACCGCACCACGGCTTGCACGCAACGCGCGATCGCGCTCGAAACGCGCGCGTTGCTCGCTCGCATCGGTCAACTCGTGGTAGCCGTTGGCCAGTTCCACCGGCCCCAGATACAGCTCGAAGCGTTCGGCCACCGGCGGTTCGTCGGGGCGGATCTTCGCCAGCGCGCATTGCGAGGCTGGGTAGTCGTGGATCAGCAGCAGTTCGTCGGCCGCAAAATGCGGCTGGATGCGATGGGTGAGTAACAAGTCCAGCCAGTCGTCGCGCGTCAGCCCATGCGGGTCGATGGCGATGGCGGCCAACGGCGCGCGCAGTTGCGCTGCATCGGCGCGCAACGGATCGATGCCCAGCGCAGCCACGAACAGCTCGCGGTAAGTGATCTCGCGCACGCTCGCACTGCGCCCGACCAGCGCCAGCGCGGCCTGCGCCAGCTCGGCGGTTTCGCGCATCAGCCGGCGGTGATCCCAGCCGACGCGGTACCACTCGAGCAGGGTGAACTCGGGATTGTGCGCACGCCCGGCCTCGCCGTTGCGAAATACCCGCCCCAGCTCGTAACAATCGCCCGAGCCAGCGGCCAGCAGGCGCTTGAGTGGGTACTCGGGCGAGGTGCGCAGCCAGCGCTGGCGCGGCCCGGCGTCGACGTGGCCGGCGAAGTCAGTCTGAAAACTCTCGATGTGCAGATCGGTATTGCCGGCGCGCGAGAGGATCGGGGTTTCCACCTCCAGCACGCCGCGCTGCGCGAAAAACTCGCGGATCGTGGCGTACAGGCGCGCGCGCAGGCGCAGCGCGTCCACGTCCGCGCTGGGTCGCCAGTGGCTCACGCCAATCCGTGCTCGGCCAGCACCGCAAGCAACCGCGCCTCGTCCCAGATTTCCACACCCAGTTCGTGCGCTTTGTCGAGCTTGCTGCCGGCCGCTTCGCCGGCGACCACGACGCTCGTCTTTTTCGATACGCTGCCGGCGACTTTCGCGCCCAATGCTTCAAGTTTCTCCTTCGCCGCATCCCGCGCCAGCGTGGACAACGTGCCGGTGAGCACGAAAGTTTGTCCGGCCAGTGCCCCACGCGGTTCGCGCTGCGGCTGGGCTTGTGTCCACGTGACGCCGGCGGCACGCAACTGCGATATCGCATCGCGGTTATGCGCCTCGGCGAAGAACGCAATGATGTGCGCGGCCATGATCGGGCCGACATCGGGCACTTCCAGCAACGCCGTCGCATCGGCACGCAGCAGCGCATCGAGCCGGCCAAAATGCCGCGCCAGCGCCTTGGCCGTGGCCTGCCCGACTTCCGGGATGCCCAGTGCATACAGGAATCGCTCGAGCGTTGTGTGCTTGCTGGCGGCGATGGCGGCGATGAGATTGTCCGCCCACTTGCTGGCGATCTTGCCGTCCTTCACCGTTTCCGGCGTGGTTCCATCGCGTTCGTCGGCCCGACGCTTCATCTCCAGCAAGTCGCCCAGGTTGAGCGCGTACAGGTCCGCCACCGACTGCAGGAACCCGAACTCGACCAGACCTTCGATCAAGCGCTCACCCAGCCCGTCGATGTCCATCGCACGGCGCGAGGCGAAGTGGAAGATCGCGCGCACCCGCTGCGCCGGGCAGGCCAAACCGCCGGAGCAGCGCGCCACCACGCCGCCTTCCTCGCGTTCGATCGCCGAACCGCAGACCGGGCAATGCGTCGGCATCACCCACGCCGTGGTGCGCTCGGGGCGCCGATCCAGAACCACCGCCACCACCTCCGGGATCACGTCGCCGGCGCGGCGCACGACCACGGTGTCGCCCACGCGCACGTCCAGTCGCGCGACTTGATCGGCGTTGTGCAAGGTGGCATTGCTCACCGTCACCCCGCCGACGAACACCGGACTGAGATTGGCCACCGGCGTGGCCGCGCCGGTGCGGCCGATGTTGACCGTGATGTCCTGTACCGTCGTGGTGCGTTCTTGCGCCGGGAACTTGTGCGCGAGCGCCCAGCGCGGCGTGCGCCCGACGTAGCCCAGCTCGCGTTGCAAGCGCAGGTCGTCGAGTTTGTAAACCACCCCGTCGATGTCGAACGGCAACTGCTCGCGCTGCGCGCCGATGCGCCGGAAGTAATCCAGGCACCCGTCGGCACCGCTCGCGGTAGCGACCAGCGAACTGACCGGGAAACCCCAATCGCGCAACTTGGCAAGCAGCTGCGAATGCCGCGGCGGCAAGGCGTGGTGGCCATCGAGCCCATCCACCACGCCCACCGCGTAGGCGAAAAACGCCAGCGGCCGCGACGCGGTGATCGCCGGGTCGAGCTGGCGCAGCGAACCGGCCGCACCGTTGCGCGGGTTCACCAGCAGCTTGATCTTGCCGCCCGATGCACGCGCGCCCTCGTTGTATTTTTCGAATGCCGCCCGCGGCATGTACACCTCGCCGCGTACCTCCAGCAGCGCCGGGACATCGCCACCGCGCAAGCGCAACGGGATGGCCTTGATCGTGCGCAGGTTGGCGCTCACGTCCTCGCCAGTTTCGCCGTCGCCGCGGGTGGCGCCACGCACGAACACGCCGTGCTCGTAACGCAGGGCAATCGCCAGGCCGTCGAATTTTGGCTCCAGCGAAAACCGCAGCGGCGCATCGTCGCCCAGCTCCAGGCGCTCGCGAATCTTGCGCACGAACTGGCCCACCTCGGCATCGCTGAAGGCATTGGCCAGCGAGAGCATCGGGGTGTCGTGGCGCACCTGCGCAAAGCCGCCGAACGGCTTGCCGCCGACGCGGCGGGTCGGCGAATCGGCACTGGCCAGTTCGGGGTGCGTCGCCTCGATGGCTTCCAGTTCGCGCAGCAGCGCGTCGTACTCGGCATCGGGGATGCTCGGTGCGTCGAGCACGTGGTAGCGATGGTTGTGCTCGTCGATGTCCCGGCGCAGGGTTTGCGCGCGGGCTGCCACGTCATCCATCGCGGCCGGGGCGATACGCGTGGTCATCGTTGGCTGCGTGCCGGGCGCCGGGTCGTCGCCAACCCATCCAACGCAGACACCAGATTACCTTCCGGGCCGGATCGTCTGCTGCTCACGGCGTCGATCGTAGGCGCGCATTTCGTCGCGGATGTGGGCGATGCGCTGGCGACCGAGTGCGTTGCGCTCCTCGTCGAGCACCATCGCGCCGAGCAGTTCGGCCATGCGCTGGGCGGTGGGCAGCATCGCGTCCCACGCATCAAGCGCCGACAGCGGCAACGGCGCCGGCAAGGTCAGGAAGAAACTGATCCCCGGGGTCCGCAATTCCTGCAGGCGGGACAGGTCGAAGGTGCCGGGCTTGACCATGTTGGCCACCGAGAAGATCGGGCCGGCTTCGGGTTTGCCGTCCACCAAGCGGTGGTAGATGCTCATGTGCCCATGCACGAGGCCGGCCTTCTCGGCAGCGACCACCAGGTCGGGGCCGGTCAGCACCTGCCCGGCTCGCGCGGCCACGAACAAGGTGACGATGCGGTCGAAGGCCTCATCCTGCCGGATGCCCAGGGTCGGGTGGCTGGGTTGCGGCGCGCGCACGTTGCCGGTCGGCGGACTGCCACTGGCGGCATCGTCGACGGCCGGCTCGGCATCGGACACCGGCGCGCGCTGGCGCTCGGTGTCGATACCGCCGCGGTCGTTCTTCAGGTCGCGCTCGAGCGCCTCGCCCAAGGTCGGCTCGGCGCGCCCCGTATCGGCCACGGATTCGCGCTTGCTCACCCGCCGACCCTGCTTGGGGCGGCCGGGTCGCAGCAACCAGATCAGCACGATCAGCAGCAAGCACGCGCCGGCAATGATCAGGCGCACCAAAACGACGTCACTCATGCCAGCCCTCGTCCTTGTCGCGCTTGCGATCTGCGCAGAATATCGCGAATCGCCGCCGCGCTCACGCCACGCCCGCCAGGCGCGCCGCTTCGGCCAGGTCCACCGACACCAGTCGCGACACGCCCGGCTCGCGCATGGTCACGCCAGAAAGCTGCTGCGCGGCCTGCATCGTGCCCTTGTTGTGGGTAACGAACAGGAACTGCACCTTGGCCGACATCTCCTTGACCATGTTGCAGAAGCGCTCGACGTTGGCCTCGTCCAGCGGCGCGTCCACCTCGTCGAGCAGGCAGAACGGCGCCGGGTTGAGCTGGAAGATGGCAAACACCAGCGCCACCGCGGTCATCGCCTTCTCGCCGCCGGACAGCAACGAGATATGCGCGACGCGCTTGCCCGGCGGGCGCGCCATCAAGGTCACGCCGGTATCGAGCAAATCCTCGCCGGTCAGTTCCAGATAGGCGTGGCCGCCGCCGAACAGGCGCGGGTAGAGTTCCTGCACGCCGGCGTTGACGCGGTCGAAGGTGTCCTTGAAGCGGCCACGGGTTTCACGGTCGATCTTGCGGATCGCCCCTTCCAGCGTTTCCAGCGCGGCGGTCAGGTCGTCGTTCTGCGCGTCCAGATACTGCTTGCGCTCGGACTGCTCGCCGTACTCCTGAATGGCCGCGAGGTTCACCGGTTCCAGCCGCTTGATCCGCAGCTCCAGATCGGCAAGCGCCTTGCGCGCGGCATCGACATCGGCGTCTTCCGCCAGCGCCGCGACCAGTTCGCGCAGATCCAGTTGCGCCTGCGCGATGGCTTGCTCGTGTTGCGCGGCCTGCAACGCCAACTTCTGCTCGTCCAGCCGACGGCCGGAGATCGCTTCACGCTGCGCCTGCGCCTGCGCATCGCGCTGCTGGCGGGTGGACTCGAGTGCCCGCATGTGCGCGTCGATCTCCTCCAGCGCGCGGCGCGCGACCGCCAGATCGTTCTCGACCAGCACGCGCTGTTCGAGGGCGGCCTGCCGGGAGGCCTCCAGTGCGCGCACCGGCGCATCGCCCTCGGCCAGCTGCGCCGATAATTCCTGCTGCCGCGCCTGCAGCTGCGTGCGTTGGCCGCCCATGCGCGAGAGCGATTGCTCCAGCGCGATCACGCGGGCGCGCTGCGATTCCAGCGACAACGCGGTGCGGTGGGCGGCCTCGCGGGCATCGCGGGCGGTCGTTCGCATCGCTTCCAGTCGCTGCGCGTGTTCGCGGCGCTGGCCTTCGAGCACTTGTCGCTGCGCTTCGTGCTGGCCCATGGCGGCAACCGCGGTTTCCAGACGCGCGCGGGCCTGGCTGGCGTCGGCATGCGACTTCTGCAAGGCCTGTGCGATCTGTGCAATATCGCCCTCGATCTGCCGGCTGCGGGCGCTGGCCGAGTCCAGCTTGCCCTGCTGGCCCTGCACCTGTCCGGCCAGTTCGGCGACGCTGCGATGGGCCAGGTACAAGGCGCGCTGGGCGTCCTCGCGCCGCTGTTCAGCCTCCAGCAGGCGCGCACGAAAACCCGCCTGCGCCTGCACCGATTCGGCCTCGCGCTGGCCTAGCGCGGCGATTTCCAGCCGCAAGGCTTGAATCTGGCGTTCGCGCAGCAAGCTGCCATGCTGCGCCTCACCGCTGCGCAACACCCGCGCCCAGCCGCCGCCGATCCACTCGCCGGCGCGGGTGACCACGGCGTCGCCATCGGCCAGCGTCGGCAGCAGCGCTTGCGCGGCAGCGACATCTTCCACGCCGTGCACGCGCGCCAGAATCCGCCGCGCCGCCAGCGGGCCGCGCACCTGTGCGGCCAATGAGGTCGGCAGCACCGCCAGTTCGCCATCGCCGGCATCCATCAAGGCGATGCGCCCATCGGCCAGCGCCGCCAATGCCGGCAGGTGCGCATCCATGCCATCGACCACCACCGCTTCCAGCAGCCGGGCGAGCACGGTTTCCACCGCGACTTCCCAGCCGGAGTTGACTTGCAAGCGCTCGCCCAGCCGCGCCGCGTGGTCCAGGCCTCGCTGCTTCAACCACGCGCGGCCGCCTCCCGATTCCTGCCCCAGCGCGGCATGCTGCAAGGTTTCCAGTGACCCGAGCTTGCCGCGCGCGGCTTGCAGTTGCTGGCGCAGGCCGGCCAGATCGGTTTGCTGCTGGCGTTCGGCTGCTTGCAACCCGGCCAGCGCCTGCTTGCGCGATTCGAGTTCGGCGGTCTGCGTTTCGAGCTGTCCGCGCTGTGCGTCATGGGTTGCGCGCGTGGATTCCAGCGCCGTGGCCAGCGCCTGGATATCCAGCCCGGCGCGTTCTGCCGTGAGCTTGTCGCGGCGATTGGCGGCATCGAGCATCTGCCGATCCAGATGACCGATATGGGTGCGTTCCACCTCGGCGGCGCGCGAGACTTCCGCCTGCGCCTTCGCGCAGGCGTCCCAACGCTGCTGCCAGTCGCCGAGCGCGGCTTCGGCGCTGCGCAAGGCGTCCTGTTGCACCGTGTCCTGGCGTTTGAGTTCGACCAGCGCCGGCTCGATCGCGGCGATTCCGGCACGCACATCCGACAGCTGCGCCTGATCGCCGGCGATCAGCTCGGACACCTCGTCCAGCGCTGTTTGCGCGACCGCGTGCGCCTCGCGCAGGCGCTGGATCAACTCGCGCTGGTGGCCGATCTGCTGTTCGACGCGGGCGATTTCTCCGCCCACGCGATACACCGCCGACTGCGCGGCGTTCATGCGCTGCCCGGCCTGCGCGTGGCTGGCGCGCCCGGCCTCGATCTGCGCCTCGGCCTGGCGCTGTTCGGCCAGCAAGGCTTGCAGGCAAGTGTCCTCGCGCGAGATTTCCGCACGCAAGCGCTTCAGCTCGGAATCCAGCGCGCGCCATTGCAAGGCGTGCAACTGCGCTTGTCGTTGCTGTGCGTCGGCTTGCAGTTGTTGGTACTGCTCGGCCTGTCGCGCCTGCCGCTTGAGGTGTTCGAGTTGCTTGCCCACTTCCTCGCGCAGGTCCTTCAGGCGCTCGAGGTTTTCGCGGGTCTGCTTGATCCGCGATTCGGTTTCCTTGCGCCGCTCCTTGTACTTGGAGATGCCGGCGGCCTCTTCCAGATACACGCGCAGATCTTCCGGACGGGCCTCGATGATCTGCGAGATCGTGCCTTGTTCGATGATCGAATAGCTGCGCGGGCCAAGCCCGGTGCCCAGGAACAGGTCGGTGATGTCGCGCCGCCGGCAGCGCGTGCCATTGAGGTAATAGGTGCTGGTGGAATCGCGGTTGACCGTGCGCTTGACCGAAATCTCGTTGAAGCGCGCGTACTCGCCGCCGACCGCGCCATCGGCGTTGTCGAACAACAACTCCACCGTGGCCTGACTGACCGGCTTGCGCGCCGAAGAGCCGGCGAAAATCACGTCGGTGAGGTTGTCGCCACGCAGCCGGCTGGCCGAGCTTTCACCCATCACCCAGCGTACCGCGTCGATGATGTTGGATTTGCCGCAGCCGTTGGGCCCGACCACGCCGGTGAGGTTGCCGGGCAGGTGCAACGTGGTGGGATCGACGAAGGACTTGAAGCCGGACAGCTTGATCGTGGACAGGCGCATGGACACCGCGCGGGCGTGGAAACGGAACGGAGAATGTGGCCGGAACGAGCGCCAACGGCGGCGTCCGGGCCATCGGGCAAAGTATAGCAGCCGCGCCGAAAGCCTCCGACGGCGCGGCGCGCAGCGACATCGCAAGGACTCCTGCGATCGCCGCTCCGGCCGACAGGCCGATCACGCCAGCAGGTCGAGCAATCCGGCCAACGCCGCTGCCACTGCCTGTCGGCGCACGCGATCGCGGTCGCCGTCGAAATGGAACGACTTGGCGCCAGACACACCATCGCGGCACGCCCAGGCCATCCACACCGTGCCGACCGGTTTGCCCGGGCTGCCCCCGCCCGGGCCGGCGATGCCGGTCGTGGCGACCGCGACATCGGCGCCGGTTCGCATCAAGGCACCGGCTGCCATTTCCAGAGCGACTTCGCGACTGACCGCGCCATGCGCTGCGAGCGTGCCGGCGCGCACATCCAGCATTGCCTGCTTGAAAGCATTTGAGTAAGCGACGATGCCGCCGGCGAACCACTGCGAACTGCCGGCGACGTCGGTGATGGCCTTGGCGATCCAGCCGCCGGTGCAGCTCTCTGCGGTGGCCAGCATCCAGCGGTGCGCGTGCAGTCGATCCCCTGCCCGCTGCGCCAATGCGCGCAGGGCGGCGTCGTCGGGGATCGGCGGGCTCGACGAGGTGCTCACGGGCGGTCACGAATCGGGGGTCGACTGCGCCCACGCTAGCGCAACTGGCTGCAGACGGCGAACCATTTGCGCCGGCAACCCCGACCCGCGTCGTCGCGCCGGCATCAACGCGCGCGCCGTGCGGTGCCGCAATAGAGTCCATGCAAGGTCTCGATGATGCGCCGCGCCGCGCCCCGCGGCAGCGAGTAATACACGCTCTGCGCGTCGCGACGGGCGTCGACCAGTCCATCTTCGCGCAACACGGCCAGGTGCTGCGACAAGGCGGACTGGCTCAAATCCAGACGCGCATTGAGTTCGCCGACGTTGTGCTCGCCCTCGACCAGCATGCACAGGATCATCAGCCGCTTTTCGTTCGCCAGTGCCTTGAGCAGCCGCGTAGCCTCGCCGGCATGCTCGCTCATCTGCTGCAAGCCCGGTCGCCCGGTTTTGGCTCGGCGCGGCATCGGTTTGACGCGGCAGGAAGAGGTCGCGACGGTAGCATGCCCGGGCGCCTCGGGGCCAAAGCGACGAGCCGGGATTTGTCGGTTCATATGCGTTGACACTAATATAAGTTTGTTCTAATGTAAAGCTACCGGAGCCGATCCATGGCTGCGGCCACGTCACCCACTGGAGAACGCCATGAGTCTCGAACGCGCCGTGATGGCCTTTGCCGGAACGATGGTTCTGCTCAGCCTCGCGCTGACGTACTTCTTCTCGCCGTGGTGGATGCTGTTCACCGCCTTCATCGGCGTGAACCTGATCCAGAGCAGCTTCACCGGATTTTGTCCGGCGGCCAAGGTGATGCGCGCACTGGGCGTGGGCCGCGACGCGGCGCCCGGCTGCCATTTCCGTTGAGCGACCGGAGACGGCAATGCGCCACTGGATCGCGCCCTTCGCCCTCGCCGGCCTGCTCGTGCTGTCCGCCTGCGGGCGCGGCACCAACGTGCCGGCAAACGGCTCCGCGCCGGCGCTCGATACGCTGGTGGCACGCGCCGACCGTGCGCAATCCGGGCGTTCCTGGGACGCCACCGTGCAGGCGGTTCGCCAAGCCGACCTGTCGGCACAGACCGGCGGGCGGGTGCTGGCGGTGAACGTGGACGTGGGCGATCCGGTCGAAGCCGGTGACGTGCTGGTACGCCTGACCGCGGTCGAACAGCAGTCGGGGGCGAACGTGGCGCGCGCGCAGTTGCAGGCGGCGCAAGCGGCCGCCCACGAGGCGCAGGCCACCTTCGATCGCTATCAAGCGCTCGCCCAGCGTCAGCTCGTCTCGCGCCTGCAGATCGATCAACTGCGCGCCAGCCGTGACGCCGCCGTCGCCGCTCGCGACGCAGCGCAGGCCCAACTGGCCAGCGCCAGCCAGCAAGCCGACTACACGCAGGTGCGCGCGCCTTTCGCCGGCGTCGTGCAGGCCCGCACGGTGCAACCCGGAGAGGCGGTCGCCCCCGGCAGCGCGCTGCTCTCGGTGTACGCACCCGGCGCGCTGCGTGCGCAGGCGCTGGTGCCCGAGTCCGACGCTGCCGCGCTGCGCGCCGAAAAATCCGTGCAGGTCGTGCTGGCCGACGGCCGGCAGGTGCAATCGTCCGCGTTGACCGTCTTCCCTGCCGCCGACCCCTCCACGCACAGCGTGGGCGTGCGCGCCGACCTGCCCACCCTCCCCCACCCGCCCAAGCCGGGCGACAGCGTGCGCCTGCTCTCCAGCCTGCCCGGCGGGCAGGCGTCGATCTGGTTGCCGCGTTCGGCGCTGGTGCAGCGCGGCGAGGTATCAGCGGTGTACGTGCTCGACGGCACGCGTTGGCCGGAGCTGCGGCAAGTACGCGTCGGCCGCCGCCTCGGCGAGCAGATCGAGATTCTGGCCGGCGTGCACGACGGCGATATCGTCGCCCGTGACCCGGTGAGCGCCTTGCAGGCGTTGGTCGAACGTCGCCAGCGCGCCGGCGGCGACCATGACTGAGCCGCGCCTCGGGCTTTCGGGCCGCATCGCCGCGGCCTTCCAGGCCGACCCGCTGACGCCGTTGCTGGCGCTGCTGGCGCTGTTGTTGGGCTTGGCGGCGGTACTGGTCACCCCGCGCGAAGAAGAGCCGCAGATCGATGTGACCATGGCCAACGTGTTCGTGCCGTTTCCGGGCGCGAGCGCACGCGAGGTCGAACAACTGGTCGCCACGCCGCTGGAGCTCAAGCTCGCGCAGATCGAGGGCGTCAAGCACGTCTACTCGACCAGCCGCCCCGGCGCGGCCGTGGTCACCGTCGAGTTCACCGTCGGCGTGCCGCGGCAGGCAGCGCTGGTGCGTCTGTACAACCAGGTGTATTCGAATCAGGACTGGATGCCTCCGGGCGTGGGCGTCGGCCCGCCGGTGGTCAAGCCCAAGGGCATCGACGACGTGCCGGTGATGAGCCTGACGCTGTGGACCGACGATCCGCAGCGCAGCGCCTCCGATCTGGGGCAGATCGCACACACGCTGGAAAGCGAACTGCAACGCATCCCCGGCACCCGCGACATCTACACCATCGGCGCCCCCGAGCCGGTGGTCGCGGTCACGCTGGACGCCGGCAAGCTCGCCGGCTATGGCTTGACTGTGCCGGATCTGGCGCAGTCCCTGCAGGCGGCCAACGCGGTGCGCCAGATCGGCGATCGCGTCGGCGGCGATCGCGCGGTGCCGGTCACCGCCGGCACCTTCCTGAGCAGCGCCAGCGATGTGGCCAATCTGGTGATTGGCATGCACGGCGGCAAGCCCATTCGCCTTGAGGATGTAGCGGACGTGCGCGCCGGCGCCGACATCCCCACCCGCTATGTGTGGTTCGACGCCCCGCCCGAGCGCTCCGGCCCGCGCTCTGGCATGGCCCCGGCGGTGACCATCGCCATCGCCAAGAAACCCGGCAGCAACGCCGCGGACATCACACGGGCGGTCACGCAACGACTGGCCAGCCTGTCCGGCCAGATCGTCCCGCAGGGCGTACACATCACCGTCACCCGCGATTACGGGCAAACCGCCACCGACAAGGCCACCAAACTCATCGAAAAACTGGTCTTCGCCACCGGCTGCGTAGTGCTGCTGGTGCTGTTCGCACTCGGCCGTCGCGAGGCGCTGGTGGTCGGCACGGCGGTGGTGCTGACGCTGGCGCTGACCTTGTTCGCATCCACGATGATGGGCTTCACCCTCAACCGGGTGTCGCTGTTCGCGCTGATCTTTTCCATCGGCATCCTCGTGGACGACGCCATCGTGATCGTGGAGAACATCCACCGACACCTGCAACGCGGCGCGACGAGTCTGCGCGAGGCGATTCCGGCGGCAGTGGACGAAGTGGGCGGGCCGACCATCCTGGCCACCTTGACCGTGATCGCCGCGCTGCTGCCGATGGCCTTCGTGACCGGCCTGATGGGCCCGTACATGCGCCCGATCCCGATCAACGCATCGGCCGGCATGCTGCTGTCGCTGGCGGTGGCGCTGGTGGTCACGCCGTGGCTGTCGCTCAAGCTGCTGTCCCGACATGGCCCCGGCACGGGCACACCCGCCGAAGCCGATCCCAAGGCCACCGGCTCCCGCCTGCACCGGATGTTCGAGCGCCTGCTGCGCCCATTCCTCGACCCGCAACGCGGGCGCCGCCGGCGCCTGGGCCTGTTCGCCACGATGGTGGCGCTGGTGGTGCTGGCCGCCGGCCTGGTCGTGGTCGGCGCGGTGGTGCTCAAGATGCTGCCGTTCGACAACAAATCCGAGTTCCAGGTGGTGCTGGACATGCCCGAGGGCAGCACGCTGGAAGATACCAACGCGGTGCTGGTGGAACTGGCGCGCGCGGTCGATCGCGTGCCCGAGGTGCTCGACGTCGAGGGCTACGCGGGCACCTCGGCGCCGATCAACTTCAACGGCCTGGTGCGCCAGTATTTCCTGCGCGACGCCAGCTACATGGGCGATCTGCAGGTCAACCTCGTCGACAAGCACCTGCGCTCGCGGCACAGCCACCAGATCGCGCTGGCGCTGCGCCCGGCGCTGGCGGCGATCGGCCGCGCGCACGGCGCGTCGGTGAAGCTGGTCGAAGTGCCACCCGGGCCGCCGGTGCTGGCGCCGCTGGTCGCCGAGGTCTACGGCCCCGACTATGCACGCGCCCGCAAGATCGGCCGCGCGCTGGAAGATCGCTTTGCGAACACGAAGGACGTGGTGGACGTGGACAGCACGGTCGAAGCCGACGCGCCGCGCGAAACGCTCGTCGTGGATCGCGACCGCGCCGCCGCGCTGGGCGTGCCGCAGTCGGCCATCGCCGATGCGCTCGCCGCCGGCATGCAGGGGCTGGACGCCAGTTTCGTGCACGACGGCGCATCCAAGTACCCGCGCCCGATCCGGCTGCGCCTGCCGGCGTCCGAACAGGCCACCGTCGATCGCCTGCTGGCGCTGCGCGTGCGCGGCGGCGACGGCCAGCTCGTGGCGCTCTCGGAGCTGGTGCACGTACAGCCCGGCGCGTGGGACGATGCCATCTGGCACAAGGATCTGCTGCCGGTGGTGTACGTCACCGGCGATGTGGCCGGCAAGCACGACAGCCCGCTGTACGGCATGTTCGATCTGGTCGGTCAGCTCGATCACCACCGCGTCGATGGCGTGAAGCTGGCGCAGACTTTCATCGCCCAGCCCAGGGACACGGCCTCCTTCGCGGTGAAGTGGGACGGCGAATGGCAGATCACCTACGAAACCTTCCGCGACATGGGCATCGCCTATGCCGCCGGCATGATCCTGATCTACCTGCTGGTGGTCGCGCAGTTCCGCAGCTACCTCGTGCCGCTGGTGATCATGGCGCCGATCCCGCTGACCGCGATCGGGGTGATGCCCGGGCACGCCCTGCTCGGCGCGCAGTTCACCGCCACCTCGATGATCGGCATGATCGCGCTGGCCGGCATCATCGTGCGCAACTCGATCCTGCTGGTGGATTTCATCGACTTGGCGCTGGCGGCCGGGCGTTCGCTGGAGGACGCGGTAATCGAGGCCTGCGCGGTGCGCGCCAAGCCGATCGCGCTGACCGCGGTGGCGGCGATGCTCGGCTCGCTGTTCATCCTCGACGACCCGATCTTCAACGGGCTGGCGGTGAGCCTGCTGTTCGGCATCCTCGTATCCACCGTGCTCACGCTGGTGGTGATCCCGCTGCTGTATTACGGCCTCAAATCCACGCCGGCCGATCCGGCCAGCGTGTGACTGCCCGGCCCATCAACCGCGACCGATTCGATCCAGCGGGATGCGCAAGTACCGATGGCCGTCGGCATCGGCTTCCGGCAGCCGCCCGCCGCGGATGTTCACCTGCAAGGCCGGCAACAACAGACGCGGCACCGCCAGCGTGGCATCGCGGGCCTGCCGCATGCGCGCGAAATCGGCTGCCGTTGCATCGCCGCCGACATGGATGTTGTCAGCAGCCTGCGCGGCGATCGTGGTTTGCGCCTGCGGGCCGCGCGTGCCCGGCGGGTAGTCGTGGCACAGGAACAGCCGCGTGTGCTCAGGCAACGCGAGAATGGCGCGGATCGAATCGTGCAGCGTGGCCGCGTCGCCGCCGGGGAAATCGCAGCGCGCGGTGCCCACATCCGGCGCAAACAGCGTGTCGCCGATGAAGGCGGCATCGCCGATCACGTAAGTCAGGCTGTCGGCGGTGTGCCCGGGCGTGGCCAGCACGCGCGCATCCAGCGCGCCGACGCCAAAGCGCTCGCCATCATCGAACAGGTGGTCGAACTGGCGGCCATCGGCGACGAACTGATCGCCCAAGCCGAACAGTGCCTTGAAATGCCGCTGCACCCCGACGATGCCGCGACCGATGCCCAGCCTGGCGCCGAGCGCATCGCGCAGGTAACCGCCGGCGCTCAGGTGGTCGGCATGCGCGTGGGTTTCCAGTATCCATTCCACGCGCAGCGCGTGCTCGCGGACGAAGGCCAGCACCGCGTCCGCCGCACGCGTGGCGGTGCGTGCCGCCGGCGCATCAAAGTCCAGCACCGGATCGACGATTGCCGCCGCCCCACCGGCGTGGTCGTACACGACGTAGGTGAAGGTGTTGGTGTCTTTGTCGAAAAACGGCTGGACGTTCGGGTTGGTGCGCGGAGCCATGACGTCGATCTCAGGCGATATCGCTTCCATGGCGACGAGCATACCGGCAAACGCGGTTATCCGGCGCACGGCTTGAATCGGGAAAGTAATGTCACTTTGCATTACAATGTGTCGAAACGACGGCCTGGAGGCAACGCCATGACTACATTGAGCATCACCGCCCGTGGGCAGGTCACCTTCCGCAAGGAAGTGTTGCGGCATCTTGGCCTCAAACCCGGCGGGAAGATCGAGTTGAACCTTCTGCCCGGTGGCGAAGCCGCGATGAAGGCCGCGCGGCCTACCGGCACTTTCGATGCGCTGGCCGGCTGCCTGAAAGGCAAGACCAACGGTGCAAAGCTCAGCCTTGCGCAGATCGAGCAATCCATCGCAACCGCCGGTGCGGCATCCGGACGCGGCAAGTGAAGGTCGTCGCCGACACGAATGTCTTGTTGCGGCTGGTGGTTGGCGACGACAAGGCGCAAGCGCGCGCAGCGGCCCGCCTGCTGGAGGGCGCGCACAACGTCGCCGTCGGCGTGCACACGCTGTGCGAACTGGCATGGGTGCTCGAGCGCAGCTACGCGGTGGCACGCCAGGACATCGCCGCGACCATCCGGCAACTGATTGACACTGCGCGCGTGACGGTGGATCGGCCGGCGGTCATGGCCGGGCTGGCCATGCTTGAGGCCGGGGGCGACTTCGCCGATGGAGTCATCGCCTACGAAGGCCGCTGGCTGGGCGGGGAAACCTTCGTTTCATTCGATCGCAAGGCGGTGCGACTGCTCGCTGCCCAAGGTCACCGGTCGCAGTTGCTGGTGACGCGGGGCCGTCCATGAACGCCGCAGCCGCCGACAAGGCCGCCGAGCACACCCCGCTGATGAAGCAGTACTTCGCCGCCAAGGCGCAGCACCCGGGCGTGCTGATGTTTTTCCGCATGGGCGATTTCTACGAGTTGTTCTACGACGACGCGCGCAAGGCGGCCAAGCTGCTCGACATCACCCTCACCCAGCGCGGTACGTCGGCGGGCGCGCCGATCCCGATGGCCGGGGTGCCGTTCCACGCCTACGAAGGCTATCTGGCGCGACTGGTGGCGCTGGGCGAATCGGTGGCGATCTGCGAGCAGATCGGCGACCCGGCGCTGGCCAAGGGCTTGGTCGAGCGCAAGGTGGTGCGCATCGTCACCCCCGGCACGGTAACCGACGAGGCGCTGCTGGATGACCGCCGCGACACCTTGCTGCTCGCGGTGTCCCGCGGCAAGTCCGGTTATGGCTTGGCGTGGGCCGATCTGGCCGGCGGGCGCATGCGTGTGAATGAAGTGGCCGATGCCGATGGCCTGCTCGCCGAACTGGCGCGGCTGGAACCGGCCGAGTTGCTGGCGCCCGACGAGGACGGCTGGCCGGAAGGCGTGCTTGCGCGCAGCGGCCTGCGCCGGCGCGCACCGTGGTTGTTCGACGCCGACTCCGGTCGCCGCAAGCTGCACGCGCATCTGGGCGTGCAGGGATTGGACGCCTTCGGTATTACCCACCTGCCGCTGGCGATCGGCGCGGCCGGCGCCCTGCTCGCCTACGTCGAGGAAACCCAGAAGCAGCAACTGCCGCACCTGACATCCATCGCGGTGGAATCGGGCGCCGACAGTCTGGCGATGAATGCGGCCACGCGCCGCCATCTGGAACTGGATTCGCGCTTCGACGGGCGCGGCGAACACACCTTGCTGGGCGTGCTCGACACCACCATCACGCCGATGGGCGGCCGCCTGCTGCGACGCTGGCTGCACCGTCCATTGCGCGACCGTAGCGTGCTGGCGCAGCGCCATCACGCGGTGGCCTGCCTGCTCGATATGCGCCGCGATGAAGCCCTGCGCGAGCGCTTTGCCGCACTGGGCGACATCGAGCGCATCCTCACCCGGATCGCCCTGCGTTCGGCGCGGCCGCGAGATTTGTCCACGCTGCGCGATGGGCTGGCGATGCTGCCGGCGATCCGCACCGATCTGGGCGATCTGGATTCGCCGCGCATCGACGCGCTGCGCGCACTGCTGGGCGACGGCGACGATCACGCCAGCGCCGTCTGCGCAGGGCTGCTTGCCCGCGCCATCGCGCCGCAACCGGCGCTGCGCCTGCTCGACGGCGGGGTGATCGCCGACGGCTTCGATGCGCAGCTCGACGAACTGCGCACGCTTTCGACCAACGCAGACGGTTTTCTCGTGGAACTCGAAGCACGCGAGAAAGCCGCCACCGGCATCGCGACGCTGAAGGTCGGCTACAACCGCGTGCACGGCTACTACATCGAGATCAGCAAGGGCCAAGCCGAGCGCGCGCCGGTGCACTACACGCGCCGGCAGACGCTGACCGGCGCCGAGCGCTACATCACCGAAGAACTCAAGGGCTTCGAGGACAAGGTGCTGTCGGCGCGCGAGCGTTCGCTGCAGCGCGAACGGGCGCTGTACGAAGCGTTGCTGGATGCGCTGCACCAGCACCTGCAACCGCTGCGGGCCGTCGCCGAGGCGCTGTCGGAGCTCGATGTGTTGGCCGGCTTTTGCGAACGCGCGCAGAAGCTGGACTGGAATCGACCGGAGCTGACCGATGAACCGGGCATCGTCATCGAACGCGGTCGGCATCCGGTGGTGGAGGCCGTGCGCGAGGAACCCTTCGAACCCAACGATCTGCATCTGGACGAAGCGCGGCGGATGCTGGTCATCACCGGCCCGAACATGGGCGGCAAGAGCACCTACATGCGGCAGACGGCGCTGATCGTGCTGCTGGCGCACATCGGCAGCTTCGTACCGGCGGCCAGCGCGACGATCGGCCCGATCGACCGCATCCTCACCCGCATCGGTGCCGGCGACGATCTGGCGCGCGGGCAATCCACCTTCATGGTCGAGATGACCGAGACCGCCTATATCCTGCACCACGCCACGTCGCAATCGCTGGTGTTGATGGACGAGATCGGCCGTGGCACTTCGACCTACGACGGGCTGGCGCTTGCGGACGCCTGCGCACGCCAGCTCGCATCCGGCAACCGCTGCTTCACCTTGTTCGCCACCCACTACTTCGAGTTGACCGCGCTGGCGCAGACCGATGCCGGCATCGCCAACGTGCATCTGGATGCGGTCGAACACCACGACGCGCACGGCGACACCCTGGTGTTCATGCACGCGGTGAAGGACGGGCCGGCCAACCGCAGCTTCGGTTTGCAGGTTGCCGCGCTGGCCGGCCTGCCCAAGCCGGTGCTGCGCGGCGCGCGTGCGCGCCTGTCGGAACTGGAACGGCTGGCGCGCAACGAAGTGGCGCCGTTGACCGCGCCGGCGCTCGATGCGCCGCAACAACTGGGCCTGTTCGCGCCATCCTGCGCAGCGCTGGAGGCACTGGCCGCGCTGGAGCCGGACGAGCTCACGCCCAAGCAGGCGCTGGAAGCGCTTTACCGGCTCAAGGCGCTCACATAGCAGACGCGGCGTGCTTGCACCACGGGAATCCTTGCGCGCGCCGGGCAGCTCCCCCTCGCGGGCGCAATGTGCACGTGGCCATGCCAAGCGGCGATGGCCTCAGGGTTTCCGGCTCCTACAGCATCTCGATGTCGCCCAGCGCGCGAATCAAGCGGCGGGCGCGCTTGTCGGGTTTCCCCGCCGGGGGCTGGTATCCGGCCGCCTCGATACGCCGCTGTTCGCGTTGCGCTGCACGCGCCAGACGCGAGTCGTCGCTCTCCCGATACAACGCCTGCGCCGCGACCGCCGATCCGCGCTGCGCGGACAACGCCATAACCTGCACCTCGAAGCGTTCGTTCGCGCGAGTGATCGCCAGCGCATCGCCGACACGCACGGTGCGCGCGGGCTTGGCACGCTGTCGGCCGATCTCGACCTTGCCGCTATCGATGGCTTGCTTGGCCAGCGTCCGGGTCTTGAAAAAACGCGCGGCCCACAGCCAGACATCGAGGCGCAGATCGGCAAGTGCGGACGGGCTGGATGATGGCGACGGCATGCCGGGCGGGACTCGCAGTTGCAGCCGGGAACGGGTCGTGCGCGCCGTCGCAGCGCGCATCGGAAAAATGCGAACGGCCGCACGCGGCGGCCGTTCGCGCAACGCCTTGGCGCAGAACCTTACTCGGCGGCCTTGGCGGCCGCGGCGGCCTTGGCTTTGGCGGCGGCGTTGCCGGCCAGATCCTCGCGGATGCGCGCGGCCTTGCCTTCCAGATCGCGCAGGTAGTACAGCTTGCCCGAGCGCACGCGGCCACGGCGCTTGACCTCGACCGAATCGATAGCCGGGCTGTGCGCCTGAAACACGCGCTCGACGCCGAAGCCGTGCGACATCTTGCGCACCGTGAAGGCCGAGTTCAGGCCGCGGTTGCGCTTGCCGATCACCACGCCCTCGTACGCCTGCACGCGCTCGCGGTTGCCTTCCTTGACCTTGACGTTGACCACCACGGTGTCGCCGGGCCCGAAATCGGGCAGTTGGCGCTGCATCTGGGCAGCTTCGAATTCCTGGATGAGCTTGTGCATGGCGGTCTACCGATTCGGTGTTGCGATGAGAGCGGGTCAAGAGCCCGCAGGAAGCTGCGCAGTATAGCGGAACGATCGATGTTTTGCATAGCACAAGCCTCTTCCAACGACACATGAGCCTGGAGGGGCGGGCGTGATTCCAACGACACATGAGCCTGAGCGGTACCGGCACGGGTCATCCTCGGAGGATGATCGTGACCCTGAACACCCATTTGCTGACCTCGCTGGACGAGGTTCGCGCCTTCCTCGAAGGCAATGCCGCGGTGACCTTCACCGCACCGGATGCCAACGAGCGCTACGGCTGGCTGGAGACGACGCTGCACCGGTTCGGATACTCCCAGCTCGGGCGCGCCGACAAGGGCTTGCTGCTGGCCTTCGCGCGCAAGGTCACCGGGTATTCCCGGGCGCAGACCACCCGTCTGGTCGGGCAGTGGCGGTGCCAGCGCAAGCTCGCCGACCGGCGCGGCCCGCCGTCCAGACCCTTCGCGCGTCGCTACACGGACGCCGACGTGCGCACCTTGGCTGCCATGGACCGACTGCACAACCAGATGTCCGGACCGGCCACCAAGAAGCTCGCCGAGCGCATGGCGCGGATGTTCGGCGAGGCGGCCTGCGAACGACTGGCTACGATCTCGGTGGCGCATCTGTACAACTTGCGCGCCAGCACCACCTACCAGCGCCAGCGCGGCCATCACGAGCCCACCCGCGCCCGCTGCGTGGCCATCGGCGAACGCCGGCGGCCGCAGCCGCAGGGCCAGCCGGGCTACTTGCGCGTGGACTCCGTCCACCAAGGCGATTGGGACGGCGTCAAAGGCCTGTACATCATCAACCTGGTCGATGCCGTCACCCAGTTCGAGGTCGTCGTTGCGGTCGAGCGCATCTGCGAGAACTTCCTCATCCCCGCGCTGGAACAGGCCATGAATGCCTTCCCGTTCGTCATCCGCGGCTTCCACTCCGACAACGGCTCGGAGTACGTCAACCACAAGATCGCCGCCATGCTCGACAAGTTGCGTGTGGAGTTCACCAAGTCGCGCGCAAGGCGCACCAACGACAACGCCCTGGTCGAGAGCAAAAACGCCTCGGTAGTGCGCAAGCACCTAGGCTACAGCCACATCCCCAGCCAGCACGCCCAAGCCGTCTGCGCCTTCCTGATCGGCTTCCTCACGCCCTACCTCAACTACCACCGCCCCTGCTTCTTCCCGGAAGTTGTCCTCGACGCCAAAGGCAGACAACGCCGGCGCTACCGCTACGAGCACATGAACACGCCTTACGAAAAGCTCAAGACCCTTCCCGATGCCGCCAGCTTCCTCAAGCCGGACGCCACCTTCGCCGACCTCGACCACCGCGCCATGACCATGACCGACAACCAAGCCGCCGAACAACTCAACCGCGAACGCGAAAAGCTGTTCCAGACCATCAAGGCCAAGAAGGTCGCCTGACCCGCCCAACCGGCTTGCTCAGGCTCATTTCAGTATTGGAATGTGCTGCACACACTACGCACCGCACGCCGAAGGTCACTTCGACGTCGGCACTGCCTGCGCACGCAGCCACTCGCGGGAAAACGCTGCCAGCAGTGCGCGATCGTCGTCGCAAAGAGTCGTGCGTGCCAACAGATCGGGCCGACGCAGCCAGGTGCGCCCCAGCGCCTGCTGGCGTCGCCAGCGCGCGATCGCGGCGTGATCCCCGGACAGCAAAACGTCGGGGACACCGGCCGTACCAAGGCTTTCCGATCGCGTGTAGTGCGGGCAATCCAGCAAACCGCCCTCGAAAGAATCCTGCACGGCCGATTGCTCGTCGTTGAGAGCGCCGTGCTGCAAGCGGCCGACCGCGTCGATCAACACCGCTGCCGCCAGTTCGCCGCCGGACAAGACGAAATCGCCGATGGACACCTCGGCATCCACTTCGCGCTCGATCAGGCGCTCGTCGATGCCTTCGTAGCGTCCGCACAGGAGCAGCAGGCGCGGCTGCGACGCCAGCTTGCGCACCATCGCCTGCGTCAACTTCTCGCCCTGCGGACTCAAGTGGATCAACGGGGCCGGCGTGTCGCCGGGCATCACCGCTGCCGCACGCGCGGCCGCGAGGCATTCGCGCAGCGGCTCGATCATCATCAGCATGCCCGGGCCCCCGCCAAACGGACGCTCGTCCACGCGTCGGTAATTGCCGCCGGCATAGTCGCGCGGATTCCAGCACGCCACGTCCAGCAAGCCGCGCTCACGCGCCCGCCCGACCACTCCGATGCGCGCGCAGTGGTCGATGAACTCCGGAAACAGGGTGATGACGTCAAAGCGCATGGGCTGTTTGCACGTCCTGAGCGGCGTGGCGTGGGCTGCGGCCAGCCGGGTCAAAAATCCGCATCCCAGTCCACCACGATGTGCCGGGCATCCAGATCCACGGATAGCAGATGCGGCTGCACGAAAGGGATCATCCGCTCACGCTCGCCGCGCACCACCATTACCGGGTTGGCGCCGGTATCGAACAGATGATCGACCGTGCCCAGATGGATGCCTTCGAGGTTGGCCACATCCAGGCCTTCCAGATCCACCCAGTAGTATTCTCCGGGCCTGGGCGGCGGCAGTGCCGAACGCGGCACGCGGATTTCCCAACCGGCCAACGCATCGGCCGCGTCGCGATCGGTCACTCCAGGAACCGTCGCGATCAACGCATCGCCGTGCGCACGGCCGCGCACCCCCGCCAGCTGCGCGGCGTGGTCGCCGCGAACGAGCGACCACGGCTGGTAGCGAAAAATGGCGGCGAGCGGATCGGTCCAAGATTCGATGCGAACCTGACCGCGCACGCCGAAAGCCCCGGCAATGCGTCCCAACGACACCGGGCGTGCCGCCCGCGCTGCGTTCGATTCGAAGTCAGTGGTCACCGACGAACCTTCGTGGCCGGGCTGCGGACTCCGACCGGCATCCGCGCCAGCGCCGGGATTCCGCAACAGCAAGCCGCCCACCCGGCATGACCGCGCCAACCTGCGCGGTCGCGTGGATCAGGCCGCGACCTTCGCCTGCGCGGCGAATTCCTTGAGCAGCAGGTTGACCTTGTCGCTCAGCTGCGCACCGTTATCCACCCAGTATTGAACCCGGGCGGCATCGACTTCCAGGCGCTTCTCGGCGCCGCTGGCGATCGGATTGAAAAAGCCCAGCCGCTCCAGCGAGCGGCCATCGCGCTTGTTGCGGTGGTCGGTGGCGACGATGTGATAGAAGGGGCGCTTCTTGGCGCCGCCGCGGGACAGACGGATCTTGACCATGGAATCGGATTCTCGTGTGTGGTGTCGCGCCGACCAAAGGCAATGCAGGACGGCTAGCCGCTTAGCATAACCGATCCGCGCCCCGTATGAAACCCGAAATGAATGCATTCCAGCGCACATGCCCCACGAGCAGGCTCGAAGATCAGGTTGAACTGCACTGCCGGCACGGCTAGAATGGCCGATTGACCCGCAACCCCAGCCAGAGTACCGCCATGAAAGTCCTGTCCTCCCTGAAGTCGGCCAAGAGCCGTCACCGCGATTGCAAGGTCGTCCGCCGCCGCGGCAAGGTATTCGTGATCTGCAAGTCGAACCCGCGCTTCAAGGCCCGTCAGCGCTGAGTCCGGCGCGGCGTCACCACGCGGCGTTCCCGCATCGGCTGTCTTGCGCTTGGCGTTTGTGACCCTTGGGAGAAAGCGATGAACCGTAGCCTGCTGATTTCCGCCGCCGCCGTCTTGCTGTCCGCGCTGCTGCCGGCCCATGCCGACACCTTGCTGGTCGATCGCGCCAAGATGGACGCCTCGGTCGAACATTCCATGCGCGGCATGAGCACCGCCGCGGTCGAAAAGCGCTTGGGCGCGCCGACGCAGAAACTGGAGCCGCGCGGCGGCCAGAAGCCGAAGTGGCCAGTGATCCAGCGCTGGGTGTATCCGCAATACACCGTGTACTTTGCGCACGGCCACGTGGTCGATGTCGTGCTCAACCGCGCCTCGCCCGAGGAAATCGGACCGGCGCCGACGCACTGAGGTTGCATGATCGCTCCCGCCGTTCGTTTTCCCGCGGAATGGGAGCCGCAATCGGCGGTGCTGGTCGCGTGGCCGCATGCGGGAACCGACTGGGCCGCGCGCCTGCCCGCGGTCGAGACGGCATACGTCGAACTGATCGCCGCCATCGCCCGTTTCGAGCACGCGCTGATCTGCGTCGCGGATGAAGCCGTGCGCGCGCGCGCCGCAACGCTGCTGGCGCACACCGGCGTCCCGGGCAAGCACCTGCATTTCGTGCAGGCCGACTACGACGACACCTGGCTGCGCGATTCGGGGCCGATCAGCTTGGTCGGCCGCGACCAGTTGCACCTGCTCGATTTCCACTTCACCGCCTGGGGCGGCAAGTACGCGGCCAGCCGCGACGATCGCCTGATCGAGCAGCTGTGCGCGCGCGGCGTGTTCGCAAACGCCCGCCGCGAGCGCATCGACTTCGCACTGGAAGGCGGCGCCATCGAAACCGACGGCGACGGTACCTTGCTCACCACCTGGCAGTGCCTGCACGCGCGCCATCCGGATCTGGATCGCAGCGAACTGTCGGCGCGCCTGGCGCAGGAACTGCATCAGCGCCGCGTACTGTGGCTGGATCACGGCGCGTTGCAGGGCGACGATACCGATGCGCACGTCGACACGCTGGCGCGCTTCGCTTCGCCCGATTCGATCGTGTTCCAGTCGTGCGACGATACGGACGATCCGCACCACGCGCCGTTGACGGCGATGGCGCGCGAACTGGCATCGCTGCACACGCTCGACGGCAAGCCCTATCGCCTGTTCGCGCTGCCGTGGCCGCGTCCGATCGTCGATGCAGGCCGGCGGCTGGCCGCGTCTTACGCCAACTTCCTGATCGTCAATGGCGCCGTGCTGATGCCGGCCTACGACGACCCGGCCGACGCGCTGGCCGCGACGGTATTGGCACAGGCATTCCCCGGTCGGCAGATCGTGCCGGTGCGCTGCCGCGCCCTGATCTGGCAAAACGGCAGCCTGCACTGCCTGACCATGCAACTGCCCAAGGGCCTGCTGGCCAGCTGACGGAGGGTTCCAGTGAAGCCAACCAACATCACCGTCTCCCTAGTGCAAGAGCGCAACCACGGCAGCGTCGAGGCCAACCTGTCGATCATCGCCCGGCGCGTGGAAGAGGCCGCCGCGGCGGGCGCGCAACTGGTGCTGCTGCAGGAGCTGCATAACGGTGCGTACTTCTGCCAGCACGAAGCGGTCGCCGAGTTCGAGCGCGCCGAGCCGATCCCCGGCCCGAGCACCGATGCGCTGGGCGCATTGGCGCGCCGGCACGGCGTGGTGATCGTCGGCTCGCTGTTCGAGCGCCGCGCCGCCGGCCTGTACCACAACACCGCCGTGGTGCTGGAAGCCGACGGCACCGTGGCCGGGAAATATCGCAAGATGCACATCCCCGACGATCCGGGTTTCCACGAGAAGTTCTACTTCACCCCCGGCGATCTGGGCTTCACGCCGATCGACACCTCGGTCGGGCGGCTGGGCGTGCTGGTGTGCTGGGATCAGTGGTACCCCGAAGCGGCACGCCTGATGGCGCTGGCCGGCGCCGAACTGCTGCTGTATCCGACTGCGATCGGCTGGGATCCGGCCGACGCGCAGGATGAAAAAGATCGTCAGCGCGACGCCTGGTTGCTGTCGCATCGCGGCCACGCCATCGCCAACGGCTTGCCGGTACTGTCGTGCAATCGCATCGGCCACGAGCCCTCACCGCAGGGCCATGCAGGCATCGAGTTCTGGGGTTCCAGCCACGTCCTCGGCCCGCAGGGCGAGGTGCTGGCACAGGCACCGGCCGCTGCCGAAAACCTGTTGTTTGCGCGCATCGACTTGCAACGCAGCGAGCACGTGCGTCGCATCTGGCCGTTCCTGCGCGACCGCCGCATCGACGCCTACGCCGACCTGCTCAAGAGGTATCGCGATTGAACGCATCCACGCTCGACGTCAGCGCAACCACGGATCCGCTGGCCGACCAGCCGCATGCGATCGTCGAACGCGACGGCGTGCGTTACACCTTGCTGGGCACGGCGCACGTCTCGCGTGCCAGCGTGGAGGCGGTGGAAGCTCTGGCACGCGATGGCCGCTTCGATGCCATCGCCGTCGAGCTCGATGCGCAGCGGCTACGCAACCTCACCGACCCCGACGCGCTGCGAAACCTCGACCTGTTCCGCATCCTGCGCGAAGGCAAGACCGGTTTGGTCGCCGCCAACCTCGCGCTGTCGGCCTACCAACGCCGGTTGTCCGAGCAACTGGACGTGGAGCCGGGCGCGGAACTCAAGGCCGCTGCGCTGGCCGCCAACGAGCGCGCCCTGCCCTTGCAGGTGATCGACCGCGACGTCGGCATCACCTTGCGCCGTGCGTGGCGCGCGCTCGGATTCTGGGGCCGCATGAAGTTGATGGCGGGCTTGGGCGCGGGATTGTTCGAGCGCGAGCACGTCGATGCCGAGTCGATCGAGAAGCTGAAAGAAGGCGACATGCTGGAGAGCAGCTTCGGCGAGTTCGCCGCACAAAGCCCGCCGATCTACAACGCGCTGATCGCCGAACGCGACCGTTACATGGCCGCGCTATTGCGGCAAGCCAACCCGCCGACGCACAACGAAGCATCCAGCCAGCAGGTTCGTGGTGAGGAGGGCGCGCCGAGACCGAAGGTCGACAGCACTCTTTCACCCGTTCGTGGTGAGGAGGGCGCGCCGGGACCGAAGGTCGCCAGCGCCCGTCTCGAACCACGGCAGATACTGGCCGTGGTCGGCGCCGGTCACTTGAAAGGGCTGGCGCAGCACCTGCGTGAGGACATCACGGATCCGGTCAGCGTGCGTTCCGAACTGGAATCGGTGCCCACCGGCAGCCGCGTGCCGTGGATTTCCATCGTCATCGCCGTGCTCGTGCTGGGCAGCTTCGTCTGGGGTTATCTGCACGGTGGCGCACAACTGGGCACGCGCCTGATCGCGATCTGGTTCATCGCCACCGCCGTCGGCGGCGGACTGGGCTGCATCGCCGCAGGGGGCCACCCGCTGAGCGTGCTGGCCGGCGCGCTGTGGTCGCCATTCAAGCCCTTCCACCCGGGCATCGCCTCGGGCACGGTGAGCGCACTGGTGGAGGCGTGGGCGCGCAAACCGACCTATCAGGACTTCATGAACCTGCGCGACGACGTGGCGAGCTTGCGCGGTTGGTATCGCAACCGCGTCTCGCGCACCTTCCTCAACTTCTTCCTCACCTGCCTTGGCACCATCGGCGGGGAGATCTACGCGCTGGCACGGATCGCCGGCAAGCTGGGTTGACCGGCACGACCGGCACGCTCACTCGGCCACCACCATCGCCGCCACCGCCACCTGCGGCGCGCCCGCATCGACGCCGCGCGCGCGTCGAACGATGCGCGCGCAGCCATTGCGAAGATCGTCGAGGATCGCGTAAAGCGTCGGCAGGAACAACAACGTGACCACCGTGGAGAACGCCAGCCCGCCGGCGATGGCGCGCGCCATCGGGTAGTACGGCGGGCCTTGGCCACCGATCTGTGTGCTGCCCAGCGCCAACGGCACCATCGCCAGGATCGCCGTGCCCATGGTCATCAAGATCGGACGCATGCGCTCGCGGCTGCCGGCGAGCAACGCATCAAGCCGTGACAGCCCGCGTCGCCGGTGGTTGTTGATGTGCTCGACCATCACGATGCCGTTGTTCACCACCACGCCCATCAGCACCAGAATGCCGATGAAGGCCATGATGTTGAAGGTGGTGCCGGTGAGCGCGAACAGCCAGAACACACCCAGCACGGAGAACAGCACGCCGCTGAGGATCGCCGCCGGGAACAGCAACGATTCGAAGATCGCCGCCATCACGATGTAGATCAGCGCCAGCGCGATCAGCACGTTGCGCCCCATCTGCCCCATCGCCTCGTCGTCCTGCTGGAAGGCGCCGTCGAAGCTGTAGGAATAACCGGGCGGAAAACTCATCGCCGCCAGCGCCTTTTCCATCGCCGCGCGCGCCTCGGGCATGGTCACCTTGTCGGCGAGGTTGGCCTTGATGTTCAGCGTGGTCTGCCGGTCGGTGCGCGAAACCTGCGAGGCACTGGGGTTGGTCGACACTTGCACCAGGCTGAGCAATGGCACTTGCCGGCCATCGGGCGTGCTCACGGTGAAGCGGGCCAGATCCTTGGCCCCGTACGACTGCGAGCCAGCAAAGCGCACCGTCACCGGCACCTGCGTGTCGCCGCGCTGGAAATCGTGCAGCGGCGTGCCGCGCAAGGCGATGCCGATGAAACCGGCCACGTCCTGCGCCGAGAACCCGAAGGCAGCGGCGCGCTCGCGATCCACATGCACGCTCAACTCGGTGTTTTGATCACCCGCATCCACGCGCACGTCGTGCAACTGCGGTAGCCGCGCCAGCAGCGCCACGACTTCCTTGCCTTCATCCATCAGCACCTGCGAAGAATCGCCCACCAGCTGCATCTGGATCCCCGGCTGGTTGTCGTTGCCGCCACCGGGCCCACCACCACCGAACCCGATGCCGATGTCGGCGCGCGCCGATTTCGGCAGGCCCTTGCGCAGCGCCTCCACCAGCGGCTTGGTACCGGCGACCGTGTCGGTGTCGAACTTGATCATGGTGCCGGCATCGCCCTGCTCGCTGAAGAACGAGTAGATCTGCACGATGTGCAAGGGCTTGCGATGGGCGTCAAGGTAGTTCTCCACACGCCGCACCTCGTCGGACATCTGCGGCAAGGTGTACGAACCCTTCCAGTGATAGAACAGCTGCGTGCGACCGGCCTGCTCGTTGTTGAACATGTCGGTCTTCATGAACTGCATCGGCACAAAACTGGCCAGCACGATGACCAGGATGCCGGCAACCGACCAGCCGCGGTGTTCGAGCGTCCAGCGCAGCACGCGCGCATAGCGATCCTGCAGGCGGTGGATCAGCCCGGTCGCGGTGGCTACCGTCGGCGGCGTGCGCAGGCGCGCGGCGATCATCGGGATCAGACTCACCGCCACCAGCCACGAGGCCAGCAGCGAGGCGGAAATCGTCACCGCGATCTGCGCCAGATAGATGGTGAGGAAATTGCGTTGCCCGAACACCATCGGCAAGAACACGATGCAGTGGCACAAGGTACCGGCGGAGAGCGCGATGGCGACGTGGCGGGTGCCGACGATGGAGGCGCGGCGGGTGTCGCCGGGGATGCGCTCGCGCTCCTGGTAGATGCTCTCCACTACCACCACCGCGTTATCGACCAGCATGCCGACCGCCAGCAGCAGGCCCATCATCGACAAGATGTTCAAGGTGATGCCAGCGAAATACATCAGGCCCAGGGTGATGACGAAGCAGATCGGGATCGCCAGCGACACCATCAACGTCGAGGCCCAATCGCGCAGGAAGAAGTACAGCACCGCCAGTGACAGCAGCAAGCCGATCGCGCCGGCCTCGGCCAGTTCGCTCAGGGACGACACCACGTCCTTGCCCTGATCGTCGATCACCTTGATGCGCACGCCGCCCAGTTCCGGCTTGGCGCCGATCGCGGTGACCTCGGCCATCACCCGACGGGTGACGTCGACCAGGTTGGCATTGCGCTCCTTGTAAATGTCGATGCCGACCGCCGGCGTGCCGTTCAGCCGCCGCCCGATCTGGGTGCGCTGCGGGTGAAAGCTCACCTGCGCGATGTCGCCCAGACGCAGGCCATTGCTGCCGATCGGCAGGTTGCGAAACTGATCCAGGCTGCGGATCTCGCCGACCGGCTGCACGCGCAGGCGCTGCCCGCCATCGCCGATCTCGCCGGCGGAAACCGAGAAGTTCACGGCGCGCAGCTTGGTGGCCAGATCGTTGAGATTGACCCCATGCGCGGTCAGGCGATCGGAATCGACCGCGATCTCCACCTCGTTGGGGGAGGCGCCGGAAACTTCCACCTTGGCCACGCCGGGCAGGCGTTCGATGGGCTTGACGAACTCACGGTCGATCAAGTCGTAATCGGTGGACAAGTCCTTCGCCCCGGCCAGGCGCACCTGCAGCACGGCCTGATCGGACGAGGAAAACTTCTGCACGAAATAGCGTTGCACGTCGGAGGGCAACTGGTCGCGGATGCCGTCGATGCGCTGGCGCGCCTGCGAGGCGGCGATGGCGATGTCGCGCGACCAGTCGGAAAACTCCATGAACACGTTGGCGCCGTTGGCATCGGCGCTCGAGTACATGTGCTTGACCCCGCTCATCGTCGCCAGCGCCTCTTCCGCCGGGCGCAGGATGGTGCGCTCGACCTCGGCTGGCGTGGAGCCGTTGTAGGGGATGTTCACAGCCAGGAACGGCGCCGAGACGTCCGGCATGGCCTCCAGCGGCAGGCGCAAGGCCGCGATCAGGCCGATCACGAACAGCGACACGAAGAACATCGTGGTCGTGACCGGGCGCTTGAGGCTGAACTCGGCCACGCTCATGGGCGTGCCGGCTCCGTAGCTTCAGCGTCGTCGTCGCCTGCCGCCATGTGGGCACGCTGGCGCGCGCCGCGCTCGAGGTAATACGCGTCGGCGCGGCGATCGAGCAAGTCGTACGCCACCGGGATCACCACCAGCGTGAGCAGGGTGGAAACCAGCAGGCCGCCAATCACGGTGATCGCCATCGGCGAGCGCACCTCGGCACCGTCGCCGACCGCGATCGCCAGCGGCAGGAAGCCGAACAGCGTGCACAGTGTGGTCATCATGATCGGGCGCAGGCGCGAGCGCGCCCCCTCGATCAGCGCGGCGCGCTTGGCCACGCCGGCCTCACGCAGCTGGTTGACCTTGTCGATCAGGATGATCGCGTTCTTCACCACCAGCCCGACCAGCAAGATCAGGCCGATGAACACCACCACCGACACCGGCGAACGGGTGAGGAACAAGGCCAGCACCGCGCCGACCAGCGACAGCGGGATGGTGAACAAGATCACGAACGGGTGCAGCAACGACTCGAACTGCGAGGCCATCACCAGATAGACCATGAAGATCGCCAGCCCGAACGCGAACAACAGCGAGTTGATCGAATCCTTCAGCTCGTCGCCCTGCCCGCCCACGTGCATTCCAACGCCCGCGCCGAGCGGGCTGTCGGCGACCATCTTGTTGACCTCGGCCACCGCCGTGCCCAGGTCGATCCCGCGCAGGTTGGCCGACACCACCGCCACCCGCACCTGATCGGCGCGGTGGATTTCGCTGGGCCCGACCGTCTGCACGATATCGGCCACGGCGTTCAGCGGCACCGGGTTGGCGCTGCCCGGGTTGACGATCAGCTTGCCGATCGCCGCCACCGACGAGCGATCGGCTTCCTGCGCGCGCACCAGCACGTCGATTTTCTGGTCGCGGAAGTTGTAGGTGGTGGCGACGTTGCCCTTGACCTTGTTCACCACCACGTCGGCGATCTGCCGCGTGGTCAGCCCGAGGGCACCGGCGCGATCGGCATCGAAGTGGATGCGGATTTCGGGAAAGCCCTGCTCGACCGTCGATTTCACGTCGGCATAGTGCTTGTTGGCGCGCAGCATCTGCGCCATGCGCTTGCCGGCCTGCTCGATGGTGGCGTAGTCCGGGCCGCTGATTTCGATTTCCAGCGGCGCGGCGAAGCCGAACAATTCGGGCCGACTGAAATCCACCTGCGCGTTCGGGTAGCCGGCCATGGTCTTGCGCAAGCGCTCGGTCTCGGCCGCCTCGACCTTGCCGTTGCCGCCGTTTTTCATCACCACGGTGAGCTTGCCGATGTTCTCGCCGGACTCGGTCGGGTTGGCGTCCAGCCGCGTGCCGGTACCGCTGACGCCATACAACTGCGCGATGCCCGGATCGCCGGCACGTTCGCGCTGCACTTGCGCCATCAACTCGTCGGTGCTGCGCAGCGGCGTACCGGGCGGCAGCTTGACGGTCATGTCGAAGCGGTCTTGCGCCAGCTGCGGCAGCAAGTCGGCGCCGAGCATCGACACCAGCGCCATCGTCGCGGCGAACGCCAGGGTGGCCACCCCGATCACCCGCCACGGCCGCTGCAGGGCGGCGGGCAGGATGCGCAGATAAGCGCGCTCGGCGCGACCGTAGGGCGCCATCGCCAGATCGCTGGCGGTGCGCATGATCGGGCCGACCACGGCAGAAATTCCGCGCCAGATGCGCACGATCAGCCAGGCGATGCCGAAGAACGAACCGCGCACGCCCGCGCCCACCCCATGCGGCGCGATCGCCACGAGCTTGCCCAGCCCGCCTTCGGGTTGCCAGCGCGGATGCGGCTTTTCCTCGGGAAACGCCATCGGCGGCCGCCCCTTGAGCGAGCTGAGCATCGGGATCAGGGTCATGGCCACCAGCAACGACATGGCGATGGCGATCGCCACCGTCAACGCCTGATCGCGGAACAACTGCCCGGCCACGCCCTCGACGAACACCAGCGGCAGGAACACCGCGATGGTGGTCAACGTGGAGGCGACCACTGCCATGCTCACTTCGCGGGTGCCGGCGATGGCGGCATCGAGGATGCCAAGGCCGCGTTCGCGCGCCTTGGCGATGGATTCGAGCACCACGATCGAATCGTCCACCACCAGACCCGTGGCCAGCGCCAGACCGCCGAGCGACATCACGTTCAGGCTCAGATGGAACTGGTCCATGAAGAAGAACGTGGCCACGATCGACACCGGCAGCGACAGGCCGATCACGAAGGTGCTCCAGCCGTCGCGCAGGAACAGGAAGATGATCAGCACCGCCAGCGCACCGCCGATGATGGCGTCGAGCTTTACGTCGGCGATGGCGTGACGAATGAACTGCGACTGGTCGTCGAAGGTGGCGATACTCACGTCCTTGGGGATCTGCGGGCCGATCTCGGCCAGCCGCTTGCTCACCGCATCGGCGGTGGCCACGGTGTTGGCATCGCCTTCCTTGTAGATGGCGATCTCGACCGCTTCCCGGCCATCCACGCGGATGATGCCCTCGCGCTCCTTGTAGCCCTGACGCACGGTCGCCACGTCCTTCAGGCGGATCGGCATGCCGCCGCCGGCCGTCGACGCGCCCGACGAACCGGTGCTCTGCACATCGGCCGCGGCCGCCATCGCACTGGCATCGCCGGTCGCCGCCGCCACCCGCGCCATCTGCGCGATGGCGTCGGACTGCGCCGAGTTGCCGGCGCCCTGCGTGGTCACCAGCATGTTGCGGATGTCGTCCACCGACCCGAACTGGTTGACGGTGCGCACCAGAAAGCGCTGCGCGCCTTCTTGCACCTGCCCGCCGGAAACATTGATGTTCTCCTGCTTGAGGCGGTTGATGACCGTGTCGATCGGCAAATGCAGCTGCGCCAGCTTCTGCTGGTCGATATCGACCTGGATTTCATCTTCCAGACCGCCGCCCACTTTCACTGCGGCCACGCCAGTCACCGACTCCAGCCGCTTCTTGAAATCATCGTCGGCGTAGCGACGCAATGCGTTGAGCTGGGCCAGCGCATCGGTGGCGTTGGCGGCCGGCGCCTTGGGCGTGAGCACCAGCCGCATGATCGGCTCGGTGGACGGATTGAAGCGCAGCAACACCGGCGGCTTGGCGTCGGTGGGCAACTGCACCACGTCGAGCTTGTCGCGCACGTCCAGCCCGGCCTTGTCCATGTCGGTGCCCCAGGCGAACTCGAGCACCACGTCGGACTCGCCCATGCGCGAGACCGACTTCAGCCGGCGCAGGCCCTTGACCACGCCGACCGCTTCCTCGACCGGTTTGGAGATCAGCGTCTCCACCTCGGCCGGCGCGGCGCCTTCGTAGTCGGTGCGCACGGTGAGCGTGGGATAGCTCATGTCCGGCAGCAGGTTGACCTTGAGATCGCCCAGCGCGATCAGGCCGAACAGCACGAAGGTGATGGTGAGCATCGCGATGGTGACGCGACGCCGGGTGGCGAACTCGACCAGGTTGAAGCCCGATGGCTGCACGCGCCTTCCCCGCTCAGTTCGAGGTCGGCGTGGCGGCGGCCGAGGCCGCCAGCGCTGCGCCGTTTTGCGCGGGGATCACGGTGACCGCGCTGCCGTCGCGCAGCGCCGCCTTGCCGGCGGTCACCACTGCATCGCCAGCCGCCAGCCCACTGCGGATCTCCGCCCACTCCCCGTCGGTGTAGCCCACCCCGACCGGCACGCGCACCGCCTTGCCGGCACGCACCACGAACACCGCCGGGTCGGCGCTGTCGTCGAGCAGGGCGATGCGCGGCACCACCAGTGCGTCGGCGTGGCGGTCGTAGTCGATGCGGATGCGGCTGAACATGCCCGGTTGCAGCAAGCCTTCGCCGGCGAAACGGCAGACCACGCGGAAGGTGCCGCTGCCGGCATCGACCATCGGCGCGACGTGATCCACCACGCCCTTGAACGACTTGCCCGGCAGCGCGTCCAGTTCCATCGTCGCCGGCAACCCCGCGCGCAGCTTGGACAGCTCGCGCTCGGGCACGTTGAGGGTGGCCTGCAGCACCGAGTCGTCGACGATGCGGATGATCGGCGAGTTGATCTGCACGAAGTTGCCGAGCTTGATCGAGCGCTGCGCGACCACGCCGGAAATCGGCGCCACCACGTCGGTGTACGACAGCTCCAGCTTGGCCATGTCCAATGCCGCCCTGGCGTTGGCGAGGTCGTACTTGATCTGGTCGTTGTCCGAGGCGCTGACCAGCTTGGCAGCGGCCAGCTTCTGCGAGCGATCGTAGTTGGCTTGCAGCTTGTCCACCTGCGCTTGCGCTTGCTGCACGCCGAGGCGCTGGCGCTGCGAATCGAGCTTGACCAGCACCTGCCCGGCCTTGACGTGCTGGCCTTCCTCGGTGAGCAGTTGCAGCACGATGCCCGAGGTCTTGGCGATCACCTGCGCCTCATCGGGCGCATCCAGGGCCGCCGTGCCGTTGTAACTGGCCGAAATCGCCCGGCGCGTGACCGCCGTGGTTTCGACCGGCACCGTCTCGGCGGCCTTGCCGTTCTTGCCACCCTTGCCGTCGGCGGTGCTGGAGGACGCCTGCGCATCGGCGGCGGTGCTGCGTTTGCACGCCGGCAAGGCCAGCGTCATCGGCACCAGCAACAGGGGTACCAGCGCGGACGCCAGCACGTGCGCGCGGCGCGAGCCGGTGGGCGTGCGGGGTGAGTTTCCATTCTCTGATGCGTTCGCGGTCATGGGCGTGAAAGTGGCCTGTAGCAAGCTGGTAATGGTGTTGTATCTAAGTATAACACTTGGCGTACCCACAGCATCCCAAGCGTGGCTCATCGTGACCGCCACGGCGACCGCCGGCGCGTGCGTGAAGTCACCGTGACCCTTGGCATATGCGCTCGCAGGCAGGCCATGCCAGCGGATCGAAAAACGCGGCGGCAGGCCGCCACCGGACGCGACCGCAAGCGGCTGGCCGCAATCGCGCGCACTCCGGCTATACTTCGTCCTTCGCCCGCCACCGCCCTGCCCCACGATGAAGCCAGCCGCCCGCAAAACCACCTTGATGCTCGCCAGCGCGCTGACGCTGGTTGCCGCCGCGCCCGCTTTTGCCAGAGGCGATCCGGTCGCCGGCAAGGCGCTGGTGTGGACGTGCACCGGCTGCCACGGCGTGGAGGGCTACAAGAACGCCTATCCGAACTACCATGTGCCCAAGCTCGGCGGCCAGAACGAGCAATACCTCGTCAACGCGCTGACCGAATACAAGAAAGGCGAGCGCGCGCATCCGACCATGCGCACGCAAGCGTCGAGCTTCTCCGACAAGGACATCACCGACATCGCCGCCTACCTGTCCAGCGTCGGCACCGCTAGCGAGAAGTAAGCCCGACGATGACCACCGCGACGATGAACCCGAGCCCATCCATGACCTTGCGCATCCTCACCGCCTGCCTGTTGCTGACCGCCTCTGGTGCGGTTTTCGCCAACGGCGATGCCGCCGCCGGCGCGAACAAGGCCAAGCCCTGCATGGCCTGCCACGGCAACGACTTCAACGCCACCGCCGACGGCCAGTACCCGCGTCTGGCCGGCCAGTACCAGGATTACCTCGCCCGCGCCCTGCACGAGTACAAGTCCGGCGACCGCAGCAATCCGATCATGCAAGGCATGGCTTCGTCGCTGTCCGATGCCGATATCGACGACATCACCGCCTACGTCTCGCACCTGCCGAGCAAGTTGCACGACTTGAGCCACATGAAGCGCAAATAACCGCAGCTTTTTTGCCGAATACGCGCAAGCCCCGTCCCGTGCGGGGCTTTTTGCATCACGCCGGTCACCGCCCCTCGCAGGAGTTCTCGTAGCGCTCTGCGGCAGCATCGGCCTGTGCGCGGTCGTTCATATCCACCATCTGCTGGCGCAGATCCGGGCACGGGTCGTAGCCGCTGCCGCCGAACAGGTTGCCGACGAACTGCGTCGCCTTCATCGCACCGGAGCGGGTGTCCATCGCCATGCCGCCGCGATTGGCGATATATCCGTGCGGCAGCAGGCGTTGGATCGAGCGATGCGCGAGCAGATCGCGTTGGGGTGCGGCCACCGGCGGCGGCGGTAGTTGCACGCTGCCATCGGGAGCGAACAGCGCCAGCGGGACTTCCGACTTGCCCGGCGCTGCGGCCGGCGCCGGCACGACGATCGCCCGGATCGCGCGATCGCCCGGCAGGGCGCGGCGTTCGGATACGGCGACTGGCGGCGCGCGTGGGGGCGGCGGGGAAACATCCTTCGGCGTGAGCGGTAGCGGATGCGGCGCGATCGGCTGGGGAAGGCGCAGGATCGAGATCGGGAGTGGCGTATCAGGCACGAACGCTTCGATGCTCCCTGCCTGCATCGCCACGTGCAGCGCGTAAAACACCACGGCCACCAGCACGATGCCAACCACGCTGGCGATCACCCGATCCGGATCGGGCGCGTTGGCACCGTGTGCAGTTTGCCCATACGCACGCACACGACGCAAAGATGCACGCGGCACAGACGGGGCTTGGGTCGGGAACTCGGCCAGGGCAAGAAATGCGTCGATGCTAGGCAAGCGGGTGGATCCATCCGGGGACGGCGCAGGCTAGCCAAATAGCCATCAAGAAACGGTTAAGCGCGACGTTAGCCCAGCCTGGCAGCGATGGGATATAAACGAGGACACGCACGGTGTAGGAATCTCCCTACATCCCATTCCGACTTTCGCCGATGTCTGGCGCGCGGCCGTCCTGCCATGCTGACCCCATGACCCAGGCCCGCTCCGCGCTGATCGTCCCCGGCAGTCCCGGTACGTTTCATTGCGTGCAGCGTTGCGTCCGACGGGCCTTCTTGTGCGGACTCGATCGCCTGAGCGGGCGATCGTTCGAGCATCGCAAGGATTGGGTGGAGCAACGCCTGGCGCTGCTGGCCGAGTGCTTTGCCGTCGCCATCCACGCCTACGCGGTGATGAGCAACCACCTGCATGTCGTGTTCCAGTTCGATCCGGGCTGGCAGGCCGGTTGGTCGGATGCCGACGTGGCCGCGCGCTGGATGCGGCTGTTTCCGCCGCGCGAGGACTCCGAAGCGGCCCGCGACGGCAAGCGTGAGCGCCTGCTGGCACAGCCGGAGCGGTTGACGGTGCTGCGCGCACGGCTGGCGAACCTGTCGTGGTTCATGAAGTGCCTGGCCGAGCCGATCGCCCGTCGCGCCAATGCCGAGGACGACTGCAAGGGCCGGTTCTGGGAGGGCCGCTTCAAGGCGCAGGTACTGTGCGACGAACGCGCGCTGCTGGCGGCGATGACCTATGTCGATCTCAACCCGGTTCGCGCCGGCATCGCGCAGCGGCTGGAAGATTCCGACCACACAAGCATCAAGGCGCGGCGGGATCGCGCGCAGGACGATGCCATCCACAAGCCCTTGACGCCGATCCTCGGCAAGCCGCTGGTGGCGATGCTGCCGGTGACGCTGGGCGACTACTTGACGCTGGTGGAATGGACCGGCAAGCAGGTTCGGCCCGACAAACGCGGCGTGCTGGCCGCCCATGCGCCGAGCGTACTGGCGCGCTTCGAGCAACGACCAGAGCGCTGGACGACCCGCGTCAAGGCGATCGGCTCAGGCTACTGGCGCGTGGTCGGCGAAGTCGAAGACTTGGTCGAACGCGCCAAGCAACTGCAGCAACGCTGGCTCAAGGGAATCGGGCTGGCAGCGGCGCTCGCAAGGGCCGACTGAGGACGAAGGCGGAAACCCATCGCCCGCAAGGGAGAATGGCGCGTGGGCGATGGAAATTCAGAGCGTCCAAGAAGGTGACTTCGCGGCCCGCCAATCGCACCTTGGCAATCATGCCGATCACCGTGCACGAATCATGGGTGTCCTTGTTTTTCGTAGCGCACATCCTCGCCGATCCCGAGGCGCAGTGAGGCTCGCCATCGCGTTCGATCTGAACGTCGTCGCCGAAGTGCTCGACTCCATCGCTCGCCCAGAGCGGCCGCTAAAGAAAACCCCGCTGCATGAGCGGGGTTGTGGAAGTATCTCTGGCACTTTAGGTCGTCAGGAAACACTCTTCCAGACGTAGAGATTTATGGCCGCATGGATTCCTACAGCCAGGGTTACCGATAGCAATGCAGTGAACCGCTTACGTGAAGGTGCCACGTAGAACCCCAGGATGCCCGCTACTGCAATCGACAAGACAATGGCGCTGATGAACAAGGCATGGATAGCAGGTGGGTACCATGTCGCCCGGCAAAATTGCGAGTTCAGTGTGAGCACATCGAGCCGAGAGACGGCTCCCAACACCGCTGGATGACGCAGCGATTCCGGGCAATTCGACATGGCAATCTGCGACCCGACCGGGTAGACCAGCCACGACGCAAGGAAGCCAAACAAGACAATCGGCAACAGCAGCAACCATCGCAAAGTAGGCTTCATATCCATCTCAAATGCTTGTGCTCAAGGGCAGCTGCCTCACGCTTGCCTGTGCGACGCGCAACTAGTGGCCAGGTATGTGACCAAGAGGAAGGCTGCCACCTGAGGTCGAATTTCCAGCATTGAGTGGGATGGTGGTGTTGGATGTCGTCACCCCGCCGCTGACATTGAATTCGTGCTCAAAGACGGTGTTTAGGGGATAGATGTTGCCTTGACCATCCTGGAGCGCAAATGTTTGATCCATCAGATATGTCCCATTGGGGTAGCCACCCAAGTTCGTTGTGTCTAGGAAATGGCCGTCATAGGTCCATGGACCCCAATTCGGATATTCGTTCGTGTTTGCATTTGGCTGTGCTGGAAAGAAATGCTCAGTCAGCCGGTACTGACCGTACACCCTCTTTCCACACGCGTCTTGCAATTCATAAGTCCATACCTTGACTCCAGGGTCGGGAACGTTGTTCCACCACCGCAGGAAGGCATTGGGAGTCCACGAGCCAACAATTGAGAAATGGTCTGGCACACCAGCCTGGCAAGTCGGGCAAAGTCCAAGCGGATCCGCAAAACTCAACGGGTTTCCGTGGACATAGGCATAGGTGCTGATCCCGCCATTGAGCCCGATCGGGTCGCTTTCCTGATACCTCCCCGTCGCCGCCTCGTAATCCCTGAAGTAGTTGTAGCTGAGTCCGCTTTCCGGGTCAAAGGTCTGTCCCGGCAACCGCAAATCCAACCCCAGCGTCCCGCTCGGCTGGCTTTGCGCGAACGGGTCGTTGAGCGGGTTCCAGTTCCAGGTCTGCGTGTTCGTCGTTCCGTCGATCGCGATGCGCGGCGTGCCGAGTTGGTCGGGTTCAAGGTAGCTCAGAGTTCCCGTGGTTCCCGACAGCACCCCCACCGGCATCCCGTCCATCCACACCACCTCGCGGACTCGGTTGGAGCTGCCATCGTACTCGCCGATCAGGTGGCCCGCCTCGTCGCGGATCGCGTACTGGGTGGCGGCCGCGTTGCCAGTCAGGTACTTCTTCACCCGCTGCCCCAGCGCGTTGGTGGCGTACTGCATGGTCGCGTGGCCGGCACCGTCGAGCGCCTGATCCATCCGCCCGCTGTCGTCGTAATGGAAGCCCTGCGCGCTGCCGATGCTTGTCGTGTTGCCCATCGCATCGTAACCGCGCAGCGTGGTGCCCACCGCGTACAACCGGTGGCTGGTGGTGGTGTAGGTGTACGGCACCGGCGTGGCCGTGCCGGTCTGCGCACTCAGCCGGTTGCCCGTCGCGTCATACGTGAACGCCCACTGCGGCTTGTTGGTGAGGTCGGTCACGGTGGTCAGCCGGTTCAGCGGATCGTAGCGCAGCACGTTGCCCACCGATCCGCTGGCGATCTGTGTCAAGTTGCCGATCGCATCGCGACCAAAGGTGAGGTTCAGCCCGCCAGTGGCGGCATCCTTGATCGCGCTGGGGATGTAGTCCGCGTCGTACGTTCGCGTCAGCGTGCGGCCGTTGCCATAGGCGATGGCCGTCACCGGGCCGAACGGCGCATAGGTCACCGCGATCACCAGCGCCTTTGCCGTGCCGCCCTTGAGCGTACTCGTCACCTTGACCACCCGTCCGACCGCATCGCGTGTGTAGGCGATGACCGTGCCGCCGGGCGTGGTCTGCTGGATCAGGCGGTTGCCGAGGTTGTAGCCATAGCTGGTGGTGAAGGTTTTGCCGCTGACCACGGCCACCTTCTTCACCCCGTTGCCGAAGCGGTCGAAGCACCACTGCGTGCTGCCCGAACCGTCCGTGATCGCCGTCAGGTGGCCCACGCTGTAACCCTGAGAACTGGCGCTGCACACCGCTTGCGTGGTGTCCCAGGTGTAGGTGGTTTTCAAGGCCGCCGTCGGGTAGCTGATCGTCTTGATCCGGCCCAGCGCATCGTACGTGTAGCGGGCCGTGATCCCGCGCGCGTCGGTGCGGGTAATCGCATCGCCGGCGGCGTCGAAGGTCGCGATAGCCGTGCCGGTGTCCGGGCTGGCCAGTTGTTTCAGGTTGCCCAGTCCGTCGAACTGGTACGTGGTCGCCAGACCCTGCGGGTCGATGATTTTCGTGATGCGGTCGAGCGCATCGCGTGTGGTGTCGATGTTCGCCTCCACGTGCGGCGCCGCGCCAGGATCGGCCTCGACGTGATACAGCCGGTCGAGCGCGTCGAAGCGGTAGTCAGTGACCGTGCCACGGCCGTCGGTAAACACGTCGGGGTTGCCGTTCGCATCGTAATGGTACTGGCCGTTGACCGTCTTGCCGTCGGCGTTGAGGGTGGCCGCCAATTGGCCCAGCGCGTTGAACTGGCGCACCACCGAATGCCGCAGCGCGCCGGACGGATCCTTGCTGTCCTCGCGCAGGCGGTTGCCGGCGTTGTCCAACGTGTAGTGGATCGTGTCGCCGAGTGTATCGGCGATGTCGGTCAGCCGGTGCGCGGCGTCATAGGTGAAAGTCAGGGATGAGCCGTCGGGGCGGGTAATCTTCGTGACCTGTCCGGTGTTGTCGTACCCGTAGGTGGTGGTTTCATCGCCCGTGCCGACCTTGCCGTTGACCGCGCGCACCGCCACCTGCGTCAGCCAGCCGCGCGCGTTGTAGGAAAGGTCGGTTTCGACGTTGTTGGCGTCCAGCATCGCCAGCGGCCGCCCCGCACCGTCGTAGCGCAGCAACGTTGTGGTCTGCCCCAGCGCATTGGTCACCTTCCACAGATCGCCCATGCGGTGCGGGCAGGTCGTGGGTGCGTTGGCGCAACTGGCGTCGTCGCTGGCGTAGTAGGCGTAGGTGGTCACGTCGGCCACGTCCGTGCGCGGGCCGTCCGCCGACAGGCGCAGGCCGAGCAGCGGGCAGGTGCCGGCGGTGATGTCGGCCGCCTCGCAGTAGCGATACGTCCAGGTGCGCGCCGCGTGGGTGACCGGGTCGGTGCGGGTGAACGTCAGCGGTTCGCCGCGGGCGTTGTACGTCCAGGCGGACTGCGCCACGGTGTTGCCGGAGCCGTCCTGCACGCTCATGTCCAGCGGGTTGTGCAGGGTATCGTCCCAGTCGATGGTGGTGCTGCGCTGCTGCGCCGTGCCCTGCCCGTCCACGCGCTGGTGCAACTCGCCGCCGGCGTCGAAGGCGTAGCTGGTGACGTGGCCGTTCCAGTCGGTGCTGCTGGAAAGGTAGCCGTTGGAATCGTAGGCGTTGGACTGGCCCAAGGTGCAATCGGCGCACAGCGGCCCGGCGATTGTAGAAATCTGCGGGAATCCAAGGGGCGACGCATAGGCATAGGTGCGTTGCACGCCGAACGGGTCGGTGACGACCGTATTGCCGTTGTTGTATGCGAACGAAAACGCATCGACGCCGCCGGCACCGGCGTTGCTCGTGGCGCGTCCGTAGGCATCGTAGGCCCACGTCGAAATGGACTTGCCATTCTCGTCGATCAACCCGGTCAGGCCGGACGGAAAACTCGTGCTGGCGTACTGGTAGGTTCGCGTGCCGCTGGGGTATGTGACGGACGTGAGCTGCCCATTGGCGCCATGTGCATAGGTGATCGTTTGCCCATCCGGGGTGGACAACACGGACAGCAGGCCATTGGCATCGTAACCGAAGGTGATGGCGCGGCCGTGATTGTCGGTGATCGACAACGGCGAACCATCGCCGCCGTCGAGCAAGCCGGTGCCGTCGGTGTCGTTCTGGTACGTAAAGGTGAGCTGGTAGCCGTCCTTGTATGTGATCGTTTGCAGGTAGCCTAGTGTAGTGCTTCGTTATTCTTTGAACCAAGGCGTCGATTGGCACGGATGACTTTCTGCAGGATGTCGTTGGCCTTGGCGGTCCAGACGAAAGGTTTGGGATTGCCGTTGTGCAAGGCGATGT
>JAFEEL010000008.1 GCA_018241125.1 Pseudomonadota bacterium | reverse complement strand
TTTCAACGCGCCCAGTCCGGTACATGCCCGTACTCGGCTCCGCCAAATCAAACACTTGCGTGTTTGATTGGCGTGCGATCCGTCCATGGATCGCATCAGCAGGCTGTTTTTCAACAGCCTGCTAATCCACGACGGCAGTCCCCGAAGCGGCGGCGCCCTCCCCTTCGACGGGGGAGGTGCGAGGGAGAGGGCGCTTCCGCCTACAACGCCTTGCCGCCGAGCTTCCAGGTCAGCTCCAGGGAATAGCTGCGGCCCACGCTGTCGAACCACGAGATGTCGTAGTACGGGTAATCGCCGTAGGTCGGGTCGCGCGGCGGCATCTTGTTGAACAGGTTGTCCACCGACAGCGCCACCCGCAGGTGGTCGTTGATGTCGTAACGCGCGCCGGCGTTGAAGCGCCAGGTGGCCGGGATCCAGCCGGTGCTGGCGTAATTGGGCAGGCGCCCGAGACGGGTGCCGAACACGCTGGCGCCCCACGGCCCGCGGCTCCACGAGACCCCGAGGTTGGCCTTGCTGCGCGGGATGTCGAAACCCGAATCGAATGCGAGCTGGTTGACGATCGGATCTCCCGGGTACTGCTGGCTGGTGTGCCGGCGTACCCAGCTGTAGTTGCCGCTGAAGGTGAAATCGCCGGCCTGCTGGGTGCGCAGCTTGTAATGCGCGGCCAGATCGATGCCCGAGGTCTGCTCGTTGGCGACGTTGATCGGGTTGAAGCGCACGCCCTTGAGTGCGTCGGAGTTGGCCGGGTCGCGCATCACCCGCGCCAGCGCGTCCACGCAGGTCGGCGAGTTGATGTCCACCGACGCGCCGGACATGGTCACGCCCAGACGGCAATCGGCCTCGTGACGCAGCACCTGATCGATGTCCAGATCCTGCACCTGATTGGCGATGCGGATGCGGTAGTAATCCAGCGACAGATCGAAATCGGCGGTGGGCGACCACACCAAGCCGGCGGTGAACGAGTTGCTGGTCTCGTAATCGAGATTGATGTTGCCGGTGCGGATGTTGGTCACGCGCGCGCGGCGCAGGCTGGAGCGGCAATCGCTGATCGGGTCGCCCGGGTTTTCGTCGCGGCAACGGTAGTAATCGGTTTCGCGGGTGCGGAAGAAATCCTGCCCGGCGAACAGGTAGTGCAAGTCGGGCGCGCGAAAACCGGTGCCGTAGGATCCGCGCAACAACAGGCTGTCGACTGGCCGCCATTCCAGCCCGAGATTCCAGGTGAACTTGCCCGGGCTCTTGCTGGCGTAGCTGTACTGGTCGTAGCGACCGGCAAGGCTGGCCTTGAGCGAAGACGTGATCGGCACCCGGAACTCATTGGCCAGACCCCAATGATTGCGGCTGCCGTGACCATCGCCGTAGCGTGCGCCGTAGTAGTACGTGGTCAGCGCCAGCGGGTCGGGATTGATGGCGTAGGACTGGGTGCCGTACTCGATTTCGGCGGCATAGCCGACGTTGCCCGCCGGCAGCTTGAACAGCGCGGCATTGTTGAGGGTGAACGAGCCGGTGTCGGTGCTGGCCTTGGGGTGGAACACCGAGCGGGCGAAGATCGAAGCGTACTGCGCCTGCGTGAGCGGCGTGAACAGGCGGTTCGGGTCGGCGTCGTAGATCGCGTAACCGTCGGCGTCGTAACCCAGCGGCGCGCCGAGGAACAACCGATTGGCGGCATCGGCACGGATGCGCGCGAAGCTCACGTCGGCGTTGTACTGCGAATGATTCCACGCCGCTTCCCAGTCCCAGTCTTCGGCAAAGGTGCCGTTGAAGCCGGTGGCCAGCGAGAAGGTCTTTTGCACGGTGGAGTTCATGTCGTTGTTCAGCCCGCCCATTTCCTCGGGCGTGAACTGCCGCGACCATTCCTCGATCAGGCCGTCGGACAGGTTGTGGAACACGTGCGCGTAGTTGCGGTAGGAGTTGGCGTCCTGGAACTCCCAGTCGGTGGTGTCGTTCATCAGCGACACTTTCTGCCGCCCCAGTTGCAGGTCGGCGAACCAGTTGAGGTTGTCGGAAAAGCGGTACTGGCCGGAGGCGTAGAAGTTCACCCCGCGACGCTGCGACTGGATGGTGCCGTAGGCGATGGCGCGGGTGCTGCCGCAGTACGGGCCGTAATCAGGATCTTGCGCCAGCGCCGTGGTGCCCTCGTTGAGCCCGCGCATCGCCGCGCAGTTGTCGGCCGGACCGATGTTCACGTCGTCATCGTCGTCGTAGATCGCCGCCACCGAACGCGGCGCCTGATCGGCGGCGTCGGGCGCGTTGAGCGTGGACGCCTGGATCTTGCGGCGGGTGGCCCACAGCGGCCGCTGGTCGAGGATTTCCACCCCGGCCACGCCGCTGAATGCGCCGGTGTCCCAGCCGCCGGTCAAGGTCAGCTTGTCCGCCGCGCCACCGCCGAGCGTGTTGCCGCCGTGGCGATAATCGATGGTCAGGCCGTCTGCGGATTTTTTCAGGATGAAGTTGACCACGCCCGACATCGCGTCCGAGCCGTACACCGCCGATGCGCTGCCGGTGAGGATCTCCACGCGGTCGATCATGCCCAGCGGGATGTTGCCGATGTCGGTGAAGTTGCTGCGCCCTTGAAAGGGTAGCGGGAAGTCCGCCACCCGCCGGCCATTGATCAGCACCAGCGTGTGGTTGGGCCCGAGCCCGCGCAAGTCCACCTGCTCGGCGCCGGGCGTGGTGGCCGCGCCCATCGAGGACTGCTGGCCTTGGGTCTCGCCGCCGTTCTGGGTGAGCGAGCGCAGCACCTGCGGCACGCTGGTGAAACCGGCCGCCTGGATGTCGCGGGCGGTGACCACGACGATCGGCGCCGGCCCTTCGACTTGTGTGCGCGGGATGCGCGAGCCGGTGACCTGCACCGCCTGCATGGTTTTCGGCGCGGGCTCGTCGGCCTGCGCCGGCTTGGGCTCTGGCGCGGGCTTGGCCGGTTTGGAAGGTGGCGCGGGCCTGGCTGGCACGATCAAGACTGCACCGGAGGCATCGCGTTGCGCCGTGAAGCCGCTGCCTTTGAGCAGCGCATCGAGTGCTTGCGACGATGCGACCTGCCCGGTCAGGCCGGGACTACGCGCGCCCTTGAGCTGATCGGAGCGGTAGATCACCTGCGTCCCCGATTGCCGCGCGTAGGCGTCCAGCGCGGTGGCCAGATCGCCAGCCGGGATGGTCAGCGCCGACGAACTTTGCGCCTGCGCCGCCAACGCCAGCGAGCAGGCCAGGGACAACAGGACGATGCGCAGCGGGCGATTTGGCTTCATGTCGCAAGGTTTCCGAATGCACCGTGAATGGTGCGTATCGAACCTCTTGACGAACCAGCTTCAACAATCCCTACGCGCCACTCGCCTCACCGCGTGTGCAAGGTGATGCCTTCGGCGGTCTGTTCGACGCGCAGCCCGAAGCCCGTCTGCACCAGGCGCACGAAGCCCTCCTCGTTGTCCCAACGGAAGTGGCCGCTGATCGGCAGCGCCCCGGTCGCCGCATCGGCGATACGCAATGGTCGCGTGTTGTAGCGATTGAATGCGGCCACCGCCTCGCGCAGCGGGGTGTCGTGAAAAGACAGCAGGCCATGCCGCCATTCCAGCAGGTCCCGTGCATCGTCCAGCCCCGGGTGGCGCACCAGCACGCCGTTGCCGGTCACCTGCGCGACCGAGCCTGCCGGCAGCAGCGCCGACGGGTGCGCACCATCGGCGCTGCCCGACTCCAGCCGCACCGTGCCCTGCGTGACCACCACCTGCAAGTCACCCGCGCCACGGCGCACCGCGTAACGGGTGCCCACCGCCACCGCGCGGTAGCCGTCGGCATCGACCACGAACGGGCGCAGTGGATCCTTGGCCACCATGAACATCGCCTGCCCACGGGTGAGCGCAATGTCGCGGCGTTGCCCGGTCATGCGCACGACGATCGTGGTGTCGGAGTCCAGGGTGGCTTGCGAGCCGTCGGGCAGGTTTTCGGTATGCACCTGCCCCACCGCGGTACGGTAGGTGACGGCGGGCGCTGCCCACTGGCCGCGCCAGCCCCACGTGGTGGCCAGCACGAACACCACCGCGAGGGCGGCGACCGCAGCGATGCGCGTGAACCATCCACGCGCAGCGATCGGGCGCCGATGCGCGCGGGTGCCCGGCGCTGGCACCATTGCCATAGCGCGGCCTGCCGCAGGCGCCAATGAAAATCCGCGCGGCGGCACGCTGCCCGGTGCCGCACCGGCGCCCAGCGCCTGCAAGCGTCCGGACTCGGCCCACGCCGCATCCAGACGCAAGAAGGCCACCCGATGCGCGGTGTCGGCATCCAGCCACAGCGCCAGCTCCGCATCGTCCGCGACCGTCCACGCCGAACCATCGCGGCGGGCCAGCCAGTGCGCGGCGTCGCGTTCGATGCCGATTCGACCGGGCACGGTCTCAGTCGGCTTGCCGGACATCGGCGGCCTCTGGCGGGTCTTGCGCAAGCGGCGCGTCCGGCTCGCCGTACAGCGCGTCGGCAAGCATGCGCATGCCCTTGGCGATGTGCTTTTCCACGGTCTTCTCGGTCACGCCCAGTCGTTGCGCCACTTCTTTTTGCGCCAGCCCATCCACGCGCCGCAGCCATACCACTTCGCGACAACGATCCGGCAGGCGGTCGAACGCCGCGGCCAGATGACGCAGTGCCTGCCGACCGCCAGCCCAGCGTTCGGGCGACACTTCGTCGATCAAGACGTGCGAGAGCGGCAAATCACCCATCGGTTCGATCGAGACCACCTTGGCGCGGCGCACGCGATCGGCCAACAGGTGGCGCGCGCTGGCGAACAAGAATGCCCTGGGCTGGCTCGGCAGCGACTTGCCGGCCGCCTCGTAGACGCGCGCGTAGAGTTCTTGCCGCAGATCGGCGCATTCATCGCGCTGCGGCCATTGGCGCAGCAAGAAGCGCATCAACGCCGCCTCGTGGACGAGGATTTCCTGCACGAACCAGTCATCGAGCGGACGGCGCATGTGCCTCACGATAGCGCAAACGGTGACGACGGACGGGGGAAATCGCGCCTTGGCTCGTTACCAGTGGGTATTGTCTGCAACGAATGGATCACGACGATGAAGATTCGCATCGGCTGGGCGGTGGTGCTGGCGGCCGGGTTGGCGGCATCGTGGTTGCTGCCCGATCTGGCACAGGCCAAGACCGACGAGTACGTGCTCGGCGACGTGCACGCGGCAACGCCGGGCAAAGTCGCGCCCGGGTTGCTGCTGATGGGCGGCGGCGATCGCAACTTCGACGCCCTGCACTGGTTCATGCGCAAGGCCGGCAATGGCCACATCGTGGTGTTGCGCGCTTCGATGGGCGGGGAAATCGGCGAGGAGTTCTACCAGCAAGTCGGCGGCGTGAAATCGGTGGAAACCTTCGTCTTCCATGATCGCGACGCCTCGTCCGACCCGAAGATTCTGGCCGCACTCAAGCACGCCGACGGCATCTTCATCGCCGGCGGTGACCAATCGCGCTACGTGCGTTACTGGCGCGGCACGCCGGTCGCCGCCGCGCTCAACGCGCACGTGCGCGCCGGCAAGCCCATCGGCGGCACCAGCGCCGGGCTGGCGATCCAGGGCGAGTACCTGTACGGGGCGATGGATGGCGGCAGCCTGACCAGCCCGCAGGCGCTGACCGATCCGCTGGGCGACGGCAACACCATCGAGACCGGCTTTCTCGACACCGCCCTGCTGCACGGGGTGATCACCGACACCCACTTCCGCGAGCGCGGTCGGCTCGGGCGGTTGGCGGCGTTTCTGGCCAAGGCGCAGGCGCTGGCGGGCCGACCGCTGCTGGGGCTGGGCGTGGACGAGGCGGCCGCGGTAACGGTGGAAGGCGACGGCAGCGCGCACGTGTTCGCCACCGCGCCCGGCGCCGGCGCGCTCATCGTGCGCGCCGATCCGACGCAAAAGCAGGTCGAGGACGAACCGATGAACCTCGACCGCCTCGACGTGACGGTGGCCGGCGTGGCCTCGACCGTGCACCTGCCCGAAGGGCAGGTCGACAACCCGCTGGCACGGCATCGCTACACGGTGCGGCACGGCGTGCTGGCCGAACTGGGAGCGCCGCTGTTGGTGATCCACGCCGGCGCCGGGGTCGAACCGGGTGATTTGACGCCGGCCGAGGAAGTGGCCGCGAAGCAGGTGCTGGAGGCAGCACTGCGCGCCGGCTACGCCAAGCTGCAATCCGGTGGCAAGCCGGTGGACGCGGTGAGTGCGGCGATCGCGGTGATGGAGGATGCCCCGCAGTTCAACGCCGGGCGCGGCGCGGTGTTCACCCACGACGGGCGCAATGAGCTGGACACCTCGATCATGGACGGCGCCAGCGGGCAAGCCGGCGCGGCGGCCGGATTGCACCGCGTGAAAAATCCCATCCTGCTGGCGCGGGCGATCATGCAGCACTCCCGGCACGTGATGATGATCGGCGATGGCGCGGAGATCTTTGCCAAGCAGCAAGGCATCGAGCTGGTCGATCCTGCGTATTTTCGCGTCGAAAAGCGCTGGCAAGAGCTGCAAAAAGCCCTGCGCGAGGAGGCCAAGGCGCAGGCGAGCAATACCCCGCTGGTGTTGCCGGGCAAGGCGTACTTCGGCACCGTCGGCGCGCTGGCGCTGGATGCCGACGGGCATCTGGCCGCCGGCACTTCCACCGGCGGCATGACCAACAAGCGCTACGGGCGGGTCGGCGATTCGCCGATCATCGGCGCCGGCACCTGGGCCGATGCGCGCTGCGCGGTGTCCAACACCGGCTGGGGCGAGTTCTACATCCGCGCGGCGGCCGCGCACGAAATCTGCGCACGCGTGCGTCTGGCTGGCGAGCCGCTGGGCAAGGCGGCCGAGGGCGTGATCGACCACGACATCCCCGCCGCCGGCGGCGATGGTGGCGGCATCGCGCTGGGCGCCGACGGCTCCGTGGCCTTCCCGTTCAACACCAAGGGCATGTACCGCGGCTGGATCGGCGTGGATGGCGTGTCGCACGTGGCGATTTACAAATCCGACGTGCTGCCGCTGCCGCAGCAGTAGCTGCCGCCGGCAGGCTCAGGCCGCGTGCGGGTGCGCGGCCGGCGTCAGGAAGCGCTCCTCGAACTGTGCGCGATCCAGCGGATGGGCGTACAGGTAGCCCTGCAACTGGTCGCAGCGCAGGGCTTGCAGCAGGCGGCGCTGGTCTTCACTCTCCACCCCCTCGGCGACCACCTTCAGCCCGATGGAGTGCGCGAGGTTGACGATCATCGACACCAGCGCCAGCCCCTCCGGCCCTGCGGTCATGTCTTCCACGAAGGCGCGGTCGATCTTGAGCGTGTCCAGAGGCAGCTTGCTCAGGTAGCTCAACGAGGAAAAGCCGGTGCCGAAGTCGTCGATGGCGATGCTCGCGCCCAGCGCGCGGATCGCACGCAGCACCGCGACGTTCTGACGCACGTCTTCCATCACCGCACTCTCGGTGATCTCCAACTCGATGCCGTCGCGGGCGCGCGGGTCGGCACGCAGGGCCGCGGCCACGGTATCGGCAAATCGCGACGAGCGCAGTTGCAAGGGCGAGACATTGACCGCGATGCGCACCGCCGGGCGCCCTTCGTCGCGCCAGCGTAGATAGTCGGCAACGGCGGTTTGCAGCACCCAGGCACCGACCTCGTGGATCAGGCCGATTTCCTCCAGCACCGGGATGAACTGCAAGGGCGAGACCAGCCCGGCTTCCGGATCGCACCAGCGGATCAACGCCTCGCAACCACTGAGCCGGCCATCGGCCAGCGTCGCCTTGGGCTGGTAGTGCAGCACGAACTCCTGCCGCTCGACCGCCCGCCGCAGACGCGCCTCCAGCGCCAGCCGCTCGGCCACGCGCGCGGTCATCTCCGGGGCGAAGAAGAGGTAGCGCTGGCCGGCGTCCTTGGCCTTTTTCAAGGCCGCTTCGGCCGAGCGCAACAACTCGTCGGCATCGTTGCCGTCGCCCGGATACAAGGCCACGCCGACCTTGGCCGCCACCCGCACCTGCCCGCCGGGCAGGTCGAAGGGCAGTTGGAAGGTTTCCGCAAGGCGCCGGTCGAGGTACCGGGCGATGCCCTCCACGCTCTCGAGATTGCTGGCGAAAATCGCGAAATGGTCGCCGCCGATGCGCCCGAACCGGCTCGATCGCGGATCGTCGTACGGTAGCAGCCGCTGTGCGACCAGCCGCAGCAGCTCGTCGCCGGAGGCGCGACCGAAGGCCTGATTGACGTTGCGAAAGTGCTCGATGTCCAGCGCGAACACCGCGATCGGCCCCTCGTTTGCCGCTTGCCCGACCAAGCGCTGGTTGAGGCGCTCCGACCACAGTTTCTGCCCTGCCAGCCCGGTCAGCACGTCGAAGCGGGAGACATAATCCAGATGCTCGGCCTTGGCGATGTGGTCGACGGCGAAAGCGATATCGCCGGCCAACTCTTCGAGCAGGCGCATGCGCTCGGCATCGAAGGCATCGGTATGCGCCGAGTGCAGCACGAATACGCCGACCGCCTGCCCGCCGACTTGCAACGGCAGCGCCGCCTTGGCCCCGGCCGCTGGCGCCAGCTTCTCGTGGACATCACGCGTGCGTGGATCGGCATGCAGATCGACCACCACACACGCCCGGCCGGTGCGCACTGCCGAGGCCGCCAGCGTTTCTTCGGCTGCGGCATGCTCGAACAACGGAAACTCACTGCGGATCGACGCCAGAAAACCGTCGTCGGCGCCAGCGGCCACGACCGGTTCGATGCGTCCGGCGGCGCGATCCACGCGGCCGATCCACGCGCGCAAAAAGCCCCCTTGTTCGACCAGAATGCGGCACGCCTGCGCGAACAACTCGTCGCGATCGGTCACGCGCACGATCAACTGGTTGATTGCGCTGAGCACCGCATACAGGTGATTGAGGTACTCGATACGCCGCTGCGCACGCACGCTCTGGCTGACGTCGCGCATGATCGCGGTGTAGAACATGCCCTCGCTGGTCTCGTGGCGGGAGATCGACACCTCCAGTGGAAACTCCTCGCCGTTCTGGCGCAGGCCGAACACCTTGTTCAGCGCGCCCATGTGCCGGGTGGTTTGCCCGAAGCGTCCGAAAGACTCGACCTGGTGCGTGTGCGCGTGCGCGAAACGCTTGGGGATCAACACGTTGAGCGGCTTGCCGAACAGCTCGGCGGCGGCGTAGCCGAACATCGCCTCGGCGGCCGGGTTGACCAGCACGATGTCCTGTCGCGCATCCACGCGCACGATGGCGTCCATCGCCGCCTGCACGATGCCCTCGAAGCGCTCGCGGTACTGGCGCAGTTGCTCGCGCGCGCGGCGGTTCTCGCTGACGTCCTCGGCCAGCCCGGCGATGGCGATCAACTGGCCGTCGGCGGCCCGCACCGGAAACTCGCGGGCGTGGATCCAGCGGATGCCGTGGTGCGGATCGACGATGCGGAACTCGAACGCTTCTTCGGCTCCGGTCAGCGCATGCGCGTGCCGCTCGCGGGCATGCGCGGCGTCCTCGGCGAGCACTCCGTGCAGCCAGTCGCTGGCATCGGCGTGCAGGCCGGCCGAGGGGCGACCCCAGATGGCTTCATAGGCAGCGTTGACGAACGCCACGCGACCGCTGCCAGGATCGAGCAACCACAGCGCGCCGTGGATGTTCTGCGCGACCTCGCGCAACGTCGCCGCGCAAGCGCTCAAAGGTTCGCCGATCGATTCGCTGGCGATCACGGCCCGCTGTCCCCCGTGTCCAGTGGCGGTGCTGCGGCGGCGAAAACCACCCGCCACCGCCAGTCGTCGCACCTTAACCCCATGCGCGGGAAAACGCGATAGGTCGCGCAGGGACGATCACACCATGGGCGACGCCGCGCCAGGCAGGTGGGTGTGGCGTCCGGCAACGACGGTCGACGCGCAACCAATCTGCGGCATCGCTGCACAAATCCATGGTGGATTTGTCAGCGAGCGCCAAGTCCGGCACATGCCCTGACTGCGCTCACACGGATCAATCATCTGCGTGATCGATTCGTGGGTACGCGATCCACGGCGTGCGGGGAACGCTGACAAATCAGCGTTTCCCTGCGTCATTCCCCGCAACACCCGCAGCAGCTCTCACCGGATTCGCCGTCGGAACAGCACCCTTCCCCATCCATCCCCAGCACCGCGGCCATGATCGCCTCGACCCGTTGCTGCGGCAGATTGCTGGCGATCTCGACGGTGTCGGGCGAGGGGCCTTGCCGCACTTCGGCTGCGGGGTCTTCACGGCGCAAGGCTTCGCGCAGGGGCTGGAAGGGGTCGAGCGAAGCAAGGGTGGCATTCATGCGGCGGTTTTGGCGGGATGAGTGAGCAAGCACTGTGCACCGGCCCGGCGCGACCCTCACTGACCTGGATCAAACCGGGCTCGCCGCACGGCCGCTAGCCTGCCAGACTTGGGGAACTCATGACGGACGCGGCCGTGACGCATCGCCTGACCGAGCAACTGCGGCACTCGCTGGAAGCCATGTCGCCGGGCTATTTTTCCATGGTGATGGCCACCGGCATCATGTCGCTGGCCGCGCACTTGCTGGGCGTGCCGGTGCTGCCGGTGGCGCTGTTCGCGCTCAACTGGGCGCTGTTCGCGATCATCGGTCTGCTGGCACTGGCGCGCCTGCTGTGGCACCCGCGCAAGGTGCTCGACGACCTGTTCGATCACCTCAAGGCGCCGGGTTTTTTCACCTTCGTGGCCGCCTGCTCGATCCTCGGCAGCCAGTGCCTGCTGATCGGCGGCAGCCTGCGCCTGGCGATACTGCTGGGCAGCGTCGGCCTGATTTTCTGGGTCGGCCTGACCTACACCATCTTCACCGTGCTCACCGTCAAGCAGAACAAACCGTCGCTGGAAAAAGGCATCAACGGCGGCTGGCTGCTGGCGGTGGTGGCCACGCAATCGATGGCGGTGCTGGCCGCGTTGATTTCCATGCATATGCCGCAGCCGATCCGCATGGAACTGAACTTCTTCGCGCTGTCGATGTGGCTGTGGGGCGGGATGCTCTACATCTGGATGATGTCGCTGATTTTCTATCGCTACACGTTTTTCGACTTCTCGCCGGCCGACTTGTCGCCGCCGTACTGGATCAACATGGGCGCAATGGCGATCTCCACGCTGGCCGGCTCGCTATTGATCATCAACGCACCGCACGCGCCGTTCCTGCTATCGATCGTCCCGTTCATCAAGGGCTTCACGGTGTTCTACTGGGCCACCGGCACCTGGTGGATCCCGATGCTGGTGGTGCTGGCGATCTGGCGGCACGGCGTACGCCGCTTCCCGTTCGTCTACGACCCGATGTACTGGGGTTCGGTATTCCCGGTGGGCATGTACGCGGCCAGCACCCTGCGGATGATGGAGGCGATGGGACTGTCGTTCCTCGGTTTCCTGCCGCATGTGATGTTCGGCGCCGGGCTGACCGCGTGGCTGGCGCTGTTCGTCGGCCAGTTGCGCTCGCTGCGCCGGCAGTGGGCAGCGTCGGCCAGCCCGTGATTCTACGCCCGACTTGATCTGCATCAACTGCGTCACGTTCGCAGCTCAGTAGTGTAGTGCTTCGTTATTCTTTGAACCAAGGCGTCGATTGGCACGGATGACTTTCTGCAGGATGTCGTTGGCCTTGGCGGTCCAGACGAAAGGTTTGGGATTGCCGTTGTGCAAGGCGATGTACT
>JAFEEL010000007.1 GCA_018241125.1 Pseudomonadota bacterium | reverse complement strand
TTCCGCAGTTGACCGCTTACCCGCTTCGGGAAAGCCTTTGCACGTGGTCGCTTGGTGGGTTCTTGCCCGTCACCTGATGGGTGATGGTCGCTACGCACCCGATTGCACGCCGCGGAGGGCGTCTGACTGTGTTGCTCCTCCTTGCGGGTGGCAGACCCGCGCGTCGTCGCGCCTTGCCAGCCGCCCTCCGCGACGCACACTCGGGCACGTCCAACTGCGGAAACTAGGATGACCGCAGCCAGCACCGACGACACTTCTGCGGCCATCCGCGAACTGGGCCGACAGGTCGCCGCCGGCTTCCTGCGTCCGGCAGCGGCGCTGTTGCTGGCGAGCCTGGGCTTCGGGCTGCTGCTGGCGCTGTACTACACCCCGCTGGCGGCACAGTTGAACCAGCTCGGCCTGCGCCTGTACCTGCTGCGCCCGCTGCACACCGGTGCGGCGATGGCTTGGATCTATCTGGCCGGGATGGCGATGGCGCAGCGCTGGCTGTTCGAGCACGTGGCCGCGCACGCGCCGCCGGATCGTGCTCTGACGCGGGCGCGGCGCATGGCGTGGCGCGCCCGCCTGCAACAAGGGCTATGGATCGCCAGCGCGCTGCTGGCGACCGCCGCCTACGCGACCGGCCACACCAGCGGCCGCGAATACCTCGAATATCCACCGTGGCTGGCCATCCCCATCCTCGCCGGCTGGCTGTTGTTCGCCGCCAATTTCATCGCCGCCACACGCTTCGCGCTCGGCTCGCTGCCGGTGTACGCGTGGATGTGGGGCACCAGCGTGTTGCTGTTCGTCACTTCATTTCTGGAAGCGCAAGCCTGGCTGCTCGACGTGCTGCGCGCCCGCCCGGTGCGCGACATGGCGATCCAGTGGCAGGCGATGGGCTCACTGGTGGGTTCGTTCAATCTGCTGGTGTACGGCAGCCTGAGCTGGCTGGCGACGCGCTTGTCGGCCGATGCCACGTATGCGCGATCCAATACCGCGTGGGCACTGTTCCTCGTCGGCATCCTCAACTCGTTCACCAACTACGGGCACCACACCTACCACCTGCCGCAGGGCGAGACGATGAAGTGGGTGTCGTTCGTGGTGAGCATGAGCGAGATCGCCATCTTCGCCAAGGTGGCCTGGGACTGCTCGGGGCTGGCGCGCAAGTGGGCCGGGCGCGGCGGCTGGCCGGTGGTGAGCGCGCTGTTGATCGCCACCACCGCCTGGACGGCGCTGCAACTGCTGCTGGCGCTGGTCATCTCGGTGCCGCCGCTGAACGTGTTCGTGCACGGCACCCTGGCCATCCCCGCGCACTCGATGGGCACCCTGATCGGCATCGACACCATGGCCATGCTCGCGGTCGGGCTGTGGCTGGCCGGCGAGCGCCACGGCGAGCAAGCGCAGTCGCCGCGCCCCCATATCGGCGGCGTCGTGCTGGCCAACGCGGGATTGGCGCTGATGTGGTCGGCGCTGCTGTGGGTGGGGGTCGAATCCGGCCTGCGCATGGCGCGCATCGGAACCTTGCCGTGGGCAGGCACCTTTCCGGACTGGCTCGGGCCGAGCTTGCTGCTCGCCGGCATCCTGCTTCTGGCCGGGATCGGCGCACTCGTCGGGCCACTGTTGCGCAAGCACCCCACGCGCGGGTGATGCTCACGCCGCCGCGCCTGGCGTGTCGTCAGGTCTTGTGCCGCTGGTGCACGCCGCCATCCACCCACGTGCCGACCGAATCGTCGGCATGGGCGGTGGCGGCCAGTTGCGGGCCATCGACCGTGGCTGCCATCGCCATCGGTTCGTTCAAGCGCCGGCGCAGTGCCAGATCGGAGCGTGAATCGGCGTTGGCCAATGCTTCGTCCCAACTCACCAGCCCGGCATCGACCAGACGCACCAGCGACTCTTCGAAGGTCAACATGCCCAAGGCCAGCCCTTGTTTCATGGCGTCGGCGAGCTGTTCGATCTGGCCGGCGCGGATCAGGTCGGCCACGAACGGGGTTTGCAACAACAGCTCCACCGCCGGTGCGCGCCGCCCGCCGCGCACGGTGCGCAGCAGTCGTTGCGAGATCACCGCCTTGAGGTTGAGCGACAGATCCAGCAACACCTGCTGGCGCGCTTCGTCCGGGAAGAAGCTCAGGATGCGGGCGATGGTCTGGCTGGCGTTGTTGGCGTGCAGCGTGGCCAGACACAGTTGCCCGGTCTGTGCATACACCATCGCCTGCTCCATCGTCACCCGGTCGCGGATCTCGCCGATGAAGATCACGTCCGGCGCCTGCCGCAGCGCGTTGCGCATCGCCTCGGCATAGGACGTCGTGTCCACCCCGACTTCGCGCTGATCGACCAGCGAACGGCGGTGCTGGTGCAGGTATTCGATCGGGTCTTCGATCGACAGGATGTGCCCGGTGTGGTGGTGGTTGCGATGGTCGATCATCGCCGCCAGCGTGGTGGTCTTGCCCGAGCCGGCGCCGCCGACCACCAGGATCAGCCCGCGCGGTTGCATGATCAGATCCTTGAAGCTTTCCGGCAGACGCAACTCGTCGATGCCGGGGATGCGCGAGGGTACGTAGCGGATGGCGATGCCGATCTGCTGCCGCTGCCGGTACAGGTTCACCCGAAACCGCCCCAGGTCCTGCCGGTGCAGGGTGAAGTTCATCTCGTGGCCGGAGGCGAATGCCAGGCGTTGTTCGTCGTCCATGATGCCGTGTGCGATGCCGGCGACGGCGGCCGCATCCAGTGCCGGCATGTCCAGCATCTGCAGCGCGCCATCGACCTTCAGCGCCGGCGGTGCGCCCACGCCAAAGAACAGATCCGAGGCGGCACGCTCGCCCATCATGCCCAGAAATACGTCCAGATCCATGATCGGCTCTCCGCGGGGGCTGCTTTCACCCTAGCCCTTCCGGTGCGTGCCGACATGACTTCGATCAACACATCAGCCTGATCGCTCACGGCCGCTTGGCCGGCTCGTGCGCAGCGGCCGGATCGGCCCAGAGGATGGTGGCCGGCTGCATCGGCCCGTTGCGCACCGGCTCGTCGGTGGTCACCAGCACCGAGCCGGGAACCAGCGCGTCGTAGACCGCGCGTGCAAACTCGGACGGCACCTCCAGCCGCCCGTCCAGGGTCAGGTCCTGCAACGCCTGCACGCCCTCATCCTTGCGCGGTACCGACACCGCCAGCCAGCGCAGCCCGGGGCGCCCGGCGACCACCGGGCTGGGCGCGTCGGTGCTACCGGCAAGCACCATGTAGGCGCGCGTGCCCGGCGGCACGGCGCCGCGCAGGTGCAGCGGCGCGTGCCCGATCTCCATGCCGTTGCGCAGCACGCGCACGTACTGGTCGCGGGTGCCCAGCACGACGCTCAGCGGGCCGCTGGGCGACAGCTCCGGCCGCCACAGCACCGCGTCCGCCGTGGCCGGATCGGCCTCGGCAGGCGGTGGGGTCGGCGCGGCGGCATCGGCGGGCGGTGGGGTCGGCGCGGCGGCATCGGCGGGCGCAATCAGGCTCGGTGCCGCCGCTTCGGGGGGTGCGGCGGTGCCGTCGGCCACGACCACGGTCATGCCGGTGCTGGTGACGCCAAACAGCGCTTCGGAGAACGCATACGGCAGGCGCACGCAGCCGTGCGATGCCGGGCGTCCGGGCAGCTTGCCCGCATGCAGGGCGATGCCATCCCAGGTCAAGCGCTGCATGAATGGCATCGGCGCGTTGTCGTACTTGTTGGAATGGTGCTTGCGGTCTTTTTGCAAGATGGTGAACACGCCAGTCGGAGTCTCGTAACCGGGCTTGCCCGAGCTGATGGTGGACAGGCCGATGCGTACGCCGTTGCGATAGACGTAAGCCAGTTGGGCAGACAGATCCACCACGATCAGCAGCGGGCCTTGCGGAGCGATCTGCGGGCTCCAGCGAAACTGTCCGGGCTTGAGGCCTTCGGCCAGCGGCGGGGCCGGCACGGCCGCGACCGCAGGTGCCCGCTCCGTGGCCATTGCGGGCGGCAGCGTCTGCGCCGACGCCGCCAGCGTTGCCGACAACCACAACACGCCCACCGATGGCGCCAACGCTGCCTGCACAGGCGCGCGCCAGCGCGCCTTGCGCGCGGCAAGTCCCTGCCCGGTGCGCGACGGCCACCGGAGCACTGCGCGGACAAAACGGCTGTCGCCGAATCGAGCCCAGACCATGCGCGCAGCCTGCCCGCAATGGCGCATCGCCCGCAAGACCGGCGCCGGCGCCGCTTGACCTGTATCAACACGCGCAGCCAACGGCGAGCGCCTACTCGTGCGTAGTCGACGGGAGAATGCCCATGGATCGCGTCAAAGGCAAAACCTGCATCATCACCGGCGGTGCGCTGGGCATTGGCCGCGCCTGCGCCTTGCGGCTGGCCGGCGAAGGCGCGCACATCGCGGTGTTCGACGTGCTCGACGAGGCCGGCGAAAAACTGTGTGCGGAGCTGGCCGCGATGGGCGCCCGCGCCCGCTATTGGCATGTCGATGTCGCCAGCGAGGCGCAGGTGCAGCAGGCCATCGACGACGTGGCCCGGCACTTCGGCTCGATCCACGTGCTGGTGAACAATGCCGGCATCGCCGGGGTGGACAAACCCACCCACGAGATCACCGAGGCCGAATGGGATCGCGTGCAGGCGGTCAACGTCAAGGGCGTGTTCTTCTGCACCAAGCACGTCATCGCCTACCTGCGCCGTGCCGGCGGCGGCAGCATCGTCAACCTGTCTTCGGTATACGGGCTGGTCGGGGCCGGTGACGTACCGCCCTACCACGCGTCCAAGGGCGCGGTGCGGCTGATGAGCAAGAACGACGCGCTGATCTACGCCGGCGACCGGATCCGCGTGAACTCGGTGCACCCGGGTTTCATCTGGACGCCGATGGTCGAAGGCTATCTGCGCGGAAGCGGCGCGACCGACATGGATTCGGCGCGCAAAGGCGTGGATCAACTGCACCCGCTCGGGCACATGGGCGAACCGGACGACATCGCCTGGGGCGTGGTGTATCTGGCGTCGGACGAATCGAAGTTCGTCACCGGCACCGAGCTGGTGATCGATGGCGGCTACGTGGCGCGCTGAACGCCGCGGGCTGCAATCGATACCCGGAGTTCACCGCTCACCGCCACCCCTCTCCCGGCAGGAGAGGGGTGGGCTGGGTCGATGGCTTACTTGGTCACCACGAGCTTGCCCTTCATCACCGCCCAGTGGCCCGGCGCGGAGCAGAAGAAGTCGTAATCGCCGCCGACCTTGAGCTTGCTGCCCGGGAAGCTGGCGCTGGTCTTGGCGCCGCCGCCGATGATGCTGGTATGGGCGATCACGCGCGCATCACCCGCCTTGACGTAGTTGGCGGCCAGGCCAGCCTTGGCGCCGTCGTTGACGATGCCCTGCATGTCGCTGGACAGGGCGATGACCACGTTGTGGCCCATCGTGGCGGCCGGCAATTTGCCCGGGTGTTCGAGGTTGATGGTGATGGCCTTGCACGACGCCGACACGGTGACCGTGGTCTTGTCGAACTTCATTGCGTCGTCGCCTTTCAGGTCGATGCTGCAATTGGCGGCGTGGGCCGCGCCGGAGGCGGCAAGCAACAGGACGCTGGCGAGCAGGATGCGCATGGGTATTCTCCTTGGGCTTTCTAGTTGGTGGGTGTTGCAGCCGGCCATTTTACGCCGATCGAAGTTCAGGTTTCCTGACGTGCGTCAGGGCGCGCACAGGAAAACGCGCTCACCCACCTGGCGGGCGTGGCGGTATCTGTTCAGTGCGTCGCCGCGGCCGGCGTGGCCAGCGCCTTGCGCACGGCCGCGAGGAACTGCCGATCGCGCTTGGCCCCCTCGACCTCGCTGCGCGCCAGGATTCGCCCTTGCGCATCGAGCAGGATCCACTGGCTGGAATGGTCGAAATCGCCGTTGGCCAGGCGCCGGTAACGGATGCCAAGCAGGGCGGCGAAGGTGCGCACGCCATCGTCGCTGCCGCGCGCCAGCGTCCAGCGCGAGGGGTCGAGTTTGCGCTTGCCGGCCAGCGCGGCCAGCGCGGCCGGAGTGTCGCGGCGCACGTCGAAGCTGACCATCAGCACACGCAGGCGGGTCCGTTCGGCCGGCGTCAGCGCCTGATCGATGCCGCGGCCGGCGTCGATGGTCAGCGGACAGGTGTAGGTGCACGAGGCGTAGAACATGCTCACCATCTGCACCTGCCCGGCCCGATCGGCCAGATGGAAATCGTGGCCGGACTGGTCGGTGAAGACCTGCGTGGGTTGCAGCACGGAGTCGCCCGGCAGCGGCGTGGCCGCTGGCGCGGCGCCTAGCAGAGCGGACAGGGCAAACGCGAGCCAGCGGGCGATCATGGCGGTTTCTCCGGTGCATCCGATGGGATGCTGCGCGCGCAGCGAAAGCCGAGGTTGGCGGTGGCGTCGGCCGGTTGCAGCGAAGACAGCAGTGCCAGCCGCATCGACACCACGTAGTTGGTGGGGTCGCGCAGGTTGAGCGCGCCGCCGCCGCAGAACTTCAACTCGTTGCCCGATCCCGGGTCGCGCTTGTCGGCGACCACCAGCAACGCGGCGATGTCTTCCACCCACTCCCACACCAGCCCGTGCAGGTCTTGCACGCCGTAGGCGTTGGGCGGATCGCGCCCGACTTCCGCCAGCGGCTGCGTCGAGGGTTTGCCGTACCAGCCGAGGATGCGCTCGCGCCAAGCGGGGTCGGTGCGGGCGTCGCGGCGAGTGGCATCGGCCGCGGCGACGTATTCCCATTCGTTCCAGGTCGGCAGGCGCGCACCGTGCGCCTGACAATACGCTTGCGCCGCAAACCAGCTCACCCCGGTGACCGGCTGTTGCGGGCGCTGGTGCTCGGGCGCCGCACCGGGCGCGAACTGCGCCAGATAGCGCGGGCTTTCGGCGTACGCGCGCGGCACGCGGTCGGCTCGCCATTCCGGATGCTGATCGATGAATGCCTTGAATTGCGCGTTGGTCACCGGCGTGCGCATCAACTCGAACGCCTCCATCTGCGTCTGTCCGGGCACATCGGCGTAGCGCAGCGCCGAGGTGAAGGCTCCGGCCGGGATGCGCGCCCACACCTCGCCGGCGTTCGCTTGCACCGGCAGCAGCACCAGCGCCATCGATGCCGCCAGCAGCCCGCCGCGCATCGCCGTGGCCCTCAGTGCGCCGCCCCGGCCGGCCGCGGTGTGCTGGCGCGCACCTTGGCGACGAGATCCTTGGCGATGTGGCCACCCGGGTTGCCCCACGAGTTGAGCACGTAGGTGAGGATGTTGGCGATCTCGTCGTCGGTCATCTGGCTCATCGGCGGCATCACCGAGTCGTATTCCTTGCCGTTGACCGTGATCTTGCCGGTATGCCCGTTGAGCGGGATGGCGACCAGGTCGTCCGGCGAGAGCGCAGCCAGAAAATCCGACTTGGCCAGTGGCGGAAACACGCTGGCGAGCCCTTCACCGTTGGCCTGGTGACAGGCCGAGCAGGTACCGGCGAACAACGCCTTGCCAGCGGCGATCTGGTCTTGCACGGTGAGCGTTCCGGCGGCGGCGGCCTTGGCGGCCACGTCGACCGGATGCAGGTTCGGCCCGGCCATGTCGCCCAGATAAGTCGAGTCCACTTCCTTGCCCGAATACACGGTCTTGTCCTCCGGCCCGTCCACCTTGAGCATCGCCAGCGCACCTTTGTTGAAGGCGCGGAAGATGGAGTGATCCACGAGGATGTAGCTGCCGGGGACCTCGGTGTGGAACTCCACCATCGCCGCGCCACCGGCCGGGATCAGCGTGGTCTGCACGTTGTGCTGCTCGACGGTGCCGCCTTCCGGGCGCACGGTGTCGAAGATCTCGCCGATGACGTGGAAGCTCGACACCAGGTTCGGGCCGCCATTGCCCACGAACAAGCGCACGCTCTGATTGGTGAGCGCGGCCAGCGCCTTGTCGCCGGTCAGCGCGCCCTCGCGGCCATTGAACAGCACGTAGGTCGGCTTCTCGTCGATGGCGCGCTGCATGTCGAAGTCCTGATGGCCCTTCTCGCGGTACTTGCCGACGGTATAGAAGTCGCCCTGCATGACGTAGTACTCGTGGTCGACCGGCTTCAAGCCCTCCGGCGGCTCGACCAGGATCAGCCCGTACATGCCGTTGGCCACGTGCATGCCCACCGGCGCGGTCGCGCAGTGGTAGACGTAGATGCCCTGGTTGAGCGCCTTGAAGGTGAACTGCGACTGGTGCCCGGGCGCGGTGAAACTCGATGCCGCACCGCCACCGGGGCCGGTGACGCCATGCAGGTCGATGTTGTGCGGCATCTTGCTGGTCGGGTCGTTCATCAGGTGGAACTCGACGGTGTCGCCCTGACGCACCCGGATGAAACTGCCCGGCACGGTGCCGCCGAAGGTCCAGAACGTGTAGGTGGTGCCGTCAGCGATCTGCATCTCCTTCTCGATCACCTGCAGGTGCACCACCACCTTGGCCGGCTTGTGCCGGTTGGTGGCCGGCGGCACGTTCGGCGGACTGGTGAGGATGGCCTCGATTGGCGGACCCGGATCGGCCGGCGCCTTCGCCGCTGCGACGGCAGGCACGGTCAGCAACGCGGCGGCAAGCGCCAACGACAGCGGACGAAGCAGCATGGCCATTCCCCTTGGCGTGGTGGATGCGCGAAAGTCTCCGCCGCCACCTCGCGCGGCGATTTGACGTGCATCAACCAGACGCCGGTGCGAACGCTGCCCAGCCCGACCGCTGCCAGCCGCGGCCAGTGCGCCGCCGGGACTGCGGTGCAACCGCGTGCACGCCGCCCCTGGCCGGGGCCGCCCGGCGAGCCGCAGGGCCTTACGTGCAGCCGCCGCAGCAGGTCGATGGCAACTGCACGATCTGCAACGGGTCGATCGGATTGCCGCTGGCCGCGAGCATGTTCACCAGATCGATCAACTCGAACCAGCTGGAGATGCGCACGAACCCTTCGGCGGCGTCGATGTGCACGATCGCGGCCGGGTCGATCTTCAGAATCTCGTCCTCGATCGCGGTTGGCGCGGCGAGTGGGTGGTTGTAGCGGACGTGGTATTCCATGGATGTTCTCCTTGCGCCAGTGACGATGCGGGCGGCGGGCGGCCGGTTCAAGGGTCTCATCGGCCAGTTTGGCGCACTGCGACTACGGATCCGGATGCGGCGCGTGGCCGTCGATGCACGCGCGCAGGCTGGCGCACCACGGCGCCAGGTCGATGCCGTGGGCGGCAAGCCACGCGGGCGCGAACAGGGTGTCGTCGTAGCGTTCGCCGCGATCGCACAGCAAGCTCACGATCGCCCCGCCCTGCCCGACCTCGCGCATCGCCGCCGCCAGCCGCAGGCAGGCCACCAGATTGGTGCCCGAAGAACCGCCGTAGCGGTAGCCGGTGATCTCGCGCAGCAGCCACGCGCCGGCGAACGAGGCGGCATCGTCCACTTCTTCCACCGCATCGACCACGTCGAACAGGAAGCACGGCTCCACCCGCGCGCGCCCGATGCCTTCCACCAACGTGGGTTGCGAGGCGCACGCCTGCCGATCGCGCCGGTGCCAGCCGGTGGCGAATGCCCCGCCGGTCGGCTCGGCCACGCACAGCCCGGTTTCAAGACGTCGATAACGCAGGTAACGACCGATGGTGGCCGAGGTGCCGCCGGTGCCGGCACCGCAGACGATCCACGCCGGCTCGGAGTGCGTTTCGCGCGATAGCTGGCGATGGATGGATTCGGCGATGTTGTTGTTGCCGCGCCAGTCGGTGGCGCGTTCGGCCAACCCGAACTGATCCAGCCCGCAGGCTCCGCGGGCGACGTGTTCGGCCACGCGCTCGCGCGTGCGTGATGCATCCTCGACCAGATCGCAATGCGCGCCCAGCGCGCGCAGCTCGCGGATCTTGCCCGGCGCGGTCGATGCCGGCATCACCGCGGTGAAGTGCAAGCCGAGCAGACGCGCGAACCACGCCTCGGAAATCGCGGTGCTGCCCGAGGATGCATCCACCACCTCCTGACCTTCGTGCAGGCGGCCATTGCACAGCGCGTACAAGTACAACGAGCGCGCCAGCCGGTGCTTGAGGCTGCCCGATGGATGGGCCGCCTCGTCCTTGAAGTAGAACGCGACATCGGGGAAGCCCGGGAAATCCAGCCGCAGCAAGTGGGTATCGGCCGAGCGCAACGCTTCGCGTTCGAGTACGAGCAGCGCCTGCCGCGACCAGACGCGATCGGCGCGCGCGGCGCTCGAGGTGGTGTTCATGATCCGTGTCCGGTAGCCGACCGCCACATCATGCGCCCCACCACGACAGCACGCCACGCGGATCGTGGGCGATGGCAATGCTGACGATGAATGCGTACACCGCCAGCGCCGCGACGAAACACGTTCGCCGCGTGCGCGGGGTGCGCCCACGCTTGAGCGCGAACGTGCCCAGGCCGATGTAGACCAGCAGCCACAGCACCTTGGCGGTCAGCCAGCCATCAACGAACGGATACTGCTGCAAGATCGCCGTCAGCAATCCGGCGGCGATCAACAAGATCGTGTCGATGACGTAACTGGTGATGCGTACCGGCTTGAGCATCGCCCAGCGCGCACCGGCCTGCACACCGATGCCGCGGGCGAGAAACAACACGCCGCTGGCGGTGACCGCGCCGACGTGCACGTCCTTGATCTGTGGATAGTACGCAGCCAACGCTTCGAGCACGGATCAGCCCGGCTTGCCGTCGGCGCGCGGGCTGAAATACACCCGCGTGAAGTGCACCACCCACGGCAGGAAGGCCAGCAACCACCCAGCCCCGGCCACCACCTGCCAGGCCATCGCATCGGCCACGTCGTCCGAGACGATGCGCACCAACGCGACCGCTTGCAACACGACGAACGCGAACGCCGCCAGCTTGCCCAGTTGCAGCGGCCGCCCGGAATGGCCCATGGTGACCCGCGTCACCATCGCCACCAGCAGGCTGCCGAAGTAGCCGATGAACAGCGCATGCGCCGGCCCGCGGCCGAGGTGGTAATCGCCACCGAGCAGGTACCACAGGCTCTGCACGCTATACAGCCCCATCGCCAGCGGCAGCCACGTGAAGCCGATGAACAACACCGTCAGCAGCCACGGCCCGCGGCGGTCGGCCCAGCGCCAGAGCATGTACGCACTCATCGCCGCCAACGGCAGGTCGGCGAGCCACAGCCACGCGTAAGCATGCGTGATTTCCAGCGTCAGGTGGGCCAGCGTCATCGCCCAGAACGCGGCCAGCAGCGGCATCGGCCGCCACGCCTTGTAGCCGGGGATCGCCACCGAGGCGAAGAAGGGAATCATGCGGTGGCAGACGGTGAAGAACAGCGGCAACAGCAGGCCGAAGCCACCGATCTTGATCGCCGCATACAACAGCAAAGGGTTGGCGGTGTGCAAGAACACCGCGAACGCGATCAGCCCGCACAAGCCGAACGTCAGCGCGCAAGCCGCACTGACCGCATGCCAAGTCTTGCCGCGATCGCGCCAGAGCACGCCGATCAGCAACGACAAGCCGAACGCCCAACCCAGGATGGTCAGCACGATGCCGGCGTGCACCAGCTTGGGCAGGCCGAGCAGGCCGATCAGGGTCAGCGCCTGCCCACCGAACATGCCGACGCCGACCGGAATGTAATGCTGGCGCTGGAACGGGCGCTGGTTCATCCAGCGCGGGAAGGTGGTGAGCAGGAAACCGAACACGAAGGACGGCAGCACCTGGTACTGCATGATGATCGCGTGCATCCAGCCGGCCGGCTCCACCGGCTGGGGCATCGTCCACCACCCGAAGCGGGTGGCCGCCAGCCATGCCGTCCACCAGCCCATCGCCAGCAGCACGTTGAGCGCGCCGATGCAGAACATCAGCCGGTGCGGCGCGGCGGTGAGTTGCGCGAACAGCGGCGGCGATGCGGAAAGTGCTTTTGCGTCCATGCGTCATTGTCCGATTTCCGGAGCCGAGCGCTCCTTGATGCAGGTCAGGTTCAGCGGTCCGCCCTGCCCTACTCGCGCAACACCGTGCGCGCCAGCGCCAGCAAGCGCGGCAGATCGAGGATGTGCAGCTCGCGCCGTTCGACCACCACCAGGCCATCGTCCTGAAAGCGGCGCAGCACGCGACTGACCGTCTCGGCCGCCAGTCGCAGGTAGTTGGCGATATCGGTGCGGCCCATCGTCAGGTGGATGCGCGAAGCGGAAAACCCACGCGCGGCGTAGCGACGCGACAGCGAGATCAGGAAGGCGGCCATGCGTTCGTCGGCGCTGAAGTCGCCGGCCAGCAAGGCGGCCTTGCCGATGTCCTGCGAAAGCAGGCGGAACAGCGTCTGCTGCAACTCCGGCATGCGCGTGGCCAGCAGCGCCAGCTGCGGGAACGAAAATCGGCACAGCATCGCCGTGTCCAGCGCCACCGCGTTGCACGGGTAGCGCGCGTTGGAGATCGCGCTCAAGCCGATCAACTCGCCGGGCAGGTGGAAGCCGCGCACCTGCTCGTGGCCGTTGCGATCGACCACGAACGTCTTGACCGTGCCGGCGCGTACCGCGGCGATGGCGGTGAACGGATCGCCCTCGCGGAAAATGTATTCGCCCTCCGCATACGGGCCTACGTGCTCGACCAGCACATGCAGATCGGCCAGCACCGACTTGTCGTAGCCATGCGCGAGGCAGGATGCGGAGAACGCGCAGGTGCTGCAGAACGTCAGCTCGTCGCCGTCGTCGGCGATCGGCAGCGGCACCGGGAACTGGATCAGGCCGCTCACGTCCGCGCAGCCAGAACGCGGGTCAAATCGCCCGCGAGAAGCGCGCCGGCGTGGACGGAGCCCCTTGCAGATAACGATCGAAACATGCCGCCATGATACGCAATAGCAAGCGCCCACGCGAGGTCGCGCGGATCGCCGCCGCTGAGACTTCGACCAGCCCGTCGGCCGAAAGCGCCGCCAGCCGTTCCAGTTCGGCAGCGAAATACGCCGCGAAATCGACCCCGTGGCGCGCTTCGATCGCACTCACGTCGATGCGCCCGGCGCACATCAACTGCGAGATCACCTCCGCGCGCAGCCGATCGTCGGCATCCATGCGCACGCCGCGCCAGGTCGGGATGCGCCCCGAATCGATCGCTGCATCCCACGACGGGAGATCGCGCGGGTTCTGGCTGTAGGTGTCGCCGACATGGCTGATCGCACTGACCCCGAAGCCGATCAGGTCGGACTCGGCATGGGTGGTGTAGCCCATGAAGTTGCGGTGCAGGTCGCCGCGCTCCTGCGCCAGGGCAAGGTCGTCGCCCGGCAACGCGAAATGATCCATGCCGATGTAGCGGTAGCCGGCTACGGACAGCTTTTCGATCGCCAGACGCAGCAGCCCGAGCTTGGCCTCCGCATCCGGCAGGCGAGTCTCGTCGATCTGCCGCTGCGCCTTGAACATTTGCGGCAGGTGTGCGTAGCTGTAGATCGCCAGCCGATCGGGCCGCGCAGCCATCACGATGTCCAGCGTGCGCGCGAAGCCGGCGGCGTTCTGCTCGGGCAGGCCGTAGATCAGGTCGATGTTGACCGAACGAAACCCGTGCGTGCGGCAGGCGTCCACGACCGCGAGGGTTTCGGCGACCGACTGCACGCGGTTGACCGCGCGCTGCACCAGCGGGTCGAAATCCTGCACGCCGAGGCTGGCGCGGTTGAAGCCGACGCCGGCCAGCGCGGCGATGTCGCCGGCGCCCACGCAGCGCGGATCGAGTTCGATGGAGACGTCGCGGGTCGGCGCGCGGCTGAGGCGAAAATGCGTCGCCATGCTTTCGACCAATTCGTCCAGTTGCCCGGGAGCGAGGAAGTTCGGGGTGCCGCCGCCCAGATGCAGTTGCACCACCTCGCGATCGCGGTCGAACAGCGGCGCCACCAGCGCGATCTCGCGGATCAGCCGTGCAAGGTAGGTCGCCCCGCGCGCGCGGTCGCGGGTGATGATGCGGTTGCAGCCGCAGTAGAAACACGGGCTGAAGCAGAACGGGACATGCGCGTACAGCGACAACGGTCGCGGGATCGGATCGGCATTCGAGCGCCGGGCGGCTTCGCGCAGGGCGTCCTCGCCAAAGTCCGCGACAAAATGCGGCGCGGTCGGATACGAGGTGTAGCGCGGGCCGGGGCGGTCGTAACGGCGCAGCAACTGCGCGTCGAACGGAGGAATGGCTGGCATGCGCGCATCCTCGTCGTTGCCGGCGCACGGCGCATTGACCGGGGTCAAGCCGCGTCCCGGCGCGGCCGCCCTACTCCGCGCGCACCCGCCACGCCTCGGCCAGCGAGATCAGCCCCTGCCGGGCCAGCGCCACCGCGGCGTGGGTGATCGGCGTCATGCCTTCCTCGATCGCTGCGGCATGGATCAAGTCGGCATCGGCGCCGGGCACGATCAGCTTGCGGATGCGCTGGGACACCTCCATCAACTCGTACACGGCACGGCGGCCACGCACGCCCAGGTCGTCGCACTGCGAACAGCCACGACCGGCAAGGAACGCCTCGTCGGCGCCCACTTCCAGCGCATCGCGGATGCGTGGATCGGGGTGCTCGGGCTGCGCGCAATGCCGGCAGTTCAAGCGCACCAGCCGTTGCGCCATGACCGCCAGCAAGGATGAACGCAGCAAGTAGGCCTCCACGCCCAGATCGAGCATGCGGGTGACGGTGGTGGTGGCGGTGTTGGTGTGCAACGTGCTGAGCACGAGGTGGCCGGTGAGCGCGCTCTCGACGGCGATACCTGCCGTTTCCCGATCGCGGATCTCGCCGACCATGATCGCGTCCGGATCGTGGCGCAGGAAGTTGCGCAGGGCGCTGGCGAAGGTCACGTCGGCGGCACGGTTGACCTGCACCTGCTGCACGCCCTCGATGTTGAACTCGACCGGGTCTTCGATGGTGAGGATGTTGATGCGCTGCCTGCGCAGCTCCTGCAGCATCGCGTAGAGCGTGGTGGACTTGCCGCAACCGGTCGGACCGGTGCACAGGAACATGCCGTGGCTGCGCGAAATCACGTCATCGAAGCGCAGCCGGTCGCGTGGCGCCAAACCCAGTTGCTCCACCGTCCACAGACTCTGCCGCGTATCGAGCAAGCGGATCGCCGCGCTCTCGCCCCACGAGGTGGGCACCACGGACATGCGCAAGTCCACCCGGCGCCCATCGTCCAGTACATGGCTGGCGCGCCCGTCCTGCGGGCGACGGCGTTCGGCCAGATTCATGCCACCGATCACCTTGATGCGGCTGATCACCGCCGGACTCAGCGCTGGCATCAGGCGGCGCACCTGCACCAGTTCGCCGTCGATGCGAAACAGCACGTCGGTGGCGGTTTCCGAAGGGCGCAGGTGGATGTCGGAGGCGCGCCGCTGCGCGGCGGTGGCGATCAGGTCGCTCACCAGGCGCACCACCGGCTGCTCTTGCGCCAGTTGCTCGACCGTGCGCTCGGGCAGGTTGTCGACGTCCGCCTTGGGGTCGAGCCCCAGCGCGGCGACGATCGACAAATCCTCGGAACGGTCGTACCACGCGCCGATGCGCTCGCGCACGCTGCGCGCCGGCGCGACCAGCGGCACCACGGTGTACTTGCAGATGAAGTTCAGTTCCTGCATGACGCTGGCGTCGCCGGCGTCCTCGATGGCCATTGCCAGCAGGTTCTTGTGCAGCAGGATCGGCACCGCGCCCAGCCGGCGCGCAGTGGCGGGCGTGATCTGCGACAACGCAGCGGCATCGGGTTGCAGGTCGGGCGCGCGCAATGCCGGAATGCGCAACTGCCGCGCTACATCGTAGGCAGCCGCGTCGACATCGGCGGGCAACGCCGGCGTTGGGCACGACCATTGCACATCGCCTGCCGCCGCGGGCCAGGCCGGAAAGCCTTCGAGGTAGCGCTGGATCGCTTCGCGGCTGCACAGAACCGGCACCACATCGGTTGGCGTGGGCAGGGCATTGGCGGATCCGGGTTCGGTCGACATGGCAGGACTCGGCAGGCGATGGAAGGCAGGCGATGGGCGACCGTCCCGCGCTGGCAGGGGCGGTCGGCGGGAAATGATCGTGCCACATCCGCATGCCGTGCTTGATCGGCATCAAGGCCCGGTCCGGGCAACGATGCGCCACGCTCCCCGCGCTGGTACGCTTTCGCCCCCGACCGCCCAACCACGCCGACGATGCCCGAGGCAGGCTCTCCCCCCGTCGCGCCACGACCGCACGTGCTGGTGGTCGAAGACGACGCCGACATCTCCGGGCTGCTGTCGCGCTATCTGGGCGGCAACGGACTGCGCGTGTCGATCGCCGGTACCGGCGCGCAGGTGCGCGGCTTCGCCGAGCCCTCCGGCGTGGATCTGGTTCTGCTCGATCTCGGGCTGCCCGACGAGGACGGCCTGCAGCTGCTGCGCCTGCTGCAAGGCCAGTGGCAGGTCCCGGTGATCGTGGTCAGCGGCCGCGGCGAGCCGGTGGAGCGCGTGGTCGGGCTGGAGCTGGGCGCAGACGACTACGTCGCCAAGCCCTTCGACCTGCGCGAACTGCTGGCGCGGGTGCGCTCGGTGCTGCGACGCGCCCCGTCGAGCCGCACCGCCCCGGCGCCGGCAACCTCAACCAACGTCTGGCGCTTCGACGGATTGACTCTGGATGTCGATGCGCGCCGCCTCATCGACCGCGGCGGCGCGGAGATCGAGCTGACCAACGGCGAGTTCCAGCTGCTGCGCGCCCTGCTCGAACATCCACAGCAGGTGCTCAGCCGCGATCAGCTGATGAACGACCTGCACGGTCGCGACGCCGGCCCGTTCGACCGCGCCATCGACGTGCAGGTCGGGCGACTGCGCCGCAAGATCGAGCTCGATCCGGAACGGCCGCGCCTGGTGCAAGCGATCCGCGGTGCCGGCTATCGGCTGGCCGCGAGCGTGCACAAGGACTGAAGGCCCATGTTCACCGCCCTGTTCGACCACGTCCCCGACGCCCTGCTGGTAGTCGATCGGCGGGGGTGCATCGTGGCGGCCAATGCGCAGGCCGAGGTGATGTTCGGCTATTCGCCGGGCAGCCTGGACGGCATGCGGGTCGAGCAGCTGATGCCTGCTGACCTGCGCGAGTTGCACGGCGCGCACACGCAGGCCTACATGCAGCAGCCGCGGATGCGCCCGATGGGTGGCCACGACCAGCCGCTGACCGGGCAGCGCCGGGACGGCACGCAGTTCCCGGTAGAGATCGCCCTCAGCCCGTTCCACAGCGAGGGGCAGCCGCGCTATCTGGCTTCGATCCGCGACGTCTCCGAGACCCGCCGCGTGCAACAGGCGCTGATCCGCGCGCGCTACGACACCCTGCTGGCGCGCATCGGCCAGCTCGCAGTGGAATCGGGCGATGACGAAAGCGCGATTCAGGCGGTACCGACCCTGCTGGCCGGAGAAATCGACGCCCAGACCGTGGCCTTGCTGCTGGCGCGCGCCGGCGGTGGCATCGAAACCCGCGCCGGGTATGGCTTGCCGGGCGACTGGGACGCCACCGTGAAAGTGATGGCGGCCGGCGGTGAGGCGGTGTGGGAGGCACTGGCGGGCGGTGTGCCACTGCGTATCGGAGAACCGGCACCGGCCGGCGAGCCGGCACCGGCGATCACCCTCGCGCATGCCCGCCACAGCGGCGTCGCCATTCCCCTGCTCGATCGCGAACAGCCGATGGGCGTGCTCATCGTGTTGACCGCGCATGTCCTGGACCACGATGCCCTGCACCTGCTGCAATCGGCCGCGCACCTGCTGGCCGCATTGCTGCAGCGCCGGCGCAGCGACGAGCAACTGGCGCATGCGCAGCGGCTGGAAGCCATCGGCCAGCTCACCGGCGGCATCGCCCACGATTTCAACAACCTGCTTACGGTGATGTCCGGCAGCTTGCAATTGCTGGAACTGGAATACGCCGGCACACCGGAAGCCGTCGAGTTGATCGCCAGCGCCCTGCGCTCGGTCGCCCGTGGCGCCGAGCTGACCGGGAAACTGCTCGCCTTCGCCCGCCGCCAGCGTCTGCACCCGCAGCCAGTGGCTGTAGACGCGATGCTGCATGAACTCGAACGCATGCTCGCGCGCACCCTCGGCGAGCCGATCCGTATCCTGACCGAGGTTGCGCCAGGGCTGCCGCTGGCGTGGGCCGATCCCGGGCAACTGGAAACCGCGCTGGTCAACCTCGCCCTGAACGCCCGCGATGCGATGCCACGTGGCGGCGAGTTGACGCTCAGCGCCGCCGCACAATCGGTCGCCATCGATGCGGCCACGCCGGAACTTCCGACCGGCGACTACCTGCGCATCAGCGTGGCCGATACCGGGCACGGCATGGATGCCGAAACGCTGGCGCGCGCGATCGAGCCGTTCTTCACCACCAAGGACAGCGGCCGCGGCAGCGGTCTGGGCCTGAGCATGGTGTACGGCTTCGTCAAGCAAAGCGGCGGCCAACTGCACTTCGACAGCGAACTGGGCTACGGTACCCGCGTCGATTTGTTGTTGCCCACCGCCCGCGCCGACGCCACACCGGCGATCCAGGCCACTGGCGGCGCCCCGACGGCGGTCGCCGGAGAGAGCATTCTGGTGGTCGAGGACGAAGCGGCGGTCCGTACCATCTCGGCGGCGTTCCTGACCTCGCTGGGTTACCGCGTGCTCACCGCGGCGGACGCCGACCAAGCCCTGCAGCTGCTCGCCGGCGACGCGCCGATCGACCTGCTGTTCAGCGACGTGATGCTCGGCCGCGGCCTCGATGGCTACGAACTGGCCGCCAGCGCCCGCGAACACCGTCCCGGGCTGCCGGTACTGCTCACGTCCGGCTACGACGACTCGCTGGCGCGCGCGAACTCCAGCCAGACCACGGCCTGCGAGCTGTTGCGAAAGCCCTTCCGCCGCGAGCAACTGGCCGCCGGCGTGCGGCGTGCGCTGGATCGGCGGGACTAACAGGTTGTTGAAAAAGGGCTTTCCCGCCCTTTTTCAACGCGCCAAGTCCGGTATATGCCCGTACTCGGCTCCGCCAAATCAAACACTTGGGTGTTTGATTGGCGTGCGATCCGTGCATGGATCGCATCAGCAGGCGGTTTTTCAACAGCCTGCCAAGCCGGGTCTGCGGCGACCCGCTGCCGCCGGCAGCCCGTCAAGCCGCCATCACCTCGCGCAGTGCAGCGGCGTCACGCAGCCGGATCTGGCGACCGTCGACCGCCAGCAACCCGCGGGCCTGCAAGCGCGACAGGGCGCGGGTGACGGTTTCGAGTTTGAGCGAGAGGAAGTTGCCGACCTCGGCGCGGGTCATGCGCAGCATCAGGTCGGTGGCACTGAAACCCAGCGCCTGCAAGCGGGCAGCGAAGTCGAGCAGGAAGGCGATCACGCGCTGCTCGGCCGAGAGCGTACCCAGCGCCAGCATCCAGCCCCAGTCGCGACGGATCTCGGCGGCCAGGGCGGCGGTCAGGCGCTCCTGGAACTGCGGCAAACTGTGCCGCAGTTGTTCGCAAGGCAGTTCCCACACCTCGCAGGTATCCAGTGCGATGGCGTCACAGGCATGCATCGGCATGTCCAGGGCGTCGATGCCCAGCAGGTCGCCACGCAGGCGGAAACTGGTGATCTTTTCCCGCCCGTCGACGCTGGTCACGCAGGTCTTGAAGAAGCCGGCGTGCACCAGGTACAACGCACTGCGCGGTTGCCCGGCACGGAACAGGTACTCGCGCGCCTTGAGCGTGCGCCGGCGCAGCGGCAAACCGGCGACCAGCGCCTCCAGACCAGGGTAACCGGCGCTTCCGCCCTGAGGATGCTCACCAACGGCCGCAGGGTGGGGGCTTTCCTCGATGCTCGTCTGCAAGTCCAGCATGGCCTGCCTCCGTCTGTGGTTCCGGGATGCGGCAAGCCTACCGGCGCCCGCAGCGCTGCCGATGTGCCGATGGCAACGCTGTGTAACGATCGGTAACGACTGCCAGCGGCCGCAATCGGCCGAATCGTTGATGCCCGTCAAGCCGCGCCCATCGCTGGCAGCGATGATCGTCGCATCGCTTCGGCCTCCGCGAGATCCCCGCTTTGTTGCGCGCCACCCGCTTCACCGACCCTGCCGCCGTCGACGCCTGGGATCAGTATTTCCGCTGGCGCGAGGGCGGTCGCCTGCGCGATCGCACCATCGATGCGACGTGGACGCGTGTGGCGCAAGCGTTGGCTGCCAGTGGTGGCGCAGACGTGCACGACGCACGCCGCTATGCCGACGCCTTCAGCGCATGGCAACTGGTTCCCGATGAGCGCCTGCTGGCTCTGGCCGGCACCGGCCAGCGGCTGGATCGACTGGACGACCCGTGCGCACAGGTCAACGTGGCCGCGTTCGTGTTCGCGCCGGGCGCCGGACACGCCCATTTCGACGAAGAAGGCTTTCTGGCCGCGTGTGTGCTGGCGGTGCGCTTGCTCGACGATGCGCTGTTGATGGTGCATGGGCGGCTGCCGACGGACAGCCGGTTGCGTGTCGGCTTGCTCGGATTTGCCGACGCGCTGGCGCTGCTGGGCATCGAGTATGGGCAGGCGCGATCGGTGCAGTTTGCGCAACGCCTCGGGCGCTTGCTCGACCGCGCTACCTTGCTGGGGATGTTCGAACTGCTCGAAGAGCGCGGGGGTGGCGCGACGCCTCCGTCGGAGCGCTTGCAGCAATGGCGCCGGCGCGGCTCGCCGGCGGATCTGATCGAAGCAATCGGCCGCCGCGGTCAGCGCCACCGCGCGCTCACCACCCTTGCGCCCTGCCCGCGCCTGGCGCTGTTGGCCAATGCCGCCAGCGCGAGCATCGAGCCCAGGGGTAAAGCCGCGCCTGCCAACGCCCGCACGGCTGGGCGCGGCGCCGGGACGGTGCTTTTGCCCACGGCAGGACCGGCGCAAGCGGCGATCCGCGCCGCCATCGCGCCGTGGGTCGACGAGCCGGATTGATCGCCTGACTCAGTGCGAGAACAGGATCGGGATCGTGCCCGGATTGGCCAGCAGATCCGCGGTGACACCGCCCATCATCCACTCGCGAAACCGCGAATGACCGTAGCCTCCGGCCACGATCAAGTCCGCTGCCGATGCCTGCGCGTGCCCGAGCAAGGTCGCGGCGATGCGCTCGTGCGGCGCGACCAGCGACACCGCGCGCGCGTTCACACCGTGACGCGCCAGATGCGCGGCGATATCGTCCCCGGGGTTTGGCGCTTGCGCGTCGTGTTCCTGACCGACCACGACCACATCCACCGAGGCGGTGTCGCGCAGCAGCGGCAACGCATCGTGCAGCGCGCGTGCCGCTTCGCTGGTGGGCCGCCACGACACCACCGCATGGCGCGGTTCGCGCCAGTTCCCCTGCGCAGGCACCAGCAGCACCGGGCGCCCCGATTCCAGCAGCACGCTGGCAAAGAACGCGCGAATGCTGGCGCCGTCGCGACGGGCATCGGCCACCATCGGCAGGATCGTCACATCCGCGTAGCGCGCCTGCTCGGCCGCCAGCGAGGGGCCATCGGCGACGAAGGACTCCAGCAGACGCACCTCAGCGGAAACTTCAGGTGCCAGTTGCGCGAGCTTGTCACGCCATGCCTGCGCATCCTTGCGGCCCTGCTCCTGAAACGTCGCGTACAGATCGCCCAGCGCCAGATCGCCGGTGGCCCACGGCCCGGATACCGGCATGGGCAAGTTGACGAACTCCAGCACCGCCACGCGCGCCTGCCGCGGCCCGGCGATGGCAGCGGCGGCGGCGATGGCCGCGGCATCGCCGGGGGTGTCGGTGATCGGAACCAGCAGATCCTTGAACATGGCCGTGTCCTCCGGGAAGTGGATCTCGTGGCCCATTGCACACCCGAACCGGTCAGCGCGGGCTGACTTGCGTCAAGCACGTGCGCCGGGCAGGCGGCGGGCACACTGGCGTGTGCGTGGTTTGTAGAATAGGCCTGTTTTTGCACTCGACAATGCCAGAGTTTCTTGAACATCGAGACCATGCCCGCCCATACCCACCGCACCCATGCCTCGGGCAGCACTCGCGCCGGCGTGCTCGGCGCCAACGACGGCATCTTGTCGATCGCCGGCTTGTTGCTGGGCGTGGCCTCGGCGCACGCTACCCACGACGCGTTGCTATTGGCTGGCGTCGCCGGGCTGGTGGCCGGCGCGTTGTCGATGGGCGCCGGCGAATACGTCTCGGTCAGTTCACAGGCCGACATCGAACGGGCCGATCTGGAGATCGAGCGCAAGGCATTGGAAGCCGACCCGGACGGCGAACACGCCGAGTTGCAGGAGATCTACGTCCGTCGCGGACTGGATCCGGAGCTGGCCGCGCAGGTGGCGCGCGAACTGATGCGCCATGATGCGCTGGGGGCGCACGCCCGCGACGACATCGGCATCACCGACGCACTGTCGGCGCGACCGCTGCAGGCCGCCGTCGCCTCCACGCTCAGTTTCACCGTCGGCGGGTTGGTGCCGGTGATCGCTGCCCTGCTCGTCCCGGCGCAACACGTTGGCGTATGGATCGCTGGCGTTTCGCTGGTGTCGTTGGCCGTGCTGGGCGCGGCGGCTGCACATGCCGGTGGCGCCGGTGTGCTGCGCGGGGCCACCCGTGTGCTGGTCTGGGGCGCGGCGACGATGGCGCTGACCAGCGTCATCGGCCACTTCATCGGGGCGATGCCGTGAGCGCCGCGGATTTACCCGAGAGCGAGGCCGACATCGGAAGCCCTGCGCGCAACCCGGTGCCGGCATTCATCGACGCCGTGTTGCGCGGCATCAGCCAGGTGATGTTGCAAAATCACCGCCTCACCGGCGTGTTGTTCCTCGCCGGCGTGTGCTGGAGTTCGTGGTTGCTGGCTGCCGCCTCGCTGCTCGGCGCGCTGGCTGGAACGGCGACGGCGCTGCTGCTGCGCGCCGACAAGGCGCTGATCGATGCCGGCATGTTCGGCTTCAACGCCGCCCTGACCGGTATCGCGCTGTTGTACTTCCTGCAACCCACGCCGCTGGCGTTCGCCTGCGTGGTGCTGGCCGCTGCGGCTTCGAGCATCCTGATGGCGGCACTACTGGCGGCCTTCGCGCGCAGCCGGATGCCGGCGCTGACCGCACCCTTTGTGCTCGTCAGCCTGTGCGTGTTTCTGGCGACCGCGCGTTTCGGACGCCTGCACGCGACCGACCTGTTGCCCGCGGCCAGTTTCCCGCAAGGCGCGACGGTGGAGGGCGTGGTGACCGCACGCAGCTTGGCCGAAGGCGTGGGCAACGGCATCGCCCAGGTGTTCTTTCAGGAGAACCTCGTGACCGGCGCGTTCTTTGCGCTCGGCCTGCTCGTCGCTTCGCGACCGGCCTGCTGGCTGGCGTTGGCCGGGTCGCTGGCCGGGGCGCTGGTCGCCTGGGGCATGGGCGCGGCCGAACCGGCGATCCGCGCCGGCGCATACGGGTTCAACAGTGCGCTGGTGGCGATCGCGTTGGGCGCGGTGTTGCTCGCGCCGGGTTGGAAAAACACCGGATACGCGCTGTTCGCCGCAGCGATCACGCCGTTCGTCGCTGCTGCCGTCGCGGTCGCGCTGGCACCACTGGGCATGCCGGCAATGACCTTGCCGTTCGTGCTGGTGACCTGGGTGTTCGTGCTGTCGGCACGCGGTTTGGCGACGGTCACCGCCACGCCGGCTTGATCCGAACGTTCGCGGCGCGCGTGCCCGACTCGTATCGGCGCGTGTATCGTGCTGCGGCATCGCCACCGCGGAGCCGGCCATGAACCTGCGTGAAAGCTGGGTGTTGTTCGCCATCGGCTCGGCGTTCTTCGCCGGGTTGACCGCCGTGCTCGGCAAGTTCGGTGTTGCTGGCATCAACTCCAACCTCGCCACCTTGATTCGCACGGTGGTCATCCTGGTGGTGATCGCGGCCATCGTTTCGGCACGCAACGAGTGGCGACCGAGCGCGCCGATTGCCACGCACACATGGGTGTTCCTGATCCTGTCGGGCATCGCCACCGGGCTGTCGTGGCTGTGTTACTACCGCGCCTTGCAACTGGGGCCGGTGACGCGGGTGGCGCCGATCGACAAGCTCAGCGTGGCCTTCGCCATCGTGCTCGGGTTGGTGTTCGTGGGCGAGGCGTTGAGCTGGCCGGTGGTCGTGGGCGGGCTGCTGATCGTGGCCGGATCGATCGTGATGATCGCGTTTTAGCCATGGCGTAGACTCGCCACATTCTTTGACAAGGAGTGGCGCATGGATCTGGGCATGATCGGGCTGGGCCGCATGGGCGCCAACATGGCGCAGCGGTTGATTCTGGGCGGGCACCGGGTGGTGGGTTTCGACCCCAACGAGGCCGCCCGCAAGGCGCTTGACGACAAGGGTGGCGAGTCGGCCGATTCGTTGCAGGCGATGGTCGCCAAACTCGACGCGCCGCGCGCGGTATGGTCGATGGTGCCCGCCGGGGCGATCACCGACGGCACATTCGACGCCCTGCTGGGCCTGCTCACGCCGGGCGATTGCATCATCGACGGCGGCAACTCGTACTACAAGGATTCGCTGCGCCACGCCGCATCGTGCGCGGCCAAGCAGATCGACTTCGTGGATGCCGGCACCAGCGGCGGCATCTGGGGGCTGGACGAAGGCTACAGCCTGATGATCGGCGGCGACGCGGCGGTGGTCGAGCGGCTGCGGCCGATCTTCGAAACCCTTGCGCCGTCGGCAACCCAGGGTTGGGGCCGGGTCGGCTCGGTCGGTGCGGGGCACTTCACCAAGATGGTCCACAACGGCATCGAGTATGGAATGATGCAGGCCTACGCCGAAGGCTTCTCGATCCTCGAACACAAAAAGCAGTTCGCGCTGGACGTGCACCAGATCGCGCAGATCTGGCGCACTGGCTCGGTGGTGCGCTCGTGGCTGCTGGACTTGACCGCCGATGCGCTCGGCAAGAACCCGACACTGTCCGGCATCGCGCCCTACGTGGTGGACTCCGGCGAGGGCCGCTGGACGGCCGCCGAGGCCATCGACCTCGACGTGCCGGCGCCGATCATCACCCACGCACTGATCGAACGCCTGCGCTCACGCGAAACCGATTCGTTCGCCGACAAGCTGCTGGCGGCGATGCGCAACGAATTCGGCGGGCACGCGATCAAGAAGGAATGAGCGCGCCGGTGCCTTGTTTCGTCATCCCGGCGCACGCCGGGATCCATGTTCATGGCACGGCCTGCGTGCGTGCCGTCGCTGCAATCCTTTCGCGTTGCAACGCGGCACCGGCGTGATGGCCGGACTCACGCAAATCGTGCGCTGGCATGCATGCGCCGACACGACCGCACTGGCGCGCGCGGCGCGCGACTGGATCGTCGCCGCTGCGGCGCGGGCCATCGGTGAACGCGGACGCTTCGATCTCGTGCTGGCCGGCGGCAACACCCCGCGCGCCGCATACTGCCTGCTGCGCGATGCCAACTCCGATGGGACACGCGCCGACTGGTCACGCTGGCGGATCTGGTTCGGCGACGAACGCTGCGCACCGCCCGACGACCCGCAGCGCAACAGCGCGATGGCGCGCGCGGCGTGGCTGGATCACGTCGCGATACCGGCGGCGAACATCTGCGCCATTCCCGCAGAACTCGGCGCGCGAACGGCGGCTGATCGTTATGCAACGATGCTGCACGACATCGGCGATTTCGATCTCGTGCTGCTGGGCCTGGGCGAGGACGGCCACACCGCCAGCCTGTTCCCCGGCCACGCCGAAGGCATCCGCGCCGATGCGCCCAATGCCGTCGCCGTGTTCAATGCGCCAAAGCCGCCGCCCGAGCGCGTGAGCCTGAGCGCGGCACGGCTGGCGCGTGCACGGCAGGTGCTGTTCCTCGTCGAAGGCGCAGGCAAGGCCGATGCGGTGGCGCGCTGGCGCGCCGGTGCGGCCCTCCCGGCGGCATCGATCACGCCATCGGGCGGGGTGGATGTGCTGATCGCGACTACTTCCGGGTCGCCTTGACCTTGCGCGGCACGTACACCTTGCCGCCGCGATTTTCGCAATCGCTGCGGGTGGTGCGAATCGAGCGTCGATAGTGCTTGTAACGCGCCTTCTCGCCGAGTTGGCGGGTTTCCGGCGGCAGCGAGCAGGACACGATCCGGCGATCGTCTGCCGACACCGGGCTGGCGGGCGATGCCGCCGATGCCGTGCCCGAGGGCGTTTCGGCAACCGTGTATTCGCCACCGCGCTGGCGGCAGTCCGCCGGCGTAGTCTGCACGATGCGCCCGGCGGCCATCATCGAATGCCCGCCCATGCTGCGGATTTCTCCGGGCAGTTTGCAGGACACCTCCTGCGCCGTGTCCGCTTCGGCAGCCGCCGACCGCTGTGGCAAACACCCTGCGGCGAGCGCCGCGGCCAGCATGAAAACGAGCGTTGGATGACGAAGCCCGGTACGCATGGTCGATCCCCTGTTGGCCTGTGGCGGCAGCCGCTGGTGAGCATACGTCAGGCCGGGATTCGATGCTCTGCTCCTTACGATGCCGATCATGGCACTATCTGGCGCTGCGTCCCGCGCCGACCCCGTCATGTACGAATCCCGTCACCACCCGTTGTTGTCACGACGCCAATTTTTGCGGCGCTGGCTGCGCCACTTGCTCGCCGCAGGGCTGCTGATCGCCGCTTCGCTGGGCGTGGGCATGGCCGGCTATGCGTATTTCGAGCACCTGTCGTGGATCGACGGATTCTTGAACTCATCCATGCTGCTGGGCGGCATGGGGCCGGTGGACGCGCCCAAGACCGATGGCGGCAAGCTGTTCGCCGGCATCTACGCGCTCTATGCCGGGCTGGTGTTCATCGTCGGCATGGCGATCGCCTTCGCGCCGGTGGTGCACCGGCTGTTGCACAAGTTCCATCTGCAGGACGAAAAATCGTCCTGACCCGGCACGCCACCGTGCCGTCCGGCGGCGCGTCAGCGCCCGGCGGGCGGAACCTCGGCATGGATGCGCAGCGCGTGGATGTCGGTTTGCATCAACTCGCCCAGCGCCGCGTACACCTGCCGATGCCGCGCCAGCGGTGCGGCGCCGGCAAACGCCTCGCTGACGATGTGCAACGCGAAGTGGCCTCGCCCGTCGCGCGCGCCCTCGTGGCCGATGTGCAGGTGGCCCTCATCGATCAACTCCAGTTGCAGCGGCGCCAGCGCTGCCAGCGCCGCGCGGATGCGCTGCATGCGGGTGGCCTTGTCGCCGATCACGACGCTCATGGCAGGGTCTGCCGGAACGGACGCACATCCACGGTGGCGTAGACGCCGGCGGCCAGATACGGATCGGCATCGGCCCACGCCCGGGCATCGTCCAGCGAGGCAAACTCGGCCACGATCAGGCTGCCGGAAAATCCGGCCGGGCCCGGATCGACGGCGTCGATGGCCGGGAACGGCCCGGCCAGCACCAGCCGCCCGGCGTCCCGCAGCGCGTGCAGGCGCGCCAGGTGCGGGGGGCGCGCGGCTTGGCGTGCGGCGAGGGAATCGGGGCGATCGAAACCGGAGATGGCGTAGAGCATCGTGCGCGACTCGTGCAATGGAAGGTCGAGGACGGCATCATACGCGGCGCATGTCCGAACGCCTGCCCGCCCACCCCGTCGATCCACAGCCGCGCTCGATTGCGCGCGCCAGCGCCCTGCTGCAGCGAGGGGGCTTGGGCCTGTGCCCGACCGATGCCGGTTACAGCCTGGTGTGGATGCTCGATGCGCGCGATGCCGAGGAGCGGGTGCGCCGCCTGCGTGCGCTGGACAACAAGCACCCTTTCACCTTATTCTGCGCGTCGTTGAGCGAAGTCGGGCGCATGGCCCGGCTCGGCGACACGGCCTTCCGGCTGCTCAAGTCGCTGACTCCCGGCCCGTGCACGTTCATCCTGACCGCCTCCTCCGACCTGCCCCGCCGCCTGAAGTTGGACAAACGCCGCTCCATCGGCGTGCGCAGGGTCGATCATGCGGTTGTCCAGGCCCTGTTGCAGGCCATCGAGCAACCGCTGCTGAGCACCAGCGTGGCCCTGCCGGATCGGGAGAATCTGGACAGCCACCTGGTGGATGACGTGGCCGATGCACTGGGCGAGCGCGTGGATTTCCTGCTCGACGCGGGGGATTGCGAGCCCGGGCCGACCAGCGTGATCGACGTCGGCGGGGATGTGCCCCAGGTGCTTCGTCAGGGATTTCATCCGTTGGATCTGCAAGCCTGACAGCGCGCCCCCGCGCAACCGCCGTCGTTGGATCACACAGCAAGACCGCACTGCCCTGCCCGCCACGTTTGCGGGCGCCGAACCACGAGTCTTCGTGAACACCGAACCTGAACCCGCCACGCCGGCGCTTCCAGACGCGAGCACGCCCGCCGCCGCCACTGCCATGCAGCGCGAGCTGCCGCTGCCGCTGCCGCTGGCGTTGGTGCGCGGTGAACCCGTGCTGGAAATTCCGCAGGACTTGTACATTCCACCGGACGCGCTGGAGATCATCCTCGAAGCCTTCGAGGGCCCGCTCGACTTGCTGCTGTACCTGATCCGCCGCCAGAACCTGGACATCCTCGACATCCCGGTGGCGGAGATCACCCACCAGTACGTCGAGTACATCCAGACCATGCACGAGCTGCGCTTCGAACTGGCCGCCGATTATCTGGTGATGGCCGCGATGCTGGCCGAGATCAAGTCGCGCATGTTGCTGCCACGACCAGCCGATGCCGCCGGCGATGAAGGCGACCCGCGCGCCGAACTGGTGCGTCGCTTGCAGGAATACGAGCGCTTCAAGAAGGCGGCGGTGGATCTGGACGCGCTCGACCGGCTCGATCGCGACACCGCGATGGCCAGCGCGCAGATGCCCGAGTTCAAGCTGGTCGCCGCGCCGCCGCCGGTGGATCTGCGCGAGCTGTTGCTGGCGCTGCGCGACGTGCTCAAACGCTCGGAGCTGTTCGGCCGCCACGCGGTGCGTCGCGAGGCGCTGTCGGTGCGCGAGCGCATGGGCATGGTGTTGCGTACGCTCGGCGACGGCCGTTTCCACGAGTTCACCTCGTTGTTCACGGCCGAAGAAGGACGCCTGGGCGTGGTCGTCACCTTTCTGTCGATCCTGGAACTGGCCAAGGAGCGGCTGATCGAAATCGTGCAGGAAAGTTACGGCGCGACGATCCACGTCAAATCACTGGCACTGCCGGCCAGTGAAGGGGATGCAGCCAACGACGATGCCATTGCGCCGTTGATCGAACTCGCCGCCGTCACATCGGCGCACGAACAGGGGGTGCAGTGATGAGCTGCGCGCAAGATGGCTGCCACTGCGCTCCAACCCACAAGTACCACTGTCACACCGGCGTCCGCTGACGCCACCACTTCATCGGGCGCCCTGCGCTCCCTTCTCCCGAGTGGGAAGGATCAAGCAACCATCGCCAAACACATGGAACTAGCCCCCATCACCCGCATCATCGAAGCCGCCCTGCTGGCCGCGCAACGGCCACTGGCGCTGGTACAGCTCGCCGAACTGTTCGCCGACGAACCGGCGGTCACGAACGACACGCTCGCGCAGGCGATCGCTGCCTTGCAGGAAGCCTGCACGCAGCGCGGCGTGGAACTGGTCGAAGTTGCTTCCGGGTGGCGCTACCAGGTGCGCGCCGATGTGCAGCCGTGGGTGGCGCGGTTGTGGGCCGAGCGCCAGGTCAAGTACACCCGCGCCACTTTGGAAACGCTGGCATTGATCGCCTATCGGCAGCCGATCACCCGCGGCGAAATCGAACAGGTGCGCGGCGTGGCGGTCAACACCAACACCATCAAGACGCTGGAAGAACGCGAGTGGATCCGCGTGGTCGGGCACCGCGACGTGCCCGGCAAGCCGGCGCTGTACGGCACCACCCGCGGCTTCCTCGATTACTTCGGACTGAAGAGCCTCGACCAGTTGCCGCCGCTGGCCGAGATCGGCGAGATCCCCGACCTCGACCCCGAACTGCCGTTCGAGACCGCGCCGACCGTGGCGATCATCGAACTGGGCGCGGATGCGGAAACCGGAGAGCCGGGCGACGGCGACGACGCCGATCCGGCTTCCATGCAACCGGCAGCCACTCAACTCACCGCCTCGCCACCGGCGGCCGCGCAACCAGAATCCACGCAATCCACCAGCCACACCCACCCATCCGCGCGTGACGACGCGCCAGAGCACGCCCATGACTGACAAACACAGTTCCGATACCCAGCACGACCGCGACGACAAATCGGCCAGCGAGCGCGCCCGCGCGCGGCTGTCGCTCAACCGCAACGGCGAAGAATCCGCGCCCAGGCTCGAAGAGCGCCTGCACAAGGTGCTCGCGCAATCCGGCCTGGGCTCGCGGCGCGCACTGGAAGAACGCATCGCCCACGGGCTGGTACGCGTCAACGGCGACATCGCCACGGTCGGCCAATCAATCCACAGCGGCGACCGCGTCGAACTGGATGGACGCAGCTTCGTCGCCAGCGTCCTCAACGAGCCGGCACGCGTGCTGATCTACAACAAGCCCGAGGGCGAGGTCACCACCCGCGAAGATCCCGAAGGCCGCCCGACCGTCTTCGAGGCACTGCCGAACATCAAGGGTGCACGCTGGATCGCGGTGGGTCGGCTGGACATCAACACCACCGGTTTGCTGCTGCTGACCACCGACGGCGAACTGGCCAACGCGCTGATGCACCCGTCACGCGAAGTCGAGCGCGAATACGTCTGCCGCATCCACGGCGAAGTGCCGGAGAACATCATCGATCGCCTCAAGCGCGGGGTCGCGCTGGACGACGGCCCGGCGAAGTTCGACGCCATCGAGCCGATCAACAGCTCCGACTCGCACGCCTGGTTCCGCGTGCTGGTGAAGGAAGGTCGCAATCGCGAAGTGCGCCGGCTGTGGGAATCGCAAGGCTTTCAGGTCAGCCGCCTCAAGCGCATCCGCTACGGCACCATCACCCTGCCCCGCCTGCTCAAGCGTGGCCAGAGCGAGGAGCTGCCGGCCGAGCAGGTGCAGTCGCTGCAGAAGGATTTGGGTCTGGAAGGCGGTGCACAGGTGCTGACCTTGCAACCGGTGATCGGCCAGCGCAAGGCACGCAACGAAATCCAATTGCACAAGGACGAACGCACCGGCAAGGCGTTCGTCAACGGCGCGCTCTCCACCGCCGACGAAGGCCGCGAACTGCGCCGCTTCGATCACGTGCGGGAAGATCGTCCGCGGCGCGGGCCGGGCGGACACAAGAAATTCGGCGGACACGGCAAGCGCGCGCACGGCAACGCACAAGGCAACCCGCGTGCGCATGGGCGGCACGAGGACCAGCCGCCCGCGTCCTACAGCCACGACAAGCCGGCGCACGCTCGCGGCCCGTACCATCGCGGTCGGCCCAACGCGCAGCACGCCGGCAGCGGGCATCCGGGCGGTGGGCAGCGTGGCGACAAGCCGTTTGCGCACGGTCGCCCGCCGCGCCACGGCAACGCGCCCGGGCATGCCGGCAACAGCGCGGAATTTCGCAGTTGGTACGTGCCCGAGGGTGTCGATACCGGCCCGCGCGGCGGCCACCATCGCGGGCAAGGCCGGCCCGGCGCCAATGCCGTGCCCGGTCGTCGCCATGGGTCGGGCGCACCGCGCCCGCATGACGGGCCCAATCGCTCGCCGTATCCACCTCGCGGCGATGGCGCACCACGCGGTTTCAACGAATCGCGCGGCCCGCACGGCCAGCGCCCGGCCTTCAACGAATCGCGCGGGCCACGCGGCGATCGCGGCGTGCCCGCTGGGCGGTTCAATGACGCGCGCGCCCCACGCGGCGAGCGGGGCGGCTTCAATGATTCGCGTGGCCCGCAGGGCCCGCGCCGCGACGGGCCGCGCCCGCCGCAGGCACGCGGCCCCGGTGGCCAGCACCAGCACCCCGGCCCGCGCGGCCCGCGGCCACAGCGTCCGGGGCAGCCACGCAGCCCGCGCTACGAGGGACTGCCAAAGGACGAGGATTGATCCGGGTCAGCTCAGCGTGAATGCATCGGCGTCGAGCATCGCCGGGAAGCGTTTGCGGTGGGCCAGCAGTTCTTCGGCCAGCGCGGTGGCGGTGACGACCACCTCGGCGTTGCCGCATTCGCTGGCCGGCTGGCCGAGGAAATCGATCACCGCGCTGTCGCCGGCGTAGTCAAGCCCGTTGCCGTCGCTGCCGACGCGATTGACCCCGACCACGTAGCACAGATTCTCGATCGCCCGCGCACGCAGCAACGTCTTCCACGGATACGCGCGCACGCCCGGCCAGTTGGCCACGAACAGCAGCAGGTCGTAATCCAGCCCGCCCTTGCGTTCGACATCGAAGCGATTCCGGCAGAACGCCGGAAAACGCAGGTCGTAGCAGACCTGCGGGCAGATGCGCCAGCCACGCCACTCGACGACGATGCGTTCGCGCCCGGCAGCGTAGCGCTCGTGCTCGCCCGCGTAACGGAACAGGTGGCGCTTGTCGTAGTGCAACAGTTCGCCATCGGGTTTGGCGAACAGCAAGCGATTGAACACCCCCTGCGGCGTGCGTACTTGCACGCTGCCGGTCACCGCCGCCTTGGCGGCCTTGGCTTGCGCGCGGATCCACGCCACCGTCGGCCCATCCATCGTTTCGGCGTTGCCGATGGCATCGTTCGAGAACCCGCTGGTGAAGGTTTCCGGCAGCACGATCAGGTCGGTGCGCCCATGCAGCGGCGCGATCAGCTCGCCGTAGTAGTGGCGGTTGGCCGCCGGATCGTGCCAGCGGGTGGCGCCTTGCACGAGAGAAACACGAAGGTTTTTCATGAACAGTCGCCTTGATGGTTTTTCAGGTCAGTCCGGGCGCGGCGAGGAATCCATGCCCGCGATCCTCGACCGCCAAGCAGATCCTGCGCTGCCCTCAGGCTGACAGCGAAATGACGGGCTGGGTGGCTGCCCCGCCAACGCGCACGTGCCCTCAACTCTTCGCCAATCGCGTGACCGCCGCTTCCAGCGTCGCCTCGTTCTTCGCGAAACAGAACCGGAGCAGTCGCTGCCCGATCGGCGGACTTTCGTAGAACGGCGACAGCGGAATGCCAGTCACGCCGTGCTCGATCGTCAGCCAGCGTGCGAACTCCCGATCCGGCAAGTCGCTGATCGCCGAGTAATCGACCAGTTGGAAATAGCCGCCGGGCACCGGCGTGGGCACGAACTTCGTGTGCGCGAGCAGTTCGCGGAAATGATCGCGCTTGGGTTGGTAGAACGCACCCAGTTGCTCGTGGTGCTCGGGGTGCTGTTCCAGCATCTGCGCCAGCGCGGCCTGCGCCGGGGTGAAGGTGCAGAAGGTATTGTACTGGTGCACCTTGCGGAACTCGCCGCTCAGCGCGCGCGAGGCCACCGCGTAGCCGACCTTCCAGCCGGTGCAGTGGTAGGTCTTGCCGAAGCTCGAGATCACGAAGGCGCGCTCGGCGAGCTCGGGGTAGCGCAGCACGGACTCGTGGCGCACGCCGTCGTAGACGATGTGCTCGTAGACCTCGTCGGAGAGCAGCACGATGTCGGTGCCGCGCAGGATGTCCGCCAGCGTCGCCATATCCTGCGCCGACAGCATCGCGCCGGACGGGTTGTGCGGGGAGTTGATCATCAGCATCCGCGTGCGCGGGGTGATGGCATCGCGCACACGCTGCCAATCGACGTGGAAGTCGTGCGCATCCAGCGGCACGTGCACCGCGCGCGCGCCGGCCAGTTCGATGGCCGGCTCGTAGCAGTCGTAGCACGGGTCGAGCACGATCACCTCCTCGCCCGCCCGCACCACCGCCAGCACCGCGTCGAAGATCGCCTCGCTGCCGCCACTGGTGACGGTGATTTGTGCATCGGAGTCGAGCGTGCGAGCGTAGATTTTCTGCGTTTTGGCGGCGATCGCCTGACGCAGCGCCGGCAGGCCGGTCATCGGCGAATACTGGTTCTTGCCGTCACGCGCGGCCTGCGCCATCGCTTCGACCAGCGGCGCTGGCGTGGCGAAATCGGGGAATCCCTGCCCGAGGTTGACCGCCTTGTGCTCGGTGGCCAACTGCGACATCACCGTGAAGATCGTGGTGCCGACCTTGGGAAGTTTGCTCTGGATCAGGTGCAAGGACGAGCCTCCAAACAGGTCAACGAAGCGTGCAGTGTACGGCAGGCGCACCGCCCAGGTGCGAGGCGCTCGTGCCGCCAAAGCGCCGCGCAGGGCGCAAGTGTCGACGGGGTACAATAATGGTTTCGTTCTCCGGAGCCTGCCATGTCCCTCGCGATTTCCCGTGCCCCGATGCCCATCAACGAACCGGTGCGCAGCTACGCGCCGCGCACGAACGAGCGCGCGAGCCTGCAAGCGCGACTCACGCGGATGGCCGGCGAGCGTATCGAGATTCCGCTGCACATCGGCGGCAAGGATTTGCATACCGGCAATCTTGGCAGGGCAGTCATGCCGCATCGACACAGCCATGTGTTGGCCGATTTCCATCAGGCCGGCGCGGCCGAGGTGAATCAAGCCATCGACGCGGCGGTGCGCGCGCAGCACGACTGGGCGCGGCTGCCGTGGGAGGCGCGCGCGGCGGTATTTCTCAAGGCCGCCGACCTGCTCGCCGGCCCTTGGCGCGACACGCTCAACGCCGCCACCATGATGGGCCAGAGCAAGACCTGCCATCAGGCCGAGATCGACAGCGCCTGCGAGTTGGTCGACTTCCTGCGCTTCAACGTGGCGTTCTACGAACAGCTGCTGCGCGAACAGCCGCGCTCGTCTTCAGGAGTGTGGAACCGCGTCGAGCACCGCCCGCTGGAAGGTTTCGTGTTCGCGGTGTCACCATTCAACTTCACCGCAATTGCCGGCAACTTGCCCAGTTGTGTTGCGCTGTGCGGCAACACCGTGGTGTGGAAGCCGGCGAGCACGGCCGTTTACAGCGCGCACTTCATCATGCAGCTGTTCCGCGAGGCCGGCCTGCCCGACGGCGTGATCAACCTGGTCACCGGCAGCGGCGGCGCGGTTGGCGACCCGGTGCTGGAAAGCCGGCATCTGGCGGGCATCCACTTCACCGGCTCCACCCGCGTGTTCCACCAGATGTGGCGCAAGGTTGGCGACAACATCGACAAGTATGTCAGCTATCCGCGGCTGGTCGGCGAGACCGGCGGCAAGGATTTCATCGTCGCCCACCGCAGCGCCGATGCCGACGCACTGGTGAGCGCGATCGTGCGCGGCGCCTTCGAATATCAAGGGCAAAAATGCTCGGCGGCCAGCCGAGCCTATATCCCTTCCAATCTGTGGCCACAGGTCAGGGATCGCTTGATCGCGGAAGTGGAAGGGATCCGCATGGGTGACGTGGCGGATTTTTCCAACTTCATGGGCGCGGTGATCGACGCCAACAGCTTCCGCACCCAGGCCAACGCGATCGAGGAAGCAAAGTCCTCACCGGACGCCAGCATTCTCGTCGGCGGTGGCTGCGACGACACCGACGGCTACTTCGTGCGTCCGACCATCATCCAGACCAGCAACCCGAACTACCGCACGATGTGCGACGAGCTGTTCGGGCCGGTGCTCACGCTGCACGTCTACGACGAGAACCGCTGGCACGAAACGCTGGACGTGGTCGACGGCACCAGCTCGTATGCGCTGACCGGCGCGATCTTCGCGCAGGAGCGCTACGCCATCGAAGAAGGTCTGGAACGGCTGCGCAACGCCGCCGGCAACTTCTACATCAACGACAAGCCAACCGGTGCGGTGGTTGGCCAGCAGCCATTCGGCGGTGGTCGCGCCTCGGGCACCAACGACAAGGCCGGCTCGATCCTCAACCTGCTGCGCTGGATCAGCCCGCGCACGATCAAGGAAACCTTCGCGCCGCCGCGCGATTACCGTTATCCGTTCCTTGCGGCGGACAAGCCCTGACGATCCTTCGCCGGCAACACCGCAGCGCGTTTCACTGCGCCGGCGTGGCCTGCGGGGTGAATGCATAGCCGGCATTTGGCACGTACTCGATCCACCCGGCGCTGCCGCCAGCGGCGGCGATCTTGCGGCGCAGACGGTGCACCACTTGCTTGAGCGATTCGCGATCGGCCGCGTCGCGATCCGACCACACCACTCCGATCATCTTGTCGGCATCCACGGGCTTGCCGCCGGCACCGATCAACAGGCGCAACAGGCGCAACTCGAGCGGCGAGAGCCGGAACGGCGCGCCGCCACCGACCTGCGCCTGACAACGTTCCACGTCCAGCGCCAGCGGGCCGCTGACGATCGCCATCTCGTCCGCCGGATCATTTCCGCGGCGCAGCAGCGAGCGCACCCGTGCCAGCAGTGTGCGGGGACTGAACGGCTTGCGCAGGTAGTCGTCGGCGCCGAGGTCGAGGCCGTGCACTTCGTCCTCCTCGGCCGCGCGCACGGTCAGCATCATCACCGGCACCTGACTGGTCTTGCGCAGGATGTCGAGCACCTCGAAGCCATCGCGCAGCGGCAAGTTCACATCGAGGATGACCAGATCGGGCTTGTGCTCGCGCAGCTTCACCAACGCCTGTTCGCCATCGAAGGCGGTGACCACGCGGTAGCCGGCATGGGTCAGCGCGAAGCGCAGCAGGCCGACCAGTTCGACATCGTCATCGACGATCAGGATGTTCATGGCTCGTTGTTCACGTTTCCGCCTCCGCGCCTGCCGCCGCGGTATCGCCCTCGCCCACCGGCAGGGTCAAACCGATGCGCGCACCGCTCTGGGCCCGCGAAGGCGCGACCCGCACCACGCCGCCGTGGGCGGTGACGATGGCGTACACGATGGCCAAACCCAGGCCGGTGCCACGTTGGCTGGGTTCTTCCTGCGGTGAGCGCTTGAACGGAGCGAACAAATCGGTGTTGGCACCCATCGGCGGCAGGCCGGGGCCCTCGTCCTCGACCCACACCGTGGCCTGATCCGCGGTCCACTGCGTTTCGACCCGGATCGTCGTCGCGTCCGGCGCGAACTTGTTGGCGTTGGCCAACAAGTTGACCAGCACCGAGAACAGTCGCTGCGGATCGCCGGTGAGCATCGGCCCCGGCGTCAGCGAGAGCTCGACGCGCTGCTCGCGCTGGTCGATCAACGGGCGGATGAGATCCACCGCATCTTTGACCACCGCCAGCAAATCCACCGGCTGTCGCCGCAGTCGCATCTCGCCGCTCTCGATGCGCACCGAATCGAGCAGGTTTTCCACCAGTTGCGACAACCGCAGCGCGCCGCGGAACTGCGCCTCCGCCAGTTGCGTGGCGACCGGGTCGGAGCCGGCACGCAGGTGGTCGCGCAGCAGTTCGATCGAGGCCATCTGCGCCGACAGTGGCGTCTGGAACTCGTGCGAGAGGTTGGCCAGGATGCGATCGCGCATGAAGCGCGCGGCTTCCAGCGCGGTTTCCTCGCGCACCACCAGCACGTGGCGGTCGCCGCTGGCGAGCAGGCGACGCACCGCCAGCGGCCGCGCCTTGCCCGCCGGCGTGTAGCGGGTCGGTTGCTGCACCAGCAACGCCGGGTCGGTCCCCTCCGTGGCCGGGCGCCGCTCGATCGGCAACAACACCGCCGCGCTGGGCAGCCCCAGCACCTGCTCGCGCTCGAGTCCGACCAGCTCGAGAAACTGCCGGTTGGCATAGTGGATGCGCTCATCGGCGTCGATGCCGACGATGCCTTCGTCGACGCCGTCGAGCACCGCGTCGAGTTCTTCACGCTGGTTGCGCTCGGTCGCGGTCAACGTGGCCACCCGACTGCGCATGTCCTCCAGGCTCGTCGCCAGCGCGACCGGTTCGGTGAGAAAGGTCACCGGCTTGGCGATCGGGGTGTCCAGGTCGCCGCCGCCGAGGCGCTCGGCGGCGTGGGCGACCTGCGCAAACGGCCGCGCGATGCGGGACGCCAGCAGCACCGCCAAGCCCAGCGCCAGCACGATGGTGACCACGCCGGACACCGCGAACGCCGCCAGTCCCTCGACGATCCGCCGCTCCACCCAATCCTGCGGCACGCTCGCCAGCAGCAGCGCATTGGCCTGCCCGTCGTCGTCATTGATGCGGGCGATGCGGGCGGCGGCGACATCGCCGAACCCTTCCACCGTCTCGGGCTCGCCGCTGGCGGCCACCGCCTGCAAGGCCGCGTTCCAGCGATCGGGATCCAGCCTCGCCTTCCCCGGAAGCGGCTGCAGCCGTGTGCTGATCGATCCGCCGGCTTGCCGCGCCCGGATGCGGTCGCGGATCGGCTCGGCGAGCAGGATCGAACCGCCCTGCGTGGTCGGAATGTCGCGTTTCACGATCCGCCAGGCCACGCCGCCGCGATCGAACGCCAGCCCCGGATTGAACGCCGGCGGCGCCTTGCCGAAGGCGGCGACCACTTCGTCGCCCTCCTGCACCTGGATGTATTCCACCGCACTGGCGCCGTGGAAGTCCTTGACCAGATTGCGGATCCGCCACACCGTGCCGCGCGCCACGTACACCCGCAAGTTGGGCTGGCGCGCCAGCAGGTCGGCGGTGACGTTCATTTCCCGCGCCCACACCTGCAAGCGCTGGCGGGCATCGGAGACGGCGCGATCGGCCTCGGTGCGTGCCTGCCCGATCACCGCCGAGCGCACCGTACCCACGCCGGTGGCCAGCAACAGGGCCGCGAACAGCGCCACCAGCCCGACGTGGCTGGCGAGCAACAGGCGCGAGAGGCGACGACGGGTGGACATGCGGGCGTGGCATCCGATGGCCTCCGCAGGGGGAAGCCGGGGAGCCATTGTCGCCCAGCGACGGCCACCGCCCAAACCGGCCAAAAAAAAGCCAGCCGGCTCATGGTGAGCGACTGGCTTCAAGCCCATGCCTTCCGGTCATGACGAGGAACCGGGATGCGAGCGCCACGTTACCCCCCGTCGCCGGTGCTGTCAGTTACGGGGCCGTTACGAGTGTGGGTGGGCCGGGCAGCTTCCGGGCGGCGGTCACTCATGGTTCATCCTCCAGCCCGCGCCGCCGCTGCGATAGGCGACCTCGGTACTCATCACCCGATCCGCGCCAGCAGCGCCACGATCAAGGCAGGCAGGTTCGCGGTGGCGTGCTCGAGGTTGGCGAGTACCTCGGCCATGGTGATCTCCGCCGCCCCATCGCTGGATGACGGGCCGCAGCCGGCGGCCCAGTTGGCGACCAGTGCGAGCGATGCGTACTCCAGCCCGAGTTCACGCGCCAGCCCGGCCTCGGGCATGCCGGTCATGCCGACCAGATCGCAGCCGTCGCGGCGCAGGCGGGCGATCTCGGCGCGGGTCTCCAAACGCGGGCCTTGGGTTGCGCCGTAGCAGCCGCGGTCCACGACTTCCACCTGTGCCGCCACCGCCGCATCGAGCAACGCAGCGCGCAGCGCCGGCGTGTACGGATCGCCCATGTCCACGTGCAGAACCGGCCCGCCTTCTTCGCAAAAGGTGGAGACGCGGCCCCAGGTGTAATCGATGATCTGGTTGGGCACGCCGATCGCGCGCGGGGCGTAGCGCTCGCTGATGCCGCCCACGGCATTGACCGCCAGCACCCGCGTCGCCCCGGCGTGTTGCAAAGCCCAGAGGTTGGCGCGGTAGTTGACCTTGTGCGGCGGCAGTGCGTGATCCTCGCCGTGGCGGGCGAGAAAAGCGACACGTCGACCGGCAACCGTGCCCACGCGCAGCGGCGCCGATGGCGCGCCGTAGGGCGTATCCATCGTCAACGCTTGCGCGTCGCCCATAGCCGCCAACCGATACAGGCCGGTGCCACCGATCACCGCCAGTGCAATGCCGGTGTCCGCTGCGGCGCTCACGGCGTTTCCCGCAGCGCGTAGATCGCCGGCAGATTGCGGCCTTGCTCGTGGTAATCCATGCCGAAGCCAAAGACGTAGCGATCGGGCACGTCCACGCCGACGTAATCGGCCGCCATCCCCGGCACGCAGCGGTGGTGACGCTTGACCGTCAGCACCGCCATGCGCACCGAAGCGGCACCCTGCTCGCGGCACCACCCGCGCACGGCGGCAAGCGTATGGCCTTCGTCGAGGATGTCATCAGCCAGCAACACATGCCGATCTTGCAAAGGCGTTGCCGGGCGGTGCTTCCATTCCAGAACACCGCCATTGGTATTGCCGCGGTAACGGCTGGCGTGCAGGTAATCGAAATCCACACCCAGCGCCGCGTCGCGCCCCAGCGCCAGCGCCAGTTCGGCGGCGAAGAACATGCCGCCGTGCATGATCGTGAGCAGCAGCAGGCGCTGCCCGGCGCAGTCGCGGGCGATCTGCGTGGCCATGCGCGCGATCGCCGCATCGATCGCGGTGCGGTCGTGGATCAGGTCGGATTGCTGCAAGGCTTGCGCGAGGTCGAGCACGAATCAGGCCTCCGCCAAAGCGTTGCCGCACACGCGCGCGATGGCCTGCGCGTGGCGTGGATCGGCGCTCAGCGCATCCCAGTCGCAGCGACCGCGCCCGAACAGGCTGGCCAGCGCGTCGGCACGCGGCGCGGCGCGGTGCGCCATCGCCGCCAGCGCATCGGGCACCAGCTCCGGCGCGCACACCAACACCGCGTCGCAGCCGGCATCCAGATGCGCATCGATACGCGCGCCGACGCCGCCAGCGGAGTGGGCCGCTGCCATGCCGATATCGTCGGAGAACGCCACGCCGGCAAATCCCATTTCCGTGCGCAGGATGTCGCGCAGCCAGCGCGGCGAGTATCCGGCCGGCTCGGGCGCGACGTTCGGATACGTCACGTGCGCCAGCATCACCGCCTCGGCACCGGCGTCGATTCCTGCCACGAACGGAAGCAAGTCTTCGCCACGCAGCACGTCGAGCGTACGCGGATCGCTGGCGCTGTCGTGGTGGGTGTCTTCCAGCACCGACCCGTGGCCGGGGAAATGCTTGAGGGTAGCGGCCATGCCCGCGGCGTGCATGCCGCGCACGTAGGCGCGCGTGAACGCGGCGACGATGTGCGGATCGGGCGAAAAGGCGCGATTGCCGATGGCGCGGTTGCCGCGCCCGAGGTCGGCCACCGGCGCGAAACTCAGATCCACATCCAGCGCGCGGATTTGACTGGCCATCAGCCAGGCATGTTCCTCGGCCAGCGCCAGCGCCGCCGCCGCATCTTTCGCGAACAGTCGGCCAAAACCTTCCAGTGGCGGCAACGCCGCGAACCCTTCGCGGAAGCGCTGCACGCGCCCGCCTTCCTGATCCACGCACAGCAGTTGCGGACGCGGCGCGGCAGCGCGGATTTCCGCGCACAACTCCGTCACCTGCGCCCGCGAGGCGAAGTTGCGCGTGAACAAGATCACCCCGCCCACCCACGGGTGCTGCAACCAGTCGCGTTCGGCAGCAGCGAGCGTGGTTCCGGCGATTCCGATCACCAGCATCAGGACTTCTCCTCGTCGGCCCAGCGCGCAAACGGGCGGCGGGCAAGTGCGTGATTGTAATAGCGCGGCGCGTCGGTGACCTCCCGCCCAGCCCACCCCGGCGTGGCGAACGTCGCATCGACGCGGGGCAGTTCGATTTCGGCGACGATCAGGCCAATGTTGTCGCCGGCGAACTCGTCGATCTCCCAGAGGAATCCGGCGTGGTGGACGTAATGGCGGGTTTTGTCGATCAACCCGCCCACGCACAGCTCCAGCAAGGCCTGCGCGTCGGCGAGCGGAATTGCGTATTCGAACTCCGCCCGTTCCGGCCCGGACTGCCGCGACTTGATGTTGATGAACGCGGCAGCGCCGGCGATGCGCACCCGCAGCGATGACTTGGCCGTGCTCTCGGGCGCCGCCGCATCGTTGAGGTAGCCCTGCGCCATGCGCACGGATTTCTCGACGGCGCCGCGCCATGCGTCGCCGACCACGAGGAACTTGCGCTCGATCTCGATGCCCACGTCAACGCTCGAACAGCGCAATGGACTCGACATGCGCGGTGTGCGGGAACATGTCCATCACGCCGGCGGCGCGCAGGGTGTAGCCACGCTCGCGAACGAGAAATCCGGCGTCGCGCGCCAGCGACGCCGGGTGGCAGGAAACATAGACGATGCGCCGGATATTTTTCAGCGGCAGTTGCGGCAGCACCGCTTCGGCACCCGAGCGCGGCGGGTCGAGCAGCAGTGCGTCGAAGTTTTCGCCAAGCCAAGGTTCGTAAGCCAGCGACGAAGTCAGGTCCGTCGCAAAGAATCGCGCATTGTCGATGCCGTTGCGCTGCGCGTTGGCGCGCGCCCGTGCGACCAGCCCGGCATCGCCTTCCACGCCCACGACCTGCGCGACGCGGCGGGCGATGGGCAAGGTGAAGTTACCCAAGCCGCAGAACAGGTCGAGGATGCGCTGATCCGGCTGCGGAGCGAGCAACTCGAGCGCGGTCGCGATCATCTTCTCGTTCATGCCGGCGTTGACCTGGATGAAATCCAGCGGCTCGAAGGCCAAACGCAGGCCGTCGGCGCGCAGTGCGAAGGAAAGCGCCACGCCGGCTTCTGGCCACAACGGTTGCACCGAATCCACGCCGCCAGGTTGCAGATAGATCGCGAAATCGTGCGCCTTGGCGAACTCGATCAGGATGTCGCGGTCGGCCTGCGTCAACGGCTTGAGGTTGCGCAGCACCAGCGCCACCACGCCATCGCCCTGCCCCGCACCGTTGGCTGCGGCACCCTCGGCCTCGGCATCGCCGACGATGAACTCGATCTGCGCGATCTCGCGTTTGCCGTCGAGGCGGTCGATCATCTGCGCAAGCGCCTCGATGTGCAGCCCGATCGCCGGAACCACGGTTTCACATCGACGGATGTCGGCGACGAAACGCGGGTCGTCTTCGCGGAAACCGACGAGGGTGCGGCCCTTCTTTTCGACGTAACGCACCGACAGCCGACCCTTGCGGCGATAGCCCCAACGCGCGGCGGACAGCGGCGGCAGCAGACGCTCGGGCGCGACGTGGCCGATGCGTTGCAGGTTCTCGACCAGCACCCGCTGCTTGGCCTGAATCTGTTGGTCGGCGTCCAGATGCTGCAACACGCAACCCGAGCACTGCCCGAAATGCGCGCACTTGGGTTCGACCCGATCCGGCGACGCCTCCAGCACTTGCACCGCGTTGGCCTCGTCAAAGTGCCGGTGGCGTGCGCTTTGCAGCGCGATCACGCGCTCGCCGGGCAGCGCGCCGCGCACGAACACCGCCTTGCCGTCGCGATGGGCGACGCCGCGACCGTCGTGGCTCAGATCATCGATGGCGATCTCGAACGGATCGCGGGAAATGCGCGGGCCTCGGGACACGGATCGGATTCATGCAGCGTCGGGGCGCGCATTGTCGCAAATCTGCGCCGAGCCGCGGATTTCATCGGTCAGTGAATGTGGTCGGCCAGAGCAACACCGTCTGGAGTCCGCACCGACAAGCGTCAAATCGCCCGTCCTGGCGGAATCGGGATCGTCCACGACTGGCACCACGCAACGGCGTTTGCAGCGTCATCCTTGTGCTGCCCGGGATGACGACATCATTCGCTGGATCCCGGGTCAGCGCACATCCTTGTGCTGCCCGGGATGACGACATCATTCGCTGGATCCCGGGTCAGCGCACATCCGTGTGCTGCCCGGATGACGACATCATTCGCTGGATCCCGGGTCAGCGCACATCCGTGTGCTGCCCGGGATGACGACATCATTCGCTGGATCCCGGGTCAGCGCACATCCGTGTGCTGCCCGGGATGACGACATCCTGTCGTCACTTTTGCTTCCACGCCCCGCTGGCGTCCTGATACCACCAGCCGGCGTGCGCGCCGGCGATCCATTGCTGGGCGAAGGTCGCGCGGATCTGCGATTCCCATTCCGGGTGCCCGTTGGCGACCGCGACCTCGCGGTACACGGCGTTGCGGTCGCGGTTGTCGTCGGCCACTGCCTGATTCACCGCCACGCGATCCTTGAGCGCGATCTTGGTCGCGTCGCGCACGGCCACCAGGCCATCCTTGGTGTAACCGAGCGCGCCGGCGTCGAACGAAGCCTGCAACGAGGCAGTGAAGCGCTGCGCCATGCGCGACTGGATCGCCTGTATGGCGGGTGTGTGCATGTTGATGTTCGGCGCGGCTTGCGCCTGCGCATCGGGGATGATGAGCGACAGCAGGCTCAGGCCCGGCGGCTTGGGCGGCGGCGCGCCGTGGTCGTTGCCGTCGGAGGCCGGCGAAGCGGGCTGCGCGGAGGGGCCGATCACCTTGTCCACGAACTGCTTGGCGGCTTCCTGCGCCTGCGCGGCCGGGAAATACACATTGATGGTCACGCAGGCGCTGAGCAGCAGCGCGGCGATGAAACCTGCACCGAGCAGGCGGCGTTGGGTCGATGTACGCACGAACAACCTCCGGGAAGTTCACTTGATGACGATGTCGCCCTGCGTGGCTGCCTTCAGCCGTGCCAGCAAGGTTGGCCAGTCCACGTGCCGCTCGTAGCCGATGATGTCGATGCGCGGCAGGCCCGACCCTTGCAGGATCGTATAGCCGGCTCCTGCTGAACCCACTCCATCCATGCTGCACACGTCGTTGGCCAGTTTGCACGAAAGTCCCAGCCGTGCGTAGCCGAAATCCTGGAACAGCTTGAGCGCCTGTGCCTGCAGCCCGGCGGTGATGCCGCCCCCACCGACCGTGGTCAGGTCCCGCACCGCGCGCTGGCTGATGCGGCGCCGATCGGGGGCTTGCTCGTCACTGGCCAAACGCGCGTCGAAAGCGACCGGAGCCCAATCCAACAGGCGCAGATCGCGGATGGTTCCATCCAAGCGACCGGTGATTCTGCCGAATCCAAAGACCTCGGTGAGCGTGCGCAGGTCGAAACCCTTGATGTCCATGTCGGCGCTGACGCTGGGGTCGGCGCCGAACGGGCGCTCCATCGCCAGTCGCGTGACCGCCAGCCGGCCGCCGAAAACCTGCGCATTCAGTGCGCCGTCAAAATCCAGCCGGTTGTTGGCGTAATGCGCCGAAGGCAGGCTGCCGTCGAGCGTGCCGGGAAAGGCCGGCCAGCCGAAGGCCTTGGCCAGTTGCGCAACTTGCATCTTTTGCAGGCTCAGGCCGAAGGCGAAGCGCGCGCCGTCGGCGGCATCCGGCGGGACGTAGTCGAAGCGATCCAGTCGCAGCGTACCGCCAAGCATCGGGATGCCCACCGGCGCGGTGAGTGCGATGTGCCGCGACTGGCTGCGCAGGCTCAGCGCGGTCGGCCCCAGCGGGATTCCCAGCAACCCGCCCGCGCGCCAGCGCAGCATGCCATCGACCGGCGGCGCATCGGCGCTCCAGCGCAGGTCGCCATCGAGCCCTTGCAACGAAAAACGCTGTTTGCCATCGATCGCATCGACGGCGCGCAACTGCGCCGCCACACTGCGCCACACGCCGTCCTGCATCGTCGCGCCGGCCTGTACCGCACCGGCGAGGCGCAAGCCGGCCAGCCCGGCCGGATCCAGCCAGCCGGTCAAGTAGCGGTCGTGGGCGGTGGCCAGGTCGCTGCTTTGCAGTTGCAAGTTCAGCGCGCGCAAGCCCTGCGCCGGCGACCAGCGGCCATCGCCGGTGGCGGTGACCACCGCGCCGTCGTCCCAGCGCCAGCGGGGAATCAGCCAATCGCCGGTGCCGGCTTGCTGCATTTCGAGCAGTGCCGACAGCGGTTGTTTCGGCAGCACCGCATACAGCCCGCCGATCAGGAACTCACCTTGGGCGAGCTTGGCGTCGATCGCCAACTTGCGCTGCGCGATCGTGTGCACGAAGGCGATTCCCGCATCGATGTCGATACCGCCAGCGGCAATGCCGCCATCGGGTGTTTCCAGCGACAGCCCTTGCGCGCGCAGGCGACCGTGCACTTCGGTGCCCGACTTCGCACCGGAACGAATGGCCAGTTGCCCATCGAGCGCGCCTTTTTGCAGACGACCATCCTTCCACAGCGTCGCGGTGAACGCCTGCACCCACGCCACCGGCACCTGCGTCAACGCCACCTGCCACGGATCGGACGCTTTGCCGGCCCATTGCACGCCCACCGCGCTGGCGCCGGACGAGATCCGTGCCGAAACGGAAGGCAAGGCCAGCGTCAACTGCAAGCGCATCGGCGGGCCCGTGGCGGCCCCCACCGGGCCGGTGCACGTCCATGCGCCGCTGGCACGCACCAATGGGCACTCCCAGTGCAGCTTGCCGAAGCGATAGCCGAAACCACGCGCATCCAGATCATCCACGTCCACCTGCAAGCGGCCCGCAGCACCGTCAGCGTCGACCTGCACGCGCACATGCACACCAGCGGCAATGGCAACCGGGGTTTGCAGTGTGCGCACGTCCAGGCGCAGCGCGCGCGCAAAGCACGACGTGCACGCCAGCACACCCATGCCGGTGGCCAGTGCGATGACGGCCTGCATGGCGCGATGGTTGCGGCGGGCGAAGGAGGTCTGCATGCTGTGCCAGTGTGCCATCCACGCCAGTCGCCATGCACCCCACCCACCTGCTGCTGGTCGAGGACGACCCGATCAGCCGAGGCTTCCTGACGCTGGCCTTGCAGGCGATGCCGGCGACAGTGGTCGATGTGGCCGGCGACGGCGCTCAGGCATTGACTCTGGCAGGGCGTACCGCGCACGCGCTGTGGGTGCTCGACGCGCACTTGCCTGACATCCACGGCGCGGCGCTGCTGGCCGAACTGCGCGCGTTGCGACTGGGCGTGCCGGCGCTGTGTTTGACTGCCGAGGCCGACCCGGCGCGGCTAGCCTACCTGCAAGCGCAAGGTTTCGCGGAGGTGGCATGCAAGCCGCTGAGCATCCCGGCGCTGCACGCAGCGGTGCGACGGGCGCTGGCCGGCGTGCCCGACGGCATGGCGGTGCCGGTCTGGGACGATGCGCAGGCCTTGCGCGCGTTGGGCGACAATGCCGCCGCCGTACAAGCGATGCGCGGCCTGTTCGTGGCCGAACTGCCGTCACAGGCGACCACGATCGCCAAGGCGATCGGCGATGGCGACTTGAACGCGGCGCGCGGCGTGCTGCACAAGCTCAAGGCCAGTTGTGGATTCGTCGGCTGCCCGCGCCTGCTCGAAGCCATTCATGCGTTGGCCACTGCACCCACCGACCCGGCGGCTCTGCGCCGCTTTCGCGAACAGGCGGCCGCCGTTCATTTGCCGGGCTGAACCGTCGCGGTCCGATCATCGCGCACCAGTTCGGCGAACTCCGCCAGCAGCCCCCAGGAGCGCAGACCGCGTCCGCCCAGATGATGGGCGATGATCTGCCGCAATGCGAGGCGCTGTTCGCGAAGCAGCTCCGCCGACGGTGGCGCCTCGTCCGCCAACGCCAACAACGCGGCACCGCGTATCGCGCCACGAACGCCAGCGCCGGAGTCGGCCACCCGCAACGGGCCGTGCTCGGGATCCACGCGATAGCGGCCCAGCGGATCGAGCGCGCCACCATGGACATCCCGGTGCAGCTCCGGCGCGAAGCCGAGCACGCCGAGCAAGTCGCGTTCGAAACGGCGCAGCGTCCACGCCAATGACGGGGCGTCCACCAAGTCGTCCAGTGCTTGCGCAAAGCGCAGAAACAGCGTCGGATGGGCGTCGTCACGCGGCAGCATGCGCAGGGTCAACTCGCACAGATACAGTCCGGCCAGCAGCGCCTCGCCGCCGAGCATCGGTGCGGTCGCCCCGACCTCGGCGCGCGTCAGCTGCGCCAACTCGCCGCGTTGCGCATAGTCGATGCGTACCCGTTGCAAGGGTTGCAACGCTGCACGCAGCGGCTGCTTGCGCGGACCGGTTACCCCGCGTGCGAGCAAGCCGACGCGGCCGTGTTCGTGGGTGAACGCCTCCACCAGCAGGCTCGTTTCGCGCCAGCGGCTGGCGTGCAGAACGATGGCGGGCTGGTCGAGGACGCGCATGGGTGGCGGTACGCCGGTGATTGCGGCTGCACCGGTATGGTCGCACGGCCGCGCCGCCGAAGCGGGCTGTTCAGGGCGGGCGACGTGCCTGCCGTGACGCCCGCATCGGGGCTCCGGGTTCGCGCCGGCATCGGATCGAGCGGCAAAACGACGGCAATGCCCTGCGCGGCGGGCCGAGCATGTTTCGCGCAACCGCTACACTGTGCTTCCGGTCGCCATGCAGGCGTCGCGAGAATCGCCATGAGCACCGCTGAGTCGCCCACCCCGCTGCGCTTTGCCGACCTGCACCTGCCCGAGCCACTGCTGTGCGCGCTGGCCGACGTCGGGTACGAGTCGCCCTCGCCTATCCAGACCGCCAGCCTGCCGCCGCTGCTCGCCGGCCACGACCTGATCGGGCAGGCGCAGACCGGCACCGGCAAGACCGCCGCGTTCGCACTGCCGATTCTGGCGCGGATTGCACGCGAGCGCGCAGCGGCCGCCGGCGCGAGCACGTCGCCGACCGCATCCCCGCGCGGGCCGCGTGCGCTGGTGCTGGCGCCCACCCGCGAGCTGGCAATTCAGGTCGCCGAGGCGTTCCAGCGCTACGCCGCCCACCTGCCGGGTTTCCATGTGCTGCCAATCTACGGCGGACAAGGCTACGGCCCGCAGTTGTCGGCGTTGCGGCGTGGCGTGGACGTGGTGGTCGGCACGCCCGGGCGGGTGATCGACCACCTGCAACGCGGCACGCTGGATCTATCCGCGCTGCAATGCCTGGTGCTCGACGAAGCCGACGAAATGCTGCGCATGGGCTTCATCGACGACGTCGAGACGATCATCAAGAAGGCGCCCGAACAGCGGCAGATGGCGCTGTTCTCGGCGACCATGCCGGCGCAGATCAAGCGCATCGCGCAAACCTACCTGCGCGATCCGCAGCAGATTTCCATCGCCGCCAAGACCACCACGGCCGCGGGCATCCGCCAGCGCTACTGGATCGTCAGCGGCGCCAACAAGCTCGACGCGCTCACCCGCATCCTCGAAGCCGAACCGTTCGAGGCGATGCTGGTGTTCGCGCGCACCAAGCAAGCCACCGAGGAACTGGCCGGCAAGCTCGAAGCGCGCGGCTTGACGGCGGCGGCGATCAACGGCGACATCGCCCAGCCGCAACGCGAGCGCGCGATCGCACGCCTGCGCGACGGGCAGATCGACGTGCTCGTGGCCACCGACGTGGCCGCGCGCGGGCTGGACGTGGAGCGCATCAGCCACGTGCTCAACTACGACATCCCCTACGACACCGAAAGCTACGTCCATCGCATCGGCCGCACCGGACGCGCCGGCCGCACCGGCGAGGCCATCGTGTTCGTCGCCCCGCGTGAGCGCGGCATGCTGCGCGCGATCGAGCGCGCCACGCGGCAGTCGATCGAGCCGATGGAACTGCCGAGCATCGAGGCGGTCAACGATCGCCGCATCGCCAAGTTCCTCACGCAGATCACCGACACCCTGGCCAGCGCCGATCTGTCGGTATTCCGCGACCTGATCGCGCGCTACGAGAGCGAACACGCGGTGACCGCGCTGGACATCGCCGCGGCATTGGCACGGATCGCGCAGGGCGAGCGCCCGTTGTTGCTGGATGTGCCGCCGCGTTCGACGAGGCCCGTGGATGCCACACGCTTTGATGCGGCACGCGCAGACGGCGCACGGCTTGCTGAAGCACGTGCCAACAGCGCGCAACCTTCCGGCCGTCGCTCCCGCGAAGGCGGGAGCCGGGCGCCTTTTGCGCACTCTTCGGCGCACTCTTCGGCGCACTCTTCGGCGCACTCTTCCGCGCAGCCCATCGAAGCGGGCGACACCTCGCGTCCCGAAGCAGCCAGACCCCCAGCATCCGCGCGCAACGTCGCCGAGCTGCATTTTGACGACGAGCCGCGCCCGCGCAAGCCGCGCCGCGCGCGCGACGAACCCGAAGCGGGGATGGAAACCTTCCGCATCGAGGTCGGCCACGTCCATGGCGTGCAGCCTGGCAACATCGTCGGCGCGATCGCCAACGAGGCCGATCTGGAAAGCCGCTACATCGGCCGCATCGACATCCGCGACGCCTACAGCCTCGTCGACCTGCCGGTCGGCATGCCACGACAACTGCTCGAACACCTCAAGCGCGTGCGCGTGGCCGGGCAGATGCTGCGCATTCGCCGCGCAAGCGGCGATGGCGATGACGGCAGCGGAGAACGCCCGGCGTTCGTGCCGCGCGCGCGCCCGCCGACGACACACCACGCGCGACCGCGTCCGCAGAAAAAGCCGCACCGCAAAGGCCCGCCGCGCCGGTGAGGGGTGGCGCAGCGTGCGTTCCGGCTGGCTTGGATCGCGAAACCAAACCCGCAGGATGGGTCGATCTGCGATCGACCCATCCTGCATCCGGGAATCCGTCGAGCCGGGATGGCCCGCCCACAACCGCGACCGCCTCAGCTCCTGGGCACGATCGCCGGCAGCGGCGCGAACGCCCACAGCGGCACGGGCCGCTTCGGCGCCGGCACGCGCGCCGCCATCGCCACACCGGTCGGCACGGCGCTGGGCTCGGGCGCGACCGCGGCGGTCTTGCCGCCGCGCGGCAGGAAGAAATAATCGCCGCTTTCGTGCCCGGCATACTTGATCGCCGAATAACCCGGGTCTTGCGGAATCGCCGCATTGACCGCAGTCAACGCCATCGAACTGGCGACCTGCCGGTACAGGCGCTGCGCGTTGAGCAGACGGGTGTTGTCCTGCAAGGCGTTGACCAGTGCGCGGGTGAAATACGAATGCTTGCCCGCGCCGGTATCGGCCACCGGCTGCACGCCGCCGGAGGTCAGCGCGGTACGCGACTTGCCGGCGTCCATCTTGTCCACCCACGACGCCCACTTGTCGGCGGCCATCGCGGACGGATCGAACACCGGCACCGAAGCGCGCGTCATCGTGCCCGAGTAACACGAGTCGGCCACCACCAGGATGTGCCGCGACTTGATCGTACTCAGGATGTCACTGATGGCGGCATTGGAAATCCAGGTCGATGCAGTGGCGGCCTTGGCATCGGTGGGAATCCAGTAACCTTGGGTGCCCTTGATCTCGCCGTGGCCGGCGTAATACACCAGCAGGTTGTCGTTGGGGCCGAGTTTCTCGCGCATGGTGTTGAGCGCGGTCAGGATTTCCAGCCGCGAGGCATCCAGCAGCAGCGAAGTCTGGTACCCGTAGCGGGCACGCAGCACCTGCGAGACGGCGGTGGCGTCGCTGCGCGCGCTCTGCAAGGTCGGGTAGCCGCCATCCTGATAATCGTCGTTGCCGATGATGATGGCGTAACCGTTGCCGGCACGGAAGCTCGACGGAATCGAACCCACGCCGTCGCTGGCCGCGCCACCGCCGGCCCCGCCGCCGCCGGTGCCGGCCATCGCGATCACGTTGAAGTCCATGCCCATGCGCCCGCCGGCCTTGCCGGTGGCGACGATCTGCACCGCCGCGCCACCCGCCGGCACGTTGATCTTGGCGTTGAAGGTGCCGTTGGCCGACAGCGCAACCGGCTGGTTGTTCACCGTCACCTGCGCGATCGCCTGCGGCTGGGTGACGCGACCGACGAGGTCATGCGCGCCGGGCGCGCCGCGTACCACCGCGGTGTTCTTGCCGCGGGTGGCGATCACCGCCGGTTGCAGCATTTCCAGCGAGGGCGGGCCGCCGGCGAGCACTTGCCCGTCGCTGCGATCGGCGCCGATGCGCTGCTGCAAGGAGGCGATCTGGCGATTTTGCTGGCGCACCGCGATCTGCGTGTCCACCAACTGGTTGGACAACAGGCGCATCAGTTCGTAGTCCTGCTTGTTCTTGGCCGGTGCGCGCGTTTGCAGGGTCTTGATCTGGTTCTGGAACGCGGTGCGCTGGCTGGCCAACTGTGCCTTGAGTTGCTCGACCTGCGCGGCGTTGCCGCCATTGTCCTGCGCATCGGCCAGCGCATCGGCCTTGGCCTGCAGCTCGGCACGCGCCTGCGCGACCTTGGCCGCCACCTCGGCGCCGACCGAGGCGCGCACCTTGGCCAGCTTGGCCTGGGTGTCGTTGAGTTGGCCCTGTGACTGCTCCAGCGCCTGCTTCTTGGCATCCAGCTCGTTCTGCAAATCCTTGACCTGCTGTTGCAGATTCTGGATCTGGGTGTCCTTTTGCTGCAGCTGTACCTGCACGTCGGACGAAAACACGAGGTCGTTGCCGGTGATGCCCTGCGCCTGCCGGTAGTAGTTGATCGCCTGCACCTCGTCCTTGGGCACGCCCAGGCCTTCTTCGTACATGTAGCCGATGTTGATCATCGCCCGCGTGTTGCCCTTGTCGGCCGACTTCTTGAACCACGCCAGCGCCATCGTGTAGTCCGGATCGGTGCCCAGGCCCTTCAGATAAATTTCACCGACATAGTTCATCGCCTCGGGGTCGCCGGCGTTGGCCGAGTCCATCCACACCTTCAGCGCGGTCTGGTAGTTGGCGCGGTCGTAGGCGACGTATTCGCCGCCGCGGATCTGGCAATCGGCCTGAGTGGTGCGGATCGGCCGGCGCGCGCTCATGAAGGTGGCCTGCGCACCCAGGCGGCGGATTTGCCCGGGCAGCAGGCAATCCACCACCAGCAAATCTTCGGCGTTGCGGATGGTCGCGGCGTGGGCGACCGGAGGGGCGATGCCACCACCGACGATCAGGCCGATCGCGGATGCCAGAACGGCAAATCGGAACGCAACCGGACAAACAGTCTGCGAGTTCATGTGAGCGATACTCCTGGAAGGAAAATCGCGTCTCGCGGCGCCCGTTGCAGCGGCGCGCGAGCCGCTATACTGGGTGCGTCGAGTATAAGCACGCTTTGGGGAGAAATGCGATGCGCCCGCACCATTCGGCTACGCCGTTCGTCCGTCGTCCGTCGTCCACATCTGCACATGCGCGGCGGATTTTCTCGCAGGTGATGATTCTGCTGCTGCTGATGATCGGCTGCGCGTGGTCGCAGGATGCCAAGGCCGCATTCGCGGTTTATTGCAATCTGGCGACTACTGTGCCAACCGTCCAAAACGGGGGGCCAGGGACAACACTTACGTTTAATTATCAAGTGGTCGATGCCGGCAACTGCAATCCGGCCACGGGGCTTGGCACTCAGGTCAACATCGTCATCACCAGCGACGGCAGCGGTGGCGCGACCATCACTTCGGGAAACCCATACATCGGCACCGAAAATCCCAGCGTCCCCTTCACCGTGCAACTGGGCCCAACCAGGGGCGGACAGGTCGTCATCCATGTGCGTTGCCAGCTCAACTGCGACCCATCCGGCTCCAGCGACCTCACTTATACGGCCAATGTCAATCCGGTTTGCAACCTAGCCACCAACATTCCGCTCACCCAAAGCGGCGCGCCAGGCGCATCGCTGAATTACACGTTCCAGATCGTCGACCAGGGCGGCTGCAACACGGCGGCGGCCACTAGCGGACTGATAAACATCGCGGCCGATACCACGGGTGGCGCCACGATCACCGCACCGGTTGGCGGCTACACCGGGCCGGCAAACGCAGCAGCCCCATTCACCGTACAACTTGGCCCGAATCCCGGGACGGTGCGAATCCGGGTCAGTTGCCAGACCAACTGCGGTGCCACCGATACCTTGTTCTATGACGCCACCGCCGTGGCCACCCCGAAGATGTCTCTGGTCAAGGGGCTCAGCGGTTATACCGACCCGGACAAGAGCGGCAACGTCAGCCCCGGCGACGTGCTCAGCTACACCATCACCGCAACCAACACCGGCAACGTCACCCTCAACTCGGTCACGTTGAGCGATCCGGCGATCACGTACACCAGCGGCACCGTGTGCAACCCGGTTGCGGTCAATGGCACCTGCGTACTCACCGGCACCTACACGGTTACGGCTGCCGACGCGGCCACGGGCTCGGTGTCCAATACCGCCAGCGCCTTTTCCAAGCAAACCGCGGCGCAGAACAGCAACACGGTCAATACCCCTGTCTTCGCCAGCCCGGCGATGACGGTGTCCAAAGCGCTGACCGGCAACACCGACCCGGCTGGCCTGGGCACGGTCATGGAAGGCGACACCCTGAGCTACACCGTCACCGCCACCAATACCGGCGGCGGCACGCTGACCAACGTCCAGGTCATCGATCGCCTGACCAACCCGAGCATCCAGAACTGCGCGTCGGTGGCGGTCAATGGCACCTGCGTGCTCAGCGGCACCTACACCGTCACCTTGACCGACGTGCGCAACGGGTTCATCTCCAACACCGGCACCGGATCGGCCGACCAGCCGTCGGCCACCGACAGCAGTTCGCTGCGCACCCGCGTGCTGCCGACGCCGAAACTGGGCGTCACCAAGGTGCTGACCCATGTCCACCACGTGCACGGCACCGCCGGCATCGTGCCGGGCGATGTGCTGACCTACACCGTGACCGCCACCAACAACGGCAATGTCACGCTCAGCGCGGTCACCGTCGATGACCCGATCACCACCCCGAACACCCTCACCTGCGCCAACCTCGCCGTCGGCGCCAGTTGCACCCTCAACGGCATCTACACGGTAACCGCCGCCGATGCCACCGCCGGCAGCATCAGCAATACCGGTACCGGCAGCTCGCCGCAATTGCGCTTGCCAGTGACCGCTACCCTGAACACCCCGGTGTCCGGCACGCCGTCGATGAGCGTGACCAAGGCCATTACCGCCAACACCGATCCGACCGGCGCGGTGAACGTGGGCGACATGCTCACCTACACGGTCACCGCAACCAACAACGGCCAGGTGCCGCTGACCAATGTCGTGGTCGACGACCCGCTGACCAACCCGGCGACCATCGCCTGCGCCGCGCTCGCCGTCGGCGCCAAATGCGTACTCAACGGTAACTACACGGTCACCGCGACCGACGCGGCGCGCGGCGCCATCACCAATACCGGCTCGGCCACATCCACCGAGTTGACCACCCCGATCACCGCCAAGCTGTACACCAACGTCAACCGCTTCACGCCGGGCATGTCAGTCACCAAGGCACTCACCCACATCGCCAATGCCGGCCCGACCGGCGGCGCGGTGCAGGGCTCTGTGCTCACCTATACGGTGACCGCCACCAACACCGGCACGGCGATTCTGGGTAACGTGGTAGTGAGCGATCCGATCACCTCGCCCGGTTCGATCACCTGTGCCACGGTAGCGCCCAACGGCACCTGTGTGCTGACCGCCGATTACACGGTTAGCGCGGGTGATGTCGTGGCGGGCAGCGTCAGCAACACCGGCGCGGCCACCGCCAACCAGTTCCCGACCCCGGTTCCGAGCAATACGGTGAACACCCCGGTCGGCTCCACGATCGCCATGACGGTGGCGAAAGTGCTGGTCGGCAGCTCCGGCGGCACCGCCCCGATCATCCCCGGCGACGTGCTCACCTACCGCGTCACCGCGACCAACACCGGCAACGTGGCCTTGGCCACGGTGACCGTGAACGATCCACTCACCGCGCCGGGCACCGCGACTTGTTCCAATGTCGCGCCCAGCGGCACCTGTGTGCTGACCGGCACGTATACGGTCACCACCACCGATGCGACCAACGGCGCGATCGTCAACACCGGCAACGCCACCGCCGGTGCACAAATTTCCACGCCGGTGCCGAGCAACACGGTCAGCACGCCGGTGGTGCCGATCACGCACTCCATCGCCATCGTCAGCGGCAACGGCCAGACCGGCGCGCCCAACGCTGCCCTGGCCAATCCGCTGGTGGTGAGCGTGCTCAACAACGGCAATCCGGCCACCGGCGTGATGGTGAACTGGGCGGTGACCGCGGGCACCGCGACGCTCGGCAGCGCGACGTCGACCGTGGCCGCCAACGGCCAGTCCTCGAACACCCTGACGCTGGGGGCGACCGCCGGCCCGGTGACGGTGACCGCCACCCGTGCCGACGACACCACGCAGTCGGTGACCTTCACGGCCACCATCAACGCCCCGAGCTTGACGATCGTGTCGGGCAACAATCAGGTCGGCATCGTCGGTGCCAGCAGCGTGCACCCGCTGGTGGTCAACCTGAATGACGGCGCCGGCCATGGCCTGCCGAACCAGACGGTGAACTGGCAGGTCGTCAGCGGTGCGGCCACGGTGATCGCGCCGACTTCGCTCACCGATGCCAACGGCAACGCGCAGATGAACTTCACCTACGGTTCCAGCACCGGCGCGATCGTAATCGGCGCCTCGGTCGGCGGCGCCAGCGTGAACTTCAACGCCACTGCCGAGTCTTACGTCATCTCCATCACCGGCGGCAACAACCAGACCGGCGCACCCGGCACGCCATTGCCGCAGATGCTGGTGGTGAACGTGTCCTACCCGAGCAACGTGACGACCTTGGTCGCGCGGCCCGGAGCGCACACGCAGTTTGCCGCCGGCGGTGGCGCCAGCGGTGTAGCGGTGCAATGGATCGCGGTGTCCGGCGGCGGCAGCTTCCAGACCAGCTCCACCACCACCGACTCCAGCGGCAGCACGACCAACGTGTACACGCTGGGCTCCAGCACCGGGCTCAATCAAATGCAGGTGGTGGTCCCGGGCGGCAACACCGTCACCTTCACCGCCAACTCCAGTGCCCCCACTGCGGTGGCCATGGCCTTGGTGTCCGGAAACAGCCAGAACCTGGCTCCGAACACCGACTCGCAGCCGCTGGTGGTGCAACTGACCAGCAACGGCAGCCCGCTGCCCAACGTGACCGTGAACTGGACGGCCAACAACGCCACCCTCGCCACGCCCACTTCGGTGACCGACGCCAATGGCCGCACCAGCAACGTGGCGATGATCACCCACGTCGGCCCGGCAACGGTGACGGCATCGTCGGTGTCGCCGGCGGCCGGCCCGATCGTGTTCGGCATCAATGGCGGACTGTCGTTCATCGGCGGCTTGACCCCGCTGCAAGGGCAGATCGCCGGCGCGCTGGACAACGCCTGTACGGCGTTGGCGGCACTGGCCACCCTCACGCCCGCGCAACAGGATCTGCTGAACCAGTGCAACGCCCTGGCCGGCAACCCGAGCCAGGCGCCGGGTGCGCTGAACCAGATGTTCGCCGATTCGGCTTACCTGGAAACCAGCGCGGCGATGCTGATTTCCACCACCCAGTTCGACAACATCAAGGCGCGCATCGCGGCCTTGCGCAGCGGCACCGGCGGCGATCACTTCGGGGGTCTGGCGTTCGCCTCGCCCAACGGCAGCCTGCCGATCGGATCACTGGGTCTGTCGGCATTCAATAACGCTGCCGGCGCCGACAAGGACAAGCAGGAAGCCGGGGCAGGCTTCGACCGTTGGGGCTTCTTCCTGTCGGGGACCTTCAACCACGGCTCGTCCGATCCGCGCCAATCCCTGCCCGGCTACGGCTTCAACACCAACGGGCTCACCGCCGGCGTGGACTACCGTTTCAGCGACAAGTTCATCGCCGGTGTCAGTGCCGGCTTCGCCAAGTACCGTGCCGGAATCGACGGCAGTGCCGGCGGCATGAACACCAGCGGCTGGAGCCTGTCGGCCTACGCAACGCTGTTCCAGAAGGACAACTGGTACGTCGATGGCGTATTCACCTGGGGCAGCAACAGCTACAACCTGTCCCGCTCGATCATCTACACCATCACCGGGCCGGGCGGCACCACGACCGTCAGCCAGAACGCCACCGGCAAGGACAGCGGCAACACGCTGGCGGCGGCGCTGACGGTGGGACGCGACTTCAACAAGGGCCCGTGGTCGTTCGGCCCGTATTTCCGCGGGACCTGGACGCGGGTGAACTTCGACGGCTATCAGGAAGTCACCCAGCCCGGCCCGGGCAACGGCTTGGGGATGTCGGTGAAGACCGATACGCTCCAGTCCACCGCCACGGTGCTGGGCGCGAAGGTCAACTACGCCTCCAGCCAGAGCTGGGGGGTGATGATGCCGCATGCCGAGCTGGAGTGGCAGCACGAGTTCCGCACCAGCCCGGATGCGGTGACGGCGCGCTTCCTGCAAGACCCGACGCAGACGCCGATCTACGCCAATGGCTTCCCGATCGACAGTGATTTCTTCCGTCTGGGGCTGGGCGTGTCCTTCGTGTTCCCGCGGGGCCGTTCCGGATTCGTGTACTACGAGAAGACCCTGGGACGCACCGGTATCACCATGGACAGCATTGCCTTGGGTCTGCGCATCGAGTTTTGAGCGGTCGGGCGCCACCTGGCGCGTGCCGCTTGCGGAGTTTGCGAATAAGGGATAAACCTGCGCCGGGGAACCGACGCAGGCAGCACTGAAAGCAGGAAGTCGCCTCACACCCTGCCAGGCCGTCGAAATCCCGACGGATCGAGCAAGGCCACACAGCAGGCGGGCGCCGCGCGGCGCCAACCAGCCAACGCATTTCGGGGAACACCACCATGGCACACAACGACCCAACCGGCACGTTCGCAACCCGTTCTCTGGCCAACGCGCGCAGTCGACTGCGTCGCTCGCTGCTGGTCATGGCATCGGTGGCGACGTTGTGCTTCGCCAGCGCCGCCGCGGCGGTTTCCAGCGATTCACCCACTGCCACCCTCGCGCCGCTGCAACCGGATGCGGCCCGGCTTGCGACCACGCAAGGGCAGGATCTGCCGCTGCAAGTGGTCAAGCAAGTCGATGGCCAGGGTGTGGCCGGGCAGACGGTGGACTGGACGGTCAGCGGCCCGGGCAAGGTCGATCTGGCGCCGGCGCATTCCACCACCTTGGCCAAGTCGGATTCCGCGCAAGCCGGCACCGCCGGCACTGTATTTCATGCCAGCGTACCGGGTGATTACATCGTCACCGCCAGCACCCAGAAAAACCCCGGCTGCGCCACTGCCGGTTGCCAGACTTGGGTGAGCACGCGCTTTGCCGTGAACGTCGCGGCGGCCGAAGGCGGTGCTTCGACCGCCGCCCCGGCCAACCACGACCACACCGTCGCCGCCGGCGCGGTGATCCTCGGCGGAGCGCTGGCAGCTGCCCTGATCGGCTCATCGGGCGGCGGCGACCACAACGTCGCCCCGCAGGCCCGCGACCTGGTCGCGGTCGCCGGCGACGGCCAGGCCGCCGGCGCCAATGCGCCGCTGTCGCAAGCGCTGGTCGTGCGCGCGATCAGCGGCGGCGCCCCGACGCCGGGCCTGCAGATCCAGTGGAGCGCCAGTGGCGGCGCCAGCCTGTCCAGCGCCACCAGCACCACCGACGGCAGCGGTCAGGCCAGCGTCATGGTCACCAGCGTCGGCCCCGGCCCCGGTCCGGTGGTCATCACCGCGGCGCGCACCGACTATCCCAGCGCCACCGCCAGTTTCACCGCCAGTGTCCTGCAGCCTTCGCTCAACCTGATCTCGGGCAACGGCCAGACCGGCTACCCCGGCAGCAACTCGTCGCCGCTGACCGTGCAGGCCCTGCTCGGCGCCAACCCGCAAAACCAGATTCCGATCGCCTGGGCGGTGGTCAGTGGCAGCGCCTCGGTGCTCAGCATCTCCAACGGCAGCGTCACCGATGTCAATGGCAACAGCTCGGCGATCATCCGCTTCGGGTCGACCAATGGCCCGGTGGTGGTCACCGCCACCCGCACCGACGACGGCCTGAGCCAAACTTTCAACCTGAACAACGCCAGCGTGCTCACGCTGGGCGGCGTCAGCGGCAACAATCAGGCCGCCTGCCCCAATCAGGCGCTGCCGCAACCGCTGGTGGTCAGCGCGCTGACCAACAACCTGCCGGCTGCCGGGGTCACCATCAACTGGCTGGCCAGCAGCCCGGCCACGCTGAGCGCGCCCAGCACCGTTACCAACGGCGGTGGTCAGGCCAGCGTCAACGTCACCAGCATCGGCCCGGACTATCAGGCCGTCGCCAGCGTGGTATCCGTGACCGCTTCCCGGGCAGACGATCCCACCGCCACCACCACCTTCACCGCGCAGGTCCCGGCTTCCACGCTGGCCATCAACAGCGGCAACGGGCAGTCCGGGCCGGTCGGCAGCAACTCGGCGCCGATGATCGTGCAGCTTCTGGATGGTTGCGGCAACCCGATCGCCGGCCAGCCGGTGGCATGGGTCGTCACTTCGGGCTCCGGAACGCTGTTGGCCGCCACCACCACCACCGATGCCTCTGGCATCGCGCATGACATCCTCACTTACGGCACCACGCCGCAGGCGATCAATGTGCAGGCCAGTGCCTTGGGCGGCGGCTTGGTGGTCAACTTCGCGGCCACCTCGACCACCAATGGCATCAGCATCGGCACCGGCAACAACCAGACCGGTGCGCCGGGCGCCTTGTTGCCGCAGCCGTTGACGGTCACCGTCAACCCGGCGCTGGCCGGCGTGCCGGTGAGCTTCACGGTGGTCAGCGGCAGCGCGACCGTGAACCCCGCGACGGCGCTGACCAATTCCAGCGGCACCGCCTCGGCGCAGCTGCAGTTGGGCTACACGCCGGGCCCGGTGGTGGTGCAAGCCGTCGCGGGAAGCTCGGTGGCGGTGTTCAATGCCACCGTTTCCGGGGGCACCGCCAGTGCGCTGAGCGTGGTGTCGGGCAACAACCAGTTCATCCCGCTGAACACGGCATCGCAGCCGCTGGTGGTACAGCTCAACGCCGGTGGATCGCCGCTTCCGGGCATGTCGATCAACTGGAGCAGCTCGGGCGGCACGTTGTCGGCGTCCAGCACCAGCACCGGCGCCAACGGGCAAACCAGCGTCACCCTCACCCCGAACGGCAGCGGCCCGATCACCGTCACCGCGACGTTCCCGGGGGCCAACGTCGGCGGCGTTGGCTATCCGACCACCAGCGTTTCCTTCAGCGAAAATGCCTCGCTGGCCTCGGTGGCGGCACCCACCAGCAACGACCAGTCGGTGGCCCATGCCCTCGATGCGGCCTGCAACGCGCTGCAGAACCTGCCCAGCCGCACCCAGCAACAGCAGGATCTGCTCAATCAGTGCCTGGCCTTGACGGTATCGGGCACGGTGGCTTCCGGTGCGGTGGATAACGCCATCCACCAGATGATTCCGGCCGTTTCGCAAGCGCAAACCTCCACCGCAGTGACCGCCTCGACCGCGCAGTTCAGCAACCTCGCCGGGCGCATGCAGGCCGTGCGTGGCGGCGCGCAAGGGATCTCCTTCGCCGGGCTGGCGTTCAACAACGATACCGCCAGCCTGGGCCTTGGTGATGTCGGCGCCGCCCTGCTCGGCGCCAGCGACGCCAAGAGCGGCGACAATGCGAGCACGGCAGGTTTCTCGCGTTGGGGCTTCTTCGGATCCGGCCAGATCCAGCGTCAGGACGCGCGTGCACTGGGTTTCAATCCTGGCTATCACACCGGCAGCAACGGTCTGACCTTCGGCGCCGATTACCGCGTCAGTGACGACTTCGTGGTCGGTGGCGCGCTGGGCTGGACGCACCAGTCCACCACGCTCGCCGCCGGTCAAGGCAGCATGTCCATGCACGGCTGGAGTCTGTCCGGCTACGCCACCTGGTACCAGAAGAACGACTGGTACCTCGACGGTGCGGTCACCTGGAGCAACAACCGCTTCAACGCGACCCGCATCATCGCCTATACCCTGCCCCTGCCGGGTGGTGGCAACGCGGTGGTCAATCAGGCTGCGCTGTCGTCCTCCGGTGGCAACGACTTCGCCGCCTCGGCGACGTTCGGTCGCGACTTCCACTATCAGGCGCTGGCCTACGGCGTGTACGGCAAGTTGCAGTACGACCGCACCACCTTCGATGCCTTCTCGGAGAACACCAACGTCGCCATGCCCGGCAGCGGTCTGGCTTTGCGCGTGGGTTCACACTCCACCACGTCGTTCGCCTCGGTGCTGGGCGCGAAGATGGATTACAACGTCAGCACCAGCTGGGGCGTGTGGGTACCGCACGCGGAGCTCGAGTGGCAGCACGAGTACCGTACCGATCCGGGGGCGTTCACCGCGTATTTCCTCGACGACCCGACCAACACCCCGATCCTGATCCGCTCCGACAAGACCGACTCCAACTTCTTCCGCTTCGGAACCGGCATGTCGTTCGTGTTCACCCAAGGGCGTTCGGCCTTCCTGCTCTACAATCGCACGTTCGGGCGCACCGGCATCTCGGCATACAACGTCAGCCTGGGCTTCCGGTTGGAGTTCTGATGGAGATCGCCCCCGGCCATCGCCGTTGCCCTGCCGCGCGCCGCATCCTTCCCGGATCGGCGCGAGTGGGCGGCTGTCGACGGGGCGAGGTTCGACATGCCACCGTGTCCACCGCGGGCCGCGTTGCCGCGTTGGCTGTCCAAAATCCAGACAAGCGCCATCCATGATCGAATTCGGGCACCTCAGCCACGTCGGCCTGCGCCGCGAGCTCAACGAGGACACCTACTACGGCGATGCCGAGCTTGGCCTGTGGCTGGTCGCCGATGGCATGGGCGGGCACGAGTTTGGTGAAGTGGCCAGCGCGGTGGCGCGTGAGGCAATCGTGGAGAACGTGCGTGGCGGCAAATCGCTGGTGGACGCGATCCGCATCGCCGACGAAGCGATCATCCGGCACTCCAAGCAGCGCACCGAAGGCCTGCCGATGGGCACCACCATTGCGGCGGCGCGCCTGTCGGGCAACAAGTACGAAGCCGCCTGGGTCGGCGACAGCCGCGTGTACCTGTGGAACGGGCAGCTGCGGCAGATCTCGCAGGATCACTCCTACGTGCAGGAGCTGATCGATCAGGGCGCGATCACCCCCGAGCAGGCGCGCACCCATCCGCATCGCAACGTGGTCACGCAGGCGCTGGGCGTGACCGATCCGGCGCACCTGAAAATCGAAAGCGTCGGCGGCGAGCTCAAGCCGGGCATGGGATTGCTGTTGTGCAGCGACGGCCTGACCGAGGAAGTGGACAACGCGGCGATTGGGCGCATCCTCGCGCAGAGCCAGTTCACCGCGCAAGAATGCGTCGACCATCTGATCGCCGCGGCACTCGACGGCGGCGGCAGCGACAACGTCACGGTGCTACTGGTGCGGCAGCTGTAGGAATCGGCGGCCACCGAGGCTGCGCTCGCGAACACCCGGCAAGGCAGTTCTCGGCGTTACTGGCTGCCCGAGGTGATGCCGCGCGCTTGGTCGTCGGCGTATTTCGCCAGCGCCTTGAGCTTGGCGTTGTCAGGGTCTGCCTTCAAGCCGTTTTCAGCGTTGGTCTTGCAAGGATCGTACAACTGCTTGTCACAAGCGCGCTGCGCAAAGCTCAGAAAAAACGCGGCGATGTCCTGCAACCCCTGCTTTGCCGCCACGTTGGCCGGTTGCAGGCTCAACACCTTGTGATACAGCTCGCTGGCGTTGGCCCCTTCCGGCCCGACCAGATTGCGCCCGAGGTCTTCCTGACTGGTGATGCCGTGCACCTTCCAGGCATCGGCTTGGCCCAGCATCGCAGATATGTCGCCGCCGTACTGCTGTTCGATGGTCTTGGGCTGCACGACGCTGCTGTCGACCGGCGTGCTGGCGGCGTCGGACGGGAGGGTGCTCGGCAGGCTCGCCGGCGACCCGAGGGTCGTGGTGAGTACCTGTGCCAGCGGCGGCTGGCTGGGCGTGCGGAAGACGAAATACAGGCCGATCCCGAGGGCGACTACCACCGCGCCGACCGCCGGCCACAACCATCCCGGCAGGCTCGCCTCGCGGTTGACCACGCGGGTACGTTGCGCGGTCGCCCCGCGCCCCTGCTGGGTCGGGCTGATCCGCGCCTGACCCTTGGATGCGACCTTGCTCAGCGCCACCGCCCCTTCCGGCGCGCTGGCAAGCATCTTGTGGATTTCTTCGGCCAGCAAGGCACCCGTCTGCACGCGCTCGGCCGGGTTCTTGGCCATCGTCCGATCGATCAGCGGCTGCAGCCACGCAAACTGTGGCGGCAACGTGGGCACCGGCTGGGTGACGTGCATCAGCGCCACGGTGAACGGATCGGCGGCCTGATAGGGCGGCGCGCCGGTGAGCATTTCGTACAGCATGGTGCCCAGGCTGTACAAATCCGAACGCCCATCCACCGGCTCGGCGCGCGCCTGCTCGGGGCTCATGTAGTCGGGGGTGCCGATGGAGGCGCCGGCGACGGTCGAACTGGAGCTCGAATCCATCGCCTTGGCGATGCCGAAGTCGGCCAGCACCGCGGTGCCGTCCTTGCGGAACAGGATGTTGCCGGGCTTCACGTCACGGTGCACGAAGCCCTTCTGGTGCGCGAAATCCAGCCCGCGCGCCATCTCCACCATGATGTCGAGGATCTCGCCAACCGACAGTCCGCCTTCGGCGATACGCTCCTTGAGCGTGCCGTCCGGGATGTATTCGGCGGCAAGGTAGTAAATCCCGGCGTGGGTGCCGATGTCGTACACCGTCACCAGGTTGGGATGCTGCAGCTTGGCGGTGATCCGCCCTTCCTTCAGGAAGCGCTCGGTGAACTCGGAGTTGGCTGCCAGCGCCGGCGCCATCACCTTCAGCGCCACCTCGCGATCCAGCGACACCTGTACGGCGAGGAACACCGAGGCCATGCCGCCCTCACCGATCGGGCGCATGATCTTGTAGCCGGGAATGGCGATATCGACCGACTGCAGCAGGACTGTGGACGATGAACTCACGCTAAGCCCCCGTTGACCCACCGATGCAACGCGACGCGATCCCTGTCGGGGTCGCGACCTGCGGCACAGCGCACATGCCAATGATGCCGAAATTGCCGCGCGAACGCGACCGCACGGTCTCAACCGACCGCGTCTTCCGCCCACAGGGTGTTGCCGCCGCTGGCCTTGCCGATTCGCGCCAGGCGCTCGTGATGGTGCGCCAGCTCCTGAGTATTGGCGCGTAGCACACGGCGCGGATGCACAGCCTGCGCGATGGCGGCGCTGGCGCGTGTGGCTTGCGGCGAGGCAATTTCAAGCCCGAGATCGCCCTGTCCGGCGGTCATGCGCAAATACACGTCCGCCAGCAGCTCGGCGTCCAGCAGAGCGCCGTGTACCGTGCGCCCGGAGTTGTCGACTTGCAGACGCTGACACAGCGCATCGAGGCTGTTGCGTTGCCCCGGAAAGCGTTCGCGCGCCAATACCAGCGTGTCCAGTACCGCACAGCGCTCACCAATGCGCGCATGTCCGGCCGCCAGCAAGCCCAGTTCGTGATCGAGGAAGCCAACGTCGAACGCGGCGTTGTGGATGATCAGCTCGGCACCGTCGATGAACGCCAGCAACTCCTCGGCGACCTGCGCAAACCGCGGCTTGTCGGCAAGGAATTCGGTGGTCAAGCCGGTGACTTGCACCGCACCGGGTTCCATCTCGCGGTCGGGATTGAGGTAACGGTGGAACTGGCGTCCGCTCGGCTGACGCTGCAGCAACTCGATGCAGCCGATCTCGACGATGCGGTTGCCCTTCTTCCACTCCAGCCCGGTGGTTTCGGTGTCGAGCACCACCTGCCGGGTCATGCCGACACCCCGGTTGCGCGCTGGGCTTGCGCCTGCGCGCGCGCCAGCGCGTCGACGCGCTCGTTGTCCGGGTGCCCGGCGTGGCCCTTGACCCACAGCCAGCGCACGCGATGGCGGGAGCTGGCGGCGTGCAGGCGCTGCCACAGGTCCTGGTTCTTGACCGGCTCGCCACCGCTGGTTTTCCAGCCGCGCCGCATCCAGCCCGGCAACCATTCGGTAATGCCCTGCTGCACGTATTTCGAATCCGTGTGCAAGGCGACCTCGCACGGCTCCCTGAGCGCTTCGAGTCCGGCAATCGCGGCCATCAGTTCCATCCGGTTGTTGGTGGTCGCCGGCTCGCCGCCGGCCAGTTCCTTTTCGCGCCCGGCAAAGCGCAGCAGGGCCGCCCAACCGCCCGGCCCGGGGTTGCCCAGGCAGGCGCCATCGGTGTGGATTTCCACGGATTTGGTTTCCATTGTCATCGAATGGGGCGCGCTGCGGACGAACGAATCCGTGCCGATCGCACGCGCGCCGAGCCGGCCGGCGCACCACCGCCGATCGGGATGCGGGTCGGAGACAGGCGCAATGGCGTCAATCCCGGATCGCGCCGGCGCGCTTCCAGCAGGTAGGCGCTGCGCAAGGGCGAGCCGTGCATGCGGACGCCGGCGACATCGATGCGGGCGCTGTCGACCGCACCCGACCAGCGTGCTCCGAGATAGCGCCAGCCCAGCACGTCCATGCCCAGCCCGGACAGCATGGTGGCGGTGGCGTCCGGTGACCACGCCCGCAGCCCAGTGAACATCCAGCGCAGGCGCGCCGGGCTCAGCGGATTCAGCCCCAGCACCAGCAGCGTGCCCTCCGGTTCGAGTACGCGTGCGCACTCCGCAGCCAGCCCGGTGGGGTCACCGGCCGTCTCCAGCGCGCAGCCGAGGAAAGCCAGCGCCAGACAACCATCCGCCAGCGGCAAGGCGACCTCGTCACACGCCAACTCGCCGCGCCATCGCGTGCCATCGCGCTGCAGGCGAATGCAGGTGTGCAGGTTCGGGGCGGGCAAGGCGAACGCCGCATCCGCAAACGGGGCCAGCAACAACCCGTAGCGCCCGCTGCAACGCGCCACGTCGCCAGCCACATCGCACCATGCCCGGCGCAACAGGCCACGCATCGGCTCGCCACCCAGCGGCGAGGCGGCCGGGGCGGCGGGTTGACGCGGAGAGTCGGCTGCGGGCATGGTGTGGATTTTGCGGGATTCGCCCGCCGCGGTCACCTGCTTGCCGATGATGACACTACGCGCCCTGCCCGCCCTGACCGACAACTACATCTGGACACTGTCCGCGGAGGACGGGCGCGCGATCGTCGTCGATCCAAGCCAGGCCGGGCCGGTGCTGGCGGCCGTGGATGCGGGCTTGCAGCCGGTCGCGATCCTGCTCACCCACCATCATCCCGACCACATCGATGGCGCGGCGCCGCTGCTGGAACGCTTTGACATTCCCTGTTACGCACCGGTCGATCCGCGCATCGCCTGCGCCACCCACCGCGTCGGTGAGGGCGATGTGTTCGCCGTTCCGGAGCTGAACCTGCAATTCACGGCCTTGGAAGTGCATGGCCACACCCGCAGCCACGTCGCCTTTCACGCACCGGCCACGGGCGGCGAGAGCGGGATCGTGTTCTGCGGCGACACCCTGTTCAGTCTGGGCTGCGGACGCTTGTTCGAAGGCACGCCGACACAGATGCTGGCCTCGCTGGACAAGCTCGCCAGCCTGCCCGCAGACACGCGGGTGTGTTGCGGCCACGAATACACCCTGAGCAACGCGGCGTTCGCCGCGGTGGTCGATCCGCACAACGTCCCGTTGCACGCGCGAATCGCACAGGCGCAAGCCCTGCGCGAGCGCGGCCAGCCCACTTTGCCTGCGACGATTTCCGGTGAACTGGCCTGCAACCCGTTCCTGCGCGTGGACACCCCGGCGGTGCGCGCCGCGGTCGAACGCCACGTCGGCAAACTCGTGCCCGAGCGAGTGGATATTTTCGCAGCGCTTCGACAGTGGAAGGATGGATTTCAGCCATGACTGACGCGAACTGCAAATCTCGACGCACGGCGCTGCTGCCAGCGGTATGTCTGACGCTCGGCATTGTCCTGTTGGCCGGCTGTGAGCCGGTGCAGAACACCCGTCCCAGCGAGCAAGGGGCGGTGTCGGTGCCGGTGCCGCTGCCGGAAGGCCCGCCGATCGTGATCTCCGATCTGGCGCCGGAAGACCGCGGCCCACTGACGGCCCCGTCGAACGCCCCGTTGCCGATCGAAGGCGACGTGCTCACCGCCGGACAAGTGCTCGATCGCTTGCGCGCGCGCCTGAGCCACCCGACCTGCATCGTCGGGCCCAACAACACCCGCTGGCGGCACAAATACGCCGGCTACCCGCGCCACTTCGCCAGCCAGATCCAGGAAACCCTGCCACGCATGCTGGTGGTGCTCGATGCGCTGGAGGCGCACCACCTGCCCGCAGAGTTCGCCACCATCCCGATCGTGGAAAGCTGGTACCGGCTGGATGTGCGCAGCTTCGCCGGCGCCGCCGGCATGTGGCAGTTCCTTGCGCAGACCGCGCGCAACAACGGTGCGGTGGTCAGTTCCGATTACGACGGTCGCATGTCGATGCTCGACTCCACCGACGCGGCGATGAGTTATCTGGGCATGCTCGACAGCATGTTCCACGACTGGCGCTTGGTGGGCATGGCCTACAACTCCGGCGAGTTCCGCCTCGCCAAGACCATGACACCGGGCGAACTGGCCGCGCGCGGCGCCGGCAGTATCGTGCGCTATCGCCGCCCCGGAGGGCTGGCGTTCGCTACCTACGAATACGTTTCCAAGATGCGCGCGTTGATCTGCATGCTCGACCAACCCGAGCGGCAAGGCATCCCCATCGACCCCACCGTTCCGGTCACCCATTGGGTGCGCTACACGGTGCCGCCGGGCATCGACTCGATCGACGATCTGGCGCAGCGACTGGGCACCGATGCAGATGAACTGAAATCCTTCAACGGCGGCTATCGCTACGGCCGCATCGGCCCCGACGCACCGCGCGATTTGCTGGTTCCGGCCAGCACCCGGCCGCGGTGGGCGAGCGTGGCGTCCGCGCAACCTGCCGCGCCCGTCGCCAGCCCCGCATCACCGGCAAGCGCTGCCGTACCAACACCGGCGCCGACTACCCACACCGGCCCGGTAGCCGGTGTGACCGCGAGCCCGCCAGCGGCTGCCATCGGGCCGCCCACACCTACCCAGCCGGCCTTGCGCTCCCCTGCAAGCGATGCGCCGACCGCGGCGATTGCACACCCGATCGATACCCGTACCGCCGCGCCAGCCGACGCAGCGCCTGCGGCATCGGTCCATCCCGCCGATCGGCCGCCCGGCACGCCGCCCTCACCGACCGCGACGCCCTCACCGACTGCGCCCGGCACGTTCCGTGCGCCCGCGCCACCGGCAAGCAACACGCCGGCGCCAACCGCCGCCCCGTCGCCGATGGCGGCGGCGCAAGGCCCCATCCCCGCGCAGGCGTCGCGCACTTACAAGGTGCAAATGGGGGATTCGCTGCAGAGTATCGCCCAGCGCTTCGGCCTCACCGTGGACAACTTGCGCGCGTGGAACCACCTCGCCGCCGATGCAACGCTCGAAGTCGACCAGGTGCTGAAGCTGGAACCTTGAAGCGGCTGCGGTCAAACTACGCGATTCCCGCTGCGGCGGATTTTTCTTCGGAGGCAACATGGGTTTTCTCGACGGCAAGCGCGCACTGATCACCGGCGTGCTCAATCAGCGTTCGATCGCGTGGGGCATCGCGCAGGCGATGCACCGGCAGGGCGCGCAGTTGGCGTTCACCTACGTCAACGACAAGCTCAAGCCGCGGGTGGAAGAGGCCGCACGCGAGTTCGGATCGAGCCTCGTGCTGCCCTGCGACGTGGGCAACGACGCGCAGATCGAGCAGTTGTTCGTCGATCTGGGCAAGCACTGGGACGGGCTGGACATCCTCGTGCATTCGATCGGGTTCGCACCGGGCGAGGCGCTGTCCGGCGATTTTCTCGATGGCTTGACCCGCGAGAATTACCGCATCGCCCACGACATTTCTGCCTACAGCTTCCCGGCGCTGGCCAAGGCCGCGCGGCCCATGATGAAGGGCCGCAACGGTGCGCTGCTGACGCTGACCTACCTCGGCGCCGATCGTGCGCTGGTGAACTACAACGTGATGGGTCTGGCCAAGGCCAGCCTGGAATCGTCGGTGCGTTATCTGGCCTACAACCTTGGCCCCGAAGGCACGCGCGTGAACGCGATCTCCGCCGGGCCGATCAAGACCCTGGCCGCCGCCGGTGTGGGCAACATCCGCAAGATGCTCGATTACGCCGCCCACAACGCGCCGCTGCGGCGCAATGTGAGCATTGAGGAAGTCGGCAACACCGCGGCCTTCCTGTGTTCGGACCTGGCCTCGGGCATCACCGGCGAGGTCACCTTCGTGGATGCCGGTTACAACATCCTGGGCATGAGCGGAATGGAGTGACGGTTGTGTCGTGACAGCGACGCGACGCCGGATCTCACCGCGTGAGATTGGCGCGGGGTAGGATCGCAGCGATGGGTATCTCGGACGCCTCCCGCAGCCACGTCGTGATCTTGCGCGCCAGCCGCCTTGAGGCGCTGGTCCCGGAGCTGGCCCGGCAGTTGCAAACCGATCTGCCCGGCAACGTGCTGGCGGCGCAGACCGTGGTCACCGCCCACGCCGCGATGAAATCCTGGCTGGTCGCCGAACTGGCGCGCACTGCCGGCCCCGACGGGATCGTCGCCAACCTCGATGTCGTGCTCCCAAGCGCATGGCTGGAGCAGGTCGCGCGCGACCTGCTCGGTGCCGCCGGCACGACCGATCCGCGCTGGCGCAGCGAAAATCTTCGTTGGGTGATCGACGCGGCGCTGCGCGAACCCACCGCCATCGCCGGGCTGGATGTCGCACGCATCGCCCATTACCTGCCCGCCGATGCGGCGGTGGCCGACACCGAGCGGCGCCGTTTCCAGTTGGCCGAGCGCTTGGCGCGGATTTACGCCCAGTACCTGGCCTACCGACCCGACTGGCTGGACGCGTGGGAACACGGCAAGTTCGCCTTCGCCGCCGCCAACATCGAAGACGGCGCGCTGCCGCGCATCGAAAACGGCCTGCTGGCGCCGTTGTGGCGGCACGTTTCCAGCCGCACCGGCAACCACCGTGCGCGTACCGCTGCCCGCTTGAGCACGCATCTGCGCGCTGGCGATCTCGAGCTTCCGGGGTTGCACGTATTCGGCCTGAGCCACCTGCCACCGAGCGAGATGGAGGTGTTGCACGCGTGGTCGCGGCACGCGCCGGTGTTCATGTACCTGCCCGATCCATGCCGCGAATACTGGATCGGCATCGACAAGCCGGATGCCCACGCGCCGCTGCGCGCATGGCATCTGGCCGAACAGGCACGCATCGACGCGGCCGGCGACGACGACTGGCTCGACGACGCGCAGGCACACCCGCTGCTGGCGCGCTGGGGACGTCTCGGTCAACACTTCCACGCACTGCTGGCGCAGTGGAACGTGACGGGTGATGTCCGGCACGCGCGGGACGCTGTCGATGTGAAGCCGCGCGACCGCCTGTCGCGCCTGCAGGAAAGCATCCGCCGCCTCGAGGTCGGATTGCTGCGCGGCGGCGACGAGCAACGTGAAGATGCCAGCTTGCGCGTGCATGCCTGCCACACCCGCCTGCGCGAGCTGGAAGTGTTGCGCGACGCCCTGCTCGACGCCATCGCCGCTGGCATCCAACCGGGGCAGATCGTGGTCGTGGCCCCGGACATCGCCGCCTATGCGCCACTGTTGCCGGCGGTGTTCGGCCCGCCCGCAGATCCTCGCGAGCGCATCTTGCCGTGGCAGCAGGCCGATGTGCCGCTCCGCACCAACCACGGCTTGTTCAACACCTTCGCGAACCTGCTCGACAGCGGCAGCTCACGCATCACCGCCAACGAGGTCATCGATCTGCTGGCCGCGCCGGAAGTTGCGCGCGCATTGGCGCTGGAGGACGGCGCGCGCGACGCGCTGTCGGGTTGGCTGCGTGAAAGCCGCGCCGCGTGGGGGCTGGATGCCAACCACCGCCACGCGTTGGGGCTGCCGGCCATCGCCACGCACACGTTGGCGTGGGGGCTGGATCGGATGCTCGCCGGCTACGTGCTGGCCGATACCGGCGATGCCATGCAAACACCGGCGTTCACCCTGCCCGACGGCTGCACGGTGCTGCCGCTGGCCGGCGCGCGCGGCCCGGACGCCGCCGCGCTGGGCGCGCTCGACCGCCTGCTGTGCGAACTGCAACGGTGGCGCGAGTTGAGCTCGCAAACCCTTGCCGCCAGCCAGTGGAGCACCCGCCTGCAAGAACGCTGCGAGGCCCTGCTGCGCATCGACCGCACCGACAAGGCCGCGCGCAACGCAAACCAGCGGCTGACCGAGATAATTGCCGGCATCGGCGGCGAAGCGCACGCGGCCGGCGTCGATGCGCCGCTGCATTTTTCGGTGGTGCGCGAACTGCTGCACAGCCAGCTGGATGCCGAAGCCGAACGCCAACGCTACCTGATGGGCGCGGTCACCTTCGCCGGCATGGTCAGGCAGCGCGGCATCCCGTTCGCGATGGTGTGCGTGCTCGGATTGGACGACGGCCAGTTGCCGCGCGCGCGCAGCGACGGCGGCATCGATTTGATGGCGCGCCTGCACCGCATCGGCGATCGCGACATCCGCAGCGACGACCGCTGGATGTTCCTGGAAGCGGTGATGTCCGCGCGCCAGCGCCTGCACCTGAGTTTCATCGGGCAAGGCGAGCGCGACGGCAAGCCGCGCAACCCGGCCGCGCCGCTGGCCGAGCTGCTCAGCGTGCTCGATCAGGCGCACGCCATCGACCCGGGCGATGCCAAGGCCCCGCGACCGTGGCGGGTGCAACACCGGCTGCAACCGTTCGACGCAAGCTATTTCGATGGCAAGGATGCCGGGCTGTTTTCATACGTGGACGCATTCGCCCGGCTGCGCCGCGACCCGAGCGTGGCGCGAGTACCGTTCGTGGGCGGCGACAAGCTGTCGCCCGATCCGCTGCCCGCCACGCTGTCGCTGTCGAGCTTGCGCAAGTTCTGGAAATACCCCGCCCAAAATTTGCTGAAACAACGGCTGCGCATGGATTTTTCGGTGCTGGACGATGGCACCCTGCCCGACGACGAGCCACTGGATGCACAGTTGCCGAAGGTGGAAACCGTGGCGCGCAAGGTGTTTTTCGATGCTGCGCTGCCGCTGGGGTTCGCGGCCGACGGCGAGCCGCGCTGGAAGCCCTCCGCAGTGCCCGCATGGGTCGAGTTCGGCGGTCTGCTGCCGCCCGGCGAACTGGGCCGCAGCGCATGGCAAGGCGAAGCCAACGGCGTGCTGGCGTTGCTGGATGCGGTGAAATCGCACGGATGTGCGGCATCGCGCGGGTGCACGATCGCCGTCGACATCGCGTTGCCCGCAGACAAAAACTTGCCCACGGCGCTGCGTCTGCAAGGCCAGATTGAGCATGTATTCGAGCTGCCCGGTCGGCTGGGCTGGCAACTGCTGCGCGCGTTTCCAACGGCTGCTGACGACCCCGCCGACGCGCTGAAGGATGCCAAGGCGTTGAACTTCGGCGACCGCCTCGGCCTGTTCATCGAATGGGCCGCGTTGCGTCTGCATACCGCCGAAGCACCCGATCCGCCGGCGGTGCGTTTGACCGTGCTGGCCGGCGGCGCCGATCTGCCGATGCTCGCCAATCTATTGGTGTGGGACGAACACTTCGTGCGCCACTGGGACGAACGAACGGATGGGTGCGCCGTGCTGCGCGAGCGGCTGAGCCGGATCGTCGCGCTCTGGTGGCAAGCCGGCGGCCAACCACCGTTGTATTTTCCACGCACCAGCCAAGCCGTGTGCCAGCCTGATGCCACCGCGCCCGACAAGAATGCTTCGTCTGCCAAGCCCAAGCCCGACGCATGGAAAGTGGCCACGGAGGCGTTCGAGGACGGGCCCAACGATAGCGTCGGCGAACGCAACTACGACACCGCCACCGCCACGTTGATGCGCGGCCGCGGTTTCAACCGGCAGCAATACGCGGACGGGCAAGCGGCCACCAACCAGCTGCGCCACTACGCGCTGGAGCTGGAAGGGCTGATGATCCTGCCGGTACGGGGCGCAGATGCGGAGATCGCCGATGTCTGATTCGACCGCTGCACAGCCGACGCTGCGACCCGACTGGCGCACGCTGCCGCTGGGCAAGGGCGGGCGCAGCCTGATCGAAGCCAGCGCCGGCACCGGCAAGACCTGGACCATCGCCGCCCTGTATTTGCGCTTGTTGCTGGCCGAGGGCGTCACCCCGCGGCGCATCGTGGTGGCCACGTTCACCAACGCCGCCGCCGCCGAACTCAAGCAGCGCCTGCGCGAGCGCATCGAAGGCGCGCACGCGCTGGCAAGCCTCGCCAATCCAGCGTTCGACGAGAAAGATGGCGTGCATGCGTGGCTGCAGGATCGCTGGCGCGGCGACGGCGCATTGCGTGCTGCCGATGCGACGCGACTGGCGCTGGCGCTGGCCGAGCTGGACTTCGCGCCCATCTGCACGCTGCACAGCCTGTGCCTGCGCATCCTCGGCGAGCATCCGTTCGCCGCCGCTGCCGACTTTGCCGCCCCGAAGATGATCGACACCCAGTCGCTGCTGACCGAACTGGGCAACGACCTGTGGCGTGTGCTGCACGTGGAGGGCCTGCCCGGCGAACTATTTGACGAAGCCAGCACCGCCGTGCGCGAACTGGCGGTGTTCGCGCGGGAAATTCTTGGCGGCAAGAAGCGTGAGAAGGTGTTGGCGAAATTGCTGATGCCCGGGGTCGCAATACCCAAGCCCACACGGATGGATCCCGCATGGCCCAAGGGCTTTGCACGCCGGATTACCAAGCTTGTTGACAAGGTGGTATGGCACAAAAAAACCGTCCTTCCGCGTTATCTTCTGAGGATGGTTGAAGCAGCCCAGTCCAACGGGTGGCGCTGCGCCCCATCCGCCGACAAGCTGCTCGACATTCCCGAGAAGGCGCAAAGCAAAACAGCGGTGACGCAGGCCACACCAGATTACGATGTGGCCGTTGCAGAACTTGGACGCATCGCCGAGCACGTCGAAAACTTGCGCAAGCGCAGCTACGCCGCGATCCAGACATGGGCGCTCGGCCAGCGTGAGCGCCGCCTGCAAGCCGCCGGGCAACTGGGATTCGATGACGTGCTCACGCGTGTACGCGACGCGCTGCAACCCGATGCCGATGGCACGCGCCAGCTCGCCGATGCCTTGTGCCACGCGTGGCCGGTGGCGTTGATCGACGAGTTTCAAGATACCGATCCGACCCAGTACGCGATCCTCGATGCGATCTATTCCGACGCGGCCGACACGCCGCGCGGGCGACTGGCGCTGATCGGCGACCCCAAGCAGGCGATCTACAGCTTCCGCGGCGGCGACATCGGCACCTATGAGCGTGCCAAGCAGGTGGTGCCGGAAAACGATCGCTTGAGTTTGCTGGTCAACTTCCGATCCTCCAGCGCATTCGTGCGCGCGATCAACACGCTCTACGCATGGATGGGCCCTCGCCTGGGCATCGCGGATTCCACCACCATCGCATACGTCGATGCCCAATCGGCGCGCAACGTGAGCAAGGACTCGGCTTGGTCCGGTAAAGCGTTGACGTTGTATGTCGGCAGCGACGACGACGACGACTTCACCGCGATGAAATCCTGTGCGAACGCCATCGCCGCGCTGCTCGATCCGGCGTCCGGGCACCTGCTCGACGGGCGCGCGGTGCGGGCCGAAGACGTGGCGGTGCTGGTCCCCAACAACCTGCAAGTCGCACGCATGGTCGGTTTGCTGCAAGAACGCGGCGTGCCGTGCGTGAATCGAGGCCGCGCCAGTGTGTTCGCCGGCGGCACGGCAAGCGATCTGCTGTTGGTGCTGGCCGCGGCCGAGCGCTGCGACGACGCGCGCGCCATCCGTGCGGCCCTCGGCACGCGCCTGCTGGGCTGGGACTACCAGCGCCTGCGCGCCATCGACACCGATTCTCCGGAATGGCAGGCGCAGCTCCTGCGTTTTCGCCACTGGCGAGCGCAGTGGCGTGCGCGTGGCGTGCTGGGGCTGACGGCCAGCGTGCTGGAGACCATCGCGCAAGAGCAGTTGGCCACGCACGAGGGCGAACGCACGCTCACCGACCTGCGCCATCTGGGCGAGTTGTTGCAGAGCAAATCCGAGCAACTCGATGGCAACGAAGAACTGCTGGCGTGGTTGCGCGAGCAGCTGCGGTCGGATCGCGGCAACGAGGACGCAGCCCAGTCCAGCGCATTGCGTCTGGAATCGGACGCGATCTGCGCGCAGGTGATGACCCTGCACATGAGCAAGGGGCTGGAATTCGGGTTCGTGTTCCTGCCATTGATGTGGAAGCACGGCGCCAAACCGGGCGACGGCAGCCCGAGCTTGTTCGCCGACGAACTAGGCGTGCGCCACGTCGTGCTCAACGAACACACCAAGACGCAAGTCGCCCGGAACGAACAAGACGAGCGCTTTCGCGTGCTCTACGTCGCCCTCACCCGCGCCCGTTACGCCTGCCATCTGTGGCTGCCGCCAGCCGAGGACAAGGGCACGAAGTCCGTCGATTCCAGAAGCGCGCCGCTGGTGGCGGTCGCGGCGAAAATCCGCGCGCTGATGAAAGCCGACGCGGGCAGCGACATCGAGGAAGTCGCTGCATGGCCGACGAACGACGTCCGCCTGTCCGCTCCGCGTCCGAACGACGAATCGCTCGCCGCCAGAACGCTGCCCGCCGAGCGCAAGGACGCGTTGCCGACACGCCACAGCTTCAGCACGCTGGTGCACCCGCCAGTACGGGGCGCGGTCGATGCCAAGGGCAAGGACGACGACGACACCGACGAGCCAGCGATCGTCGCTGAATCAACGGCGAATCAAACCGGTTCGCGCACATCCCATTCCGTCCTCACCGATCTGCAAGCCGTGGCCGGGCCGGCGTTCGGCACCTCGCTGCACGGCATCCTCGAGCATCGCCGCATTGGCGTGCCATTGACCGATCAACTCGAACTGGTGCGCGCCCAGATCGAAGAACACGGCGCCCGTCCGGCAAAACTGGACAAGGACATCCTCACCCGGTGCGTGGCGCAACGCCTGCAAGCGGTGCTCGATGCCGATCTGGACGGCAACGGCCTGCGCCTGGCGCAGCTTGCTGCGAGCCAGCTACGCAACGAAATGGACTTCAACTTCACACTCGACGGCGTCTCGCTGGATGCCTTGCGCAAAGCCTGCCGGCAGGCCGGCTACCCGGACATGATCCCGACTGGCCAGCACGTTCTGCGCGGAATGATGACCGGCAAGATCGACCTGGTGTTTGCGCACGGCGGGCGCTTCCACGTGCTCGACTGGAAAGGCTCGCGTATCGGCGACAAGACCGCGCAATGCCTCGAGGACTACGCACCGCCTGCTCTGGAGGCGAAGATGGATTCCAAGCGCTATCGCTTGCAGGCGCTGCTGTATACGCTGGCGCTGGAGCGCTACCTGCGCGCGCGGCTGGGGCCGGCGTATCGGCGCGACGCGCACCTCGGGGACTGCTGGTACCTGTTCTTGCGCGCGGTCGGGCTGTCCTTGCCCGATGGCACCGCCTGCGGCGTGTGGCGACACCGCTTCGACGACGGCTTGCTCGATGCGCTGCAATCCGCGCTGTCGGCAACGAGGCACGCCGCATGACCACCACGGTTCCAGCACTGGATTGCCGACCGCACCGCGTCAAGCAGGAAGGCGAAGCCTGGCGCGACCTCGACCGCACGCTGGCGCGTTGGGTGCTGGCGCACGGCGGCCCGGATTCCATCGCCACGGCGGCGGCCTGGGCCAGTTTCGCCGACGGGCGTGGCGATGCGGCGTTGATGCTGGACGAGAACTCCGCGACCAGACTGGGCATCGCGGGCGCGCCGGCGCTGCGAATGGAACTATCCCGGCTGGCGGACGATTCGGCGTGCGGGTGGGTCGCGCGCGTTACCACCGATGGCAGCGGCCACGAGGTCATCGGCGCAACGCCGTTCGCGCTCGATGGCGATGCGTTTTACCTGCGTCGCAACCTGCTGCACGAAATCGCGGTGGCCCGCCACCTGCGTGCGCGTTTGGCTGCCGGCACCACCGGCTACTCGCTGCTCGGCGATGCCGAGGTGGCGCAGTTGTTCGCGCACCCGGCAAGCGCCGAGGACTCCGCACAACGCGAAGCGGTGCGGCGCGCACCCGGGCGACGCCTGTTCGTGCTCACCGGCGGCCCGGGCACCGGCAAGACCACCACCGTGCTGCGCATGCTGCTGGCAATGACCCGCCTGCACGCATCGCGGCACGGGCACGCGCCGACGATCCGTCTGGCCGCGCCCACCGGCAAGGCGGCGCAGCGCCTGAGCGAGTCGTTGCGTCACGGCGGCGAGGCATTGCGCAAGCACTTGCTGCCGCAGTGGCTGCCGCTGCTGGAAACCGCGCAGACGAGTTCCGCCGACACCGTGCACCGGCTGCTGGAGCCAAGCGCTACCCACGGTTTCGCGCGTCATTCCGGCAATCGCCTGCCGGCCGACATCGTGGTGGTGGACGAAGCCTCGATGCTCGATCTGGCGCTGCTGCGCGCGTTGCTCGACGCCCTGCCCGACGACTGCGCACTGGTGCTGGTGGGCGATGCCGACCAACTGGCGTCGGTCGATACCGGCAGCGTGCTGGCCGACGTGGTGACCGCGCTGGATGGCACCGACGCGCTGGTGCGACTGCATCACAGCTTCCGCGCCCAGCGCGAGCTGGCGGCGATCAACGCAGCGGTGCAAGCGGGAAGTCGCCGCGACTTCGATACGGCGTGGTCACAGGCCGGAAGCAGCGCAGCGCGATATCCACTGTCGAATGCCAACGCGATGGCGGCGCGGCTGCGGGCTTGGGGCACGCAGTTGCGAAAGACGCTGCAGGCCACCGGCGCATTCGCACTGCACGACGGTCTTGCATCCCAATCAGTGCGCAACGCGTTGGACGCGTTGAAGGCCATGCAACTGCTGTGCGCGCTGCGCGACGGCCCGTTCGGCGCGATCACTGCCAACGCCAGCATCGAGCAGCAGGTGCGCGACGACAGCGCGAACGACGCACAGCAGTCGCCCTGGTATCCCGGCCGTGCGGTGATCGTGCGTCGCAACGACCCGGCCAGCGGCCTGTTCAACGGCGATGTCGGCCTGTGCCTGCGTCTGCGCAGCACCGATGGCATCGAGCGTTTGCGCGTCGTGTTCGACCCCGCGACCATCGATGGCACCAGTGGCTCGATGCCCCGCGCCTTCGATCCCGATACCCTGCCCGCGCACGAGCCCGCATTCGCCCTGACCATCCACAAAAGCCAGGGCTCCGAGTACGATCGCGTCGCCGCGCTGCTGCCGGAGAATTCCGTGCATCCGCTGCTGACCCGGCAACTGCTCTACACCGCATTGTCGCGCGCCAAGCGCGCCGTGGAACTGTGGGCCGACGATGGCCCGCTGGATACCTGCCTGCGCACGCCACTGCAACGCGCCGGGAGGCTGGTGGAGCGGGTTGGGAAAAGAACCGACGCGTAAGCGGCAGATCGACAAAAGCAAAGGGCCAGTGAGTGCAACCCACTGGCCCTTCATGACTTTTAGTGGCGCGCCCGGAGAGATTCGAACTCCCGACCACCAAGTTCGTAGCCTGGTGCTCTATCCAGCTGAGCTACGGGCGCGCTGAACTTCCTATTTTGCGGGCAAGCGACCGATTCCGTCAACTCACATTTCTCGACAGGCGGGCCTCAACGCCTGCACGCGCACCCCAAACGCCGGTGCCGCGTGCGCCATCAATAGCGCAGCAGCGCCGAACCCCAGGTGAAGCCGCCGCCGAAGGCCTCCAGCAGCAACAGTTGCCCGCGCTGCACCTTGCCCGAGCGTACCGCTTCGTCCAGCGCCAATGGCACCGAACCCGACGACGTGTTGCCGTGGCGATCGACGGTGACGATCACCCGCTCCATCGGCATGTTCAGACGCTTGGCCGTGGCCTGGATGATGCGCAGGTTGGCCTGATGCGGGATCAGCCAATCGATCGCGCTGCGCTCCAGGCCGTTGGCGGCGAGGGCCTCCTCGACCACCGCGTCGAGGGTCTTGACCGCGACCTTGAACACTTCGTTGCCGGTCATCAGCACGCGCACGCCGGCGTTTTTTTCTTCCGGCTTGAAGCCGACCGACACGCCGACCGGATTCCACAGCAAGTGCTTGTAACCGCCGTCGGCGTGCATGTGCGTGGAGACGATGCCGGTATCACGATCGGCCTTGAGCACCACCGCGCCGGCGCCGTCGCCGAACAGCACGCAGGTGCCGCGATCGGACCAATCGAGCATGCGCGTGAGCGTCTCGGCGCCGATCACCAGCGCGGTCTTGACCGTGCCGCTGCGGATGAACTGGTCGGCCACCGACAGCGCGTACATGAAACCCGAGCACGCCGCGTTGACGTCGAACGCCATGCAGCCGTTGGCGCCGAGCTTGTGCTGCACCAGGCACGCGGTGGACGGAAAGATGATGTCCGGGGTGGTGGTGCCGACGATCAGCAACTGCACCTCGGAAGCCGCCACACCGGCTGCTTCCAGTGCGCGCTTGCCGGCCTCGAACGCCAGATCGCTGGTGGTCTGCCCATCGGCAGCGACGTGGCGCTGGCGGATGCCGGTACGTTCGCGGATCCACTCGTCGCTGGTTTCAACCGTCTTGGCCAGCTCGTCGTTGCTCAGCACCTTCTCGGGCAGAAAGCTGCCGGTGCCGGCGATGCGCGCGTACACGCGCTGCGCGGATTGCGTCACCACGTTCTCCTGGCCAGTCGTCGCCGAACCCGGCGCACGGCGTGCGCCGGACGCAACCGATTCAGTCGTCGACTTCCACGGCGTTCTTCGGCTCGATCACCTGACGGCCGCGGTAGTAGCCATCCTTGGTGATGTGGTGGCGAATGTGCGTCTCGCCGCTGGTCTTGTCGGTGGACAACTGCTTGGTGCTGAGCGCGTCGTGCGCCTGACGCATGCCCTTGCGGGACGGGGAAACGCGGGACTTCTGCACTGCCATGATCGATCTCCAATGGTTCCTTGCGGTCGCTCAACTGCGATCGCGTCGCTTGTCGCTCTTGAAGTCCGCCAGTACGGCGAACGGATTGTTTGCCGTCTCGATGCTGTCGGCTTCGTCCAACTCCGCACTCGCCACCGGCCAGCTCATATCGACCGGATCGCTGGCCGGATCGACTGGCACCACCGGCAGGGCGAGGATCAGCTCGTCCTCGACCAGATCCAGCGGATGAACCATACCGTCCGCACCGACGAGCAGCGCCTCGTAGCCTTCCGGCAACTCGGCCTCGGCGCCCTCGCTGTCCACCAGCGCCAGCTTCTGCACCACCTCCACCGGCAGCAGGAATCGCTGCAGGCTGCGCTGGCACAATACGGGCAACTGCGCGCTGGCACGGATCTCGACGTGCGCCACGCCCAGCTCGCCGCGATCGAATGCCAACGCATACCGGCACTCGCCGTCTGGCCGTTCCAACGCCGCGCACAGGCGCGGCATGGCAAGCAGCGGGACGACGCCGTCGAACGAACGCTTCGCGGCCAGTGCGCGCCAAGCATCCAGCGTCTCGGGCAGGCCGGCGGACATAAGCGCGTAAGGATACGTCTTTGCTTCCTTCGGGTCAATCAATGCGATGCTTTTCCGCTGTGGTTTGCAGGCGGTCGATGCGCTGGTGCAGACTGCCAAGATCATGGGTTTGGGCCAAATCGCCATCGTCGTGGTCTGCATCGCACTGCTGAGCGCCGGCACGGCGGCGCTGTGGACGGTTTCCCGCGAGCGTCGCCGTCAGCGCACGCTCACCGGCATCATGGACGCCGCCGACGCGATGGAAGACCTGCTGCGGCGCACCCGCGACAAGATGGGCGCGATGCAAAGCATGGTCGGTCGCGTACCGGCGGACATCTCCGCCGACGCGCGTGCTTCGCTGGACAGCGATGAGCGCGTGCAGGCGGGATTCCGCGATCTGCTCCAGCATCGGATGTGGCTGCAGCACAACGGGCAGACCGCCAGCCAGCAGTCACTCGATCAAGCCGCCGCAGCGCTGCAACGCGCGCGCGCGCGCATCGCCGCCGAACTCGAACGGCTGGACAACGCCGGCGCCGAGCTCGACTCGGCCACCGGCCCGGCGATCGCCGCGGCCGGCCGCGAACCCTCGACCCTGCGCCGCGGCGGCACTTGATGGACGCGCCGCGCCTGATCCTCGCCTCGACTTCGCCCTATCGTCGGCAGTTGCTCGAACGACTCGGGTTGCCGTTCACGGTTCAAGCCGCGGGCGTGGATGAAGCCGCACACACCGACGAAACGCCAACGACACTGTGCCAGCGGCTGGCCGACGAGAAAGCCGTCGCGGTGGCGCGCCGGCACCCGCAGGCGTGGGTGATCGGCTCGGATCAAGTGGCCGAACGCGACGGCCTGCCACTGGGGAAACCCGGTACGCACGCGTGCGCGACGGCACAGTTGCGTGCCGCATCGGGCCGGCGCGTGAGTTTTCACACTGCGGTGTGTCTGCTCCACCACGCCACGCAAACGGCGTGGCGCCATGTCGATGTGACGCACGTCCGGTTTCGCGAACTCGCCCAAGACGCCATCGAGCGCTACTTGCGTGCGGAACAGCCCTACGACTGCGCCGGCAGCTTCAAGTCCGAGGGGCTGGGCATCGCCTTGTTCGAGTCCATCGACAGCCAGGATCCGACCGCCCTGATTGGCTTGCCACTGATCGGACTGGCGCGATTGCTGCGGGCCGCCGGCTTCGAGGTGCCGTGATCGCGCAGGCTCGGGCGCACCGCCAGCGCTGCGTTCGCGACTGAAACCTTCCGGACCACCGCCGGTCACGGCGCACCCCCGCGGCGCGCTATACACTTCAGGCACGTTCTCGACCGGCATTGCGCATGCACGCCCAGACCCAGGCCCACACCAGCGTATCGGCTTCCGCCCGAACCGCGCTCGCCGCCGCCATCGCGCAGGTCGAATCGCTGGTGCTGGGCAAACCGCGACAGGTGCGACTGGCGTTTGCCTGTCTGCTCGCCGGCGGCCATCTTCTGATCGAAGACCTGCCCGGTCTGGGCAAGACCACCCTGGCGCACGCGCTGGCGGCCACCGTGGGACTGAGCTTCCAGCGCACCCAGTTCACCTCCGACCTGCTGCCCTCGGACATCCTCGGCGTATCGGTGTTCGATCAAGCGCAGCAGGCGTTTCGCTTTCATCCCGGCCCGGTGTTCACGCAACTGCTGCTGGCCGACGAGATCAACCGCGCCCCGCCGCGCACGCAAAGCGCCCTGCTGGAGGCGATGGCCGAGCACACGGTCACCGTTGATGGCACCACGCACACGTTGCCGCAGCCGTTTTTCGTGATCGCCACGCAAAACCCGGTGGACCTGGCCGGTACCTTTCCCCTGCCCGATTCGCAACTCGATCGCTTCTTGTTGCGCCTCACCCTGGGCTACCCCGATGGCGACGCGGAGAAGCGCATGCTCGCCAGCGCCGACCGCCGCGACTTGATCGCGCAGTGTCGCCCGCAGCTGGCGGCCACCGACGTGCTGGCCCTGCGGCAGTGCGTGCGTGAGGTGCACGCCAGCGACGCGCTGATCGGCTATGTGCAGCAACTGCTCGCGCAAAGCCGCCGGCAGACCGGCGTGCGGGTCGGGCTGTCGCCGCGCGCCGGTTTGGCCCTGCTCGCGGCGGCGCGTGCGCACGCGCTGATCGCCGGGCGCGGGCATGTGCTGCCCGACGACGTGCAGTCGCTGTTCGTGGAGATCGCCTCGCACCGCCTCGTGCCCGAGGGCGAGGACGACAGCCGCGACCGGCTGGCCAAGGCCATCGTGCTCGCGGTGGCGGTGGACTGATCGGGCCATGTTCGTCGCCCTGCGCACGCGCATGCAGGCATGGATGCGGCCGCGCCAAGCCGAAGATCTGCCGGCCAGCCTCGACCGCCACCGCATCTACATCCTGCCCACCGGCTTCGGGTTTTTTCTGGCCGCGGTGCTGGGCGCGATGCTGCTCGGAGCGCTCAACTACAACAACAACCCGGCGCTCCTGCTGGGTTTCGGACTGGCTTCGACGGCGTTGCTGAGTCTGCACTCGACCCAGCTCACGCTCAGCGGTGTGCGGCTGCAACAACTGCGCGGTCAGCCCGTGCACGCCGGCGAAGTCATGCCGATCCAACTGCGCCTGGACGCGCAACGCGCCCGTCCCCGCCTCGGTCTGGTGCTGGAGCTGGATAGTGCGCGCGCGGTGTTTTCCCTGCCCGACGCCGAGCCGATGCAGGTCGAACTGGCACTGCCGACCACCACCCGCGGCTGGCTGCACCCCGGACGCATGCGGCTGTCCACCACGCAGCCGCTGGGGCTGGCGCGGGCGTGGGCGTATTTCTGGCCGCACACCCCGCTGCTGGTCTACCCAGCGCTGGAAGCGCACGCCCCGCCACTGCCCCAGCATGAGGGCATGGGCGTGCGTGGACGCGTGCGCCCGCAGGGCGAACAGCCGCACCACCTGCGCGACTACCGATCGGGCGACCCGCCGCGGCAAGTGGCGTGGAAGGCCTCGGCGCGGATCGGCAAGCTGCTGGTGCGCGAGTACGAGGCGCGCTCCGACCGCGACTTGCGGCTCGACTGGCACGCCCTTCCCGGTTTGCCAGTCGAAGCCCGCATCAGCCGCCTTGCGCGCTGGGTGATCGAGGCCGACAAGGCCAATGCGCGCTACCTGCTGGTGTTGCCCGAACAGTCGTTCGGCCCCGCGCTCGGGCATGCCCAGCGCCATGCCTGCCTGCGCGCACTGGCGCTGATGCCGCATGGCTAAGCCGGCACCGGTGCCGCTGGAACTGCGCAGCAAGCTGTGGAGTCTTGCCGCGGCGCTGGCGTGCGCACTGCCACTGCTGCGACTGTTGCCCGGTTGGCTGGCGTTGGCCCTGCTCGGGCTCAGCGCACTGGCCACCATCGCCGGCTGGAAACGCACACTGCCGCTACCGCTGCGCCTGCTGCTGACCTTCGCCTTCATCGTGCTGGTCCTGTATGCCTACCGGTTCGGGATCGGTCGCGACAGCGGCAGCGCGCTGTTGCTGGCGATGCTGCTGCTCAAACCGGTCGAACTCAGTTCGCTGCGCGACGCGCGCGCCGTGGTCGGCTTCGCGCTGTTCGCGCCCTTCGCGGCGGTGTTGCTCGATCAAGGGCCGCTGACTCTGGCCCTGGCGGTGCCCGGCGCGGTGCTGGCGCTGGTGGCCTGTGCGCGCCTGGCCGATGCCGAAGTCGGCCTGCCTGTCGCGACGTTCGATCGCCGCCGGGCAATGGCGATGCTCGGCTTGTTCGCGCTCGCCGTGCCGCTGGCGCTGGCCAGCTTCTGGTTCTTCCCGCGCCTGGGCAGCCCGCTGTGGGGCTTGCCCAATGCTGCCAAGGCCAAGCTCGGGATCGCCGACGACATGGCGCCGGGCGACTGGCTGGACGTGCTCACCGACGACACCCCGGCTTTCCGTGTGCGCTTCGACGGTGCCGTGCCCAGGCAACCAGACCTGTATTGGCGCGGGCTGGTGATGTGGGACTTCGATGGTCGCAGTTGGCGACAGCCGAACTGGCCGCAGGAACTGGCACCGGCGACCATGGCTGCCGGTGGCAGGCCGACGACGTACACGGTCAGCCTGGAGCCGACCGGCAAACGTTACGTGTTCGCGCTCGACCTGCCCGAATCGGCGCCAGCCGGCACCAACATGGCGCAAGATCGCTCCATGCGCTTCGACGCACCGGTGGACGGCGTGCGCGCCTATCGGGTCACCTCGGCGCACGCGATCGCATTCGAAGCCGAACTCGACCCGCGCATCCGCGCACTGGCCTTGCGCCTGCCTGCCGACTACGACCCGCGCACCCGCGCGCTCGCAGGGCAATGGCGCGCGCAAGGCGCTGACGACGTGCAGATCGTGCAACGTGCGCTGGCGATGTTTCACGACCGCTTCAGCTATTCCCTGGCGGCACCGCCGCTGGGGCGCGACAGCGTGGACGAGTTCCTGTTCGACACCAGAATCGGCTTTTGCGAGCACTTCAGTTCCTCGTTCACTTTCCTGATGCGCGCCGCCGGCATTCCGGCGCGGGTGGTGACCGGCTACGTCGGCGGTTACAACAACCGCCTTGGCAACTTCCTGCTGGTGCGCCAGTCGGATGCGCACGCGTGGTCGGAAGTGTGGCTGCAAGGGCGCGGCTGGGTGCGCGTGGACCCCACCGCCGCGGTGGCGCCCGAGCGCGTGTTCCGCCACGGTGGGCAGTTCGACTCCGGGCCGGGCGGCAACGAAACCGCGGCCGGACGCCTGTTCGACGTCGGCGATTGGCTCCGCTACGGCTGGAATCGCTTCGTGCTCGGTTTCGATGCCACGCGCCAACTGGCGTTGTTGCGCGCATTGGGCGTTCCCGATCCGGATACGCGCACGCTCGCGGCGATCTTCGCGGTCGTGGTCGGCGCCTTGCTGTCGATCATCGGCGCGTTTCAATGGCGCCAGCGCGGCCGGCCAGTCGATCGACTCGATCAGGCTTGGGCTCAGTTCACGCGCGAGCTGGCGCGCGCCGGGCTGGGCAAACTGGCGCACGAACCGGCGCTGGCATGGGCCCGGAGGATCGCTCCTGAGTTGGCTGCGCAGGGCGCACCGGTGCTATCGCTCAGCGTGCGTTTCGCCGACGCGCGCTACGCTCGAGGTGCGCTCGATGCCAGCGCGCGACAAGCGCTGATCGGCGATTTGCGCGCCTTCAAGTCGACCCAGCGCCATCCATCCTGATTGTGCAACGCCACCGGAGCCCGCCATGACCGCCGCCAACCGCCGTCCCGCCCACCGCGGCATCGCGCACCGCATACCCCGCGGTGTTGCCACCGCCTCGCTGCTGGTGCTGCTGGCCGGTTGCGCCAGTGTGCCCAAGCCGCTGCAGGGCCAGTTCGCCGCCGTCGATCCGGGTGCCGCCATCACCCAGGACGCCACCGGGCAGGCGGTGCGCTGGGGCGGCACCATCGCCAAGGTGGAAAACGAGGCCGGACAAACGTGTTTCCAACTCGTCGCCCGCCCGCTGAACGAGCAAAGCCGCCCGGTGCTGTACAAGGATCGCTCGGCCGGCCGCTTCCTCGCCTGCCGCGCCGGATTCTACGAACCGCAGGTGTTCGCCATCGGTCGCAGCGTCACCGTCACCGGCCATGTCGCCGGTTACGAAACCCGCCGCGTGGGCGAGTACGACTACCGCCAGCCCAAGGTCGCCGCCGACGTGATCTACCTGTGGCCGAAGGTGCAGCGCGTGCGCACGGTGTACGCCTACGATCCGTTCTTCGGCCCGCCGTACCCGTGGGGGCCGTGGTGGTGGTGAGCGGGCGCTCGCGGTCGCGTTGGCGACCCAGCGCGGCTCAGGCGCGCCCCAGGCACGCGCGCGCCAGCACCGGGGCGACCTGATCGTCCCGCCCCAGCGCGTTGCCAACGGCTCGCAGGCCCCCAGCCAATTCCGCCACCGTATCGGCCCGCAAGGTGGCGTGGCCGACCTTGCGGCCCGGTCGTGGCGACTTGCCGTAATCGTGCCAGTGCCCGCACGGATCGGCGAGTACCGCGCGGGCGTCCGGTAGTTCCCCGACCCAGTTGAGCATGCAGGCGTGACCGCGCATGTGGGTGCTGCCCAGCGGCAGGCCCAGCACGGCGCGCAGATGATTTTCGAACTGCGAAGTCTCCGCGCCCTCGATCGTCCAGTGCCCCGAGTTGTGCACGCGCGGTGCCATTTCGTTGGCGAACAGCTTGCCGTCGACGAGGAACAGCTCGAGCGCGAATACGCCCACGTAATCGAGCGCCTGCGCCACTGCGCGGGCATGGGCGATGGCCGCTTCGGCGATCTCCGCGGGCACCAGCGCCGGCGCGAGGCTGGCCGAGAGGATGCCGTCGACGTGCCAGTTCTCGGTCAGCGGCCACGCCCGGAACTGCCCGTCGCGCCCACGCACGGCGACCACCGAAACTTCGCGATCGAACGGTACGAAAGCTTCCAGAATCAGTCCGACCGTGCCCGCCTGCGAACCCAATGCAGCCCACGCCGAGTCCACAGTTGCCTTGGCGTGTCCGAGTCCCGAGTCCCGACTCCCCAGTCCGGGCTTGATGCGAAACTGCCCCTTGCCGTCGTAGCCCAGGCGTCGGGTCTTGAGGATGCATGGCGTGCCGATGCGGGCGATCGCCGCATCCAGATCGGCGCGGGTCACGATGTCGGCGAACTGCGGCACGGGGATGCCCAGCTCGACGAACAGGGATTTTTCCGCCAACCGATCCTGCGCCACCGCCAATGCGCGTGGATTGGGAAACACCGGCACGCGATCGGCCAGCCAGCGCGCGCTTTGGGCCGGCACGTTTTCGAAGTCGAAGGTGGCCACGTCCACGCGCTGCGCGAACTCGCTCAGCGCATCGACATCGGTGTAGTTGGCGCGCAGCAGCGGCGCGAACTGCCCGGCACAGGCATCGGCGGCGCTGTCGAGCACGAGAAAGCGCAGGCCCAGCGGTGCCCCCGCCAGTGCGAGCATGCGCGCGAGTTGGCCACCGCCGAGGATGCCGACGGTGGTCATGCCGACGGGGTCGCTACGCGCCGCGGGTCGGCATCGTCGAGTACGGTCTGTGTTTGCCGCGCGCGGAAAGCGGCCAACGCCGCCTGCACCTGCGCATCGTCGTGGGCCAGCATGGCCGCGGCGAACAGCGCGGCATTGGCCGCGCCGGCCGCACCGATGGCGAACGTCGCCACCGGAATGCCGGCGGGCATCTGCACGATCGACAACAGCGAATCCAGGCCGTTGAGCGCCCTGGATTGAACTGGCACGCCCAGCACCGGCACGGCGGTCTTGGCCGCCAGCATCCCCGGCAGATGCGCGGCGCCGCCGGCACCGGCGATGATCGCTCGCAACCCGCGCGGCGCGGCATGTTCGGCGTAGGAAAACAGCAGGTCGGGCGTGCGGTGCGCGGAGACCACCCTCACTTCGTGGGCGACGCCAAGCAAATCCAGTCGTTCGCTGGCGTGGCGCATGGTGTCCCAATCCGAGCGCGAGCCCATGACGATGCCCACTTGCGGCGAAATGACGGACGGGTTCATCGGGCGGGCCTCGGGCGCTATGTCAAAAGTGAAAAATATGTTGTAAATGCACGACAGGCAATACAATATTGCTCCAGATCGTGACCGACCGACGGCAACGGCCGCAATGCCGTCCCGCCGACGTTGTCCAAGTTGGAGACCCGATGGATCGCCGCCTGCTCGACATTCTGTGTTGCCCCAGCACCCGCCAGCCACTGGCGATGCTGCAGGCGCACGAACTGGAAGCGATCAATCGGGCCGTCGCAGTCGGCAGTCTGCGGTGCGCCGATGGCAGTGCGCAAGCCGAACCGTTGCGCGAAGGGCTGATCACGCGTGATCGCAAGCTGGTGTACCGAATTGCGGACGGCATCCCGGTTTTGCTCGCCGATGAAGCCATTTCCTGCGCGCAGATCACAGATTTTCCGACGTGACCGCTTTAGGATTTGCGTATCCCCCCGAGGGTGGACGCACGTGATGAGCGCGGCGATCCGCCAAGTCAGGCCATGAGCGACGAGAGCGCCCGTCCGCTACCGACCGCCACCGTCGCACGCATTCTCGGCGAGTTGGGCGATGGGTTGCGCGCGCGCCTGCGCGAACCACTGGTGGCGGTATTCGACGCGCTCGACGATGCGCTGTTCGACCTCGGCGAGCGCACCCAGTCCGGGCAGACCCAGCAAATCCTGTTCGACGCCCTGCGCGAGTGCCGTCGTCAGCGCAGCGCGGTGATCGATCGCTTCGTGTCGCGGATCGGCGATGCGCAAACCGTACGCGCCAAGCCGGCGGAAGGCGACGCAACCCTGGCGCTGGTCGATCCGGACGAACTGGAGTTGCAACTGGCCATCGACGCGATGGCCGCACGCGCGAGCCAACGCCTGTCGCATCTGTTGCACGCCTTCGACCAGCGCGTGGCGTGGTTGCAGGGCGTCGGCACGGCCGATTCGGCGCTCAACCCGTTCGGGCCGTACGCGCTGTGCAACGCCATTCGCGCGGCGGCGGCCGGGCTCGCGGTGGATCTGCAAACGCTGTTGATCTTGTTCAAGATCTTCGAACGGCAAGTGCTCGGCGCGCTGGAGCCGATCTACGCCGAGGTGAATGTTCGGCTGGCCGCCGCCGGCGTACTGCCGATGCTGGGTCAGGGCCGAGCCCGCGCCGCGCATGCGCCGCATCCGGAGGTGCATGCGGCCCCGGTCGAGGCACTGGCCACGCATGCAGTCGCCCGCCACGCGGGGTTGATCGCCCCATTGCAAGCCGACGAACGCGAACTGTTGACCACCCTGCGGAACCTTCTGTTGCAGCATGGCGCCGCCGGGATGACCCAACCCATCCCGGGGCCGGTGGCCGAACAGGCGACCGCCGCGCTCGATCACGCTTTGGCCCGCGCCGGTGAACGCCCGCTCGGTGGCCAGCCGCTGCCACCGCCGCGGCTGTTGGCCAATCAGGTTCTGGATGAGGTTCGCCAAGCCACTGCCGGGCAAGCGCCATCGCCGCAGCAGTCGGCCACGGTGGACATCCTCGGGCGGGTGTTCGACGCGATGGCGTCCGACCAGTGCATCCCCAGCCCGATGCAGCCGGTCATGCAAACACTGATGCTGCCGGTGATGCGCGCCTCGTTGCGGCACCCGGGGCTGATCGCCGAAGACGATCACCCGCTGCGGCAGCTGATCGATCTTGTCGCGGAAAATGCCATCGGTTGGTGCCCGAGCGCCGACCCGGGCGCACAAGCGCTCAACGACCTGCAGTACTCGCTGCAAAAGATCGCCGGCAGCGCCTCGCCGCACGATGCCGACACCACGGTCGCGCAGCTGCGGGCGAAACTCGAACAGCAACGCCGGCGTTCGGACTTGGCCGAGCAGCGCGCGGTGGAAGCGCACGCCGGTCGCGAACGCTTGTGGCAGGCGCGCCGGCAAGTCAATCAGGCGTTGTTGCAGACCATCGGCAGCGCCAACATTCCCTCGTGGGTGCGCTACCTCGTCACCCGCCCGTGGATGAACTGCCTGGTGTTGTTGTGGCTCCGTCAAGGCCCGGATTCACCGGTGTACCGGGAAGCGCTGGGCTTTGCCGAGTCCATGGTCTGGTGCGCCACCGCCGGCTCCGGACGAATCGAACACCTGCGCATGCGCGCCCTGTTGCCGATCATGGAGAACCAACTGCGTCAAGGCTTGGCGATGGTCGCCTATCAGGATCATGAAATCCGGCAACTGGTCGGCGAGTTGCAAGAATACGTCCGCTACCGCGTTGGCGACTTGCCCGCGCCGGCGTTCATCGAAGCCGCGCCGCCTGCGGGCATTGCACCGGGCGCATTGGCCGCCGATCCGGGTAGCGTCGAGGAACAACCGCTGCCGCATAACGTGAACCCGGACGTGCTGGCGCGCGTGCGCGGCCTGCGCCCGGGCACCTGGTTCACTTTCGCCGACCGCGACAAGGATGGCGAGCGCGTCAAGTTGTCGTGGGTCAGCCCGTATTCCGGACGCTGCCTGTTCGTCAACCGCAACGGCTTGAAGATCCGCGAACAACGCCCCGAGGATCTGGCCTGGGCGCTGGAACAAGGTCTGGTGAGCATCGTCGAGGGCGAAGGCCCGCTGTTGCAACGCGCGCTGTCCAACGCCCTGCATCAGGCGCGTGACGACGACGCCAAGAGCGCCTGAGCCGCAGCGCCGCGCACAGTCGTAGCGCCGGGCCGCCTGCGCTTCGCGAGCAGGCGCGCCTCGTCTGACAGGTTGTTGAAAAAGGGCTTTCCCCCGCCTGCGCGGGGGCAGGCGCTGCCCTTTCTCAACGCGCCGGGTCCGGTACATGCCCGTACCCGGCTCCGCCCAATCAAATACTTGCGTGCTTGATTGGCGTGCGATCCGTCCATGGATCGCATCAGCAGGCTGTTTTTCAACAGCCTGCTAAACTGCGCGCATGCGCGCCGATACCGTCTTGCAAGTCCCCGATCCTGACCGCGTCGCCGCCGACGTGGCGCGTGCGCTCGCCGAGGACATCGGCAGCGGCGATGTCACCGCCGACCTGCTGCCCGACGTGGCCGCCAATGCTTACGTACTGTGCAAGCAAGCGGCGCGCATCGCCGGCCGGCCGTGGTTCGATGCGGTCTTTCACGCCCTCGATGGCAACGCAAGCATCAGCTGGCAGGTCGACGAAGGCGCGCCGGTGCCGGCCGGCACGGTGCTGTGCCGGCTGCACGGGCGTTCGCGGGCGCTGCTCAGCGGCGAGCGCACGGCCTTGAACTTCCTGCAAACCCTCTCGGCCACCGCCACCGTCACCGCAGCGTTCGTGGACGCCGTGCGCGGCACCGCCACCCGCATCCTCGACACCCGCAAGACCCTTCCGGGCCTGCGCATGGCGCAAAAGTACGCGGTGCGTGTCGGTGGCGGCGACAACCACCGCTTGGGCCTGCACGACGCGATGATGCTCAAGGAAAACCACATCCTCGCCGCCGGCTCGATCGCCGCGGCGGTACAGCGTGCGTGCGCGCTGCACCCGGGCGTACCGTTGATCGTGGAGGTCGAAACGCTGGCCGAACTCGATCAGGCGCTGGACACACAGCCCGAGCGCATCCTGGTGGACGAGTTTTCCATGGACGACCTGCGCGAGGCGGTGCGCCGCGCCGCCGGGCGCACGCCGCTGGAAGTGTCCGGCGGAGTCGGCATCGAACGCGTGCGCGAACTGGCCCAGACCGGCGTGGATTGCATCTCCATCGGCGCCTTGACCAAAAATGTGCAGGCGGTGGATCTATCGATGCGCTTCGGGCTGCCGCCGGCCGGCTGAGCAGCGTTCTTCAGGGTTGCAGCAACTTCCATGCCGCGATCGCGGCGATCACCACCACGATCACCACCACCGCGACCCACTTGCCATTGCCGCTGCTGGGCGTCGGCACCGACTCCATGCGCCGCACCGTATTCACTTCCTGCCCGGGCGCGACCAGCATGAAACGCACCGCGTCCAGGCGCAGCTCGTCGCCGGCCTTCATGAAGCCCTTCTGCACGCGCTGGCCGTTGATGTAGGTACCATTGGCCGACCCCAGATCCTCGACCGACAGGCCATCGGCGACCGGCTTCAACTCACAGTGCCGACGGGAAATTTCGTCCACGCCCACCGGAATGGTGCACTCGGGCGCACGCCCGATCACGGTCGGCCCGGTCACCGGGTACATCTTGCCGAACACCGGCCCCGAAACCCCGCGCAGCACGAACTTCGGGACGGCTGCGCGCATCCGCGTGGCGCCGCTGTCGGCATCGGCCGACCCGAACGACCCGGTGGTGCCGCTGGAGGGCGCGGCGCGCGGCGCGTCGGCCGGGGCCACGCGGGCGATGATGCCGCCGATGTTGATGTCATCCCCGGCCCGCAGGGCGATCATCTCGTTCACCGGCTTGTTGTTGACCAGCACCAAGCCACCGCCGGCCGGCACCTGCAGATTCACACCGATGCCGCTCTGGTGGATTTCGCAATGCACCGGAACCACGCCGGCATGATCGAGCACGACCGCCCCGTCGGGTGCCGATCCGATGCGGTTGATGCCGGCGTTGAGCAGCACTTGTGGGTGCTCGCCGTTGGGAAATACCAGTTTCATGCCGCGTTCCCCAGCTGTTGCATGTGCGGCGCCGATCGCGCCAGAGCGTCCAGACCATCAAGATAACGCAATATCGGGCTTGCGCAGGGCACCGGCGCGATCCGCGCCACCGGCCCAACGGAAGCCTACTTCACCACGCGCAGCTTCGCACCGCGTTTGCCGCCGCTGGGCGGGCCACGATCGGGCGGCTCGCCCGGCGGCTTGTCGGCAGGCGCTGCGGGTGCGGATGGGCCGGCCACGGCGCCGGTCGCGTCGTCCGGCAACGCCATCCCCTGCCCGCTCTCTTGCGCGTAGATCGCCTGCACCGCGCCCAGCGGCACGCGTACCGGCTGGCTGACACCGCCGAAGCGGGCCAGAAACCCGATCTCGGCGTCGCCCAAGCTCAACTGGCTGACTGCGCGGGCGGCGATGTTGAGAACGACGCGCCCATCCTTGACCGCCTGCGACGGCACCAGCACTCCGGGAAACGCCGCATCGACCAGGATGTAAGGCGTCATGCCATTGTCGTTGATCCACTCGTACATCGCCCGCAGCAAGTACGGACGGTTGGAGGTCATCACCGGCGGAACGTGGGCGGCGGGCATGGGCAGGCGCTTACGGCGCGATTTCGCGCAGGATTTTTTCTTCGGGGGTCATGCTGCGCAAGAACCCGGGGTTGCGGAAGATGCGCATGCCGTAGTCCTCGATCGGCTTGCACTCCTTGGGCAGCACGATTCCCAGCGACGGCAGACGCCAGATGATCGGCGCCATCGCGCAATCGGCCAGGCTCATTTCCGGATTGAGGAAGAACTTGCTGGCCTTGAACAACGGCAATGCCGCGATCACCAGCTCGCGCAGGCGCTTGCGGCCTGCTTCGGCCTGCGCCTTGTTGCCGTGCTGGATCGACTGCACGTGCGGTACCCACTCGTGCTCCATGCGCAGCATCGCCAGACGCAGGCGGGCGCGCGAGAGCGGATCGACCGGCATCAGCGGCGGGTGCGGGTAGCGCTCGTCGAGATACTCGGTGACCACCGAGGCGGCATACAGCACCAGATCGCGGTCCACCAGCGTGGGCACGGAATGGTACGGGTTCAGATCGACCAGATCCTCGGGCGGATTGGCCGGATCGATCGTGATGAGGTCGTAACTGACCCCTTTGGCTGCCAGCACCAGCCGCACGCGATGGCAGATCACGCTATCGCGCGAGGAAAACAGGGTCAGTGCGTTGCGCAGGCGCGGACTTGCAACCATATGGCCTCCCAGGGCCACCTTGGGCCCGGTTCCCGACTCCGCTGGCGTACCGGTGCGTGCCATGTCGCAATCCTTCAGTGCACGTCGCGCCAGTATTCGCGCTTGAGCAAGTAGGCAAGGAAGGTGAAGAACGCCAGGAACAAGATCACCTTCCAGCCGTATTGCGTGCGCTGCAACGCCGCCGGCTCGGCCGCGTATTGCAAGAACGCGGTGATGTCGAGCGCGGCACGGTCGTATTCTTCCGGGGTCAACTGACCCTTGTGGGCGTCGTCGACCGCCAGATCCTTGATGCACTTGCCCTCGAACTCGCCCTTGGCGCACGGCTCATCGCCGTGCTTGGGCTCGGTTACCGGGTGCGCCACGCCCTGCAACTGCCACAACACGTTGGGCATCGAGGCGTTGGGCAGGACGGTGTTGTTCCATCCCGAGGGCCGGGACTCGTCGGCGTAGAACGACTTGAGGTAGGTGTAGATCCAGTTCGGCCCGCGCGCGCGGCCTTCCAGCGACAGATCCGGCGGGGTCTTGCCGAACCAGTTGGCCGCGTCGGTCGGGTTCATCGCCACGTTGACGTGGTCGAGGTACTTGGCGCCGGTGAAGTTCAGGTTTTCCTGGACCTGCTTTTCGCTCAGGCCCAGGTCGTCGGCCATGCGGCCGTAACGCAGGTACTTGAGCGAATGGCAGCCCGAGCAGTAGTTCATGAACAGCTTGGCGCCACGCTGCAACGAGGCCGGGTCGGACAGATGCGTGTTGGCCTCCAGCAAGCCCTCGCCCTCGCCGGCAAAAGCGGTGACGGGCGCGAGCGCCGCCAGGGCGGTCAGCGCGAACACGAAAAGGGACTGACGCTTAGTCATGCATGGTCACCCGCTCTGGCACCGGCTTGTTCGCTCCCCAGCGCGACCACCAGGGCATCGTGATGAAGAACAGGAAGTACAGCGCCGTCAGCAGCTGCGAGACCGACGTGAGCGTGCTGGTCGGCGGCTGCGTGCCGATCCACATCAGCCACAGGTAATCGAAGGCCAGCCCGATGAACATGAACTTGGCCAACGCCGGCCGATAGCGGATCGACTTGACCTCGCAGCGATCCAGCCACGGCAGCAGGAACAGGATCATCACCGCGGCGCCCATCACGATCACGCCCCAGATCTGCGTGCCCCAGAACGAAGGCACCGCGCGCAGCATCGCGTAGAACCCGGTGAAGTACCACACTGGCTTGATGTGCTCGGGGGTGACCAGCGGATCGGCCGGGGTGAAGTTGTCCGGCTCCAGGAACCAGCCGCCGACGGTGGGCTCGAAGTAGATGATGAACGCCGCCAGCAGCATGAAGAACGAAGCGCCGAACAGATCCTTGACCGTGTAATACGGGTGGAACGGGATGCCGTCGGCCGGCGCCTTGGGCGACCAGCGATTGCCCTTCGGGCCCTTCTTGATCTCCACGCCATCGGGGTTGTTGGATCCCACCTCGTGCAACGCGCCCAGATGCAGCACCACCAGCAGCAGCAACACCAGCGGCAGCGCCACCACGTGCAGGGCGAAGAAGCGGTTCAAGGTGGCGTCGCCGACCACGAAATCGCCGCGGATCCACTCGGTCAACGCACCGCCGACGTACGGGATCGCGCCGAACAGGTTGATTATCACCTTGGCGCCGTGGTAGCTCATGTTGCCGTAGGGCAGGATGTAGCCCATGAAGGCTTCGGCCATCAGCGTCAGGAAGATCACCATGCCCAGCAACCACACCATTTCGCGTGGCTTGCGGCTGGAGCCGTACAGCATGCCGCGGAACATGTGCAGGTACACCACGATGAAGAACATCGAGGCGCCGGTGGTGTGCATGTAGCGGATCAACCAGCCCGCCGGCACGTCGCGCATGATGTACTCGACCGAGGCGAACGCGGTGTCCGCGCCGGGCTTGTAGTGCATGGTCAGGAAGATGCCGGTGACGATCTGGTTGACCAACACCAGCAGGGCCAGCGAGCCGAAGTAGTACCAGAAGTTGAAGTTCTTCGGCGCGTAGTACTCGGTCATGTGCTTGCGATAGGCCGGCATCATGCCCGGCGCACGCTCGTTGACCCAATCCATCACGCCGCAGGCGGTGCGGGTGAACACGTTGCCAGACATCAGGCGGCTCCCTTCGGCGGCTCGCCGACGACGATGCGGTTGTCGTCGAGGAAGTTGTAGAGCGGCACTTCCAGATTCTTCGGCGCCGGCACGTTCTTGAACACGCGCCCGGCCAGATCGTAACGCGAGCCGTGGCAGGGGCAGAAAAAGCCGCCCTTCCAGTGCGGATCGAACGGCTGCGGCTGCACCTCGGGCTTGTGGATCGGCACGCAGCCCAGATGGGTGCAGATGCCCACCAGCACGCCCAGCGCCGGCTTGATCGAGCGCGCCTCGTTGCGGGCAAACGCCGGGGTCTGCGAGGCTTCATCGGACTTGGGATCGACCAGTTCGCCGTCGAGCGTGGGCAGGATCGCCAGTTGCTCGGGCGTGCGCTGGAACACGAACACCGGCTGGCCGCGCCACTTCACGCGCATGAACATGCCCGGCTCGGCGCCGAGCTTGCTGATGTCCACCTCGACCGGCCCGCCAGCCAGCAGCGCCTCGACGCTGGGCAGCCACGAGCGCACGAACGGAGTGGCCGCACCGGCCACCCCGATGGCGCCGACCACGGCGGTGGTGGCGGTCAGGAAGCGGCGGCGGCCGGTATTGACCTCTTCGTTAGCCATCGAGTCTCCGCAAGAAATCCCAGACAGATCGTGCACCTGGACGAGTCCCCTCCCCGGGCGCAGACGGCGCAGTGTAACGGAAGCGCCAAGCGCCCGACAACGCCAACCGTCAAAAATTTCGATGGAAACGTCTAGCAGGCTGTTGAAAAACAGCCTGCTGATGCGATCCATGGACGGATCGCACGCCAATCAAACACGCAAGTGTTTGATTTGGCGGAGCCGAGTACGGGCATGCACCGGACTGGGCGCGTTGAAAAAGGCAAGAAAGCCCTTTTTCAACAACCTGCCAGAGCACGCCATCCCTGCCGTCGCCGGGGCGGCGCTGGACCTGCTGCGGGGCGCCCGCGCCTACTTCCCGCCGCGGTAGCGCTCGGCCAGAGTGGCCACGCGGGCCACGTAGCGGGTGGTTTCGGCGAACGGCGGGATGCCGCCGTAGCGATCCACGTTGCGCTCGCCGGCGTTGTAGGCCGCCGCTATCAGTTGCACGTCGCCGTTGTAGCGTTTGGACAGGAAGGCCAGGTACTGCACCCCGCCGTTGATGTTGTCGGCGGCGGCAAAGGCATTGGCCACCCCGAAACGCGCGGCGGTGGCCGGCATGAGCTGCATCAAGCCCTGCGCGCCCTTGTTGGAGACCGCGTTGGGGTTGTAGTTGGACTCGGCGTGGATGATCGCCCGCACCAGCCACTCGTCGACCCCGTAGGCATGGGCGGCGGCGGCAATCTCCGGCTCGAAGGCGTTGGTGTTGAGCGACAGGCTGCCGAAGTTCACCCCCGGCAGCGCCCCGCAGGCGTAGCAGGTCTCGATGTAGGTGAACAGCACCTTGGCCCCGACCGCCGCCGGCGGGGCGACATTGGTATAGGTGTTGATGCCGTCGCGGGAGTACTTGTACATCACCCCGCGGGTAACCCGCGCCTGCACGCCCTTGGGGATCTCAGGAGCAGTCAGCGGCCCATCCTCGGAGGTGCGGAACACCGTGCGCGGGGCCGGGCCGACGCTGGCCACCCGCGTCGGCGCCGAGGCCGCCGCGCGCACCGACGGAGAGTCGGAACTGGCCGGGATCGCCACCGATGCCGCCAGATTTGGATCGGATGCAGCCGGCGCGGGAGCCGCGGTGGCCGCCAAGTTGGCCGCGGGCGACGTCGCGTTGGTCATCCCGCCGCCACTGGAACCGCCGCCATAGCCGAACGCGACCGGGGCCGGGCGCCGCGAGGGCCGGCCGGGGTCATAGTGGATGGCTTTGCAGCTCATGCTCGCAACCGGACGGCTGGTGTAACTGGTCGGCTGGTCGGGACTATCGCAGCGATACAACGTGCCGGCCGCCGCATGGCCGCTCAGGCCCAGCGCCAGCAACCCCGCCCCGACGATGCCCGCGTCTCGAATCATGCCGTTGTGTTCCCCATCTGAGCTGGCCCCGCCCTGCGTCCTTCCGGCCGGCCACGCCCTACGATAACCCCTTCGCCGGGCCGATGCACCCTCCGCGAGCGCGCTCGGGTTGCAGTCATTGCCGCAGGCAGGGATTTCCCCGCGTCTTTCGTCTGCACAGATGCCAGCTGGAAGTCGGCAGGGGCGCTTGATCGCCGCTTTCCACGCCTGGCACCCACCAGCTACCACCACCCCGCCCGAAGAAACGGAGTCCTTCGCCATGCTCTCGCTTCGCACCACACTCAGCTCCGCGCTTGCCGCGATCGTTTTCGCGCTGGCCCTGACCGGCACCGCCAACGCGGCCGATCGCCATGTGAAGATCATCAACGCCACCCGCCACACGATCGTGCGCTTCTACGCCTCGCGTACCTCGACCAACTCTTGGGAAGAGGACATCCTGGGATCGTCCACGCTCGATCCGGGCGAAGCGGCACGCATCAACATCGACGATGGCTCCGGCAGCTGCGTGTACGACTTCAAGGCCGTGTTCAACGACGGCACCGCGCTGGTTCGCCGGGAAGTGAACGTCTGCGAGATCGAGTCCTACACCTACACCGAAGACTGATCGGTCGAGGGCGCGCGCGCCCTGCCCCAACGCGGCGTTGCCCGCTGGCGCCCACCGGCACCGGCGGGCTTGTTGCTGCGCGTTTACAATAGACGACCACCATCCAACGGTAACGGCCATGCCCGGCAAGCTGCACATCACCACCCACGGTTGCCAGATGAACGTGTACGACTCGGCGAAGATGGCCGACGTGCTGGCCGCCGAGTACGGGCTGGAGTTGACCGACGACGCCGCGCAGGCCGACGTGGTGCTGGTCAACACCTGCTCGATCCGCGAGAAGGCGCAGGAAAAAGTGTTCTCCCAGCTCGGCCGCTGGAAGCTGCTGAAGAAGGACAACCCGCAACTCATCATCGGCGTGGGCGGCTGCGTGGCCTCGCAGGAAGGCGCGGCGATCGTCGAACGCGCCCCGTTCGTGGATCTGGTGTTCGGCCCGCAAACCCTGCACCGCCTGCCGGAACTGATCCAGGCCCGCCGCGACACCGGCACGCCGCAGGTGGACATCAGCTTCCCCGAAATCGAGAAGTTCGACCGCCTGCCCGAACCCCGCGCTGACGGCCCGACCGCCTTCGTGTCGATCATGGAGGGCTGCTCGAAATACTGCTCGTACTGCGTGGTGCCCTACACCCGCGGCGAGGAAGTCAGCCGCCCGTTCGACGACGTGCTGGCCGAAGTGGCCCAGCTTGCCGCGCAAGGCGTGCGCGAGATCACCCTGCTCGGGCAGAACGTCAACGGCTACCGCGGCGCGCTGTTCGAATCCGACGAAACGGCGGATTTGGCCACCCTGATCCGCGCCATCGCCACCCTCGAGGGCATCGGCCGCATCCGCTACACCACCTCGCACCCGCTGGAGTTTTCCGACGCGCTGATCGCCGCCCACCGCGACGTGCCCAAGCTCGCCAAATTCCTGCACCTGCCGGTGCAGGCCGGCTCCGACCGCATCCTGACGGCAATGAAGCGCAACCACACCGCGCTCGAATACAAGGCCAAAATCCGCAAACTGCGCGCGGCGGTGCCCGACATCTGCATCAGCACCGACATCATCGTCGGCTTCCCGGGCGAGACGGACAAGGACTTCGAGGCGACGATGAAACTGGTCGAGGACGTGGGCTTCGACCAGTCGTTTTCCTTCATCTATTCCGCCCGCCCCGGCACCCCGGCGGCCAGCCTGCCCGACGAAACCCCGCAAACCGAAAAACACGCGCGTCTGGATCGCCTGCAAGCCGCACTCACCGCCAACGCGCGGAAAATTTCCGAGGCGATGGTCGGTTCCGTGCAATCGGTGCTGGTCGAAGGCCCGTCGAAGAAAAATCCCAACGAGTTCACCGGCCGCACGCAGAACATGCGCTACGTCAACTTCCCCGGCGACGCGCGCATGGTCGGCCAGTTCGTGGATGTGACGATCACGCAGGCGATGAGCAATTCGTTGAGGGGGCGGGTGGAGGCCTTGGACGATCACGCAGCAGCACTGCCATCGCTCGTCACCGACCCGATTCGTTGTTGAAAAACGATTCCGCGTAGGGCCTGCGCACACGAAGGCGATGGTGGGAATAGCCTTTACCGGTTCTGTCGAAACAGTTCAGGCGGTGAGCAACAACCGGTCAGCAATCACTTCATCTTCGAGCGTGCGACCATCCATCTGAAAACGTCTGAGCATGGAGCGGCCACAGTTGACCAGCGTCTCACGGCGGAACAATTCGGGCGGAGGCTCGATGGCCACCACGTTTTTTCCGCTTTTTTTGGTACCGTCAATGCTCAGGGCAACGAACACGCCACGTCGCTTGCACATTGCAATGGCGTCGAACAGTTCATCAAGCCGAAACTCTTGGGCGCCATAGAGAATCGTCTGGCTGTCCACGTATGGCGGGTCGCAATAAACGACATCTCCCGCCTGTGCTCGCGCCATCAATTCGCGGTAATCGCAATGAAAGAACTCGGTGTAGGCAACGCGCTGGTGCCATTCCAACGTGCGAGCAGCGAACTTGGCCACTGGAATGGGGTCATGCACCCCACACGGGGTCGACATGTATCCATCCGACTTGCGGAATCGCACGACCCCCCCGTAACAAGCACGCGACAAGAACAACAGGTCGCCGCCGTTGGCGCGTTCGTTGTAAGAAGCGCGAATCTGGAGATAGGCTGCACCCTTGCCCATTGCTCTGATGAGGGCATGCCGTTCGGCGTACCAGGCAATGACGCGCTCGGGATCACGGCGCAGCGTCGACCAAATTTCGTAAAGCGGCGCGAAAGCATCGCCCGCCATCGCACGGCGGGGTGCCAATGTACCGAGTACGGCCCCGCTGCCGAGGAACGGTTCGATGTAGGTATCGAATCGACTCGGAAAGTAGGAGATGATCTCGCTGGCGAATCGCTGTTTGTTCCCGATCCACTTCAACAACTGCCCGCGAACTTGGCGTGGCCATACCAAGTCGGGAAACAGCGTGGTGTCATCAATCGCCGTGCTCATGGGCGCATATTATCCCGTTTTGGGATAGTTATCAAGCTACGCCTAACATCATGCGATGGCCAGCAACCCGGACCGCTACGAGCTGCTCGCGCAATTGCTGCGTGATATGCGCGTCAAGGCAAATTTGACACAGACCGAGCTGGCGATCTCGTTGGACAAGCCGCAGTCCTACGTCAGCAAATATGAAAGCGGCGAGCGTCGACTTGATCTCGTGGAACTCGCTGACCTGTGTGGGGTTCTGGGCGTGACCTTGCCTGAGCTTGTCGCGCGGTTCCTGGATCGCAGGAAATGATCGGCGATCCAAGGTTCACCGGACAGCCGGGCTCCTTCTGGGCGCTGGTGCGCACGCTGTCCGAACATCTGGGCTACGCACACCGAACCCCGAAGGGACAGCCGAAAGGCTCTGGTGCCCTCAAGGTTCACAGCATGGAGGACCTAGCTGGAGCGCTGAAGGAACTTGGCCTTGATCCTAGGCTCGTGATGTCCAAGAACGGTGCGGCCACAAGCTTGGGCAGTCTCCTGACCGCCTATTTTCAGTACCGGACCGACGTGCTGAGCAAGCGCGTACAGCCCAACCTGATGGACAAAGATCAGGCAGCGGCACTGTTCACCAAGGAACGCAGGCGGCTCAACCCCAAGTGCGCAATCCCGATGAACAAACAGAAGGGCAAGAAGCAACAGCCCGCCTATCTGACCGGATTGATCAACATGCTGGTGGAGAAGGCGATCAATGGCTTGCCTTGCAATTTCAACCCGCTGCAACTCACTACATTCACCCGGGACGGAGTTCCGCTTCGCACATTGGCGCGTCGCGTGGACGGCGCATTCCCATCGAGTGTGAATCCGATAGCTGTTTGGGAAGTGAAGGAGTACTACTTCACCACAACGTTTGGGAGTCGTGTAGCGGACGGCGTATATGAAACATTGCTCGACGGATTGGAATTGCAAGAATTGCAACAGTCCTGCGGAGTGCGCGCCGAGCATATCCTCTTCGTAGACGCCCACTACACTTGGTGGGTGTGCGGCAAGTCGTATCTGTGCCGCATGGTGGATATGTTGCACATGGGCCTAGTGAGCGAGGTCGTGTTTGGTCGAGAGGTGTTGGATCGCATCCCGATCCTGGCGGCAGCTTGGGTGAAAAGCTACAGCGCGTCGAAGAAAAAATAGACGATGCGGGCCAGATGGTGCTGCGAAGACAGTGCGCGCCGGCACTTCGATTCCTCAATCCAGCCGCTTGCGAAACCGCGCGATCGCCAGCGCCATCGTCACCAGCGTGAACGCCGCCAGCGCCAGCGCGTCGGGCCACATCTGCCCCAGCGTGCCGCCGCGCAGCAGCACACCGCGGATCAGGCGCAGGAAGTGGGTCAGCGGCAGCACCTCGGCGGCGTATTGCACGGGCTTTGGCATACCGGCGAAGGGGAACATGAAGCCCGACAGCAGGATCGAGGGCAGGAACAGGAAGAACGACATCTGCATCGCCTGGAACTGCGTGCGCACGCGGGTGGAAATCAGCAGGCCCATCGCGAGGTTGGCCACGATCAACAAGCCGGCGGCGAGGTAGACATCGAGCAGGCTGCCGCGCACCGGCACCGCGAACACCCACACGCCCAGCCCCAGCACCAGCGTGGTCTGCACCAGCCCGATCACGACGTAGGGCAGCACCTTGCCGAGCATCAGCTCGGCGCTGGTGAGCGGCGTGGCGATCAGCAGCTCCATGTTGCCGCGCTCGCGCTCGCGCACGATGGCGATCGCGGTGAACAGCACCATCGTCATGGTCAGGATCACGCCGATCAGGCCGGGCACGATGTTCACCGCCGAGCGCCGCTCCGGGTTGTAGAAAGCGACCACGGAAATCGGCCCATCCGGCGGCGTGCCCACCGCTGGCGCGCGCGCGTCGGGCAAGTGGCTGTCCAGCGGCACTTGCGCCAACTGCGCGGCCGCGGCCTGCACCGCGGTGTCGCTGCCATCGACCATCACCTGCACCGCCGGGCGGCCGTCGGCACGGCGACGCTCGAAATCCGGCGGAACGGCGATGCCGACGCTGATGCGCCCGGCGCGCAGCAGCGCGGTCAACTCCTGCGGCGTGTGCACGACATACTTCGGCGTGACCACTTGCGTGGCCAGCATGTCCATCACCAGCGCGCGCGAGCCGGCGGTGCCCGCCTGATCGGCGATCCCGGCATCGAGGCCGCGCACGTTGGTGTTGATCGCGAACCCGAACAAGGTGAGCTGGATCACCGGGATGCCGACGATCATCGCCGCAGTCATGCGGTCGCGGCGCAACTGGCGCAGCTCCTTGACCAGGATCGCCCAGAGACGGCGCAGGTTCACGCGGCGCGCTCCGCGTCGGCAGCACGCGCATCGGCGCCGGTGACGGCAACGAACACGTCTTCCAGATTCGGCGCGGTCGCGGCGACTTGCGCGCGCTGCCCGGCAGCGGCCAGTGCGGTCTCGATTTTCGCCGCTGCGTTTGCCGCCGCAGCGGCCGCGACCAGCACGCGCACGGCGGCGCCGACTTGCGCCACGCCCAGCACGCCGGGCACGCTCGCCACGACGCGCTGCGCGCCGCGCGGATCGTCGGCGTGCACCAGCAACGTGCGCCCGGCCAGCGCGCCGGTCAGCGCCGCCGGCGTACCATCGGCGACGAGGCGACCACGGTCAATGACCGCGAGGCGATGGCAACGCTCGGCTTCGTCCATCAAGTGCGTCGACACCAGGATGGTGGTGCCGATGTCGGCCAGTTCGAACAATTTTTCCCAGAAGTCGCGGCGCGATTCGGGATCGACCGCGCTGGTGGGTTCGTCCAGGAACAGCAGTTCGGGCTCGTGGATCACCGCGCAGGCCAGCGCGAGACGCTGCTTCTGGCCGCCGCTCAAGGTGCCGGCGAGTTGTTTCTGGCGATCGGCGAAATGGTAGCGCCCGATCAGTTCGTCGATGCGCGCGCGCGTCGTGTTCTTCGGCACGCCCTGGATGGCGGCGATGAACTCGAGGTTTTCACGCACCGTCAAGTCTTCGAACAACGAGAACTTCTGCGTCATGTAACCGATGTGTCGACGCAGCGCCTCGGCCTGCTCGGGGATCTGCAAGCCAAGCACCTCGATGTCACCGGCACTGGGCGTGAGCAAGCCGCAGAGCATGCGGATGGTGGTGGACTTGCCCGAACCATTGGGGCCGAGGAATCCGTAGACGCGCCGCGCAGGCACATCCAGATCGACGCGATCCACCGCCACCAGCGCACCGAAGCGCCGGGTCAGGCCGCGGGCGCGGATGGCGCAGTCGGCGTTCACGGCATCCGCCCCGCATCCGGCGCTGCGCGCCACCCCCGACAAAATGCGCTTCGGGGGCAGGCCCTTCTCCCGCAGGGACAAGGGCGCGTCACCGTGCTCCTCCGCGCCAGAACTCCACGTGCACCGGCACGCCGATCGGCAGCTTGCCCGCATCGGTGCCGAGCTGGATTTCCGCCAGATACGACAGCCGCGGCGCGTCCTCGCCGGACAGCGCGTAGTACGGGGTGAACACCGGTTCGGCGCGGATCGCGCGCACGCGCCCGGCGAACGCACCCGCTTGCCCGTCCACCACCACCCGCGCTCGATCGCCGATGTGCACGCTGGCGCGCAGCGGCTCGGGGACATACACCCGCGCATACGGCGCATCGCCGACCAGTTCGATCGCCAACGGCGCGCCCACCGGCGGCTGGTCGCCTTGCTTGTACGGAATGGCGTCGATGCGACCGGCGCGCGGCGCGGTGATGCGCACGCGTTGCAAATCCACACTGATCGAATCGACCTGCGCCTGCGCGGCATCGGCCTGCGCCTGCGCCTGCGCGATGTCTTCCGGGCGACTGCCGTGCAGCAGCACGGCCAACGCCTGCTGCACCGCCTGTACCTGCGCGTCGGCGCTGCCGGCTTGGGCGATCGCCGCGTCGAGGCTGGCGCGCGGCACCACCTGTCGGGCGAACTCGGCACGCGCGCGGCCCAGCGCCTGCCCCGCGTTCGTCGCCACACTCTGCGCGCCGGCCAGTTGCGCCCGTGCCTGCGCGATGTCCTCGCTGCGCGCGCCCACGCGCAGCTTCTTCAACGCCTCCTGCGCACTGGCCAACTGCGCCTGCGCCGCATCCAGCCGCGCCTGCGTACGTGTAGATTCGAGAGTCAGCACGGTGGCGCCGGCGGCTACTTCGTCACCCTCGTGCGCGGAGACCTGCGCGATGCGCTCGGAAATCGGCGCCGGCAAGGTGATGCGATCCCATTCCAGCGTGCCCGATACCTGCGGCGGCCGCGGTGCGCATGCCGCCAGCAGCAGCGTGGTTGCCAGCACAGTCAAAACTTGCGGGATCGATTTCATCAACGACTCCCTGAGCATCTTCAACGCTGACCAATGCCATGCGCGAGCAAGGCCAGCGTGTGCTTGCGCAACGCCTGCGCGTCGATGTCGCCGGCGCCGAGCATGCGCCGCCACACCGGCGCACCAGCCGCCGGAAACAAGGTCAACCCGACCAACGAGACAACCAGCAGGCGCGGATCCAGATCGGCGTGCAAATCACCACTCCTGCGCGCGGCGGCAAAGCGCTGCGCCAGGCCCTGCGCCAGCAGCGGCCCGATGCGTCCGATCATCGCCTCGCGCAACGCGCCGCCCTCGCACAACACCTCGCGCACCCACAACGCCGGCAGCCACGGATGCGCCACCACCAACTGCCCGACCCCGTTCACCACCGCCGCCACCAGCGCCGCCAGGTTCTCGCCCGCGCTTGCCACTTGTACGCGCAAGGCCGCGCTGGCCGGCAGCAGGCGTTCGTCGACCACTGCCTCCAGCAACTGCGGCTTGTCCCCGAAGTAGTAGTGCAACACTGCCGGGGTGACACCCGCCTCGACGGCGATGGCACGCAATGAGGTTGCCGCCACTCCAGCCTTTGCAAAACAGGCCAATGCCGCATCCAAGGCGCGCTCGCGCTGGTTCGCATTGCCGACCGGGCGGCCGGGGGCACGCCGGCGCGCGGCTACGCTTTGCCCCACCGGTATTGCCGGTTTCACATTCGTCGGTTTCACATTCGTCGATTTGCCGTTGCCGCGCCTCGGCCCTCGTGGTTTGGGCGAGGGATTGTCGCTTGCAGCGGGCGCAGCTGCAGCCCGTCTTGGCGCGTGCGGCTTTCCGGCTGATGCTTTCGCGCTGACCACATCGGCCGGCACGCGACGCGCTTGTGAAGATCGGCGGAACCGGGTGGCCATGCAGTATTATTTAATCCATTGAATAAATAATTGCAAGCGCCGCCCAACCCGATATTTGCGCGATGGCGACCATCCGCGCATCGCGCTACGCTGTGCCGGTGAGCGCACCTTCCACGCACGATTTCGTCCTCGAACCGGCCGACACCGAACGCCTTGCCAACCTGTGCGGGCCGTTCGACCAGCATTTGCGCCAGATCGAGTTGCGCTTGGGCGTGGAAATCGCCAATCGCGGCAACGTGTTCCGCGTGGTCGGCCCGGAGCCGATGGCCAGCCACGCACAGCGCTTCATCGGCAAGCTCTACGGCGCGCTCGACGAACAGCCGCTGGACGCGCACGAACTGCACCTGCTGTTGGCCGACGTGGTCAACGAGGCCGATCAGGCCACGCCGTTGCTACACACCACCGGGCCGGCGAGCGAGCCGCAGGACGTGGTGATCCGGGTCAAGCGCGGATCGATTCGCGGGCGCGGCGCCAATCAAGCCCGCTACCTGCACGCGATCGCGATCAACGATGTCAACTTCGGCGTCGGCCCGGCCGGCACCGGCAAGACTTTCCTGGCCGTGGCCAGCGGGGTGGAGGCGCTCAACGCCGGCCGCGTGCAGCGGCTGGTGCTGGTGCGCCCGGCAGTGGAGGCCGGCGAAAAGCTCGGGTTCCTGCCCGGCGATCTGGCGCAGAAGGTCGATCCCTACCTGCGCCCACTGTACGACGCGCTCTACGAGATGCTCGGGGTGGAAAAAGTCGCCAAGCTGCTCGAACGCAGCGTGATCGAAATCGCGCCGCTGGCGTACATGCGCGGGCGCACGCTCAACGATGCGTTCGTGATCCTCGACGAGGCGCAGAACACCACCATCGAGCAGATGAAGATGTTCCTCACCCGTATCGGCTTCGGCTCGACCGCGGTGGTGACCGGCGACCTCACCCAGATCGACCTGCCCAAGTCGGTCAAATCCGGCTTGCGCGACGCCATCGAGGTGCTGCGCGGGGTCGAGGGTATTTCCTTCACCTTCTTCGAGGCGCGCGACGTGGTGCGCCACCCGCTGGTGCAACGCATCGTGCAGGCCTACGATGCGCGCGACACGGCGGCACAACCCAAACCCCAGCCATGACCCGCGGACCGATCCAGCTCGATGTCGCCGTCAGCTACGGTCTGCCGCGCAAGGGGCTGCCGGGATCGGCGAGCTTTCGCAAGTGGATCGCCGCCACCCTGGAAACGCGCATCCTGCGCGCCGATGTCGGGCTGCGCATCGTCGATGCGCGCGAAGGCCGCAGCCTCAACCACCATTACCGCGGCAAGGACTACGCCACCAATGTGCTCAGCTTCCCCGCCGAGCTGCCCAAGGGCGTGAAGCTGCCGCTGCTGGGCGACATCGTGCTGTGCGCGCCGGTGGTGGCGCGCGAGGCGCGCGAGCAGCACAAGCCGCTGATCGCCCACTACGCCCACCTGACCATCCACGGCGTGCTGCACCTGCTGGGCTTCGACCATCAGGACGAACGCGAGGCCATCGTGATGGAGACCATCGAGCGGGGCGTGCTGGCCACGCTGGGCGTGGCCGATCCGTATCACTGAAGCGGCTGCCGTAAGCGGTGATCCGTAAGCCACAGGCGCTACACGATCACGGCCAAGCCATGTACGGACGATGCGATCTGGCTTCGCGCCGTGACACCCGCACGGTCTTGTCTCTCGCCCGCATCCCGAACGCAGGGATGCATTCGCCTTCCTCGCATGCCTTGGATACGGCAGATCCCTTGCTGCGCTCGGGATGACAGGCTGGGGGATCGGTCACGATAGCCGCTGTCCTCCATCCTGCATCCGGCATCCTGCATCCTGCATCCTGAGTCCTCTGTCTTCTGTCCTCTGGATTCTGGCATCCTTGCGCACGCCCCGCCCGCCTGCGGCGCGATTGGCAAGGATCGCATGCGCCTGATCGAGGAAATGCAACGCCGCAAGGTGTTCAAGGTCGGCGCGGCCTGGCTGGTGATCGGTTGGGTGCTGATCCAAGTCGCCGCGACCGTCGCGCCGGAACTGAAACTGCCCGAATGGCTGCCAACGATGGTCACGGTGCTGGTCGGGCTGGGATTCCCGGTCGCGCTGGTGCTGGCGTGGTTTTTCGACATCACCCCCGACGGTGTGCGACGCGATCCGGAAGACGTGGCGGCCGCCGCATCCCATGCCACAACGGTCGTTGCGTCGACCAGCGCATCGGGATCGGCCGCGCCCGCGCCTGCTGCGCCTGCCGCCACGCCGATAGCCGCGCCGCGCAAGTCCATCGCGGTGCTGGCCTTCGCCGACCTGTCGCCGAGCCACGATCAGGAATACTTCTCCGACGGCATCGCCGAGGAAATCCTCAATGCACTGGTCAAGCTCAAGGATCTGAAAGTCGCCGGCCGCACTTCGGCGTTCTCCTTCAAGGGCCGCAACGCCGATCTGCGCGAGATCGGGCGCGCGCTCGGGGTGGCGCACGTGCTCGAAGGCTCGGTGCGCAAGCACGGCCAGAAGGTGCGCATCACCGCGCAGTTGATCCACGCCGCCGACGGCTACCACCTGTGGTCGGAAAGTTACGACGGCGAACTGACGGACATCTTCGAGCTGCAAGAGCACATCGCCCGCGCCATCACTCACGAGCTGGACGTGATCCTGCACGGCGACGCCGCCCAACGGCTGGTGCCGGTCGCCACCCGCGATCCGGAAGCCTATGCGTTGTACCTGAAGGCATCGGACATCTTCGCCCGTCGCGACGGTCGCCGTTTCCCCGATGCGATCGCGTGCCTGCAACAAGCGTTGCGACTCGACCCGGCTTACGCTCGTGCGCATGCACGGCTGGCATCGATCCGAGCGATCGAACCCGTGTACGTTCCCGACGCCACCGACGACGCCCCGGAAAAGGTGCGGCAGGAGGCGCTGCGCGCCAGCGAACTCGACCCGAAACTGGCTGAACCGTACGCGGCGATGGGGCTGAATGATGCGCAGCAGCACCGGTTCGTGGATAGCCGGCAGGCAATGGATCACGCGCTGGCGCTCGACCCGAACGACATCACCGCGGTGTTCTGGGCCGCCTCGATCCTGATCAATACCGGCTACACCGCGCGTGGACTCGCCATGCTCGACCGCGCGCTGGAAATCGACCCGTTGTACCCGAACGCGCTGCTATGGCGCGGCACGCAATTTGCCTTCGTGGCCGACCTCGACCGCGCCGAGCCCATGCTGCGCAGAGCGGCCGAGGTCGGACTGGCGCACGCACCGCTCGGCATGCACCTGGTTGCCGCCGCACGCGGACAAACCGACGAGGCCATCGCGCAGTTGACCGAGGGTTTGCGCGTGCTCGGTGCCGGCCTGCCAGACGGCGCGCCAGCGATACTGGCGCGTGGCGTTTACGGCGCTGTCCGCGACCGTCAGCCGGCGCTGGATCTGATCGATCGCTTCTTCGCCTCGCAACCACGCTGGATGCCATCCTCGATCATGTATGCGCTGTTCCAGATGGGCGACATGACCCGGGTACTGGCATTGGGCAGGGATTTCCGTACCACCAACGACGCCCAGTATTTCCACATGATCTGGAGCCCGGCAATGCGGGCTGCGCGGGCAACTCCGGCGTTCCGCGACTTCACCCGCGCGGTGGGCATGACCGCACTGTGGGATCGCTACGGCCCGCCCGATGGCGCGCACCGCACCGCGGCCGGGGAGTACGTGTTCGGTCAGAACGGTTGATCGGCACCCCGGCTGCATGCCGTTTTGGCGCAGGAGTCGCCCCTCACCCCAACCCCTCTCCCGCTGGGAGAGGGGCTTGCGTTGCGATTCCCTCTTCCCTCTTCCCGCTCCCTGCCCCACCGCGCCCTTGCGCTACAATGACGCACCGCCCATCTGGGCGCGCCACGCAAACCCATGTCCGACGACAGTCGAACGCCCGAGCATCCGGCGCCGGATCGCCGCTCGTGGCTCGAACGCCTCAGCCAGGCGTTTTCCGGCGAACCGCGCAATCGCGCCGAGCTCATCGAACTGCTGCGCGAAGCGCAGGGCGATGGCCTGATCGCGTCCGATACGCTGAAGATGATGGAAGGCGCGATCGGCGTTTCGGAAAAGACCGTTGCCGACGTGATGATTCCGCGCGCACAGATGGTGGTGCTGCCGGCGGATGCTCGCTTCATCGACTTGATGCACAAGGTCGTCGAGTCCGGGCATTCGCGGTTTCCGGTACACGGCGAGGACAAGGACGAGATCCTCGGCATCCTGCTGGCCAAGGATCTGCTGCGTGGCGTGGTCAGCGACGGCGGCCCGGCGAGCATCCGCGAACTGCTGCGCCCGGCGGTGTTGATCCCCGAATCCAAGCCGCTCAACGTGCTACTCAAGGAATTCCGTCTCGCGCGCAACCACATGGCCATCGTGGTCGACGAATACGGTGGAGTCTCCGGGCTGGTCACCATCGAGGACGTGCTGGAGGAAATCGTCGGCGAGATCGACGACGAGCACGACGAACCGGACGCCGCCGCGCAGATCGCCGCGCAAGCCGATGGGCAGTTCGTGGTCGACGCGCTCACCCCGATCGGCGATTTCAACGAGCGCTTCGGCGCCGACTTTCCTGATGACGAATACGACACCGTCGGTGGCTTGGTCACCGACGCCATCGGTCACCTGCCCGAAGCGGGCGAGGAGCTGGCGCTGGGGCACTTCCATTTCCGCGTCTCGCATGCCGACGCGCGTCGCGTGAAGGCGTTGATCGTGAGTGTGCAGACCGGTGGGTGAAGTGGCGGGAATCGTGGATCGGGAACCGGAAACCGGGAGCCGGGAGCCGGTAACCGGAGAGCGGGGCCCGGGAACCCGGGACTCGGGATTCGGGATTCGGGACTCGGCACTCGGCACTCGGGACTCGGTGCATGCAGCGCCCGCGAACGAATGCTTTCAGCGATCGATCGCCCGATTGCGAAAACGTCATGGCAGGAGCGCAAGAAACCTGCATGCGCTTCAACGCAGCGCGTGGCTCTGGCTCTGGGCGCTGATCGCACTGTCTTTCGCCACCAACGGCTTCGCCGCCCCGCGCATCGGCGTGCTGACGATGGGCCCGGGCGACGAATACTGGTCGCGCTTCGGCCACGACGCCATCGTCGTGGACAATCGCGCCGACGATCCGGCCAGCGAGCCGATGGACTACAACTTCGGCTACTTCGACCTGGACGAGCCGGGCTTTTTCCTGCACTTCGTACAGGGCCGCGCGATGTACCAGCTGGTTGCGCTGCCGGCGCGCGAGGACTTGCAGCAGTACGCGCAGGCCGGGCGCGGGGCGGTGGTGCAATGGCTCGACTTGACGCCGGCGCAAGCCACGAAGTTGCAACAGCGCCTGCAATGGAATGCGCGCCCGGAAAACGCGCGCTACCACTACGACTACTTCACCCAGGACTGCACCACCCGCGTGCGCGACGCCATCGATTACGCGCTCGACGGGCAGTTGCACGCGCAGACCACCACGCCTTCGCACGGATTGACGTATCGCTCGGAAGCCGTGCGGCTGGGAGCGCCGGAATGGTGGCTCGGGTTGTCGATGCACTTCGCGCTCGGCCCCTATGCCGATCGCCCGTTGTCGCTGTGGGACGAAGCCTTCATCCCCTCGCGCCTGCACGATACGCTGGCCACCGTGCGCACCGCGCGCGGCACGCCGCTGGTACGCGACGAGCAACGCCTGTTGCCACAGCTTCTGCCCGAGGCGCCGGCTGATTTTCCCGCCTGGCGGGTGTGGTTCGTCGGCATCGGGCTGGCGCTGGCGCTGGTATTTCTGGCCGGATGGCGTTTCATTCCGCGCGCTACCGCAGTTCTTGCCGGTATGTTCTGGCTGACCTGCGGTCTGCTCGGCAGCGGCCTGCTGGGGATCTGGGCGTTCACCAGCCACGTGGCGATCTACGGCAACGAGAACATCCTGTTGACCAGCCCGCTGTGCCTGCTGTTGCTGCCCGGCGCCTGGTCGTCGTTGCGCGGGCGCCCGCCCGGGCTCTGGCATCGCCGCCTCCTGCTGCTGGTGGCCATCAGCGCCGGGGCGGCGTTGTTCCTGAAATTCCTCCCCTTCCGCATCCAGCGCAACGGCGACTGGATCGCGCTGTTTTTGCCGATCCACCTCGCGCTGGCATACGCTGCGCATGGGCGCGGCAAGACTCACCCGAGCGCCGCGCCGACCCACTGATCGCACGCACAAGGCACTGGCCATGGAAGAAGATCCGGGGAGCGGGACGGCACAAGTGGTGGCTTGCGTGGCCTACGCCGCCAACGGCACGCGCCTGCCGCCGATCGACTTTGCGCAAATCAGCGACGTGCTGGCGCGCGACGACGGCAGCTTCGTCTGGGTCGGCCTGCACGATCCCGACGAGGCGACCATGAAGCAGATGCAGGAGGAGTTCGGCCTGCACGATCTGGCGGTGGAGGACGCGCACGCCGCGCACCAGCGACCCAAGGTCGAAGCTTACGGGCAGTCGCAGTTCATTGCGGTCAAGACCGCGCAGGCGGTGCACGGCCATGTGCAGTTTGGCGAGACGCACATGTTCCTTGGCAAGCGCTATCTGGTCACGATACGTCACGGCGCATCGCTGACCCACACGCCGGCACGCAACCGCTGCGAGCGGGAGATCGCGATGATGGCCTACGGGCCGAGTTTTGCCCTGTATGCCACGCTGGATTTCATCGTCGACAACTATCTGCCGGTCGTGCAGGACTTCCAGCGCGAACTCGACAAACTCGAGAAGGACGTCTTCGCCGAGGACTATCGCCGCCAGACCTTGCGCGATCTGTACGATCTCAAGCAGGAGCTGACCGCGATGAAGATGGCGGTAGCGCCGATGCAGGACGTGATCAACCAGATCCAGCGCCTGCCGGCACCGCTGGTTCGTGACGAGGTGCGCATCTACTTCCGCGACGTGTCCGACCACGTGGCGCGCGTCAACGAGGCCACCGACATCATGCGCGAAATGCTCACCGCGGCGATGAGCGTGAACCTCGCGGTGGTCACCGTGGCGCAAGGCGAAACGCTCAAGCGGATGGCCGGTTGGGGCGCGCTGCTGGCGGTGCCCACGCTGATGGCGAGCTGGTACGGCATGAACTTCCAGGACATGCCCGAACTGCACGGCCGCTACAGCTATCACATCCTGATCGGTGTGGCCACGCTGGTGTGCGTGATCTTGTACATCGGGCTGCGGCGCATCCGCTGGCTGTAGCCCCGCCGCTTCGCTGAGCGGGCACGCAGGCTCGTCTTCCGGTGCTGGATCGGCGGCTCCAGCACCCGTTCACCGTGGACTGCACTGCCCGCGAACGGGCCCGTGAACGGTTGCGTTCGCCGCGCGCCGACCCGCGATGGAGCGCCTCGCCGAAGGGCTTGCCCAAGTGCGCTCCGGCCGGCAACCAGCCAATCGAATGGGCTCCCGTCGCCGGCGCTATTGCAGGTGCTGCTTGAGCCACGCCGCCACGGTGTCGTGCCATTGCACCGAGTTCTGCGGGTGCAGCACCCAGTGGTTCTCGTTCGGAAAATACAGGTACTTCGACTCGATGCCCTTGCGCTGCAAGGCGGTGAACGCGGCGATGCCCTGCTCGACCGGAATGCGGAAGTCGAGCTGGCTGTGCACGATCAGCATCGGTACGCGCCAGTTCTTGACGAAACGGATCGGGTTGAACTGCTCGTAGCCTTCCGGGTTCGCCCACGGCGTGCCGCCGTTTTCATGCTCGGAGAACCACAACTCCTCGGTCGCGTACCCCATCATGCGGTTGTCGAGCACCCCGTCGTGGTCGACCAGGCACTTCCACGGGGTGTTCCAGTTGCCGGCCATCCAGTACACCATGTAGCCGCCGTAGCTGGCGCCCAGCGCGCAGGCCTTGCTGCCATCGAGGAAGGCGTATTTCTTCAACGCCGCGTCCCAGCCCTTTTGCAGGTCTTCCAGCGGGCGGTCGCCCCAGTGCTGGCTGATGGCGTTGGTGAAGGCCTGCCCGTAACCGACCGAGCCGTGGAAATCCACCATCACCGCCGCATAGCCCTGACTGGCGTACCACTGCGGGTTCCAACGATAGCTCCAGTCGTTGCCGAACGAGCCCTGCGGGCCGCCGTGGATCAGGTACACCACCGGATACGTCTTCCCGGGTTGCCAGTTCCACGGCTTGACCACGAAGCCATGCACGGTTTCGTCGTTCCAGCCCGGGAACGAGAATTGTTCGAACTCGCCCCAGGCCACCCGCGCCAGCATCGCATCGTCGTTGTGCGAAAGCTGGCGTTGGCCGGCGCCATCCAGACGCGCCGCAAATACCTGATCGGGCGAGTTCAGCCAGTTGCGCGTGTACAGCAGCACACCGCCTTTGGCATCGACCGGGCTGGCCGCCCCATCGGCAACGAGCTTGCGCACCTTGCCGCTGGCGATGTCCACCGCGAACAACGGGTGCTGGCCGATGTCGTCGGTATCGCTGTAGATGGTCTTGCCATCGGGCGAGAGCACGATGCTGCCGGCGGAACGATCCCAGGCCGGATCGATCTCGCGGATCGCGCCGCTGGCCAGATCCATCGCCATCAGGCCGAAGCGGTCGGCTTCAAAAGCGGGCGTCTTCATCGCGCGGTAATACAGCGTCTTGCCATCGTGCGAGAACACCGGGCCGGCATCCCATGCGAGGTTGGCGGCGGTGAGGTTGCGTGGCGGCGACGAGCCGTCGGCGGGCACGATGTAGATGTCGAAGTTGGTCGACCACGGCTCGCTCTTGCCGGCGATGCGCACATCGAACGCCAGCGATTTGCCGTCCGGTGACCACGAAAACTCGCTGCTGTCACCGAACGGTTTGGAGGGGATGTCGCCGTCGATGCCGCGGCTCACCAGCGTGGGCTCGGCCGCCGCCTTGCCATCGGCGCCGATGGCGGCGACGAACAACTGGTTGCGCGTGCCATCGGCCCAAGTGCTCCAGTGGCGGATGAAGATCTTGTCGAACACCACCCCGCGCGCCTTGCTGTCTTCTCTGGCCTTCAACCGCGCCTGGGTGCAGGCCAGATCGTGGCAGTGGGCGAATACGGCAAAACTCAACGCCAGCGATTTGCCGTCCGGCGAGAGCTTGAAGCCGCCCACGTCCAGTGGGTAGCTGGTGACCTGCACCGCCGGCCCGCCGGCGGCTGGCTGCCGCCAGATCTGATCGGAGCCGGACTTGCCCGACACGAAATACACGTCCTTGCCGTCCGGAGAAAATGCCGCCGACCCACCTTCCATGCCCGGCACCAGCAAGCGATGCGGGGCCGGCGCGCCGGGCTTGGTGCCACCGATCCACAACGTGTTGTCACGCTTGTTGGCGCTGGCATCGAGCGTGGCCACCGAGAACACCACCTGGCTGCCATCGGCCGACAGTGCCGGCTCGGAGATGCGGTCGAGTCGGATCATGTCCTGCACCGTCAACGGCTGCTTCGGCGTCGGCGCGCCGGCGGCACTGGCGATGCCGGCACCGAGCAACAGCGGTGACACGCCCAGCAGGATCGGCAACAGGCGGAACAGTGGGCGCGGGGTTGGACGGTGCATGGCGGATTCCTTGGAGGACGGCGCTGATGCGCCGGGGCTGAAGCGCCTATGGTAACGCCGGCGTCACGCCGGAACGGCATCCGCCTCTGTCAATGACACATGAGCCTCGGGAACGTGGTTCGAGACGCCATCTCGATCGCGCTGCGCGCCTCGATGGCTCCTCAGCACGAACGGAAATTCGACACGCCGGCAATTTCCCGTTCGGGGTGAGCCGGCCCGGTCGAGAACGCAGTTCGAGGCGGGGCGTGTCGAACCACGCCCGCGCGCGCGCCATCGCTATACTCGCCCATCCCGTTCCGGAAGCCGGCATGCCAGTCCAGCCCACCGCAGTGCCCAGCGAGCGCCCCGACGAGATGTTCGGCCATCCCAAAGGCCTGTACGTGTGCTTCTTCACCGAGATGTGGGAGCGCTTCTCGTTCTACGGCATGAAGGCGCTGTTGCTGCTGTATCTGATCAAGCACCACGGCTTTCTCGAATCGCAGGGATTGGTCGTCACCGGCGCTTACGGCGGCATGGTGTACGCGGTGCCGCTGCTCGGCGGCATCCTCGCCGACCGCTTCCTGGGCATGCGCAAGGCGGTGGTGCTCGGCGGCATCCTGCTGTGCCTTGGGCATCTGGGCATGGCCTACGAGGGACACGCGGCCACCACGACAAACGGCGTCGTGCACCAGGACAAGTTTGCACTCGGCGTGTTCTACCTGTCGCTGTCGCTGATCATCAGCGGCGTGGGCTTCCTCAAGCCCAACATCTCCACCATCGTCGGCAAGCTCTACCCGGAAAACGATCCGCGCATCGACTCGGGCTTCACCATCTTCTACGCCGGCATCAACGTCGGTGCGCTGTTCTCCAGCCTGATCTGCGGGTATCTGGGCGAGGTCTACGGTTGGGGTTATGGATTCGGCGCGGCGGGCATCGGCATGCTTGCCGGCTTGGGCATGTTCATCAGCGGGCAAAAATACCTGCAAGGCCACGCCGAACCGAAGGATCCGGACAAGCTGCGCCGCCGCCTGCTCGGGCCGCTCACCGTGGAAGCCACGATCTACCTGGGCGCGGTGCTCGGGCTGCCGGCGATCTGGGCGCTGATGCAACTCGGTGACGGCGTGCTGTACGTGCAGTTCGCGCTGGTTGCCGGCTGGCTGCTGTGGCTGGCGTGGTACCTGGTTGCGCGCTGCACGCAGGTCCAGCGCGAACAGATGCTGGCGGTGGTGTTCTTCATCGCCAGCGCGCTGCTGTTCTTCGCCATGTACGAACAGACCTACGGCTCGTGGTTGCTGTTCACCGAGCACATGCTGACCAAGGACTTTTTCCCGTCCATCGTGATCTATGACCCGCAGCACCTGCCGTGGCCGTGGGCGGCGCTACCGACGTGGCTGGTCGAGATCAACGGCAAGCCGTGGCCGTGGTGCGTGATTCCGTTGGTGCTCGCGCCGCCGACCGTCGCGCTGGCGCTGCGCTCATCTCCGCAAGTCGCGCGTCGGTTGGTCAGCGCGGTCGGGCTGCTCGGCGTGGTGTTGTTCGTGCGCGATGTGCTGGTGCTGCCGCAGACGGCCGAGTCGCTCGAATATCTGGCTTCGTTCGTGCTGGTCGCGCTCACACCCTTGTTCGGCTGGCTGTGGCCCTGGCTCGAACGCAGGGGACGCAACCCCAGCAAGCCGCTGAAGAACGCCATCGGCCTAGCGTTCTGCGGGCTGTCCTTCCTCGTGCTGGCCGCCGCCAACGGCACCGTGAGCGAAGGCCACCTCGCGTCGGTGTGGTGGTTGCTGCTGGCCTACGTGGTGCTGGAGATCGGCGAGATCACGCTGTCGCCGATCGGCTTGGCGGCGGTGACGCAACTGTCGGTCGCCAGCGTGGTCGGTTTGATGATGGGCGCGTACTGGCTGGCGACCTCGCTGTCCGAACAGGCCGCGGCGATGTTCGGGCGCTGGGCCGCGCTGGACATCACCGAAGGCCAGAAGATCGATCTGGCCGTCGCCCAGCAGAAGTACGGCCACCTGTTCGACAACATGCTGTGGCTGGGACTGATCGCCGCCGCCGTTGCCCTGCTGCTCAGCCCATTGATCAAGCGCTGGATGCACGGTATCCGCTGAATCGCGCGGGCGGCAACACCGGGCGTTCGGCACCGCCTGCCTGCGACGCGCCGCTGGCATATGATTCCCGGCAGTGGCACCCAGACAGCGTACGGGCGATACGGCCATGACCGCATCAAACTCTGCAAGCGTGCTGCTGACCGGCTTCGAACCGTTCGCCGGCGATGCGGTCAACCCGGCGCGGGAAATCGTGCTCGCGCTGGCCGGAACGACCATCGCCGGGCACCGAGTGATCGCGCAGGTGCTGCCGGTGGCGTTCGCTGCCGCACTGCATGCGCTGGACGCCGCGATTGCCGCCGAGCGCCCGGCGCTGGTGATCGCCATCGGCCAAGCGGGGGGGCGGGCGGGTATTTCCATCGAACGGGTGGCGATCAACCTGATCGATGCGCGCATCCCCGACAACACCGGCGCGCAACCCATCGACGTACCGGTGATCGCCGGCGCGCCGGCCGCGTATTTTTCCACGCTGCCGGTCAAGGCCATGCTGGCCGCACTGCATGCAACCGACATCCCCGCGGAGCTGTCCTTCAGCGCCGGCAGCTATGTGTGCAACGCGGTGTTTTTCGCGCTGATGCACCATCTGGCCACGCGGCATCCGTCGGTGCGCGGCGGTTTCATCCATGTGCCGTACCTGCCGCAACAGGCAGCCGCACATCCGGGCGCACCGGGCATGGCGCTGGCGACGATGACCCGTGGCATCGGCATCGCCATCACGGCGGCGCTGACCCATGCCCGGGACGTGCGCGTCCACGGCGGCGCCATCGCGTGATCGGGCCGCGCCGGCGATGAACACGCCAGTGATGAAACCGACCCTGCTCGCACTGGCGCTGCTCGCCGCACGCCCGGTGCTGGCGGTGGATTATCGCGACCTGCCGCTGGCCGACACCCACGCCACCGTCGCGGCGGTCGATCCGGCGCGCGAGCGGCTGCGCTTGTTTCTCGACGATGCTGCCGGCGCACCGTTCAAGCGTTTCGATGGCGTGGCGGCGTGGCTGGACGCGCGCGGCCAGCGGCTGGTGTTCGCGATGAACGCGGGCATGTACGAACCCGATCGCAGCCCGGTGGGGTTGTTCGTCGCTGACGGAAAGCAACAGGCTGCATTGAATACGAAGGACGGCGTCGGCAACTTCTACCTCAAGCCCAACGGCGTATTTTTCCTGCGCGCGGATGGCACCGCCGGCGTGCTGGAAACCTCGCGCTACGCCGCTGCCGGCATCCAGCCGTTGCTGGCCACCCAATCCGGGCCGCTGCTGGTGGACGACGGCATCATCCATCCGGCGTTCAACCCGCATTCGACCTCGCGCCTGATCCGCAATGGCGTGGGCGTGGATGGCAAGGGAACGGTGATTTTCGCGATCAGCGACGGCCCGGTGTCGCTGTACGAGTTCGCGACATTTTTCCGCGACACCCTGCACTGCGCGAACGCGTTGTATCTGGATGGCACGGTATCCAGCCTGTACGCGCCGGCGTTGCGGCGTGACGATGCACGCGCCGAACTGGGGCCGATCATCGGCGTGGTGGATGCGCGCATCGACGACCATTCCGGTGCGCGTCGCCACGGGCGCGGGCGGTCGATCAAGGCGGTCACGCCCGAATCCAATACTGCTTCACCGAACCGGGCCAGACGATAACCCGTCGATGCGCTCAGGACAGGTTGCGTTCGAGTCGGCGCGTGTCAACGTTTTCCGTTGGGGTGTTTCCGTTCGTGGTGAGCCGCCCGTGGCGAGATCGAAGATCGAGCGCGTTCGCGTCGGCGCATGGCGCGTGTCAAAGTTTCCGTTCGTGGTGAGCCGCCCGCGTCGAGATCGAAGATCGAGCGCGGGCGAGTCGAACCACACCCCGCCCGGGCTACCCCGTCGCCATGGTGACTTTCCACGTGCCCACGCCGCCGCCGGCCTGATCGCGCAACTGGCCGCTGTCGCCTTTTTTTGCATCGACGAACACCAGCCCGGCCATGAACACGTTCGGCGTGCCGCTGATGCCCTGCACCGCCATGCCGGCCACGCTGATCTGCTCCCACTTCCCCGACTGCGCGGCCATCCAGCCGCCGGGCGGCGAATACCAGGTGCGGTTGTCGCGGATGTAGAGCGCTTCGACCTCGGGGTTGCCGGCGAGTTGGCCCTCGACGGCAATCATGCGTGTGCCCATGCCGGCACCTTTCACTCAAGACGGGACGAACAGGCTAGCCCTGCCGATTGCAGGCTGCAAGTTGACGGTGCCCTCAGCGCTGCGCGCGAAACTGGCGCAAATCCTTGCCGCTGGCGTCGAGCAACGGCGCCGGCAAGCCCTTGAGATAACGATCGAGGAAGGCGATCGCATAGGCATCCACCAGTCGCGCGCGCGGCACCGCCGTCAAACAGGCGGCCACGCTGGCGAAATCGCGACACGGCAGGTTTGTCCAGGCCATGTGGCTGGCGGCGGCCAGTTCCACCAGATATTTCGGCGCGGGGCTGGCGTCGAACGCGCCGCCGGCCTGCACCACGTTCGGGGTGATCGTCAGATCCCAGGCGGCGACCTGATACATCACCGGCACGCGCAGTCCGCTCAGGCGCTTGTCGGCCAGGAAGGGCGCGACAAACGGCGCGAACGCCAACACCGCATGCACGCCGGGCAGGCTCCAGCCGGGCCAGCCGCCGGCCATTCCCAGCACCGTGTAACCTCCGAGCGAGTGGCCCATCAGGCCGATGCGCGAAAAGTCGATGCCGCGCGCGAGCCGTGCATCATCACGCAGCAGTTGCACGGTATCGCGCAGGTCGAGCATGCGTCCACGCCATGCCGTGGCGGTCCAGATCTGCGGGGCGAGAAACGAGGGCCGCGTCGCGCCGGTCGCAATCGGGAATTTCTTGCGCAAGGCGATACCGCAAATCGCATCGCGATGGTTCGGCGCGGCCACTACGTAGCCGTGGCTTGCCACCTGCTCGGTGACGTACAGCACCTGCTCGTTGCAGCCGGCCACGCCATGCGAGAACAGCACCAGCGGCCAGCGTGCGGGGCAAGCAGCCAGCGGCGCATCGGTGATGACGCCATCGTTGACCGCAACGCGCGCATTGGATCGAACAATCGGCGCAGTTGGATACCACACCGCCACTTCGCGGCCATCGACCAACGCCAGCGTGCGCTGCCCGACCGCGTACGGCCCGACGCATTGCGCCGCGTGCGCGGGCAGTGCCAGCAGAAGCAACATCACGCACGTCAGCAGCCCTATCAGTGCGTGCGTCTTCTGCCCCACCACGTTCAGGCCGACACCACGCGCGTACTCGCCACCAAATCATGAATGCAGCGGCGATCATCGCGGAAGATGAGGCAAACGTCGGTGATCCCGAACAGTGGGCCTATGAACGGAATACGGCCTGGCAACAAGATCGTCGCGTAACGGATCGCCAACTGCCTGATCGACGGCACGCGGCCTTCCGGATCCACTATTTTGATCCCACACGCTCGCTTGCCCCACGTCTGCCCGCGCGTGACAAGTGGATAGCCTTGCACCGCCACGAACAACACCAGCCCAAGCAGCGTCAACTCGAACAACAAAGCGATCGGAAGCCCCCGATGCGCGAGCACATTCGCTCGCAACTGGGAGAACACCCCCATGGCAAACTCGATCGGCAAGATCAGCGCCGCCAGAATCACACCATCGAGCATCACCGCCCCCAAGCGAACCCCCCGCCCAGCCAAGCCCGCGTCAACCGGGCGAATGTCCTCGACCCGACTGCTCGGCGGTTGATAGGGATTTTCCATCGTCATGTCCTCAGGTCTTCGGCAAGGTCACGCCGGTCTGGCCCTGATACTTGCCGCCGCGATCCTTGTACGAGGTCTCGCAGACTTCGTCGGATTCGAAAAACAGCATCTGCGCCACGCCTTCATTGGCGTAAATCTTCGCCGGCAGCGGCGTGGTATTGGAAAACTCCAGCGTCACGTGGCCTTCCCACTCCGGCTCCAGCGGCGTCACGTTGACGATGATCCCACAGCGCGCGTAGGTGCTCTTGCCAAGGCACACCACCAGCGTGTTGCGCGGGATGCGGAAAAACTCCACCGTGCGCGCCAACGCGAACGAGTTGGGCGGGATGATGCACACGTCGGCCTGCACGTCCACGAAGCTGTTGGGATCGAACGCCTTGGGATCGACGATGGTGGAGTTGATGTTGGTGAAGATCTTGAACTCGCGCGCGCAGCGCACGTCGTAGCCGTAACTCGACGTACCGTAGGAAACGATGCGGTGGCCGTCGCCGGCGTGCTTGACCTGACCGGGTTCGAACGGCTCGATCATGCGCTGTTGCTCGGCCATGCGGCGGATCCAGCGGTCGGATTTGATGGACATGGGGTACGGGAAACCTGAAGTTGGGAGCCGGGAACCGGAACGGCAGCCACCGGTAGCGGGCGTGCGGCAAGCCGATCGCCGACCGGCATATTGTGAACGAGCAACTGCGGGATTGCGACGCGGGCGATGGCGTCAGCGGGCAACTGCGCGCGCTGTCGCCGGGAACTTCCAGCGAAAATGCCCGACGATCTTCCACGCGAACAGCACGTTCTCTTCCTGCGTGCCGTTGCCGATGTTGTGGATCACCAATGGCCCACCGGAGTCCACGGCGACCAGGCGATCCGACACGATGCCAATATGCGCCAGCCCGTTGGGCAAGCGCCAGCTCACCACGTCGCCAGCACGATAATCGGACGCCTGCGCGGTGATCGGCAGTGCATCGCCGTGGCGACGAAAATAAGTTTCCAGATTGGGTACGCGGCGGTGGTCGATGTTCGTGTCCGGCCCGCGCAGCCGCCATGTTTGCGGGTAGGCACGGAAGTGCGCCGTCATGTCGTCGTGGACGAGCTGTTGCAGGTCGATGCCGTCGGCACGGAAGGCGCGCACGATCACGTCCGCGCATACCCCGCGATCGGCCGATACATCGCCATCGGGATAGGCGATCCGCACGTAGGCCGGGTCGTAAATCGTCGTCACGCCGACTTGTGCGCGTGCGGCAGCGACGAGGCGCGTGGCGTCCTGTGCGTGCGCCGGAACACAGACCAGTGCGGACAGGGCGACGGCTGCCGCAACCGCCCGCATCATCGTGGCGCAGTGCGCAGCGCAGTGGCAGAACGCGGACGTGGTCATGGCTGGACGCAGTGGTGGCTACGTTGCCAACGCGCAGAGCGTGGCAAACCGGCAATGTTGCGTGTCCTGCGGGAAGCGCCCCCATCCGGCTGTCGCCACCTTCCCCCGCTGCGCGGGGGAAGGGTTCGTTGGTCGGATCTGCATGCGAGGTCGGGGGACGCGCCCCTCGCGCTCTCGCAATTCCATGCTCCCCGCTCACCGCTCACCGATCCCGTTTCACACTCGCCCGTTGCATCGCACCTCACCCCATGCTGGCGCCACGCACATGGCGGCCGTTTCACTGCCTCCCGTTGCATCGCCCCTCACCCCAACCCCTCTCCCGGGGGGAGAGGGGCTTTGGCTCCCTGCTCCCGCTCCCCGCTCCCTACTCCCTGCTCCCGCTCACCGCTCCCTGCTCCCTACTCCCCGCTCCCTGCCCTCACGTGTTCTGCACCACGATGCTCGGGAACGCGATCGACTTGTTGCGCGCCTGCAACGACAGCCGCGCGGCGGTGTTGCGGGCGATGGCGCGATAGGCCAGCGAGACTGCGGAAGACGGATCCGCGATCACGCTCGGGTGGCCGCCGTCGGCGTTCTCGCGGATGGAGATGTCCAGCGGCAGCGACCCCAGCAGCGGCACCCCGTATTGCGCGGCCATGCGCTGCCCGCCGCCTGCACCGAACACGTGCTCGGCATGACCACAGTGGCTGCACACGTGCACCGCCATGTTCTCGACGATGCCCAGCACCGGCACCTGCACCTTCTCGAACATCTTCAGGCCCTTCTTCGCATCCAGCAGGGCGATGTCCTGCGGGGTGGTGACGATGAGCGCGCCCGACACCGGCACCTTCTGCGCCAGCGTGAGCTGGATGTCGCCGGTGCCCGGCGGCAGGTCGATGACGAGGTAATCCAGCGCCTTCCAGCGCGTCTGCCCGAGCAGTTGCTGCAACGCCTGCGTGACCATCGGCCCGCGCCAGATCATCGCGGTGTCTTCTTCCACCAGCAGGCCGATCGACATCGCCTGCAAGCCGTGGCCGTGCTTGGGCTCGATGCTCTGCCCGTCGGGGCTGTCGGGCTTGCCGGTCAGACCGAGCATTTTCGGCACGCTCGGGCCGTAAATGTCGGCGTCGAGCACGCCGACCGTCGCGCCTTCAGCGGCCAACGCCAGCGCGAGGTTCACCGCGACCGTGGACTTGCCGACGCCACCCTTGCCGGAGGCCACGGCGATGATGTTCTTCACTTCTGGCAGCGGCGTCAGCTCGCCTTGCACCTTGTGCGCGTACACCCGCGAGCGCACCTCGACCGTGGCCTGCGCGACGCCGGCAACCGCCAGCGCCGAAGACTTCACCTGCTGCGCCAACTGCGCGTGCCAACCCACGGCTGGATAGGCCAGCACGATCTCGATGGCGACCTTGTCGCCGTCGATGCCGATGCCCTTGATCGCGCCGCCCGCGCCCAGATCGGCACCGGTGTGTGGATCGGGAATGCGGGACAGTGCTTCGCTCAGGCGGGTGCGCAAGTCGGACATGGACGATTCGCAGGCGGGTCTTTCATTTTAGCGCGCAAGCCTGTCGCATCGGCGCTTGTGAAATAATCGCAGGTCTTGTCTTGCGCGGAACGCTCGTGATGGCCCCGTCCCAACCCGTCGCCCTGGTCACCAACGCCCTGCCTTACGCCAACGGTGACCTGCATCTGGGCCACCTCGTGGGCTACGCACAGGCCGACATCTGGGTGCGCGCGCAGCGCATGGGCGGGCGCACGGTGCATTACGTGTGCGCGGACGACACCCACGGCACGCCGATCATGCTGGCGGCCGAGAAGGCGGGCGTGACGCCCGAGCAGTTCGTGGCCGCCATGCAGGTGCGCCACGAACAGGACTTCGCGGACTTTCACATCGCCTTCGATCATTACGACTCGACGCATTCGCCACGCAACCGCACGCTCACCGAAGCCATCTACGCCACGCTCGACGCCGGCGGGCACATCGCGCGGCGCAGCGTCGAGCAGTATTTCGATCCGATCAAGCAGATGTTTCTGCCCGATCGCTACATCCGCGGGCAGTGCCCGAACTGCGGCGCGCCCGATCAATACGGCGACAACTGCGAGAACTGCGGCGCGACCTATGCGCCGACCGATCTGAAAGACCCGCGTTCGGTGGTGTCCGGCGCGACGCCCGAACTGCGCGCATCCGAGCATCACTTCTTCAAGGCCGGCGATTTCACCGACACGCTGCGGCGATGGATCGAAGGCGAGGTCGCGCATTCGTCGGTGAAAGCCAAGCTGCGCGAGTGGCTGGATGCCGAAGGCGGGCTGCGCGACTGGGACATCTCGCGCGACGCGCCGTACTTCGGCTTCGAGATTCCCGGCGCGCCCGGCAAGTATTTCTACGTCTGGCTGGACGCGCCGATCGGCTACCTCACCGCGTTCCAGGCCCTGTTCGAGCGCAACGGGCAGGACTACGACGCGCTGCTGTCGCCGCGCGACCCGGCCGAGTTGCACCACTTCATCGGCAAGGATATCGTCAACTTCCACGGCCTGTTCTGGCCCGGCGTGCTCGATGGCGCAGGGTTGAAGATGCCCACCGCGCTGCACGTCAACGGTTATCTCACCGTCAACGGCGCGAAGATGTCCAAATCGCGCGGCACCTTCATCAAGGCGCGCACGTATCTGGACGCCGGGCTCGACCCGGAGTGCCTGCGCTACTACTTCGCCGCCAAGACCGGCGCAGGCATGGACGACCTCGACCTGAACCTGACCGATTTCGTGGCGCGGGTGAACGCCGATCTGGTCGGCAAGTTCGTCAACATCGCCAGCCGCTGCGCCGGCTTCATCGGCAAGCGCTTCGATGGTCGCCTCGCGGCCGCGCTGGAAGACGCACCGATGTACGCACGCTTCGTTGACACAGCGCAGGAAGTCGCCGCTGCATACACCGCCGGCGAATACAGCACCGCGATCCGGCAGACGATGGTGCTGGCCGACGACGCCAATCGCTACATCGACGAGCGCAAGCCGTGGGCGATCGCCAAGCGCGACGGCGCCGACGCCGAACTGCACGCGGTGTGCACGCAGGGCTTGAACCTGTTCCGCGTGCTCGCCACCTGCCTTGCGCCGGTGCTGCCGCGCATCGCCGGCGATGCCGAGCGCTTCCTCGCCGCGCCAGTAACGAACTGGGATGCGATCGCCACGCCGCTGCTCGACCACGTCATCGCGCCATACGAGCCGCTGCTGACCCGCATCGACGCCAAGCGCATCGAGGCGATGGTGGCGGCCAGTACGGAACATCTGGAAGCGGCCCCCCCGCCCCAACCCGCCCCCGTGAACGGGGGAGGGAGTCAAGGCACGACCACAGCAACCATCGCCCCGCAAAGCGCATCCATGACTACTGCATCCGCGAGTCCCGCGTCCCGAGTCCCGAGCCCCGCGTCTTCCAGTCCCGCGTCCCGAGTCCCGAGCCCCGCGTCTTCCAGTCCCGAGTCCCGAGTCCCGAGTCCCGCCCCCATCTCCATCGACGACTTCGCCAAGCTCGACCTGCGCATCGGCACGGTGCGCGAATGCGGCTTCGTGGATGGCTCCGACAAGCTGCTGCGCTTCGTGCTCGACGCCGGCGACCTCGGCGATCGACAGATTTTTTCCGGCATTCGCGCGGCATACGCGGAGCCGGAAAAACTCGTCGGTCGCAAGGTGGTGTTCATCGCCAATCTCGCCCCGCGCAAGATGCGCTTCGGGATCAGCGAAGGCATGATCTTGTCGGCCGGCAGCGGCGGTGCGGACCTGCACCTGCTGGATGTCGATGACGGCGCGACGCCCGGCATGCCGGTGAAGTGACGATTTGGCGCATGGCCGCGAACGGCCATGCCTTTGCCAAATCGTCATCCCCGCGCAAGCGGGGATCCAGCGTCTTTGCTGATAGTCTTGATTTGGCGCATGACCGCTCGCGGCCATGCCTTTGCCAAATCGTCATCCCCGCGCACGCGGGGATCCAGCGTCTTTGCTGATAGTCTTGATTTGGCGCATGGCCGCGAACGGCCATGCCTTTGCCAGATCGTCATCCCCGCGCAAGCGGGGATCCAGCGTCTTTGCTGCTAATTTTGGATTGGCGCGCTCGCGCAGCGTGCCCCTTGAACCTCACCAGCTTCCTCGACCGCACATACTTTCACCGGAGTCCAATCACGTGAGTCTGAAATCCATCTTTTACCGCGGTCGCATCGCCCTGGAAGGCGCCAAGGGCAACACCGGCATGATTCCACCCGAATCGATGGTATTCGTCGGCCACGGGGACTTCGAGAAGATCGGCAACGAGTTCAAGACCTACCTGATCGACCTGGCCGGACTGCGCCCGGACGGTCGCGTGCTCGACATCGGCTGCGGCATCGGGCGTATGGCGATCCCGCTGACCGGTTACCTCACCAGCGGCCAGTACGCGGGCTTCGACATCGTCGAAAAGGGCATCTTGTGGTGCAACGCACGCATCACGAAAAAATTCCCGAACTTCCGTTTCGTGCACTCCGACATCTACAACAAGCAATACAACAAGCGCGGCAAGACACTCGCGCGCGACTACCGCTTCCCGTATCCGGATGCGCACTTCGATGTCGCGTTTTTGACCTCGGTGTTCACGCACATGCTGCCGGCCGACGTGGAGCACTACACCGACGAGATTGCGCGCGTGCTCAAGCCCGGCGGGCGCTGCCTGGCGACGTTCTTGTTGCGCAACGAGGAGTCGATCCAGTTGATCGATACCGGCGTGGCGACCGGGCCGATGGCGATCACCCATCACGTGGACGGGCCGGCGTGGACCAGCACGCCCAACACGCCCGAAGCGGTGACCGCCTATGAGGAGCCATGGGTGGTCGAGTTGTTCGCCCGCCGCGGCTTTGCCGTGCGACAACCGATCCACTACGGTTCGTGGTGCGGGCGAACGCAATTTCTATCGTTCCAGGACATCGTGCTTGCGCAGCGGGACAGCAGCCGGGCTTGATGCAGCAGGTGGCACGGCATCACACCGAGCGCGGCACAAGGAGAGCGAAGGTGGAAAAGCAACTTCCGAGCCAGTGGCTGGAAATTCAGCACCGCGATATCGATGCCGGCGTGGCGGGCCTGCTCGACGGCAGCCGGGGCGCCAATGCATTGCTGGCGGCGTTGCGGCTGTTGCGGACGCACATCCACATCGAAGAGCAAGTCCTGTTTCCGCCGCTGAAAGCCGCCGGCCTGACCATGCCGGTGTTCGTGATGAAGCGCGAACACGCGCAGATGTGGGCACTGCTCGCGCAACTGGACGCCGCCTGCGGAGCAGACGCGCCAGCGGACGATCTCAAGGCGCTTGCGCGAACCTTGTTCCAGTTGCTGCAGATGCACAACAACAAGGAAGAGCAGATCGTCTACGCTGCCGCCGATCGACTCGTCGACGCCGACGGCTCGACCCTCACCCTGAAGGCCCTGCAGGATGCGCGGATGCCCGAAGGATGGACGTGTGCGCTGGCGGCGCCCTGATGGCGCACGATTTCTCCACACTGATCGATCGCACCGCACAAGGATCGGCGAAGTGGGCGGCGATGCGTCGAGCCAATCCCGAGGTTCTGGTCGGCATTCCACCCTTTTCGGTGGCTGATCTGGACTTGCCGCAAGCCCCGGAAATCGTCGCCGGGCTGCGGGAGTTCCTCGCCGACGCGGTGCTGGGCTATACCGAGCCGACACCTGCCTGCACGCGGGCGCTGATCGACTGGATGACGCGGCGTCACGACTGGCGCATCGCACCCGACTCGATCGTGTGGACCAACGGCGTGGTGCCGGCGCTGTGTACGGCGGTGCGCGCGCTCACGCCGACCGGCGCGGGCGTCATCGTGCAACCGCCGGTGTATTACCCGTTCTACAGCGCCATCGAGCGCAACGGGCGGCGCGTCGTGCGCAACCCGTTGCTGCTGCAAGATGGCCGCTACCGGATGGATCTCGATGGCTTGCGTCGCCTTGCCGCCGACCCGGCCAACACGATGCTGATCCTGTGCAGCCCGCACAATCCAGTCGGCAGGGTGTGGACGCACGACGAGTTGCGAGCGGTGGCCGCGATAGCCGTCGAGCACGAGCTGATCGTGGTCAGCGACGAAATCCATTGCGACCTCGTGCTGCCAGGCCATCGACACACCACCCTCGCCAGCCTCGGACAGGAAATCGCCCGCCGCAGCATCGTCTGCACCGCGCCCAGCAAGACCTTCAACCTCGCTGGCCTGTGCACCAGCCACATCGTCATCAGCGATGCCGCCTTGCGCGGGCGGTTCCGTGCCGAACTCGAATCCCAGGGCCAGTTCTTCGTTTCCGCGCCCGGCCTGAAGGCTTGCGAACTGGCGTACACGCACGGCCAGGAATGGCTCGACGGATTGTTGCGATTGATCGCATCCAACCAGGCCCTGCTGCGTGAGTTTCTGCGCGAACGCCTGCCGACGATGGGCGTGTTGCCGCTGGAGGGCACCTACTTGCAATGGCTCGACTTTCGCAAGCTCGGCATGAGCGCGGCCGCCCTCAAACGGGCCCATCAAGACGAGGCTGTGGTGTTCTTCGCCGAAGGCACGACCTTCGGCGCCGAGGGCGCTGGGTTTGCTCGCATGAACATCGCCGCTCCCCGTGCTGCGCTGCTCGCCGCGCTGGAGCGACTGGCGCTGTGCCACGGCCCGGGCGGCCCAGCGGCATAGGCGCAAGCGCGAATCCTCTGCAGATAGCGCCGCTATCGCCGCGCGAATCCATTGGTCGGGAACATCCGCCGCAGAGTGGCGTCGCCGCCTTGTACGGGGTTTTTGCAGCATCGTCAGATGCGCTTCAAAGCATCTGGCGAGCGATGGATCCGCGAGCAACCGTCCGTGGTGCGTGGCGCCGGCCCGCACATCCGTGTGCGGGCGTTCGGCACGGCGCGGGCCAGTGGCCCGCAAACGCCGCGCCTCACCCCCTCGATGCCAACTGCGACAGGCGCTGCACTGCAACCGAGGCGGTCGGGTAGTCGAGCGTTTTTTGTACGGCCAACTCTGCCAGCATCGACAAGGTGAACTTCAGCGATGCATCGTCGCGATCGACCCACGCCTTGACCTTGGCGTCGGCATCGTTGCCGGGCATCGACAATGCTTCATCGACCAGCACGCGCTGATGGTGCGCCAGCTCGTCGCGCAACACGCCGCGGGCGACCGCGTGCCAGCGACCATCGACCTTGAGCCCGTCGATCTGCGTGCTCAGCCACGGCAGGTTGAGCACGTCGCCCAGACGGAAGTACAGGCGCGCCACGTCCAACACCTTGAGCTTGCGCGTGCGCGCCAGTTCGATGATGTCGGCGCACGGGCCAAGATACGGCAGCGCCGCCAGTTGGCCAGCCAGATCGTCGGGCAGGCCCTTGTCCTTCCAGTCGCGGATCGACGCCAGATACGCCGGGCGCTGCGAATCGGGCAGGATTCCGGCGCCGGCGCGGATGTCACGGAAGCCGTCGTGGTAACGCGCCACCGCGGTGGCGATGTCCGGGATCGCGCCCGGGCGGGCCAGCAACCACCGCGTGAAGGTGCGTTGCAGGTTCCAGATCACCAGCAACGCGGCGATCTGCACCGACTCGGGCACCTTGGCGTCGAGCGCATCGATCTGCGCCCACAGCTCACGCGCGTCCAACGTCTCGCGGGTGATCGTGAACGCCTTGGCGACTTCGCCCGGCGAGCGCCCGGTGTCTTCCTGCATGCGCAGCATGAAGGTTGCGCCGGTGCGGTTGATGATCGAGTTGGTGACCACCGTGGCGATGATCTCGCGGCGCAGGCGGTGACGCTGCATGTTTGCCGCGTACTTGTCGTGCAACGGGCCGGGGAAGTAGCGCACCAGTTCGGCGGAAAGGTAGCTGTCTTCCGGTACATCGGAAGCAAGCAGTTGCTGGAACACCACGATCTTGGCGTACGACAGCAGGATCGCCAGCTCCGGGCGGGTCAATCCCTGGCCCAGCGCCTTGCGATCGGCGATCTCGGCATCCGAGGGCAGATACTCGATTTGCCGATCCAGCAGTCCTTGTTTTTCCAGCGTGCGGATGAAGTGCTGCTTGGAGCCCAACCGCGACACGCTCATGGTCTCCATCAGGCTCAAGGTCTGGTTCTGCCGATAGTTGTCCATCAGCACCAGTTGCCCGACTTCGTCGGTCATTTTCGCCAGCAGGGCGTTGCGCTTGGGTTCGGTGAGCTCGCCGCGGCGCACCGCATCGTTGAGCAGGATCTTGATGTTCACCTCGTGATCCGAGGTGTCCACGCCGGCGGAGTTGTCGATGAAATCGGTATTCAGGCGCACGCCATTGCGCGCCGCCTCGATGCGCCCGCGCTGGGTGCAGCCCAGATTGCCGCCCTCACCCACGATCTTGCAGCGCAGCTCGTTGCCATTGACCCGCAGCGCGTTGTTGGCGCGATCACCCACGTCGGCGTGGGTCTCGGCCGAGGACTTGACGTAGGTACCGATGCCGCCGTTCCACAGCAAATCCACCGGCGACTTGAGGATGGCCGCCATCAGCTCGGCCGGGGTCAGGCCCTCCACGCCATCGGCGATGTCCAGCGCCGCACGCACCTGCGGGGTGACGGCGATCGACTTGGCACTGCGCGCGTGCACGCCGCCACCGGCACTGATGAGTTTGGCATCGTAGTCGGCCCACGATGAGCGCGGCAGCTTGAACAGGCGCTCGCGTTCGACGAAGGACGTTGCCGCATCCGGAGCCGGGTCGAGGAAGATGTGGCGATGATCGAACGCCGCCAACAGGCGGATGTGGCGCGAGAGCAGCATGCCGTTGCCGAACACGTCTCCGGACATGTCGCCGATGCCCACGCAAGTGAAATCCTCGCTCTGGCAATCGCGGCCGACCGCGCGGAAGTGGTGCTTGACCGACTCCCACGCGCCCTTGGCGGTAATGCCCATGGCCTTGTGGTCGTAGCCGACCGAACCACCGGAGGCGAAGGCGTCGCCCAGCCAGAAACCGTGTTCGGCGCTGACCGAGTTGGCGATGTCGGAGAACGTCGCAGTGCCCTTGTCGGCAGCGACCACGAGGTAGGGGTCGTCGCCGTCGTGGCGGATCACCGACCGGGGCGGGATGGTCTTGCCTTCGACGATGTTGTCGGTGATGTCGAGCAACCCATTGATGAACAGCTTGTAGCAGGCGATGCCCTCGGCGAGCTGGGTATCGCGATCGCCGCCGATGGGGGGCCGCTTGACGTAGAAGCCGCCCTTGGACCCGACCGGCACGATCACCGTGTTCTTCACCATCTGCGCCTTGACCAGGCCCAGCACTTCGGTACGGAAATCCTCGCGTCGATCCGACCAGCGCAACCCGCCGCGCGCCACCGCGCCAAAGCGCAGGTGCACGCCCTCCACGCGCGGGGCGTACACGAAAATCTCGCGGTACGGGCGTGGCTTGGGCAGGTCGGGAACCTTGGCGCAGTCGAACTTGTAGCTGATGTATTCGCGCGCCGCGCCGTCATGGCGCTGGTAATAGCTGGTGCGCAAGGTGGCGTCGATAACCCCGATATAGGCCCGTACGATGCGGTCTTCATCGAGGCTGGCCACGTTTTCCAGCAGCAGCGCCAGCGCGTCGTTGCAGGCATCGATCTGGGCCTCGCGGGTGAGTGCGCGGGCGTAAGCCACCTCTTCGGTCAAGGTGCTTGCGGCCTGCTTGAGCGCCGCCGGGGTGATCGCCGCCAGTTCGGCCCGCAAGCGATCGCGCATCGTCTCGTCGTGGCTGCCGTTGCCGTCCTTGCCGGCACTGTGCGCCGGATCGAAGCGCGACTCGAACAACTCCACCAGCAGGCGCGAAATCAGCGGATAGCGGTTGAGCGTGGCCTCCATGTATGCCTGCGAGAACGGCACCCCGGTCTGCAGCAGGTATTTGCAGTAGCCGCGCAGCATCGCCACCTGCCGCCACGTCAGGCGGGCACTGAGCAACAAGCGGTTGAACCCGTCGCTCTCGGCCGCGCCGGCCCAGATGTGCTCGAAGGCTTCTTCGAAGGAGGCGCCGACCGCGGCGACGTCGACTTCGATCGCGCTGCGCACTTCGAAATCCTGCACGTGCACGGTGTGCTCGCCGGCGATCGCCTGTTCGCCCAGTTCGAGCGTGTACGGGTACTCGGAGAGCACGCGCAGGCCCATGTTTTCCATCATCGGCAACGCGTCGGAAAGATCGATCGATGCGCCGGCGCGCATCAGCTTGAAGCGCAGGCGCGACGGATCGCGCGGATCGCGGTACAGGCGCTGTTCGAGATCGGCCGGCCCCTGCAATCGCTCGATCTGGCGCAGGTCCTCCACCACCCCGGCGGGCGTGACCGCATCGACGTAGGACGCTGGCAACGCAGGTATCCAGCGCGCCGCCCTGCGCGCGCCCTCGGCCTCACCGTGCGCCGCAACCAAACGGTCACGCAGCTCGTCGCGCCAGTCGCGCACGATCATCGCCATCTGCGCATCGAGCGCGGCCACATCGACCTCAACGTGCTCGCCGGCCCGCGGACGCACGATCATGTGGATCTGCGCCAGCGAGGACTCGCCAACCAGCAGGTTGGTGTCGATGCGATCGCCGCCCAGTGCCTGCGTGAGCATCTGCTCGATGCGCTCTTGCACGGTGTTGGTGAAGCGATCGCGGGGGATGTACGCCAGCACCGAGTAGAAGCGCCCGTAGCGGTCGCGGCGGACGAACAACTTGCTGCGCCCGCGATCGAGCAGGCCGAGGATGCCCATGCTGGTGGCGAGCAGGTGCTCGGCGCCGGACTGGAACAACTCGTCGCGCGGCAGGCTCTCGAGGATGTGCCGCAGCGCCTTGCCGTTGTGACTGCTGGGGCCAAAGCCCGACCGCCCCATCACCCGCTCGTAGCGGTCGCGAACGATCGGGATGTCCCACGGCCGGCGGCTGTAGGCGCTGGACGTGTACAAGCCGATGAAGCGCTGTTCGGTCACCGCCTTGCCGTGCTCGTCGTACACCAGTACGCCGATGTAATCCATGTAGCCGTCGCGGTGCACGGTAGCCCGAGAGTTGGTCTTGGTCAGCACCAGCGGATGCGTGGCGCCGCCGGGCTGATGGGCAGCCAATGCCCCGGCCGGGCGCGGCTTGGCCGGACGCATGTCGCCGCGCAAGATGCCAAGGCCGCTGCCCTCGACCGCCATCAGCATCTCGTTCTTGCCTTGGCGGGCGACCTTGTACTCGCGATAGCCCAGGAACGTGAAGTGATCTTCGGCCGCCCAGCGCAGGAAAGCGCGAATCTCGCTGCGTCGGTGCTCGTCGACCGGCAACGGACGCATCGGCAGTTCATCGGCGATCTGCAACATCTTGTTGCGCATCGCCGACCAGTCCTCGACGCTGGCGCGCACTTCGGCCAGCACCGCCACGATCTGGGCCTGCATCGCCTTGAGTGCCTCGGCATCGGCCAGACGCTCGACCTCCAGATGGATGATCGACTCCGGTCGGCCTTCGCCCACGGCCACGAGCTTGCCACGTCCATCGCGCGCCACCAGCGGCACCGGATGCATCAGATTGGCGACCGTCAAGCCGGCGCGGGTGACTACCAGACCGACGCTGTCGACGAGGAACGGCATGTCGTCGTTGACGACTTGAATGGCCGTGCAGGGTGCGGTCCAACCGTGCTTCTTTGCCTCCGGGTTGAACACACGCACCACCGGCGCATGCGCCTTGCGCGTTTGCAACGCGTCGTACAGATCGGCGGCAATGGCCAGCCAGTCGCTTGCTGCACGCGCCGCCAGATCGTCGATCGAGACGCGATCGAACAGGCGCTCACAGAAGCGCACGTAGCTGGCGTCCTTGCCGGACGGCGAGGATTTGACCGCAGCCAGCAAGTCGGCCGGATTTGCGGGCTTTGCGACGACGGTCGCAGTGGATGGGTCGGGGGCTTTGCTGGCGGTCGCCTTGGCGGCGGCCTCGGCGGACTTCTTCACGGACTTGTTCACGCGGCGTGCTCGGGTGCGGGCCAAGCGCGTATTTTAGCCGCTGCGACCGACCACGGGCCAGTATCGTTGCGGGCAGGTCGCAACAGACCTGGCCCGCACGCACAGCACAAATACGCAAAAGGCGCTACAGCGCCACGGCGGTCGGGCCCTGCGTCGTAACGACCGGTCAGCGCGTCACCGCACATACCTGCGAGCCGGCACCAGATTCGCCGACCCGCGGGAAAGCCGCTGCTTCAGCGCAATCCCGTCTCATTGCGCGCAATCACCATGCGCTGAATCTCCGAAGTACCCTCGTAGATCTCGGTGATCTTGGCGTCGCGGAAGTACCGTTCCAGCGGCATCTCCTTGGAATAACCCATGCCGCCGTGGATCTGCACGGCTTGATGAGCGATCCACATCGCCGCCTCGGACGACACCAGCTTGGCAATCGCCGCTTCGTTGGAAAACCGCGCCCCGCCCTTTTCGAACTGGCCCTTCTGCCACGCCGCGCGCAGCGTCAACAACGTGGCCGCGTCGAGCTTGCACTTCATGTCGGCGATCTTGGCCTGAGTCATCTGGAAGGTGCCAATGGGCGCACCGAAGGCCTTGCGGTCTTTGACGTATTCCAGCGTGCGCTCGTAGGCCGCGCGGGCGATGCCGATGGCCTGCGAGGCGATGCCGATGCGCCCGGCGTCGAGCACGCCCATGGCGATCTTGAAGCCCTCGCCTTCCTTGCCGAGCACGTCTTCAGGCCCGACGCGGTAATCGGCGAACTCGATCTCGCAGGTGGCCGAGGCGCGGATGCCGAGCTTGGGCTCGGTCTTGCCGCGATGGAAGCCGGGCTGGGTGGTGTCGATCATGAACGCGGTGATGCCGCGCGCGCCCTTGTCGGGATCGGTCATCGCGAACAGCACGATGTATTTGGCGACCGGACCCGAGGTGATCCAACTCTTCTTGCCGTTGACGATGAAGCTGCCGTCGGCCTGCTTGCTCGCCTTGCAGCGCATCGCGGTGGCGTCGGAACCGGACTGCGGTTCGGTCAGCGCGAAGGCGCCGATGTCGCGGCCTTCGGCGATCGCGCGCACGTATTTCTGCTTCTGCGCTTCGTTGCCGAACTTCAGGATGCCATTGCAGAACAGCGAGTTGTTGACCGACATGATCGTGGAATGTGCAGCGTCGGCGGCGGCGATCTCGATCATCGCCAGCACGTAGGCGATCGGGCCCATGCCCGCGCCGCCGTACTCGTGAGGCACCTCGATCCCCATCAACCCGTTCTCGCCGAGCGTGCGGATGTTGGCGAGCGGGAACTCGCCGGTCTGGTCGTGGTGTTCGGCGCTTGGAGCGATCTTTTCCTGCGCGATGCGGCGCGCCACGTCCTGGATCAGCAACTGCTCTTCGGTGAAGGAAAAATCCATGACAGCCTCGGGGTGCGCGACGGAAGGCGCCATTGTAAGGGACACTGGCCGGCAGGTTGCGGGTGTCGCGCCCAGGCCGGCGCGGCTTGACGCGATCCATGTGGCCGCCTACGCTTATATCTTTGAATCAAGATACAAAGATATAAATGCATCTCGAGGACTGGTCTTCCTGCCTGCGCGTGCTTGCTGACCCCACGCGGGTGCGGCTGCTGGCGCTGCTCGAACGCGAGGAGCTGACCGTGGCCGAACTGGCCGCGATCACCCACCTCGCGCAGCCGCGGGTTTCCACCCACTTGGCCAAACTCAAGGAAGCCGGGCTGGTGCGCGATCGGCGTGCCGGCGTCTCCGCCTATTACCGCAGCGGCGACGATCTGGATCCGGCGCAAGCCGCGTTGTGGCAGGCGTTGCGCGAGGGCACCGACGATCCGCTGCTGCGCCAGGACGCCGAGCGCCTGCCGTCGGTACTGGCGCTGCGCGCGGCCGAACAAAACTGGGCCGACGCGGTGGCCGGCGACATGGAGCGCCACTACTCGCCCGGGCGCACCTGGGAAACGATGGCGCGCGCGACCCTGCCGCTGCTGGTTTCCGGCGACGTGATCGACGTGGCCTCCGGCGATGGTGCGCTGGCAGAGTTGCTGGCCCCGCATGCACACAGCTACGTCTGCGTGGACGCCAGCGAGCGCGTGGCTGCCGCCGCCCGTCAACGCCTGAAGCCGCACAAGAACGCGCGCGTGCAAGTTGGAGACATGCACGCCCTCGCGCTTCCCGACGCCAGCTTCGACCTCGCGCTGTTGATGCAGGCGCTGGCGTATTCGCAGCGCCCCGGGGTCGCACTGGCCGAAGCTGCGCGCGTGCTGCGTCCGGGTGGCCGGTTGGTGGTCACCGCCATCGCCCGCCACGAACACCGTGAGGTGGTGGCGCCCTACGGCCACGCCAACCTCGGGTTCACCGGAAGGGAGCTTGCCCGGCTCGCGGAGAAGGCAAAGCTGCGCGTGCTGTCGTGCGCGCCGGTGATGCGCGAAAAGCGCCCGCCGCATTTCGAGGTGCTGGTGCTGCACGCGGTGAAGGCATGACCCAAGTCCACACCGATATCCACAGGCAAATCCGATGAACGCCCTGCCCTACCGCAACCCCGCCCGCCTCGCCCGTCTGCAAGCCGACCTCGCCCGTCGCATCCTGATCATCGACGGTGCGATGGGCACCATGGTTCAGCGCCACGAACTGACCGAAGCCGATTTCCGCGGGCAACGCTTCGCGCAAGGCTTCGACAGCCAAACATCTGGGTCGGGTGATGGACGAGAGCACGACCTCAAGGGCAACAACGACCTGCTCACCCTCACCCGGCCGGACGTGATCTCCGGAATCCACGCCGCCTATCTCGATGCCGGGGCGGATCTGGTGGAAACCAACACCTTCAACTCCACCTCCATCAGCCAGGCCGACTACGGCTTGCAGCACTTGGCGCGCGAACTCAATCGCGAGGGCGCCAAGCTGGCGCGCGCGTGCTGCGACGCCGCCGAGGCGATGGACCCGCACAAGCCACGCTACGTGATCGGCGTCATTGGCCCGACCAGTCGCACCGCTTCGATCAGCCCGAACGTCAACGACCCCGGCTTTCGCAACGTCGATTTCGACACCCTGGTGGCCGCGTACCGCGAGGCCGCCGACGGCTTGATCGAGGGCGGCGCCGACGTGCTGATGGTGGAAACGGTATTCGACACCCTCAACGCCAAGGCCGCGCTGTTCGCCATCGACGATGCGTTCGCGGCCGCCGGGACGCGCCTGCCGGTGATGGTATCGGGCACGATCACCGACAAATCCGGGCGCACCTTGTCCGGGCAGACCGCCGACGCCTTCTGGTATTCGGTACGGCATGCGCGGCCGTTGGCGATCGGCCTGAACTGCGCGCTCGGCGCCAAGGACTTGCGCGCTTACTTGGACATGCTCGCGGCGGTGGCCGATGCACACGTGAGCTGCCATCCCAACGCCGGGTTGCCCAATGCCTTCGGCGGCTACGACGAGACGCCCGCCGACATGGCCCGCGTGCTGCGCGAGTTCGCCCAAGCAGGCTTGCTCAACCTCGTCGGCGGTTGCTGCGGCACCACGCCCGAGCACATCCGCGCGATCGCCGAGGCGGTGGCAGACGTGCCGCCGCGGGCGCTGCCCACGTTGGATGCGCAGGAGCGCGCAGCATGAGTCACTGGCACCTCACCCGTCTGTCCGGCCTGGAGCCGCTAGTCATCACCCCGCAGATGAACTTCATCAACGTCGGCGAACGCACCAACGTCACCGGCTCGGCGCAGTTCAAGAAGCTGATCAAGGAAGACCGCTACCACGAAGCGGTGGAAGTGGCGCGCCAGCAGGTCGAAAGCGGCGCGCAGATCCTCGACGTGAACATGGACGAGGGCCTGCTCGACGCCGAGGCGGCGATGGTGAAGTTTCTGCGCCTGATCGCCGCCGAGCCGGACATCGCGCGCATCCCGGTGATGGTGGATTCCTCGCGCTGGGAGGTGATCGAGGCCGGCCTGAAGTGCCTGCAAGGCAAGGGCGTGGTCAACTCGATCTCGCTCAAGGAAGGCGAACAAGCCTTCCTCGCGCAGGCGCGCAAAGTGCTGCGCTACGGCGCGGCCACGGTGGTGATGGCGTTCGACGAGCAAGGCCAGGCGGACAGCGTGGCGCGACGGCTGGAGATCTGCGAGCGCTCGTATCGACTGCTCACCGAGCAAGTCGGATTCCCTCCGGAAGACATCATCTTCGACTCCAACGTCTTCCCGGTCGCCACCGGCATCGACGAACACGCCGACAACGCGGTGAACTTCATCGCCGCCGCGAAAGAACTCAAGCTGCGGTTTCCGCTGGCGCACATCTCCGGTGGCGTGTCGAACGTGTCGTTTTCGTTCCGCGGCAACAACGCCGTGCGCGAAGCGATCCACTGCGTGTTCCTTTACCACGCCATCGCCGCCGGCATGGACATGGGCATCGTCAACGCCGGCGCGCTGCCGCTGTACGACGACCTCGATCCGACGCTGCGCGAGCACGTCGAAGACGTGGTGCTCAACCGTCGCGCCGACGCCACCGAGCGCCTGCTGGCACTGGCCGAGACGTTCAAGAAGGGCAAGCGTGAGAAGGACAACGGCAACGGGCCGCCGCAATGGCGCGCGCTGCCGGTGGCCGCCCGCTTGAGCCACGCGCTGGTGCACGGCGTGGACGCCTTCGTCGAGGCCGATACCGAGGAGGCACGGTTGCAATCGGTGCGACCGCTGGACGTGATCGAAGGCCCGTTGATGGACGGCATGAACGTGGTCGGAGACCTGTTCGGATCGGGCAAGATGTTCCTGCCGCAGGTGGTCAAATCAGCGCGCGTGATGAAAAAAGCGGTGGCGCACCTGCTGCCGTTCATCGAGGCCGAGAAGCTCAAGACCGGCGACGTCGGCAAGTCCAACGGCAAGATCGTGATGGCCACGGTCAAAGGCGACGTGCACGACATCGGCAAGAACATCGTCGGCGTGGTGCTGGCCTGCAACAACTTCGACGTGGTGGATTTGGGCGTGATGGTGCCGGCGCAGAAGATCCTCGACGCCGCGCGCGAGCACAACGCCGACATGATCGGTGTGTCCGGCCTGATCACGCCCTCGCTGGAGGAGATGAGCCACGTCGCCAAGGAGATGCAGCGGCAAGGATTCACCATGCCCTTGCTGATCGGCGGGGCGACCACTTCACGCGCGCACACCGCATTGAAGATCGACCCGCATTACCGCGCCGGGCCGGCGGTGTGGGTCAAGGACGCCTCGCGCGCGGTCGGCGTGGCGCAGTCGCTGGTGTCGCCGGATCTGCGCAGCGATTTCGTGCAGGCTGCCGCGAACGACTACGCCGAGATCCGCCAGCGCCACCGCTTGCGCGGTCACGGCAAGCCGCTGGTGTCGCTGGAGCATGCGCGCGCGCACGGCTTCAAGGGCGACTGGGCGAACTACGATCCACCGGCGCCGGCGCAGCCGGGCATCCACGTATTCGCCGATTACCCGCTGGGCGAGTTGCTGCCACTGATCGACTGGACGCCGTTCTTCAACGCGTGGGAACTCTCCGGCCGCTATCCGGCGATCCTCACCGATGCGGTGGTCGGCAAGCAGGCCAGCGAGTTGTTCAACGATGCGCAGGCCATGCTCAAACGCATCGTCGATGAAAAGTGGCTGACCGCCAAAGCGGTGATCGGATTCTTCCCGGCGCATAGCGTGGGCGACGACGTGGTCGCGCAGACCGATGCCGGCCCGGTGACCTTGCACCACCTGCGCCAGCAAGCCGACAAGCCGATCGAGCGCCCCAACCTGTGTCTGGCCGATTTCATCGCGCCGAAGGCTTCGGGCAAACCCGACTGGATCGGCGCGTTTGCGGTCACCGCCGGCATCGGCATCGAGCCGCACATTGCCCGCTTCGAGGCCGAGCACGACGATTACAACGCGATCTTGCTCAAGGCGCTGGCCGACCGCCTCGCCGAGACGCTGGCCGAACGCATGCACCAGCGCGTGCGTACCGAGTTCTGGGGTTTCGCGAACGACGAGGCGCTGTCGGTGGCGGAGATCATCGACGAAAAATACCGCGGCATCCGCCCCGCGCCCGGCTACCCGGCCTGTCCCGAGCACAGCGAGAAGGCAACCTTGTTCCGCGTCCTCGCGGCCACCGATCGCATCGGCATGATCCTCACCGATCACTTCGCGATGCTGCCGGCGGCCTCGGTGTCGGGCTGGTATTTCAGCCATCCGGACAGCGAGTATTTCGTGGTCGGACGCGTGAGCAAACAACAGGTCGAAGACTACGCCCGGCGCAAGGGCGCGAGCGTGCAGCAAGCAGAGCGCTGGCTGGCTTCGAACCTGGATTACGACCCGGAGTAGCTCTCCGCTTCGGGTTTGTGCTGTTGCGCTTCGGGTTTGTGCTGTTGCGCTTCGGGTTTGTGCTTGCCTGCTTCGGGTTTCCGCTTCACTGCTTCCGGTTTCCGCTTTCCCGCTTCCATCTCCCGCTTTCCGGTTACCGATTCCCGGCTACCGGCTCTCGCCCTCTGTCCTCTGTCCTCTGTCCTCTGTCCTCTGTCCTCTGTCCTCTGGCCTCAGAACACGAACATCCCCACCGCCGCACCGAACATCAGCACGGTGGTGATCACCACCACCCAGCGCGAAAGCAGGGAGCTGGTCTGACCATCCATGATGCGGGCATCGGTGGCCACCAGCAGCAAGGCCACCAGCAGGAACGGCGCGAGCAGGCCGTTGACGATTGCCGACCAATACAGCGCCTTGATCGGATCGACATTGAACTCATCCAGCGCCGCGCCGGCCACGGTGGCGAGGATGAACACGCCGTAGAACGCGCCGGCGTTGCGGAAGCGCTCGTCCAGCCCATGCGCCCAGTCGAAGGTTTCGGCGAACGCATATGCCGCCGAGCCGGCCAGGGTGGGGATCGCCAGCAAGCCGGTGCCGACCAGACCCAGCGTATACAGCAGGTAGGCGCCGTTGCTGGCCAGGGGCTTGAGCGCCTGCGCGGCATCGCGGGTGGTGTTGATGGAAGTGATGCCATGCTCGTGCAAGGTCATCGCGGTGGTCAGGATGACGAAGAACATCACCACGTTGGAGAAGAACGCCCCGGCGCCGATGTCGATGCGGCGATCGTGCAGTTCGGCAGCGGTCGCGCCCTTGCGGCTGATCAGCATCAACCGACCCTTGGCTTTTTCTTCCTCGACTTCTTGCCCGGCCTGCCAGAAAAACAGATAGGGGCTGATGGTGGTGCCAAGCAGTGCCACCAACGCCGCCCACGCCGCGCTACCGTGCGGCAGCGACGGCAATGCCGTCGCCTTCAGCACTGCCGGCCAATCGTGGGTAACGAGGAACGCGGTAGCCACATAGGCCAGCAACGCCAGCGCCAACCACTTGAGCGCGTTGGCGATCTGGTGGTAGCGCAGCCACACCGTGGCCACGCAGATGCCCAGCCCGAACACCCAGACCCATACGTGCGACGAACCACCGCCGAGCATCTGCGCCGAATCGGCCATGCCCGACAGATCGGCGGCGATGTTGATGACGTTGGCGATCAGCAACGCCAGCGCGATCAAGGCGACCAGGGCGCGCGGAAACTTTTCGCGCAGCGCGCCGGCCAAGCCCATGCCGGTGACCATGCCCACCCGTGCGCACATCATCTGCACCGCACCCATCAGCGGGAACGTCACCCAACTGGCCCACAGAAAGCCGGTGCCAAACTGCGCACCGACCACCGAATAGGTGGCGATCCCGGATGGATCGTCGTCGGCCGCGCCGGTGGTCACGCCCGGCCCCAGCGCGCGCAGCACCTCGCGGGCCTTGGCGCGCCAGCGGGCGAGCATCACCACGTCAGATCGTCCGGAATGGCGTACTTGGGATCGGCATACGGATCGTCGTCAGGCGCCGCGTCGGGATCCACCAACAGCGCCAGCAGGCTCGGCAACAACGCCAGCACCTGGCGGGCGATATCGGCATCCACCAGCAGATAGCTCCCGTCGAGCTGCACCACGCCCAGCGCACCGGTGTTGAGCGCCTTGAGCTGTTCGGCGGTGACGTGGACGCGGCGGATCTTGCCGTTGTAGTCGAAGTGGCGCACCAGCTCGGCAGCCGCGTCGTTGCGCACCTGCCCGGCCAACACAGCCACTACTTTCGCCTTGGCCTCGCGCTTGATCCGAGCCGCGTCCTGGCGGGCCTTCTCGGCGGCGATGCGCTCGTCTTTCTCCTGCTGCGCACGAAGCGCGTACGCCTTGGCAAGGGCCATGCCTTGCTCGCCGGCCATTGCGGCGCCGCGCTTGCCGCCGTCGCCACGGCCCGGACCGTGCTTTGGCGGTGCTGGCGCGGCCCCCCGCCGCCCGTCGGTACGCGCATCGTCGCCACGCGCGCCCGCCGCTCGACCGCCGGTACGCGCAGTCGGTTTGGGCTCGACCTTCGCGGACGGCTTGAAGCCCAGTCCCAACAGCAAGTCCTTCATCGAGTGGGTCATGGCCGTGGCCTGTCGGGATGGGCGGAGGCGGAACTGGAACGCTACGCAAACCTCAGTAGTGCGGCGGCGGCGGCTCGTCCTGCGAGTCGCCGGGAATGAGGGTGCGCAGTTCGCCCAGTTCCGACAGCAAACCTTCCATGCGCAGCCGATCGCGCACCGATTCCATCCGCGCATCGGCCAGCGCGTCGCTCATCTCGATCAGGCTGCGCTCGATGAAGGCGATCCGCGACTCCAGATCGACCAGTCGCTCCATCACTCCGGCGGGCACGTCGTTCATGTCCGCGCCACCGAACGCCCGCGACCGATGCCGTAATACGCCAGCCCGGCCGCTTCGACCTGCGCCGGATCGTAGATGTTGCGCCCATCGAACACCACCTTTTCGCGCAAACAGCTTGCAAGCCTGGCGAAATCCGGATTCCAGAACGCCTTCCACTCCGTCACCACGATCAGCGCGTCGACCCCTTCCAGCGCATCGTCTGCGCTGGCGCACAGATCCAGATCCTCGCGATGACCGAAGATGCGCCGCGCCTCGTCCATCGCCTCCGGATCGAAGGCGCGCACGCTGGCTCCGGCATCCCACAAGGCCGCCAGCAAGGTGCGGCTGGAGGCCTCGCGCATGTCGTCGGTATTGGGCTTGAACGCCAAGCCCCACAGCGCGAAGCGCTTTCCGCACAGATCGCCACCGAAATGCGCCTGCGCCAGCTCGAACAAGCGCGACTTCTGCGCCTCGTTCACCTGCTCGACTGCCCTGAGGATGCGCGCGGTGTAGGCGTGCTGGCGGGCGGCGCGCTCCAGCGCCTGCACATCCTTGGGGAAACACGAGCCGCCGTAGCCGGCACCGGGATAGATGAAGGAATAGCCGATGCGCGGGTCCGAACCGATGCCCTGGCGCACCATCTCGATGTCGGCCCCGACCCGCTCGGCGATGTTGGCCATCTCGTTCATGAAGGAAATCTTGGTCGCCAGCATCGCGTTGGCGGCGTATTTGGTCAGTTCCGCCGAGCGCGTATCCATCACCACCAGCCGCTCATGGTTGCGGTTGAACGGCGCATACAGGCGCTTCATCTGCTCGATGGCGTGGGCCGAGTCGGTGCCGATGACGATGCGATCCGGGCGCATGCAGTCCTTGACCGCATCGCCCTCTTTCAGGAACTCGGGGTTGGAGACCACCTCGAACGCGACGCTCAGTCCGCGCTGCCGCAGTTCACCGGCGATGACTGCGCGCACCTTGTCGCCGGTGCCCACCGGCACCGTGGACTTGTCCACCACCACCTTGGGCGCGTCGATGTGCTGGCCGATGCTGCGCGCCACCGCCAGCACGTGCCGCAAGTCGGCGCTGCCGTCCTCGTCGGGCGGCGTGCCCACGGCGATGAACAAGACCTCGCCGTGCGCGACGCCTTCGGCCGCATCGGTCGAAAACCGCAGACGGCCGGCACGCTGGCTTTCCATCACCAGTTTTTCCAGCCCGGGTTCGTAGATCGGCACGACACCATGGCGCAGGCCCTCGACCTTGGCCGCGTCGATGTCCACGCACAACACGTCGTGCCCGACCTCGGCAAGACAGGCGCCGGTGACCAGACCGACGTATCCGGTTCCAAACAGGGTTGCGCGCATCTACTCTCCGATCCGGCACACGTGACGACTCAACTTACCTATAAAGCGACCGCTTACTTCTTGGCGATCGACAGCAGTTCGATCTCGAACTTCAACGTCGCGTTCGGCCCGATCGGGCCGCTGCTCTTGTCGCCGTAGGCCAGCTTGGCCGGGATCCAGAACACGTACTTGCTGCCCACCGGCATCAACTGCACGCCTTCCGTCCAGCCGGGAATCACGCCATCGAGCTGCATTTCCACCGGGCCACCGTGCTTGGCCGAGGCATCGAACACGGTGCCGTCGAGCAGGCTGCCGGAGTAGTTGACCTTCACCGTGTCGGTGGCCTTGGGCTTGGCGCCCTTGCCTTGGGTCACGACCATGTATTGCAAGCCCGACGCGGTGGTCTTCACGCCGGCCTTCTTGGCGTTGGCGGTGAGAAACTTCGTGCCCTCGGCGAGGTTCTTGTCGCCCTGCGCCTTGGCCTGTGCGGCCTGCTTGGCTTGCATGCGCTTGCCGAACGTCTCCAGTTGCGCTTGCGCTTCGGTGATCGTCATTTGCGGCTTCTCGCCGCGCACGACCACGCCGATGGCGCGCAACACCACGTTCACATCCACCTCGCCCTTGACATTCTCCAACGAACGATTGATCCCGGTTCCAATCTGCATGCCGATCGCGTAACTCGTCTTGTCCTTGTCGGTCGACAACCCCTGCCCACCTTGCGCGGCAGGTGCTGCGCTCGCCAACGAGGTCACGCAGGCCAGTGCCAGGGCGCTGACGGCGATGGCGAGGGGACGGTGCAGGTACATGGGCATGGAGAACTCCGGAAAAGGGGAAGGATGCGCTGGCGACCGGCCGCAGCCGGTCGCGGCAAGCCGCCTATTGTCGCGGCGAAACGGCCATGCGGCAATGCTTGCTTTGCTGGTCGGAAACGGTGGCGGGTCGAGACAGACGCGAGCCATGGCATAGGCCATCAGTTGGGGCAAGCGGGTCACCGTGGGTGTTGACAGGGATATTTTTGGTGTTATAGTTCACTACAACACCTAACACATAGCTCACCCCTCGGAGGGCGCCATGTACAGCAAGACCCGCAACAGCTTGACCGCGCTGGCCACCGCTGCCTTGTTCCTTGCCTCCACCTGGATGTTGGGGCAACCCCTGCGCGCCGAGCAGGCCCTCGCCCACACCGGCGGCAACGGCGGCACCACGCTGGCGGTCGTGCCCAGCGCTTCCTCGCGGCTCGATCCGTCGACCCTGCGGGCCCACCATTCGCTGCGCCTGCGGTTGGCGATGCCCTACTACTCGTTCTCGCTGACCACGTTCGACCGTGGCGCGGATTGACGGGGCGCGAACATGACCGTCACCTGGAACGACAACGCGCCGATCTACCGGCAACTCAAGGAGCGCATCGTGACGATGATGCTCGACGGGCAACTCAAGCCCGGCGACGCGCTGCCTTCGGTGCGGCAGATCGCCGCCGATTACCAGCTCAATCCGATCACCGTCTCGCGCGCGTATCAGGAGCTGGCCGACGAATCGCTGGTCGAAAAACGGAGGGGTTTGGGCATGTACGTCACTGAAGCTGCGACCGGGAAGTTGCTGGCCTCCGAACGCGAGCGCTTCTTGCGCGAGGAATGGCCGGCGGTGCTGGCGCGGATCGCGCGGCTGGGCCTGCGCGCCGAGGAACTGTTGCAGGCCATCGCAGGCAAGGAGAAGCAGGCATGAGCGCCGTGATTTCCGCCCGCGGCCTGTCCAAGCGCTACGGCGCGCAGGCCGCGGTGGACAACATCAGCTTCGACATCCCCGCCGGACGCATCGTCGGTCTGATCGGCCCCAATGGTTCGGGCAAGACCACCACCTTGAAAGCCGCATTGGGCCTGATCCCGTTCGACGGCCAGCTCAGCGTGCTGGGCATGGATCCGCGCACCCAGCGCGACGCGCTGATGCAGGAGGTGTGCTTCATCGCCGACGTGGCGATCCTGCCGCGCTGGCTGCGGGTGGGCGACGCCATCGACTTCGTCGCCGGCGTACACCCGAAGTTCGACCGCGCCAAGGCGCAGCGCTACATCGCCCACACCAAGCTGACCGAGAAGATGAAGGTCAAGCAGATGTCCAAGGGCATGATCGTGCAACTGCACCTGGCGCTGGTGATGGCGATCGACGCGAAACTGCTGGTGCTCGACGAACCCACGCTGGGGCTGGATATCCTGTACCGCAAGCAGTTCTACCAGAACCTGCTGGAAGATTATTTCGACGAGAACAAGACCATCGTCGTGACCACCCATCAGGTGGAGGAAATCGAGCACATCCTCACTGACCTGATGTTCATCCGCGAGGGCAAGCTGGTGCTGTCGGCGACCATGGACGAGGTGAGTGAGCGCTTCACCGAAGTGATGGTGAATGCAGACAAGGTCGAAGCGGCGAAAGCGCTCAAGCCGATCGACGAACGGCAAGTGTTCGGCAAATCGATCCTGGTCTTCGACGGCGTGCCGCGCAGCCAGTTGGCGCAACTCGGAGAAACCCGCAACGTCGGCATCGCCGACCTGTTCGTGGCCACCATGAAGGGAACCTACGCATGAACACCATGAAGTGGCTGCTCAAACGCGAATACTGGGAACACAAGGGCGGGTTTTTCTGGGCGCCGTTGATCGTCGGCGCGATCATGCTGCTGTTTCTAACCGTGAGCGTGGTCACCGTTGCTGTGACGGGGTCGCATCACATCGGTTGCCACCTCGAAGGCGGGCGCACGATCTGCCTGTCGCAATCGATGACGCCCACCCAACGCGACCAGTTCGTCCATGGCCTCGCCTCGGGCTATGTCGGCCTGGAAACGCCGGTCTATTTCGTGCTGCCGTTCACCATGTTCTTTTTCGCCCTGGGTTGTTTGTTCGACGATCGCAAGGATCGCAGCGTGTTGTTCTGGAAATCGTTGCCGATTTCCGATCATGCCACCGTTGTGTCCAAGCTCGCGATGGTGTTGCTGATTGCGCCGCTGCTGACAATCGCCATCGGCACGGTGCTGTCGTTGCTGTCGCTGCTGGTCATCTGTCTTGCCGGGGCGGTGATCGGCCTGAACTTCTTCGGTGCCCTGCTCAGCCCCGACATCGTGCTGTCGCCGCTGACGGTCGTGGCGATGCTGCCGGTTTACGCCGCGTGGGCGCTGCCCACGATCGGCTGGCTGATGCTGGTCTCCGCATGGGCGCGCACCAAGCCGTTCCTGTGGGCGGTCGGCGTGCCCGTGCTTGCCGGCACCTTGCTGAGCTGGGGCAACGCCCTGTTCGGCCTGGGCTGGAACGATGCGTGGTACTGGCAACACATCGTCGGCCGCGGCCTCGGCGGCACCGTGCCGGGCTTGTGGTTTGCCTATCACCCGCACTTGGACGGAATCTTGCAATCGGTCGATGGCGGCCCGGCGGGCATGGTGGTGGACAGCACCCGCCAAGGCATTGGGTGGTTGCTCGCGCAGTCCTGGCAGATGTTCGCAACCCCGGGCCTGTGGATCGGCGTCGCGGTCGGCGCGGCGATGATCTACGCCGCCATCCGCCTGCGCCGCTGGCGCGACGAGGGTTGAAACCGGCCCGGTCTATCCTGCAAGGAATCCGCACTCATGCAAACCAACCCACTCCTGCGGGTCGCCGTAGCAGCCGCGATCCTCGCCGCCGGACTGTCCGGATGCGGAACCACCTACATCAGCGACGATAGCGGCCATGCCGTGGTCTTGCGCAATGACGTGGCCACGATCAGCGCCAAGGGCTTGCCGGACGCGGTCATCGACGCCGACGGCAGCCTGCGGATCGGCGGCAAGGCGATCGCCACCACGCCGGCCCAGCAGGCCCTGCTCAAGCGCTGGCACGACCAATTGGCGGGCGTGCGCTCCGCCGGCATCGCCACCGGCGTTGCCGGGGTGAAGCTGGCGGCGCATTCAGTGGCCGATGCCGTATCAGGATCGCATTCGGCCGGTGGCGGCAAGGATCCGTCGGGCGGCGATGATCGCGGCAGGAAAGTCCAAGCCAAAGCGCTGGCGATTTGCGACAACCTCGACGCCCTGCAGGCAACCCAAGACAATCTCGCCGCAGCCCTGCCCGCTTTCAAGCCCTACGCGGCGCTGCATGTCGGCGCGGACACAGACTGTCGTCGATCTGCCAGTCAGCGGCATGCCAGCATCCACCCGCCACAAGCACCTGCGGCACCGATGCCTCCAGCCACACCAACCCAGCCGCGCAACTGACACATGCCGCGCGCGGCAACACCCCGCCGGCGCCGCAACCGCTCAGCGTACCGCCGGCTTGCGCGACGCCGAAACGTACAGCGTGCCGAAGGCGTAATCCCACAACGGCGAGGTGACGCCGAAGTTGTAGTCCGGGTGGTAGTGATGGATGTGGTGGTAAGACGCCCACTTGCGCAACCACGGGTTGCGGAAACGCCGGATGTGCATGATCAGGTGGCCCCAGTCGTAGCAGGCATAACCCAGCGCCACCGCGCCCATCAACAACAACGCGTAGCCCAGCGGCATGGCCAGGGCGAGCAGCCCGACCAGCAACAGCACGATCGCCGGTGGCAGGAAAAACGGCAGCGCGGCATCGGTCAACGGGTTCACGTGATGATTCTCGTGGCCCTTGCGGAAGGCGTCCAGAGTCTTGTCGCCATGGAAAATCCAGCGGTGGAAGACGTATTCGATCCAACTGAAGGCGAGCAGGCCGATCGCGATCACCGCCAGCGCCGGCAACAGGCGCACATGCTGCTGCCAGGCACCTGCGGCCAGCAACGCGATCGCGGTGATCACGTCCAGCACCATGCTCACCCGGTTGTTGGCGCGGGTAGTGGACAGGCGCTCGAGCGAGTCCAGCCAGCGCTTCCACCAGCCCCGAGGCGAAGCTCCGGCGGCGGTGGCGAGGCGATCGGGGGCGTCCGGGCCGGGGGCTATGCTCGTCATCATGGCGCGTGTTGTTGGCACAAAGGCCGGTATCCTACCGCGCCAACCATTAACCCGCTCTATTCACAGTAAGGGAGATCACCATGCCGCCAGTCCGGTACCGCGTTGCGGGGGCCTGGATGCTCGCCGCCTTGCTTGCCGCGGCCCACGTCGCGCGGGCCGCGGACACGCAGACCATCGTGATGGTGCGCCATGGCGAAAAGCCAGCCGCAGGCTTGGGGCAACTGGCATGCCAAGGCCTGAACCGCGCACTGGCCCTGCCCCAGGTCATCCACGATCGGTTCGGCAAGCCCGACGCCATCTTTGCGCCCAGCCCGGCGCAGTCCAAGCGGGATCACGGCATCGTCTACGACTACGTGCGCCCGCTGGCGACCATCGAGCCCACGGCGATTCGCTTCGGTCTGCCGGTGAACACCCAGTTCGGCTACGCGCAGACGCAGGCGCTGGTGACGCAACTGGAGAAGCCGCGGTACCGTACGTCGCTCGTGGTGGTCGCCTGGGAGCACGTGGAACTGGTCAAGATCGCGCGCGCCTTGCTCGCCGGCAATGGCGGCGACGCGTCTACGGTGCCGGCGTGGCATTACGACGATTTCGACGGCATCTACGTGGTGCGCATCGAGCGCGACGCGAAGGGCGCACACGCGGTGTTTTCGCGCCAGATCGAAGGGCTCGACGGCCAGCCCGAGCAGTGTCCGGGCCCACCATGAAGCCGCTTCAACGGCGCGCTTGCGGCGCCGGTGCGACCGCCTCGGTGTAGTCGAACAACAAGGTGGCGTGGGCACCTGCCGGTGGGCTGTCGGTGTAGACGCTCTCCCCGCCTTGCTGGTATTTGTAGACCGAGCCACTGCTCACGCGCGCGCCCTTGGGGATGTCGATCGGCTCGCCATTGCTGGCGTAGCGCACGATCGGCGGTGGCGTTTTCGGTAGCGGGGGCGGCGGCGGCGCGACCACCACCGGGTACGGAACCGGCACGTACTGGGTGCGCGGCGGTGGTTGATCGTTGGCGTCGTCCGCTGACGGCGCACTGCCGGCGTAGAACAACGGATAGTAATAACCGCCGCCGCGGTAACGATGACCATGCCACCCACTGCCACCGACTTGCGGGTTGGACGTGACTGGCGGGTTGCTCAATGCCGCGCCCGGGGAAATATAATGGGGGCCGCTGGGAGGCGCGGGCGGCGGCGGCGGGCTGAAGCGCGCACCATCGCGCGGCCCGCTCGATCCAGCCGACGCCAGCGTCGGCAGCAGCAGGGCCAGTCCGAACATCCAGCACGCGCGCATGGTGGCCACCTCACGGTTGATCGCGTGGCCGCGATCGAACCACGCACCGTGTCACGCTGCGCCGCGATCGCCGCCGTTGCAACTACCGCCCGTCGCCTGCCGGGCACCGGCACAGGCCGCGTTCAGGCGCGTCGCGCCTCAGGCGATGACGCGGTTGCGGCCGCCTTCCTTGGCCCGGTACAGCGCGGCGTCGGCGCGCGCCAGCAACACATGCGCGCTTTCCGGCAGGCCCGGGTCGAGCGCGCAGATGCCGATGCTGACCGTCACGCCCAGATCGCTGGCCGCGATCTGTGCCCGCAGGCGTTCGGCCAGTTCACGCATTGCCGCCAAGTCGCAACCGGGCGCGACCAATGCGAACTCCTCGCCGCCGTAGCGCGCCACCAGGGTGTCGCCGCGCACGCCATCGCGCAGCAGGCATGCGACCTTGCGCAAGATGTCGTCGCCGGCTTGATGACCGTGACCGTCATTGAAGCGCTTGAAGTGATCCACATCGACCATCGCCAGCCCCAGCGCCTGCCCACGCCCGGTCGCCCGCGGCAGGCATTCGCCGAGGAAGGCGTCGAAACGGCGCCGGTTGGCGATGCATGTCAGGCCGTCGCGATCGGCCAAGTCCTGCAAGCGCAGATTGAATCGCTCCAGATCCAGCGTGCGTTCGCGCACCAACCGATCCAGTTCGCGGTTGCGCAGGCGCAGACGCCGCACGCGCAGGCGCTGGCGCTGGATCAAGGCGGCCGCGACCAGCGCGCAGACGCCCACGATCAACAAGGGAATCACCATCGCCCGCTCGTACCACCGCGGTACGATCGAGAACGCGAATGGCACCCCATCGACCGGACCGCCGTCGGCACCGCGTGCGCGGATGTGCAGCGCATATCGCCCCGGCGGCAATGCGAAAAAGCGGTAACTGGCCTGCGGGCTCCACGCCGACCAGCTCTTCGACAGCCCTTCCATCCAGACCTGATACTGCTTGTCGGCGCCGGTTGCGAAGTCGGTGAAACCCAAGTCGAAATCGATGCCGCCGCCACTGGCCATCACCTGCGGCGGGCGGTCGAGCGCGAGCAACTGCGCCGGCTCACCACCGCGCTCCAGACGCATCGCGGTCACGCGCACGCCGCCGGACTTGCCCTCGCCCGCCGAACCGTCGGCAACGTGGAAGCGCAGCAGTTGACCCGAGGTTCCGACGAGGGCGTCGTTACCGGGCTCATCGAGCAACGACTCGATGGCGCCGATGTTCGGATCACCGACCAGCACCACCCGCCAGCGCCCGCCACGCGCCTTGCGGAACACGGTGTGATAGCTGAACGCCCAGCGGTCGTCGTCTTGCGCCGACAGCAGCCGCACCACCTCGCCCTCGGCCAGCAACGGTGCCAGTCCACCGGCATCGTCGGGCACGAAGCGCCCGTCGCGATAACGGAACAACCCGCGTTGCGAACTGGCATAAACGCCGTCTGGCAGCGCCGAAACCTGCACCTCGCCGCTGGGTCCCGCAAGTACCCCACGATCGGCGCCCCAAGGTTGCAAAGTGAAGCCCTGCGGCGCTTTTGCATCCGCTCGGGCCAGCGCCAAGCCGTGATTGTCGCTGCCGACCCATGCACCACCCGGGGCCGGCGCCAACGTCGCCGCACGCCAGCCGATCTGGCCCAACTCCCCAACCTCGCTGATACCGCTCGCATCGAGATGAAACAAGGCCGCGCCGTGCTCGGTGCCGACCCACAGACGCGACCGGTCGGCTGGATCGACCAGCAACGCGCGGGGATACAGGTCGTCGCGCGAAACCAGCTTTTCGTGATCGCCGGTGATCTGCGCCAGCGCCAGCGATCCGGCGACCAGCAAAGCGTCATTCTCCTTGACCACCTGCCAGCACTCGCCGACGGACCATTTTCGATCCTGCACCGGCAGCATCGGCACGCCCGACGACAGATGCGTGGACTGCACGCCGGCGCTACCGCACAGGTACAGATCGCCATCGATCGCATCGATGGCGTGAACATCGCCGGCCACACCGTCGCTGTCGCCATAGCGCGACCATCGCGGAGGCCAGCGCAGACGCACGACCCCACTGTTGTCCACTGCCAGCAACGCGCCATCACGGTCGAGCGTGACCTGACTGATGAAGCTGTGGCCGATCGGGGTGCTCTGGAATCGGCGTTGCGCCAGATCGAAAATGCGCAAGCGCCCGTCGTCGCCGGCAAATGCGAAGCGACCGCCAGGAATGGCCACACCAGTCTGGATATGCGCCATGTCGTCACCCGGCGCGGCATCGGCAATCGCGGCAGTCGCCCCAGCGCGCCAGAAAAACAAACCCTTCCCCGGTTGATGGGCCAGCAATCCGCCGTCGGGCAACGAGAACAGGTCGTAGACATACGGTGCGGCGAACGCTTGCGTGCCGGGCACCGCGGTGAACTGCTTGCCGTCCCAGCGGCGCATGCCCTCGCCGCGCCACTGCACCCACAGGTCTCCGTGCACCGCACCGACGAAGCCGAAGCGCTGGTCGCGATGCCAGTACCCCACTCGGTGCCCCTGCGCATCGACCGCAAACAGATCGCGCAGCGCCTGAAACCAGAACAGCCCGCGATACTGGACGACCCGCCAGACATCGGAGAACTGCTCGCCGTGCAGATCCGCAGAGAACTGCGGCGCGAGATCCACATACTGCTGCTCGCCGGTAGGCAGCGTCTGCAGATAACCGAAACTGTCGCTGCCGCCGTACCAGACCCGCCCGCGCGCATCCACCAGCAAGGCGCGCACCGGCCCGGGCTTCGGGCTGTGCTCCCAGATCCAGCGCCCGCCGTCGTTGCGCAAGATGCCGTCGATGCCGCCGACGTACAGTTGCCGGTCGGTTCCTTGCGCCACGCTGAAGAACTGCGGGAACACCGCCAGATCCGGCGACAGGCGCGCCAGCATCGGCTCTTCGGCCCGCACCACCGCCGCGAACAGCGCGCAGGCAAACATGACGACAGCGACCCGAACCCAGCGCACTGCAGCCCCCGTTTTGGCTACGAGGAGGATGGTAACCGCCGGCAGCAATCGTGCAAGGGGCACCATGCCGCACTGCAGCGGGCGCCGGGGCGCCCCCGCGCCGTACAGTGTCCTCTGCGCGCCGCGCAAGGGGATGCCCGTGACGCACCAGCACCACCAGATCGACTACATCGAGTTGCCGGTTGCCGATGCCGCCGCGCTGGCGGCGTCCAAGACGTTTTTCGGGCAGGCGTTCGGCTGGACGTATCAAGACTGGGGCGAAAGCTACGCCGACACCTCCGGCAGCGGTGTGGGCAGCGGGCTGAATGCCGATCGCGAGCACCGACCGCAAAGCCCGTTGGTGGTGTTGTTCACGCACGATCTGGAAGACACCCGCGCCAAGGTCATGGCCGCCGGCGCGACGATCACGCGTGAGATTTTCGCGTTCCCCGGTGGTCGGCGGTTCCACTTCCGCGAACCGGGCGGCAACGAATTGGCCGTGTGGGCAGAATCGTGAGCGCTGTGCGCGAGAGCGTGCGGGGAAAGTCCCGGAGTTTGGCGCACTGGCGGGTGCAGGATCTGGAAGTGTTCGTGCAACTGGTCGAGTGCGGCTCGTTCACCCGTGCCGGGCAGGTGTTGGGCATGTCCACGTCGGCGATCAGCAAGCGCCTGTCGGCGCTGGAAGATCACCTGCACGCCCGCTTGCTCGATCGCACCAGCCGCACGCTGGCGATGACCGGCGAAGGCCGCGAGTTCCACGCCCGCGCGGCCAGCATCTGCCAGCAACTGCGCGAGGCCGAATCGAGCGTCAGCGCCGCCACCGAGCACCTGCACGGGACCTTGCGCGTGAGCATCCCCACCGCTGCGGTGGAGATGGGCATCCTCGCCGACCTGGTGGAAATCGGCTCGCGGCATCCGGCGCTGAATCTGGAAATCTACCTGTCCGACCGCTCGGTGGATTTGAATGCCAAGGCGCTCGACGCCAGCCTGTTCCTGACCGACGACCCCGAGCGCCATCCGGGCGATCTCGTGCTCGGATTGCAACCGACCGTGCTGGCGGCCGCGCCGGAGTTCCTGGATCGCATGGGCCGACCGTCGGCGCCCGAGGATCTGGCCGCGCTGCGTTCGATTCGCGCCGTGTCCCGGCGCGGCAATCCGATCCCGTGGCGCCTGTACGGGCCGCATGGCGCGGAGTGCGTGGTACCGGTCGCCGGCCCCACCCTGCTCACCGACGACCTGCGCGTGACCTACATGACGGCGATGGCCGGTGGCGGCATCGCGCGGGCACCGCTGGCCTACCTCGCCGATGCGCGCAAGCCGTGCCGGCTGGAGTGGGTGCTGCCGCAATGGCGCTTCCAGCCGATCGTGCTGATGGCGGCACTGCGCCACAAGCACGCGCCTTCGAAAAAGGTCAAGGCATTGATCGACTTGGTGAAGGTCGGACTGGAACGGATGGCGGCGCTGGCTGCGGGCGGCCCGCTGGAAGCACCGTTCAAGGCGGCGCTGGCGGAAGATCGCGAACGCTTCTTGCGCACGCACGGCGAGCGTACCGGAAGCCCCCTGTTGCAACGCAACACTGGATCGTGATCGTTGCCGAATCGGCAACGCAACGTGCACCCACCGCTGCGCGCCGGTGCGCTACTTTGCGTGCGGGGACACGGTTTTCCGCGGTCATTTGCTGCGCAATCGCAAGCAGCAATTGCCCGCGCCCCGGATCTCCACTCCAAAAAAATCAACCCCGCCCACACGAGGTTCGCCCATGAAGCCGTCCGGTCTGTGCATTGCCCTTGCCGTGTCGCTCGCCGCCAGCGGGATCAGCGCGGCAGCGATCAACCCGCAGTACAAGCAACTGGCCGGGCCGCCCTCGGAGTTTGCGTCCATGCAGCCGATCGCTGCCGGCGCCAACGCGATTTCATCCAAGAGCGCGCTGCTGCAAGTCGCCCTGAGCCCCGACGGCCGTGGTGGTCGCGCCTGGAGCGGCAGCCTGCCGGCGGAGAGCGGACACCTGCACTTCATGGTGTTTTCCGGCAACGGCGCCGCCTTGCAAGTGGAGTTGCGAGGCCCCGACGGCGCGACCAGGACGCTCACTCGCGACAGCGCCGGCGTGGCCACGCATGCCCAGTTCGGCATCGCCGGTGCCAGTTATCCGGCCGACGCCTATGCGCTCGATTCGCTGCCCGCGGGCAGCTGGAACATCACCTTGCGCAGCAACGATCCGAAGGCATCCGGGCGCGGTTACCTGTTGCTGGAAGGCGACCCGGCCACGCGCCTGATGTCCTATCCGAGCGGTTCGCACCAGTTCGTCGGGCAGAACGTGCAGATCGCCGCACTGCTCTCGCATCTGAACGCGAACGGCACCAACCTGCTGGGCAACGCCGCCGGCAAGATCGTCCGCGCCAACCTGCGCGTGACCGCGCCCGACGGTACGGTCTCGGTGTATCCGATGGCCGACGACGGGCGCCACGGCGATGGCGTGGCCCGCGACGGCACCTGGGGCGGGCAGTTCCCGGCCCGGGCGGTCGGCAACTACCTGGCGCAGGTACAAGTCGAGTCGGTCGGGCCGGACGGGCAACACCAGATCCGTACCGCCGAACACATCGTGCCGATCGTTGCGCAGACGTTGCAGATGCGCAGTGAGCAAGCGGTGGGCCTGGCGTCCACACCGGGCCGGGTGGAAATCTCGCTGCCGGCCAGCGAAACCGGCGGCCGCGGTCACTATCGTGCCTACGCCGAAGTCTGGGGTACTGGCTCGGGCGGCAAGATGGTTCCCGTCGCGTGGATCAGCGGCATGACCGAGCGCAGCGGCAACGGCTTCCCGCTTGGCCTCGATCAGCGCTGGGTCGCCCGCGCCAGCGCGCACGCGCCCTTCGAACTGCGCAACGTTCGCATCGAAGACCCCGACAACTTCGTGACACTGGCAGCGGCATCGCACATGGGGTTGTCGCTGCCGCCGGTGCCGCAGTCGGTCGCCACCCAGGCGCAAGCGGCTCCCGACGAGGCGATGACCATGGGCCCACGACCGGCGGCGGCGCCGGTGCACACGATGGGCACCGGCTCGAAGTTGCTGCTGGTGCACGGCTACTGCTCCAGTCTGGTCTGGCCGGCATCGCAGTTCAGCAACGCGGCCGTGTTCAGCGATCCCAACGCCAACCGCACCAATGACCAGTTCGCTCTCAAGATTCTGGCCTTCGGCAATACTTGGCACGACTACGGCATCGTCGCGCACAGTCAGGGCGGCTTGGCCTCGTTGCACCTGTACACCTACTACTGGTCGGGTCTGGACTACGTCACCTCCGGCTCGCGCCTGATCCAGTCGGTCGGATCACCCTATCAGGGCACCAATCTGGCCGGCGTGCTGGCTTCGATCGGTTCGTGGTTCGGGGTCGGCTGTGGCTCCAACTCCAGCCTGACCTACTCGGGTGCATCGGCATGGCTGGCCGGCATTCCCACCGCCAATCGCGCCAAGGTCAACTACTACACCACCTCGTTCACCACCTACTGGTGGCGGCCGAGCTGGTGCAACGCGGGCGCCGAGCTGGTGCTGGACGATCCGAACGACGGCGTGACCGAGTACGCCTACGACCAGTTGCCCGGCGCGGTCAATCGTGGCCACACCTACGGCCAGTGCCATACCACCAACATGGACTACCCGGCGCAGTATCTGGATTCGTCGCGCAATGCGACGATGAACGCCAACGCGGCCCGCTGATCCACCCTCACCGCCCACACCGCCGACGCCACGATCCCCCCGGATCGTGGCGTTTGCGTTTGCAGCTGCGCGCGGCAGCGAAACAGCTCCTTAACCACTGCCGGCCTAAGATGCGCTTGTTCAGGTTCTCATTCAGGCGCGGCGCGTTATGAATCTGGCGCACGCTCGCAATCCACAACCAGAAACATCCGATCACCCATCGCCTGCCCCCCGGAGACTGTCATGCCCACCCGCCGTCTGCTTGCCGTCGCCATCTTCCTCGGGGCCTTGGCCCTTGGCGCCCCTGCGTCGTTCGCGCAGCAAAATCCGGGCGATCCACCCGATCGCGTCGCGCGCCTGTCGTGGCAGTCCGGCGACGTGGAGTTTTCCGCTGCCGGCGCCCAGGACTGGGGCTACGCCGACGTCAATCGCCCGCTGATGACCGGCGACCGCCTGAGCAACGGCGACGACGGCCGCGCCGAACTGGAACTGGGCGGGGCCGCGGTGCGCCTGGACTACGACAGCGCCTTCGACCTGACCGATCTGGAGAACGACTACGCGCAGATCCAGCTCACCCAGGGCTCGCTGGAGTTGCGCGTGCGCCGCCTGAATCCGGGCGAGTCCTACGAAATCGACACCCCGACGATCGCTTTCGTCGCCGCTTCGCCCGGCGCCTATCGAATCGACGTCAATCAGGACGGCACCACCACCGTGAGCGTACGCCGCGGCAATGGCACGGCCTACGGGCAAGATGGCGTGAGCCAGCAGATGTCGGCCGGCGATTCGTTCGAGTTCGACGACCCGCAAATGGCATCGGTACAGGCTTATGAAATGCCGCCGATGGATGCGTTCGACCGCTTTTGCGCATCCCGCGACGCACGCTACGACCGTGCCCGTCGCTACGTGCCCGTGGACATGATCGGCGGCTCGGATCTGGATCAGTATGGCGCGTGGTCGTCGTCGTCCGAGTACGGCAACGTGTGGTACCCGACGCAAGTGGCGGCCGGCTGGGCGCCCTACCGCGACGGCCACTGGGTGTGGATCGACCCGTGGGGCTGGACGTGGGTGGACAACGCACCGTGGGGCTTCGCGCCGTTCCACTACGGCCGCTGGGTATGGGTGCAGGGCCGCTGGGGCTGGATCCCCGGGCCGGCCACGGCACGACCGGTGTATGCGCCGGCGCTGGTGGCCTTCGTCGGCGGCATCCAGCTGTCGATCGGCGGCGGCGGCCCGGTGGGCTGGTTCCCGCTGGGGCCGCGCGAGGTTTACGTGCCGCCGTATCAGGTGTCGAAAAACTACTTCGTGAACGTGAACGTCACCAACGTCAAGGTAGTGAACACCACGGTCATCAACAACTACTACACCACCACCTACATCAACAAGCAGCCGCTGCCGCAGACCACGTTCGCCAACCGCACCGTGCCCGGCGCGGTGACGGTGGTGCCGGCCACGGTGTTCACCAGCGCCAAGCCGGTCGCGGCCGCCGCCATTGCGATCAAGCCGGCGCAGGTGGCCGCACTCAAGGTCGCGCCGACGGTGCGCATCGCGCCGGTCGCCGCCAGCCTGGGCGCGCGTCCGAGCGCGCAACCGCGCAATGCGCCGGCAGTGCGCCCCTTCCAGAAGCCGGTGATGGCGCTGCGGGCACCACCGCCGCCGCCGGCACCGTTCACGTTGCGCGCCAAAGCCATCGCCAGTCAGGGCGGGGCACCCTTGGCACGCACCGAACTGCGCACACTCGGCGCCCAGCAAGCCGCCTCCCATCCGCAGGAAGCACCGCGGCCGGTGCTGGCCAAGCCCGGCGGTGGCGCTCTGCAAGGAGCAGGCCACGGGATGCCGGTGCGCACGCCGGCGCCGGCCGAAACCGGTGGGCGCCCGCCGGTGCCGCATCCGGTCATGCACCAGAACGTGCAACCGCAGCGACCGGCGACGCAGCCGGCGCGCCCCGCCGCACCCGGCCTGCTGCGCCCGGATCCGAACGAAAACCCGATGCGCGCCGCGCAGCCTGATGCAAGCAATCCGCGTGCACCACTGCGTCCGATCGAACGCCCGACCCCGCCGACCCCGGTGCATGGGGCACCGCCGCCCGCGCCGCAGGTCAAGGGCAACGACGTGAAGCTCGATCAGATCGGTCGCGAGCATGCGCCGGCAACACCAACCCCGCCGAGCCGCCCGCTCGCGCCCGAACGGCGTCCGCTGCCCCCGGTGGTGCAGCGTCCGGCGCCAACCGCACCGGAAGTGGCGCGCCCGCAAGCGCCTCGTCCGCCGGTGGCGCGCCCGGAAGCGGCGCCGCGCGCGGTTGAGCATCCGTCCAATCAGGCCTTGCCGGAAAGCGTACGGCCGCAAGCGCCGCGCCCGCCGGTGGCGCGCCCGCCGGTGGCGCGCCCGGAGGCGCCACCACGTCCGCTCGAACGGCCCGCGGCGCAACCCGAGCACACCCCGCCGATGCGTGAAGCGGCGCCGCGTCCAGCGGTGCTTGCGCCAAGGCATGACATCAAGGCGCCCGCCGTGAAGCCGGAGAAAAAGGGCGAAGAGCGTCGCGAGTCGGGTTCCACCGACGACGACCACCGCTGATACATCACGCCCGCCGCGTGGTCGGGCGTTACCGCCACGAACCCCGAGACCCTCGGGGTTCGTGCGTCGGTTGGATGCGGAAACCGACGCCTACCGACCGGCCGTAAGTCGCTCCGGCCATCGGGGCCGTACACGTGGTGTCGCGCGCCCTATCCCAGACTCACGGGAAGCGCGTGATCCCGCCGAGCGTGTCGTTCAACTTCTTGAAGTTGGCCTTGGCGGCAGCGGCATCACCGGCCTTGGCAGCGTCGTCGAGCTTGCCGGCGTAGGTGCCGATCAGGGTGACCTGCTGTTGCAGTTCAGTCTGCGCATCGGCGGCGAGCTTGGAGGCATGCCCGGGCAGGGCCGCCGTGAGGTCACGGATGGCGTCGGCGCTGCCCGTCACGTCCTTCCACGCCCCCGCGTCGATCGCCTTTTGCAAGTCGGCGCTGCGCTTGTCCAGCGCCTTCCAGATCTCGTCGGTGGCTGCGGGGATCGGCGTGCTCGCGGTGGTCGCCGCAGGTGCGGGCGCCACGCCCGACGATGCGACGGACGCATCGCTGGACGGCGCGGCGGCTGAGTTTTCCGGCGGCAACGGCAGCGACTGGCTCACCGTCGAGGTATCGATGGATTTGCCGCCACAAGCGGCCAACAGGCCGGTCAGCGTGACCACCGCCAGAGTCCGGGGCATGCATCGTACAGTCATTTTCTGATTCTCGGGATTGAAAATTGGGTTTGCATCGGGCTGCCAGAGGTGCCGCCACCGGTTATGCGCGCAACGTGCCGTCGACGTAACCGACCGCGTCATAGGCGTTGATGACGTCATAGACCAGATCGATGTCCACCCGCGCCAGGCGGGCGATCTCGTGCAGCTTGCGCGGTGAGGTCAGGAACGTGCCGACCCGATGTACCAGCGGGTACTCGACCACCACGTTGAAGCGGTTGTTCAAGGCGAAATCGCCGTTCGGGTTGAACTTGCGTGAGAGCATGCCCTTGGAGTGGATGAAGTGGTACATCCACACCAGTGCGAGGGTCGGCTTGGTGAACGCCGAGCGCTCCAGCGCCGCCGCCTCCGACGGACTCAAGGGCTCCCACGCGGCATGCCGCCACTTGCGGCGCGCATACGTCTCCATCGCCGCCAACGAGCCCTGGGTCAGGAAGGTGCGGGCCTTGGGATCGACCGACAACACCGGCGTACCCGGCAAGCTCAGTTTGGACGGCACGCGCAGCAGGCGCCGTTCGAAGAAATCGAGGAACGAGTACGTCGCCTTGGGATCGACCGGCTCGAAGTCTTCCTCGACCGCAGCGCTGGGCACCGCCGGACTGCCGCCGGGTGCCTTCGCCGGGGATTTTCCGGATCGGCTCGGCTTGTCGCCGGGCGGGTCGTCGCCGTGCAGGGGCGGCATCCGCGACAGGTCGATCGCCAGGTCGTCGGCGGTATTTTGCGCTGCCGCGGCCAACTGATCGGGATCGGATCGGTGCGCACCGGCATCCCGTTGCCCCGAATACCGCGACTCCAGTGCCGACAGGTCGATCGAGCCCATGTCGAACTCGATTTCGTCCTCGCCACCCCACGCCGAACTGGCGGTGCCGCTGGCCGCGGTGACGTTGCCGGCGCTGACCGCATTGAGCAAGGCCACCAGCGCGTCGCGCTTGAATGGCCGGCGCAGGTACAGGCCGTTCGGCCGCGGATCGCCGGCCTCGACCACCTCGGCGCAAGGCACGTCGCGCTGCTGCGCCCGCCGCTTGGCCGCCTCGCCGAGCAACCGGCGCGCATCGACCACGATCACGTCGGCTCGCGCCTCCGGGCCCCACGCCCAGTCGTCCGTCAAGGTCTTCTTGCCGGCGCGCAAGGCCAAGCGCAAGTTCGCGCTGTCCTCATCGCTGAGCCCGACGAAGTGGAGAAGTTTTTCGACCGCCATGAGTTGATTTTACCGGAAAGCGAGGCCGTTGCCTTCAGTGCGATCCCGATCCGAGCGCCCGCCACCCGACCGCAATCATGAAATCCAGCCCCCGCACGGATGCGCGCCCTGTACCCACCCCTTTTCCGTCTTGCGATACACCACCGATCCGCCATTCCCGCAAAGGCCCCCGCAAACGAACGCGTAGGTGAAGGTCGCCATCTGCCCTGTTGCATCATAGGAGATCGCCGACAATGTCAGCAGACCATGCGCAAATCCCGCCTCGACGGCCGAATCGACGGTTTCGCCCGCCGCGATCCGAGCCCGCGGATCGTCGGCTTTCCAAGTGCTCCGATCCACGAAATGCACGTAAGGCAGATGCACGATGACGCGGCCCAGATCTTCGATCGGTCGCGCCGCGGCCCACTGCACGACTTTGCCGTCGGCTTGCTTGGCACATTGCGCAGCGTCTGCCAAGCCTTCCTGTGAAAGCGCATCCGCAGCACGATCCACGTTGATAGGGCGGTGATCCTTGCCCGTCCACTGGTTCAGGAAGTTTTCGTAAATCTCGGTATCATGATCGGCTGGAGCCTCTTTCGTCGAATCGGCAACCCTATTGGCTGGCGCTTCTGCCAGCGACGACCCGGTCGACGCGGCGAGCAACCCCACGCCTAGCGCGACCGCACACGCCACCTTGTATAGATTCATGTCCGGCTCCGTCACGACTCCCTGGATCACATCGCATTCTGCCTGCAACCCGGTAGCGGATCGTGCCTGATCGCAAGCCCCACCCTCAGCCGCCACCACCGCCCGGTGCGCCGTGGATGCCGCCCTTGGCGAGGATCGCCGGATCGAGCAGCTTCTTCAACTCCTTTTCCGACAAGCCCGTCGTTTCCCGTGCGACCTCGAGGATCGGCCGGCCTTCCTTGTAGGCCTGCTTCGCGGTCGCGGCGCCCTTGGCGTAGCCGATCACCGGATTGAGCGCGGTGACCAGAATCGGGTTGCGGTTCAGTGCCTGGTTGATGTGGTCCACGCGCACGGTGAAGCCGGCGATGGCCTTGTCGGCCAGCAGACGGGTGACGTTGGCGAGCAGGCCAATTGATTGCAGCAGGTTGTGCGCCACCATCGGCAGCATCACGTTGAGCTGGAAGTTGCCGGCCTGCCCGCCGACGGTGATGGCGACGTGATTACCCATCACCTGCGCGCACACCATCGCGGTGGCTTCCGGGATCACCGGGTTGACCTTGCCGGGCATGATCGAGCTGCCCGGCTGCAGCGCCGGCAGTTCGATCTCGCCGATCCCGGCCAGCGGGCCGGAGTTCATCCAGCGCAGGTCGTTGGCGATCTTCATCAGCGAACACGCCAGCGTGTTGAGCTGGCCGGACAGTTCCACTGCCGCATCCTGCGAACAGATGCCCTCGAACAGGTTGGCGGCGCTTTCGAATTTCACACCGGTCGCCTTGCTAAGTTCACCGGCCACCGCCTTGCCGAACTTCGGGTCGGCGTTGATGCCGGTACCGACCGCCGTACCGCCTTGCGGCAACTTGCGCAGACGCGTGCTGGCGTCTTCCAGTCGCGCGATCGCCGAGGCGATCTGCGCGGCCCACGCGCCCAACTCCTGCCCGAAGGTGACCGGCATGGCGTCCATCAGGTGCGTGCGTCCGGTCTTGACGACCTTCGCCAGCTCCTTGGCGCGCTTGCCCAGCGTGGCATGCAGGTGCTTGAGCGCCGGGATCAAGCGCTCATGGACGCCGAGGTTGGCGCTGACCTGGATCGCGGTCGGGATCACGTCGTTGGAGCTTTGCCCCATGTTGACGTGGTCGTTGGCGTTGACTTTTTCCTTTTCGGCTTTGGCGTCGCGGTTGACCAGGGTGGCGATCACCTCGTTGGCGTTCATGTTCGACGAGGTACCCGAGCCGGTCTGGAACACGTCGATCGGGAACTGCGCATCCACCGCGCCCGACGCAACCTGCGCGGCGGCCTTGGCGATCGCGTTGGCCTGCGCCTTGGGCATGTGCCCGAGCTGCACGTTGGCGTGCGCGCAGGCAGCCTTGATCAGGCCCAGCGCGCGGATGAACTCGCGCGGCATGGTCAGCCCGGAGATCGGAAAATTATCCACGGCGCGCTGCGTTTGCGCGCCCCACAGGGCCTCGGCGGGCACCTTGAGTTCGCCCATGCTGTCGCGTTCGATGCGGTAGTTCGTGGTCATGCCGGTTCCGTGTTGGTTAAAGGTTGTGCCGTTCCCTTCTCCGCACGGGAGAAGAGCCTGCCCCCGCGAAGACGGGGGTGCCCGGAGGGCAGATGAGGGGCCGAGCATGCGAAATCTTCCTCTTCGCCGGCCCCTCACCCCAACCCCTGTCCCGGAGGGAGAGGGACTTTCGGGCATCCTTGAAGTATATGCGTACGACCCCGGCAACGCGGGGCAGGTAAAATGGCGGACTTGACCTCGCGAGTCCAGCTTTGGCTCGCCATTCCCGCGAAGGCGGGAATCCAGCAACTTCCACGCGATGGCGGAAAGGCACTGGGTCCCCGCCTTCGCGGGGACGACGAGCAAGAACAAACCCCGGCAGCATCAAGACGCAGGCACCCATTCGTTTCCCGGAGTCCGACGATGACCAACCCCCTGCTCGCCCTGTCCCCCGTCGATGGCCGCTACGCCGGCAAGGTCGCTGCGTTGCGCCCGATCTTCTCCGAGTATGGCCTGATCAAGGCGCGGGTGAAGGTGGAAGTCGAATGGCTGCTGGCGCTGGCGGCCCATCCGGGCATCGTCGAACTGCCGGCGTTCTCGGGCGCGGCCGTCGCACGCCTGCGCAATCTCGCCGAGGATTTCAGCGTCGACGACGCGCAGCGCGTGAAGGACATCGAGCGCACCACCAACCACGACGTCAAGGCGGTCGAGTATTTCCTCAAGGATCGGTTGAAGGATGATCCGGAGCTGGGCCCGGCGCTGGAGTTCGTGCACTTCGCCTGCACCTCCGAGGACATCAACAATCTGTCGTATGCGCTGATGCTGCACACGGCGCGCTCGCAGGTGCTGCTGCCAGCCATCGACCAACTCATCGACACCTTGCGCACGATGGCGCACGCCCACGCGGCGCTGCCGATGCTCTCGCGCACGCACGGCCAGACCGCCTCGCCGACCACCGTCGGCAAGGAACTGGCCAACGTCGTGGCGCGTCTGCAACGCCAGCGCAGGCAACTGGAAAACGTGGAACTTTCCGGCAAGATCAACGGCGCGGTCGGCAACTACAACGCCCACGTCGTCGCCTACCCGCAGGTGGACTGGCCGGAGTTCGCGCAAGGTTTCGTCGAGTCGCTGGGGCTGGCGTTCAACCCCTACACCACCCAGATCGAACCGCACGACGGCGTGGCCGAGATCTGCGACGTACTGCGCCGCATCGGCACCATCGCCATCGACCTGTGCCGCGACATCTGGGGCTATATCTCGCTGGGCTATTTCAAGCAGGCGGTGAAAGCCGGAGAAGTCGGTTCCTCGACCATGCCGCACAAGGTCAACCCGATCGACTTCGAGAACGCCGAAGGCAATTTCGGTATCGCCAACGCGCTGCTTGCTCATTTCGCCGAAAAGCTGCCGATCAGCCGCTTCCAGCGCGACCTCACCGACTCCACCGTGCTGCGCGCGCTGGGGACGGGTTTCGCGCATGCGCTGATCGCGTTCGATGCGCTGCAACGCGGGCTGGGCAAGCTGTTGGCGAACCCCGAGCGGCTGGCCGCCGACCTCGACGCCGCCTGGGAAGTGCTGGCCGAACCGGTGCAGACGGTGATGCGCCGCCACGGCCTGCCCAACCCGTACGAGCAGCTCAAGGCGCTCACCCGCGGGCACGGCATCGACGCGCTGGCGATGCGCGATTTCATCCAGTCGCTCGACCTACCGGCGGAGGCGAAGCAGCGGTTGCTTGAGCTGACGCCGGTGACCTATACCGGACTTGCCGGCAAGCTGGCGCTGGAAATCTGACAGGCGCTACCGGCTGCGGCACAATCACGATATGCACAACAGCTCCGCGCCGCCCATCGAAATTCAAGCCAGCCGCAAGCACCGACTGGGTATGCCGGCGGCACGCTTCCTGCGCGACTACTGGCAAAAGCGGCCGTTGTTGATCCGGAGTGCGTTTCCCGACCTCGTTTCGCCGGTATCGCCCGAAGATCTGGCCGGATTGGCCTGCGAGCAATCTGCGCTGTCGCGCATCGTCACACACCAGCCGCGCGGTGACCGCTGGACGCTGCGCCACGGGCCGTTCGCGGAGGCCGATTTCACGAGCATGGGACCGCGCGACTGGACCTTGCTGGTGCAGGACGTGGACAAATGGGACGCCGACGTGCGCGCCCTGCTCGACGCCTTCGACTTCATCCCACGCTGGCGCATCGACGACGTGATGATCAGCTACGCCGCGCCCGGCGGTTCGGTCGGCGCGCACGTCGACCAATACGACGTGTTCTTGTTGCAGGGGTTGGGAGCACGGCGCTGGCAGGTGGATGCCAGCCCGAATCCACCGACGGCCTTCCGCGACGACGTTGAACTCAAGTTGCTGCGCGAGTTCCATCCGACCCACAGCTGGACGCTGGAACCCGGCGACATGCTCTACCTGCCGCCGGGCGTGCCACACCACGGCGTCGCCGCCGACGCTTGCCTGACCTATTCGATCGGCATGCGCGCACCATCGCAGGCCGAGTTGCTGACCGATTTCGCCGATCACCTGGCGCAGGGGATCGGCGAGGAGGCCCGTTACGTCGATCCGGGCCTCGCGCTGCCGATGGATCCTTTCGAAATCGACGCCGCCGCGCTGACGCGCGTGCGCCACGCGCTGGCAGCGCTGCAAGCCGACGATGCCTCGCTGGCGGCGTGGTTCGGTGGCTTCATCAGCGGCTATCGCAGCGTCGGCATCGCCGCACCCCCCAGGCCGCCGACCGAGGCCGCGGTGCGCAAGGCGCTCGCGGCCGGCGGCTCGCTGGCGCGGCACCCCTTCGTGCGCACCGCGTGGGCCCGTCAAGGCGAGCGAGCGCTGCTGTTCGTCGGTGGAGCCGCGTTTGAGATGTCGCCGACATCCGCGCGGGCGCTGGCCGCGGCAACCACGCTCGACGCCGGGCAGTTCGAAGCCTTGGTTGAGCCGGCACAGGCGATCGTGATCGCCCTGGCCCGCTCCGGGAGCTACATCGTCCGCAAACCCGTCCGTCATCCCCGCAAGGCACGCCAATGAACCGTGCAATGACCTCCGAATTCCGCGTCGAGCCGGCCGATTACCGCACCGACTTTCAAGACCTGCGCCGTGTGAGAGAAAGCGTGTTCGTGGTGGAGCAAAGCGTACCGATCGAAATGGAATGGGACGCGCTCGACCCGCTGTGCCAGCACGTCATTGCCCGCGACAACGACAACCACCCGATCGGCACTGGGCGGCTGACCCCGCAGCACGGCATCGGCCGCCTCGCGGTGCTGCGCGAATGGCGCGGGCGTGGGGTCGGCACCGCATTGTTGACCGCACTGCTGGATATCGCGCGGATGCAGCAGTGGGACGAGATCGAGTTGCACGCGCAAGCCGATGCGGTGGGCTTTTACGAGAAGCACGGCTTTGAGGCGTTCGGCGCGGAGTTCGACGAGGCCGGAATCCGCCATCGCGCGATGCGGGTCACGCTGACGCCCTTCAACGAGCGCCCGCCGTCAACACCGAAGAAGGTATTGGCAGCGGTCGAGACTTTCGAGCAAGCCCTGGTTGCGGCGACGACCACGATCGATAACTCGCGCCGCGACCTGTGCGTGTTCAGCCGCGACCTCGACCCGGCCCTGCTGGGCCATGCCACGGTGATCGATGCACTGCGCCGCTACGCCACCTCCGGTGCCGACCCACGGGTGCGGGTGCTGTTGCTGGAGCCGCAAGCGCTGGCGCAACTCGGGCATCCGTGGCTGGCGCTGGCACAGCGGCTGCCGAGCATCTTCGAGTTCCGCGCCTGCGAAGAAGAAGCCGACCGCCAGTACCCGTCGGCGTTTCTCGTGGGCGATCGCGGCGCACTGTACTTTCGCTCGCTCGGCGGACGCCTCGAAGGCGAAGCCAGCGCTGGCGCGCCGGCACGGGCCCGGCAGGTCACGGAAGTGTTCGAACGCATGTGGCAGCGCGGCCGGCCATGCACGGAGTTCCGGGCGCTGGAAATTTGAGCCGGCGCAGGCGCCGCAGCGGCCCCCATCCGCAATTTCAGGTTCCGAAGCCGACCGCCGCCGCGCTATACTGGAAGGCCGTTTTGCCGCATTGCACAACGCAGGATGGAACGGGCAAAATCCATCACTTGCAGTCAATCACGGCGGGCGCATTGAAGTGGAAAGCCTGATCCAGCAGTTTGCCGCGACCTCGCAGAACTCCGGCGTCAATGCCGGGTATATCGAGGCCCTGTACGAAAGTTATTTGACCGATCCTGGCAGTGTCGGCGCCGACTGGAAGGCGTATTTCGACGGCCTGCACGGGCGTGGCGACGTGCCGCACGCGGCGGTGATGGCGCGCATCGTGGAAGCGGCCAAGCACGCCGGTCGCGGCAATGGTGCGGCTGGCCCGGCGCTGGTGGCGTCCGACGCGGTGTCGCAAAAGCAGGCGGCGGTGCTCAAGCTGGTCACCGCGTATCGCTCGCGCGGGCACTTGCGTGCCGACCTCGATCCGCTCGGGTTGGCGGCCGCCGGCGACAGCGCCGACCAACCGCACAAGCCCGACGATGCCGATCTGGACCTGGCGGTACACGGACTGTCCGACGCCGACTTGTCCACCCGCTTTCGCACCGGCCTGACCGCCGGCCCGGACACCCTGCCGCTGCGCGATCTGCTGGTACGCCTCAAGGCCACCTATGGCGGCACCATCGGCGCCGAGTTCATGCACATCGCCGATCGCGCGCAACGCAAGTGGGTGTATCAACGGCTCGAACAAGCCGGGGGACAATTCGGATTGACGGTCGACGAGCGCCTGCGCATCCTCGAGCGGCTCACCGCCGCCGACGGGCTGGAGCGCTACTTGCACACCAAGTACGTCGGCCAGAAGCGATTCTCGCTGGAAGGCGGCGATTCGCTGATCCCGCTGATGGACGAGTTGTGCCGGCGTGCGGGTGCCGGCGGCGTGAAGGAAATGGTGGTGGCGATGGCCCATCGCGGCCGCCTGAACGTGCTGGTCAACACCCTCGGCAAACCGCCGGGCAAGCTGTTCGACGAGTTCGAGGGCCGCTACGAGCACCACGACGACCCGGCGCATTCGGGCGACGTGAAGTACCACATGGGCTTCTCGGCCGACGTGGCCACGCCCGGCGGACCGCTGCATCTGGCGCTGGCGTTCAATCCCTCGCATCTGGAGATCGTCAACCCGGTGGTCGCCGGTTCCGTACGCGCGCGCCAGCAGCGGCGCGACGATCGCGAGCGCGACGCGGTACTGCCGGTGCTGATCCACGGCGATGCCGCGTTCGCCGGTCAAGGCGTGGGCATGGAGTTGCTGCAGATGTCGCAGGCCCGTTACTTCAAGGTCGGCGGCAGCGTGCACGTGGTGATCAACAACCAGATCGGTTTCACCACCAGCCGCACCGACGATGCACGCTCGACGCTGTACTGCACCGACTTGGCCAAGATGGTCGGTGCGCCGATCCTGCACGTCAACGGCGACGACCCCGAGGCGGTAGTGTTCTGCACGCGGCTGGCATTCGACTTCCGCCAGGAGTTCAACCGCGACATCGTCATCGACCTGGTCTGCTATCGCCGGCACGGCCACAACGAGGCCGATGAACCGTCCGCGACGCAGCCGGTGATGTACCAGATCGTCAAGGCACACAAGACTCCCCGCGAGATCTACGCACAGCGCCTGATCGGGGCCGGGGTGATCGACGATGCCGGCGCCAGCGCGCTGGTCGATGGCTATCGCAAGAAGCTGGAGACCGGCGCGGTCACCACCGAACTGGCCGACAAGCCGGCCGAAGTGTTCGGTGCCGACTGGAAGCCCTACCTGCACGGCGCGCTCAAGGATGCGGTCGATACCCGCGTGCCGCGCGCCGAACTGGACGCGCTGGCCACGCGCATCAACGCGATCCCGGACAACATCAAGCTGCACCCGCGCGTGGCCAAGATCTACGATGACCGCCGCAAGATGGCCGGCGGCACACTTCCGGGCGATTGGGGATTCGCCGAAAACCTCGCCTACGCCAGTTTGCTCAAGGGTGATTTCAAACTGCGTCTCGTGGGGCAGGATGCCGGTCGCGGCACCTTCTTCCATCGCCACGCGGTGCTGCACGACCAGAACGGCGGGCCGGACTATCTGCCGCTGCGCGAACTGTTGCCAGCCAGCGTCGATCCGCTGGACGTCACCATCGTCGATTCACTGCTCAGCGAAGAAGCCGTGATGGCGTTCGAGTACGGCTATGCGACTGCCGACCCGACCACGCTGACGATCTGGGAGGCGCAGTTCGGCGATTTCGCCAACGGCGCGCAAGTGGTGATCGACCAGTTCATCAGCTCCGGGGAGGCCAAGTGGAACCGCCTGTGCGGGCTGACCTTGCTGCTGCCGCACGGCTACGAGGGCCAAGGGCCCGAGCATTCCTCGGCGCGCTTGGAGCGTTTCTTGCAACTGTGCGCACTCGACAACATGCAGGTGTGCGTGCCGACCACGCCGGCGCAGATCTTCCACCTGCTGCGCCGGCAAATGCTGCGCGCCACCCGCAAGCCGCTGGTGGTGTTCAGCCCCAAATCGCTGCTGCGCCACAAGCTGGCGGTGTCGTCGCTGGATGAACTGGCCAACGGGCGCTTCCACGATTTCATCGGCGATCCATCCGCCGACGCCACGCAAGTCGATCGCGTCGTGGTGTGCGCCGGCAAGGTGTATTACGACCTCGTCGAGGAACAGGCCAAGCGCGACATCAAGCACGTCGCCATCGCCCGCGCCGAGCAGTTGTTCCCGTTCCCGCGCGCCGAGCTGACCGCCGAGTTGCAGAAGTTCGCCAAGGCCAAGGCGCTGGTCTGGTGCCAGGAGGAGCCGATGAATCAAGGCGCGTGGTACCAGATCCAGCACCACCTCGACCGCTGCCTGCAAAATGGCCAGAGGCTGTATTACGCCGGCCGCGTACGTTCGGCCGCGCCCGCTTGCGGCCACCTGTCCACGCACCAGGCCGAACAGGCCAGGTTGGTCGAGGACGCGCTGGTGGGCAAGCTGGGCGACAACGTGGTCGCGGGCGTGTGAAAGCCTCCGCATCAAGCGCTGCTAGAATGACCCCATGGAAAAAGTCGAAGCCATCGAACACCAGGTAGCCGCCCTGCAACCCGAGGAGTTGGCGGCCTTTCGCGCGTGGTTCGTCGCGTTCGATGGGCACGTTTGGGACCGCAAGTTGGCCGACGACGTGGCGGCAGGACGACTGGATGCGCTGGCCGAACAAGCCCTCCGCAGCCATGCCGAAGGCAAGACCACGGCATTGTGAAACACCACGCCACACCGGCTTTTTGGTCAGCCTATGGGGATTTGCCGCCGGATGTGAAACGGGTTGCCGATCGTTGCTTCGCCTTGTTGAAAGCCGATCCACTGCATCCCTCGTTGCACTTCAAGCGGGCCGGGCGTTTGTGGGCGGTTCGCGCCGGGCTGTATCACCGCGCGCTGGGCGTAGCGATCGACGCCGGCGTGCTGTGGTTCTGGATCGGCAGCCATGCACAATACGACAAGCTGATCACTGACTGAGTTTCAAGGCGACAAAACACATTTCAACGCACGCGTTCGAGGACATCCATGAGTATCGAAGTCAAAGTCCCGGTTCTGCCGGAATCCGTTTCCGACGCCACCATCGCCGCCTGGCACAAGAAGCCCGGCGAGGCGGTGCGGCGCGACGAAAACCTGCTCGATCTGGAAACCGACAAGGTCGTGCTGGAAGTTCCGGCACCCGTTGACGGCGTGCTCAAGGAAATCAGGTTCGATGTCGGCAGCACGGTGACCAGCGCGCAGGTGCTGGCGATCATCGAGGAGGGCGCGGCAGCTTCAGGGGCGGCCGCAGGCCAGAGTCGGGCCGAGGACGCCCCCCCCACAAAAGCAACCGCGGCTTCTGCTGGAGCGGCTTTTGTGGGAGCGGCCTCCGGCCGCGATCAGAACCAACCCGACACCTCCGCCCTGCCGCCCGGCGCGCGCTTCACCGCCGAGAGCAACCGCATCGATCCCGCCAACGTGACCGGCACCGGCCGCGGCAATCAGGTGACGAAAGAGGATCTGGTCAACTTCATGCGCTCCGGCGGCGCACCCGCCCCGGCCGCCAAGGCGCCCGCCTCCCCGAGTCCCGAGTCCCGCGTCCCGAGTCCCGGCGCCTCCGGCCCGCGCCCCGAAGAGCGCGTGCCGATGACGCGCATGCGCGCCAAGATCGCCGAACGCCTGATGCAGTCGAAAAACTCGATCGCGATGCTGACCTCGTTCAACGAGATCAATCTCGCGCAGGTCGCGGCGATGCGCAAGCAGCACGGCGAGGCGTTCGAGAAGGCCAACGGGGTCAAGCTCGGCTTCATGAGCTTTTTCGTCAAAGCCGCCGCCAACGCGCTGGCTCGCCACCCGGTGGTCAACGCCTCGGTGGACGGCAACGACGTGATCTACCACGGTTATGCCGACATCTCGGTCGCGGTTTCGACCGACAAGGGTCTGGTGACGCCGGTGCTGCGCAATGCGCAGTCGATGGGTTTTGCGGAAATCGAAAAAGCGATCATCGGCTATGCCAAGGCCGCGCGCGAAGGCGGCCTGAAGCTCGAAGACCTGCAAGGCGGCACGTTCACGATCACCAATGGCGGCACCTTCGGCTCGCTGTTCTCCACGCCGATCGTCAACCCGCCGCAGTCGGCGATCCTGGGCATGCACACGATCAAGGAACGCGCCATCGTCGAGAACGGCCAGGTCATCGCCGCGCCGATGATGTACGTGGCGATCAGCTACGACCACCGCATCATCGACGGCAAGGACGCGGTGCTGTTTCTGGTCGATATCAAGAACCAGTTGGAAAACCCGCAGCGGATGCTGCTCGGGTTGTAAGTTGCAAGACAGTGCCAGTTGAAGCCCCTCTCCCACCGGGAGAGGGGTTGGGGTGAGGGGCAAAACGCCCATATATCCCTGAGTATCGACCCCTCATCCGGCCCTCCGGGCCACCTTCTCCCGATGGGAGAAGGACAAGCAAAGGACTTCGATCCCATGTCAGACCAATTCGATGTCATCGTCATCGGCGGCGGCCCCGGCGGCTACGTGGCCGCGATCCGCTGCGCGCAACTGGGCCTGAAGACGGCCTGCATCGACGCCGGCATCGGCAAGGACGGCAAGGCCGCGCTCGGCGGCACCTGCCTGCGCGTGGGCTGCATCCCGTCCAAGGCGCTGCTGGATTCCTCGCGCCAGTTCCACAACCTCACGCACATGTTCGCCGATCACGGCATCAGCGCCGACAACGCGAAGATGGACGTGGGCACGATGGTTGGCCGCAAGGACAAGATCGTCAAACAGTTCACTGGCGGCATCGCGATGCTGTTCAAGGCCAACAAGATAACGCCCTACGCGGGCTTTGCGACCTTGCACAAGGGCAACGTGGTGATGGTCAAAGGGCTCGACGGCACCCAGAGCGAGTTGAAGGCGGTCAATGTCATCATCGCCGCTGGTTCGGTGCCGATCGAACTGCCATTCGCCAAGTACGACGGCAACGCCATCGTCGACAACGAAGGCGCGCTGGATTTCACTTCCGTTCCGCAACGTCTGGGCGTGATCGGCGCCGGCGTGATCGGGCTGGAGCTGGGCAGCGTGTGGCGTCGGCTCGGCAGCGAGGTCACCATCCTCGAAGCCCTGCCCGATTTCCTCGGCGCGGCCGACGCCGACATCGCCAAGGCCGCGGCGCGCGAATACAAGAAGCAGGGGCTGGACATCCGCCTCGGCGCGAAGGTCTCGAAGGTCGAAAAGAACGGCGACGCGCTGAATGTGACCTACGCCGACGCCAAGGGCGAGCAGACCCTCGTCGTCGACAAGCTGCTGGTCTCCGTCGGTCGCAAGGCCGCAACCGTCGGCCTGCTGGCGGAAGGCACCGGCGTGCAGCTCGACGAGCGCGGCCGCGTGGTGGTGGACGAACACTGCCACACCGGCGTGGATGGCGTATGGGCGATCGGCGATTGCGTGCGCGGCCCGATGCTGGCGCACAAGGCCAGCGAGGAAGGCGTCGCGGTGGCCGAACTGATCGCCGGCCTGCCCGGTCACGTCAACCTCGACACCGTGCCGTGGGTGATCTACACCGAGCCGGAAATCGCCTGGGTCGGCAAGACCGAGGCGCAGTGCAAGGCCGAAGGCATCCCGGTGAAGATCGGCAGCTTCCCGTTCGCGGCGATCGGTCGCGCGGTGGCGATGAACGAACCGGCGGGGCTGGTGAAGTGCATTGCCCACGCCGACACCGACCGCATCCTCGGCCTGCACCTGTGCGGTGCCAACGTATCCGAACTGGTGCACGAGGGCGTGGTGGCGATGGAGTTCAAGGGCTCGGCGGACGATCTGGCGCGCATCTGCCACGCCCATCCGACACTGAGCGAGGCCGTGCACGAGGCCGCGCTGTCGGTACACAAGCGGGCGATCCACAAGGCGAATTGAAGTCAGGATGACTTCATCCCGAGCGGGCCATGGATGGCCGTTGGCGAGGGATCTGTTTCGTTCGACTTCGCAAGATAGGCCATTGGTCACATGGCCCCGCCGCGGCGCGGTCGGTATGATGCTCTGTCGCCTTGTGCCCGGCGGCCAGCGACCCTGCGTCGCCCGCGCCATCCCTTTCCACGAACCTCAAGGATCCCCTTCGATGTCCCGTGCCCGTTTCCTGCCCAGCCTGCTCACCCTCGCCATCGCCGCCAGCCTGACCGTGTCCATCGACGCCCTCGCCGCCCCCGCGGCCGCACCGGCGCATGCCGCCGCCAAGACCGAGGCATTCACCTCGGCCAACCCGTTCTACGCGCCCAGTCCGCTGGAGTATCAAGCGCCGCAGTTCGACAAGATCAAGGACTCCGACTACGCGCCGGCGCTGCTGGCCGGCATGGTGCAACAGCGCAAGGAGATCGACGCGATCGCCAACAACAAGGCGATGCCGACCTTCCAGAACACCATCGTGGCGATGGAGCGCTCCGGGCAGTTGCTCACCCGCGTGTCCAAGGTGTTCTTCGCGCTCTCGCAGTCGAGCTCCAATCCGGCGATCGAAAAGATCGAAGCGGACATGGCGCCCAAGCTCTCGCAGCACCAGGACGCCATCACCCTCAACGGCAAGCTGTTCGCGCGCATCAAGACGATCTACGACCAGCGCGCGAAACTGCATCTGGATCCCGAATCCGAGCACCTGCTGGAGAAGTACTACGACCAGTTCGTGCACAACGGCGCCCTGCTCAATGATCACGACAAGCAGACCATCAAGGGCATGAACGAGCGGCTGGCCACTTTGTTCACCCAGTTCGGGCAGAACGTGCTGGCCTCCACCAAGGACGGCGCGGTGGTGGTCGACGACAAGGCGCAGCTCGACGGCCTGTCCGATGCCGACATCGCTGCGGCCTCCGCTGCCGCCAAAGCGCGCGGGATGGATGGCAAGTACCTGTTCCCGCTGCAGAACACCACCACCCAACCGGTGCTGTCGAGTCTGAAAAACCGCGCCTTGCGCGAGAAGATCTACCGCGCTTCGATCATGCGCAGCGATGTCGCCGGACCGCACGACAACCGCAGCCTGATCGCCGAAGTGGCCAAGATCCGCGCCGAGCGCGCCAAGCTGCTCGGTTACGACAACTTCGCGGCCTACACGCTGGAAGACCAGATGGCCAAGACCCCGCAGGCAGCCATCGACCTGATGACCCGCGTGGCCAAGCCGGCGGTGGCCAAGGCGCAAGCCGAGGCCGCGCGCATCCAGCAGCAGATCGATCAGGATCAGGCCGCCGCGCACCAGCCGACCTTCAAGCTCGAACCCTGGGACTGGCAGTACTACGCCGAGCAGGTGCGCAAGGCCGAGTACGACCTCGACGAGGCGCAGATCAAGCCGTACTTCAAGATCGACACCGTGCTGCAGGACGGCGTGTTCTTCGCCGCCAACAAGATGTACGGCCTGACCTTCAAGGAGCGCCACGACCTGCCGGTCTACAACCCGGACGTACGCGTGTTCGAAGTGTTCGATCCGCACGGCAAGTCGATCGCGCTGTTCTATTTCGACTACTTCGCGCGCGACTCCAAGCACGGCGGCGCGTGGATGGATTCGTTCGTCGACCAAAGCAAGCTGCTGGGCCAGCATGCGGTGGTGTTCAACGTATGCAACTTCACCAAGCCCGCGCCCGGGCAGCCGGCGTTGATCTCGTTCGACGACGTGACCACGATGTTCCACGAGTTCGGCCACGGCCTGCATGGCCTGCTGTCGAACGTCGAATACCCGATGTTCTCAGGCGCCGCCACCCCACGCGATTTCGTCGAGTTCCCCTCGCAGTTCAACGAGAACTGGGCGCTGGAGCCGACGGTGTTCGCCAACTACGCCAAGAACTACCAGACTGGCGCGCCGATGCCGGCCGAACTGGTCGCCAAGATCAAGAAGTCGGCCACCTTCAACCAGGGCTACGACACGCTGGAATACGTGGAGGCCGCCCTGCTCGACATGGCCTGGCACCAGATCCCGGCCGATGCGCCGCTGCAGAACGCCGACAGCTTCGAGGTCGATGCGCTCAAGAAGTACGGCGTGGATGTGCCGCAAGTGCCGCCGCGCTACCGCAGCACCTACTTCCAGCACATCTGGGGCAACGGCTATGCGGCTGGTTATTACGCGTACCTGTGGACGGCGGTGCTGGCGCAAGATGCGTTCGCTTATTTCAACGCCCACGGCGGCATGACCCGCGAAAACGGCCAGCACTTCGAGGACACCGTGCTCTCGCGCGGCGGCACCAAGGACGCCCACGACCTGTGGATGGACTTCCGCGGCGCCGAGCCGAGCGTCGAGCCGTATCTGCAAAAGCACGGCCTGACCTCCGAACCGGCCAAACCGTAAGCCAGGCGCCAACGCGGCATCGAAACAGGCGGCCACGGCCGCCTGTTTCGTTTCCACCACGGCCTGGGTCGATCCACTCGCGCGCACGCCGGTGCGCGGCATGCCATGACCGATGTGTGCGGCTATGCTGGCGCTTTGCCATCAGGACGCTTGCGCATGCCCATCCCCGCCCGCTTCCGCGCCTTCCGCATCCACGAGGAAAACCGCCTCCACCGCGCCGGCATCCAGGAGGTTTCCCTCGACGAGCTCACTGCCGGCGAACTGGTCGTGCAAGTGGCGTATTCGTCGGTCAACTACAAGGACGCGCTGGCCGGAACCGGCAAGGGCCGCATCCTCAGGCGCTTCCCGCTGGTCGGCGGCATCGATGTCGCCGGGCACGTGGTGGCATCGAGCGACGCACGCTTTCGCGAAGGCGATGGCGTGCTGTGCTGCGGCGCGTGGCTTTCGGAAACCCGCGACGGAGGCTACGCGCAATATGCGCGGCTGGAAGCGGACAGCACCGTGCATCTGCCGGCTGGGTTGGATCTGCGCGAGGCGATGATCCTGGGCACCGCCGGTTTTACCGCCGGCTTGGCGCTGCTGCGCATGCAGGAAAACCACCAGCGCCCGGAACAGGGCCCGATTGCAGTGACCGGCGCCACTGGTGGCGTGGGCATGCTGGCGGTGGACATCCTGACCCGCGCCGGCTACGAGGTGCACGCGATCTCCGGAAAGCCCGAGCGCGCCGGCTTCCTGCAGCGCGTGGGCGCGCGCAAGGTGATCGACCGGCACCAGCTTGCAACCGGCCAGCGACCACTGGAAGCGGCGATCTGGGGCGGCGCGGTGGATACCGTCGGCGGCGAAATGCTGGCCGGCCTGACGCGAACGACATCGCCCTACGGCAATATCGCGGTGTGCGGGCTGGCGGCCAGCCATGAACTTTCGACCACGGTGATGCCGCTGATCCTGCGCGGGGTGTCGCTGCTGGGCGTGGCCACCACCACCCCGCCGCAGGCGCAGCGGCAGGCGGTCTGGGAACGCCTGGGCGGGGCGTGGAAGCCGGCGCATCTGGACGCGATCTGCACCCGCACGGTGGATCTGGGCGGCCTTGCGGACGTTTTCACGGGCATGCTCGCCGGTGCCTCGTTCGGACGCACGCTCGTACAAGTGTGACGGGCCGCGCGGTGTGCCTGTGATCGCCCGACCAGCGGCCGAATTTGCCGGTGGACAAGGCCCCGCGCGCGATTACAATGGGCCATCGGCTACCACAGGGGCTTCCCATGGCGCGCATCTTGATCGTTGACGATTCCCCGTCCCAGTTGATGGGCATGAAGCGGATCGTCGAATCGATGGGGCATACGGTGTTCACTGCCGAAGACGGCTCGGCCGGCGTGGCGGCGGCCAAGAAGCACGTGCCCGATCTGATCTTGATGGACGTGGTGATGCCCAACCTCAACGGATTCCAGGCCACCCGGCAGATTTCCAAGGAATCCACCACCTCGCACATCCCGGTGATCCTGGTCACCACCAAGGATCAGGAAACCGACAAGGCCTGGGGCATGCGCCAAGGCGCCAAGGCCTACATCACCAAGCCCTTTACCGAAGCCGAGTTGCAAGAAGCCATCAAGGGCATGGTCGGCGGCTGAACACCCTCGAACGCGACCCGACAACGTCGCGGGCTGGCTCCACCACCGGCTGGGCGCAACTCACGCCGCGCGCGGGTCGAAGGCGAACGTCTTGGCCATCTTGCGGTACAGCTCCCGCTGCGCGTCGGTGTCCGCTTTGGGCGTGTGTATTTCGATCTCGACGAGTTGGTCGCCCGCGCCGGGTTTGTCCGGCAAGCCGCGGCCCTTCAAGCGCAACTTGCGCCCGGTATCGCTGTTGGCCGGAATCTTCAACTCCACCGCGCCGCCCAGCGTGGGCACGCTGACCTTGGCACCCAACGCCGCTTCCCACGGCGCCAGCGGCAGCACGTAGAGAATGTTGGCGCCGTCGACCTCGAACTGCGGATGCGGCGCGTAGTCGATCTCCAGTAGCAGATCGCCGGCCCCACGGCGGCCCTTCGCGCCCTGCCCCGCCAGGCGAATCACCTGCCCCGGCTTGACGCCCGCCGGGATCTTCACGTCGAGCACGCGATCATCCACCTGGATGCGATGGCTGCCACCGGCGAACACCGTCTCCAGCGGCACCAACAGCTTGGCACGCAACGCCTGCGCCGAACCCAGCGCGGCATCGGCGCCAGCACCGGCCTGCGCGAAATCGGCACCGGCACCGCGCGCGCGACCGCGCCCACCGAACAGCGATTCGAAGAAATCGGAAAACCCACCGCGTCCGCCAGCCGCATCATCGCCGAAGTCGAAACGGAACTCGCGACCGCCATGATTCTGCTGCCAGTTGCCGAAATCCGGGGGCGGCCGGAACTCCTCGCCGGGCTTGTAGCCCTGTGTGCGCAACTGGTCGTAGGCGGCGCGCTTCTGGGTGTCGCGCAGCACCTCGTAGGCCTCGTTGACGGCCTTGAATTTATCTTCGGCACCGGCCTCCTTGCTCACGTCCGGGTGGTACTTGCGCGCCAGCCGACGATACGCGGCCTTGACCTCGGCCTCGCCGGCGCCCGCCTCGACGCCGAGGATCTTGTAGTAGTCCTTGAATTCCATCGTTCCCCCTCGAAACGAGGACGGCCTGCGAAAACGCCGCAGGCCGTCATGGTGCCGCAAGTGTTGGCATCGCGCACGCCCTGCCCGACGATCCGTCGGCGTGCCTGCGTGCTCCCGTCAGCCGGTCAGCTCACCTGAATCCGTCGCGGCGTGGTCTCGGGCTTTTTCGGAATGCTGATTTCCAGCACGCCGTGCTTGCCGGTCGCCGCGATCCCTTCGGCGTTGGCGCTGTCGGGCAGCGCGAAGCGGCGGTAGAAGGCTCCGTGCGCGCGCTCGACGCGCGAGTAGCGATCGGATTGATGCGTGCTCTCGGAACTGCGCTCGCCCTTCAACGTGAGGACGCCTTTGTCCATGTGGATCTCGATGTCCTTGGGCTCCACGCCGGGGATGTCGGCGAAGATCACGAAGCGATCGGCTTCTTCCTTGATGTCCACGCGCGGCGCCCACTGGCTGGTGACCACGTTGGACTCGCCGTCGACCTCGCCGAAGAACTTGTCGAACACCTGCTTCATCTCATCATTGAATCCGACCGCGCCCCACGGGCGCAGCGCCTGTGCGTAACGATTGACGTTCATTTGTCGTCTCCTGATCTGGCGGTGGGCGGCAGCGCCGCCCGTGTCCGAGATGTGGGGATTGGCGCACGCACTTCAAGGGGCACCGGCGCCCGCGCAGCGCGCTACACTGGGAACCCGCCACCAGGAGGCCGCCCGTGACCATCGCCGTCGGCGACCGCTTGCCTCACACCGTGGTGAACGTCCTGCGCGATGGCGTGCAGGCGATGGATACGCGGGAAATTTTCGCCGGCAGGAAGGTGGCGTTGTTCGCCGTCCCCGGCGCGTTCACGCCGACGTGTTCGGCCAAACACCTGCCCAGTTTCGTACGCCACATGGACGCTTTCCGCGAACGCGGCATCGCGGTGGCGTGCATGGCGGTGAACGATCCCTTCGTGATGGGCGCTTGGGCCAGACAGCAGGACGTGCCCGCCGACCTGATGATGCTGGCCGACGGCAACGGCACCTTCACGGCCGCACTCGGGCTGGAGATGGACGCCAGCGCCTTCGGCCTGGGCAAGCGCAGCAAGCGTTTTTCCTTGTATGCCGACGACGGCGTAGTCAAGCAGTTGTTCATCGAAGGCCCGGGCGAATACCGCGTGTCTTCCGCCGAACACCTGCTGGCCGCGTTGGCCTGACCCAACACCCTTCCTTGCACGACCGGAGCAACCACATGGCCCACAACAAACCCAAAGGCGTCAAGCTCGAAGCGGCCGAGCAGCCCTTCCTGTCCGACATCAAGACCCTGCGCGAGCGCGCGCGCAAGCACATCGAGAATGGCGCGGTCACGCCCGGCTACAGCGGCGATCGGCAAACCATCCTCAAGCTGCTCGGCGAGGCGCTGGCCACCGAGATCGTGTGCGTGCTGCGCTATCGCTACCACCACTTCATCGCCAGCGGCATCCACGCCGACGCGGTGGCCGCCGAGTTCCTCGTGCACGCCAATGAAGAACAAGCGCACGCCGACCAGATCGCCACGCGCATGGTGCAGCTCAACGGCGACCCGGACATGGATCCTGCCGGCCTGACCGCACGCAGCCACGCCGAATACGTCAAGGGCAAGGACTTGCGCGACATGATCCGCGAGAACCTCGTCGCCGAGCGCATCGCCATCGACAGCTACCGCGAGATGATCGCCTTCACCGGCGAACACGATCCGACCACCCGGCGCATGCTCGAAGGCATCTTGGCGATGGAGGAAGAACACGCCGACGACCTCAACGGCATGCTCAACGGTGAGTGGGGCTGAGCGCAGTCGCCCACGGGTGCCCGCGCCGGGAGCTTTCGTCGCCCCCTCCCCCGCAGCGTAGCGGCCCGGCTTGCGGCATACTCGCTGCCAAGGGGGAGCGGGTTCTGGCATGAACTTCTGGCGGCGCTGGCTGGCGTGCTTGTTGCTGCCGATCGCGGCGGGACTCGCAGCGCCTTCACCGATCGCCGCGCAGCCACTGGATTTGCAGGATCTGGGCGCGCCCGCCTTCACCACCTTCACCGCGCGCGACGGTCTGCCCGAGGCGGTGGTCACCCAAGTGGCCACCGGTCGTCTGGGCTACGTCTGGGCGGCCACACCCAACGGCGTGTATCGCTACGACGGACACCGCTGGTCGGGCCCGACCGATCCGGCCATGGCGCACGAGGTGAACGCCCTGTGGGTCGATCACGACGGGACGCTCTGGGCGGGCCTGCGCAGCAACGGGCTGGCGCGTTGGGATGGCGCACACTGGCATGTGCAGACGCGCGCGGACGGGCTGCCCTCACAGCAAATCCGCAACTTTTTCGAAACCACCGATGCCACCGGGCACCACACCTTGTGGGCGCTGACCTGGGATCACGGGCTGATGTTCTACCGCGACGGACACTGGCAGCCCGATCCGGGCAACGCCAGCCTGCCGCGGATTCCGCTGGGTGCGATGGCGCAGACCACGACCCTCGGCGGTAGCCGTCGGCAATGGATCGGCAGCGACGACGGTCTGTGGTTTCGCGACGACGGCACGACCGACTGGAAGCCTTGGCGCGAGTCCGAGTTGGCGGCTGCGCCGATCAATCAGCTGCTGACCACGCAAGACCCCAGCGGCGAACATCTATGGGTCGCCGCCTACAGCGTCGGCCTGTTGCGCCTGGACGCCAGCGGCGTGAAGAGCTGGCGCTTGCATGAGGGCATGCCCAGCGAGGAGATCTTCGCGATCGCCCATTCACGGGCGGCCAACGGCGAGCAGACGATCTGGGCCGGAACGCGCGCCGGGCTGGTGCGCCTGCACGGCGACAACCTGCAGGTATTCGACCGCCGCCACGGCCTGCCCTCCGACGCCATCCGCGGCTTGAACGTCTGGCGCAGCCCCGGCGGCACCGATGTGTTGTGGATCGCCACCGAAGGCGGCGTCGCCCGGGTCCTGCCGTCCGGCAGCGCCTGGACCACCGCGTCGCTGCTGGGCGATCGCTCGAACGGCGTGTTTGCCACCGTCTTGCAGACCGATTCGGCCGGCAACGAGCGGCTGTGGGCAGGTACCGTCGATGCCGGCCTGGGGCTGTACGAACACGGCCGTTGGCGCACGTTTTCGCAAGCCGATGGCTCGCTGCCAGCCGTAGGGCTGCGCTCGCTGAAGCCGGCCGCGGACGGTCTCGGATTGTGGGTAGGGCTGGTCGGAGGCGAACTGGCGCGCGAGACCGACGGCGCCAGCGGCCCGCGTTTCCAGATCGTGCCCACACCGTGGCCCAAGCAGTCGCAAAGCGCGGTGCAGGTCGTCCTCGAACGCCGCTTCGAGGGCCACGACGAACTCTGGGTCGGTACCCGACTGGACGGCATCCACGTGCGCCGCGATGGCGTCTGGGAGGCGGTGCAGTTGCCCGCTGCCGGGGTGATGTGGCGCGTGTTCGGTCTGCTCGACCAGATCGATTCCAGCGGCCACCACTGGCTGTGGGCATCGAGCAATCGGGGATTGGTGCGTTTCGACGGCAAGCGCTGGGTGTTGTTCGGGCGTGCCGACGGATTCCCCAGCTCGGATCTGCTGGGGATAAACCGGATCGACGACGGCCAAGGCCGCCCGATCCTCTGGATCGGCACCGGCGACGACGGGATCATGCGCGTGGACGTCAGTGACCCGACGCATCCCAGGCCGCTGTCGGCCGATCTGCCCGCGCCGCCCAACTCCACCGTTTACGGCGCCCTGCGCGATTCGCGCGGGCGCATCTACCTGTGCAGCAACAATGGCGTGCAACAACTCACGCCCGTCGGCGAGGCCTATCGTTCGCGGGTCTTCACCCGCGCCGACGGGATGTTGCACGACGAGTGCAACGTCAATGCGCAGTTCATCGACGCCCATGATCGCTATTGGGTCGGCATGCTCGACGGCCTGACCGTGTACGACCCGCACGCACAGGCCATCGATACCGAGGTCAAGCCGCTGCGCGTCACCGGCGTGCTCATCGATGGCCGGGACAGCAACCCCGACCGCATCGTCGTGCCCGCGGGCGCTCGCGAAACCAGAGTCAGCTACGGCTTGCTGTCGTGGAACCGTGAGAGCGATTCGCGCTTCCGCACGCAGCTGATCGGCTACGACCCCGCGCCCGGCGAGTGGGACGCCAGCACATCGCGCACCTTCAATGCTCTGCCGCCGGGGGACTACACGTTGCGCATCGAGGGCCGCGATTACGCCGGCAACCTGAGCACGCCCATCGACCTGACACTGACCGTGGATGCCCACTGGTGGCAGGAGCGCTGGGCGTGGGCGGGTGCCGGCGTGCTGCTGCTGCTGCTCGGCTACGGCGTGGCCATGGGGCGCACGCGGCGGCTGCGCGCACATCGAGCCGAGCTCGAGCGCCACGTCGCCGAGCGCACCGTGCAGCTCAACGCCGCCAACGCGCGTTTGCTGGCGCTGTCCAATACCGACGCCTTGACCGGTCTGGCGAACCGCCGCCGCCTGCTGGAGCGCCTCGACGAGTGCCCGCCGACGACCGGAACCGAGCCGACCGCGCTGATTTTCATCGACGTGGATCATTTCAAGGGCTTCAACGACACATGGGGCCACCCGGCGGGCGACGAAGCGCTGCGCGTGGTGGCCGCGGCACTGGGGCAGTGCACGCCCGACAGCGCAGTGGTGGCGCGCTACGGCGGCGAGGAGTTCGCTTGCCTGCTGCACGCAACCGACTGCACCGCCGCCGCGCAGATCGCCGACTGCTACCGGCAATCGGTGGCCGCCAGCGACATCGCCATCCCCGGAACCGGCGAGATTCGCCGCGTGACCATCAGCGCCGGCGTGGCCAGCATGGAAATCCGTAACGCCGACGACACCCGTCGTCTGCTGCGCGATGCCGACATGGCGCTGTACAAGGCCAAGGGCGATGGCCGCAACTGCGTGCGCGTCCGGAACGCGGCAACCGCTCAGGCACAGGCGCCGGACGCGAGCGCGCCGGGTGCGCGCCGACCGCCGGCGTGATGACGAGCGCACGCCGCTTGCCGTACAGTGGCACCATGCGGAGCGAGGCCTTGCACGCCCGCCCATGAACTTGCCGGAACACGCGATGATCGAACATGGTGGGCTGCCGACGCAGCAGGAACAAAACCGGCAGGCATTCTTGCGTTATTTGCCAAAACGAATCGCTGATTTCGAACGGCGCATCCTGCGTTACCGCTTCGCCGGTTGGGACCCCAAGGGTATGGGCGTGCTCGCCGGCGATGCCCAGCGCCTGGCCGACGCCAGCGCAACCTACGACCTGACCGATACCCGCACGGCCTTGCTGGCGCTGGCGCACCGGGTCGGTGAGCACACGGCATCCATGCGCGCGCCCGATCCCAGGCAGGTCGAAGGCCTGTTTGCACTGCTTGGAGCGGTGCTGCGTTCGTTGCCGACCATGCCTGCTGCGACTCCCGCCGCAGCGCCCCGGCTCGATGCGGAAGCAAGCGTTGCGCCGGATGCCATCAAACCAACCCCTGCCCCGCCCTCGCTTGGCGGTTGTCTGACCCCGCCCGCCGAAGACGTGGCTGCACCTGCCGCCGATCCGTCGCACGGCGCCGTCACGCCCACCGGCCCCGTGGAAACGCCCACGAGCGCGGCCGAGGATTCCATTGGCACGCCACACCCGGAGGCCAACCGGCAGGAATCGCTTGCTCCGGCCGAGCCAACGGATGCAAGCGGTTGCCAGGTACCTGCCGAAGTGGCCAGCACGCACTGCCCATCGGCACCCGATGCGCTCACCGCACCGGCCACATCCGCCGCCACCGATCCGGCATCCGAGCCGCTCGACCCCGCGGCGGACGCAGGTTCGCCAGCCGCGACCGCTGCACTGGCGACCGGCGCGCTCGCGGCCCCTGGCGTGGCGAGTGTCGACGTGCCGGATCTGGATGCGGTCGGCGAACTCGAATCCCTCGGTGCTGCCGGCATGCGGCGCATCTTCCATCTCAGCGACGGCAACGACTTCGCGCGTGCGCTGGGTGATCGACTCGAAGCCGACGGCCACGCGGTGGAACAGGTCGAGGACATCGACGAGCTGTCCGAGTTGCTCACCTGCATGACCCCGCACATGCTGCTGGTCGATGCCTCGCACGTGGCCCGCCTGGCCATCGTCGGCGCGCTGCGCCGCGACGCCCAGCAGCACTCACAGCCACCGCGGCACATCCGCATGGTGGTGCTGGCGGCGCATGACGACCTGGACGTGCGCCGCGCGGCGCATCGGGCCGGCGCCGACGTGGTGCTGTTTCCGCCATTCGACCTCGATACGGTGGCCGACCGCCTCGAAGCCCTGTATGCGCCGGCCGACGCCGAGCCGGCAAGCGTGCTGATCGTGGACGATCAGCGCGCCGATGCGCTGTTCGCGCAGGCGGTGCTCGAACGCGCCGGCATGCATGTCCGGGTGGAACACGATCCGCTGCGGGTGGCGCAGGCGCTGGCTTCCGAGCGCACCGATCTGGTGCTGATGGATCTGCACATGCCCTTGGCCAATGGCGTGGAAGTGACGATGCTGCTGCGCGCCGATCCGCAGTTCGCACGCATCCCGGTGGTGTTCTTGTCCGGCGAGAGCGACCCGGATTCGCGGCTGGAGGCAATCAACGCCGGCGGCGACGACTTCCTGTTCAAGCCCATCCGGCCACGCAACCTCATCGAAGCGGTACAGGATTCCGTGCGGCGCCTGCATTCGTCCGGCGCACGCGCCACCGAGCAAGGGCTGGTCTGAGCGCTCAGCGATCCCGACCGCGATCCGGAAGTGCCAGCACGTAATCGAGCGCCGCGCACACGGCCGCAGCTTGCGCCCGATCGCATTGCTCCGGGCTGGCCTGCGGGCTGTCCGGATACACCTCGGTGGTGGTCCGATACCGCGCAGCGCTCAGGCCAGCGCACAGGCCCAGCTCACGCAGGGGATAACCGATCACGCCACGCGCCACCACCGGCGAGCCGATAATCTGGCCGCGCGCATCGGCCGGCGCGATGTGGGTGACCTTCTCGACGGCAGCGATGACGGCCTCCTGGAAGGCCGGGCACGGGTGCTGGCTGTCGTCCACGAGGTAGAACCCATCGGGGACGATTCCCGGCTCGAAAACCAGGCCATCGCGCGCGGCCAGCGCCGGGCGGAATTCCGATTCGTCGCTGTCGGTGGTTTCGTGCAAGTCGATGTGCATCGTGAAGCGCTCGCGGATTGGCGCGATCAGGCGCGTCAACGCCGCCGCTTCGGGTGTTTGGCCCGCGCCGATGAAAGACCGGTTCGGGTCGAGCGCGAACGGGTTCCAGCGCTGGATCCGCTCATACGCCCACGGGCTCACGCACGCAACCACCAACACGTCGACGCGACCCAGATATTCACCGAGGCGCTGCTCGACGAACTCCAGCGCGCCACGCACACCGCTGGTTTCGTAGCCATGCACGCCGCCGGTCACCAGCGCCAAGGGCCGACGCTCGTCCCAATCACGGCTGGCGATCGCGTGCAAGGAAAAGCGACCATCCGGCGGGTAATCCAACTGCCCGTATCGGGTCACGTCCAGCGTGCCGCGCAGGGCTTCGATCCGCGTCAATACGTCTTCACTGTACGAACGTTGCTTGCGCAGTCCCTGCCGCCAGCGCACCTTCTCGGCGTCGCCCCACGGCTGGCCCGGCGTTCCTGGCGGATACGGATCATGCATGGCCGCGTTGGCCCCCTTGCTGGCGCCGGTCGGGTGCGCGTTCACATGTTGCGCCGATATTCGCCGCCCACGTCGTACAGCGCGTGGCTGATCTGGCCGAGGCTGTGGGTCTTCACCGCCTCGATCAGCGCTTCGAACACGTTGCGACGCTCGCGTGCAACGGCTTGCAACCACGCCAAGCCGTGCCCGTCGTGGGCATCGGGTTCGACCACTTCGTCGCTGTCGGCAGTGTGCCCGTGCTCGGTCTCGCCGGTCGGCGCGAGCAGGTTTCGGCCCGCCTGCCAACCACGCACGTTGGCGATCTGCTGCGATTTTTCGCCTTCCGTCGAACGGATCAGCTCGATCTGGGTGGCGATCTCACCGCCGTGCTCCTTGGGCAGGAAGGTGTTGACGCCGACCAGCGGCAACGAGCCGTCGTGCTTCTTGTGTTCGTAGTACAGCGATTCCTCTTGAATCTTGCCGCGCTGATACATGGTGTCCATCGCCCCGAGTACGCCACCGCGTTCGGAAATCGCCTCGAACTCCTTGTACACCGCCTCTTCCACCAGATCGGTGAGGTATTCCACCGCGAAGCTGCCCTGCCACGGGTTCTCGCAGAAGTTCAGGCCCAGCTCCTTGTTGATGATCATCTGGATCGCCACCGCGCGGCGCACGCTTTCTTCGGTCGGCGTGGTGATGGCTTCATCGTAGGCATTGGTGTGCAGCGAGTTGCAGTTGTCGAACAGCGCGTACAACGCCTGCAAGGTGGTGCGGATGTCGTTGAACTGGATTTCCTGCGCGTGCAGCGAGCGACCGGAAGTCTGGATGTGGTACTTGAGCATCTGGCTGCGCTCGTTGGCGCCGTAGCGCTCGCGCATCGCGCGCGCCCAGATGCGCCGCGCCACGCGGCCGATGGCGGTGTATTCCGGATCCATGCCATTGCTGAAGAAGAACGACAGGTTCGGCGCGAAGTCGTCGATCTGCATCCCGCGCGCGAGGTAGTACTCGACGATGGTGAAGCCATTGGACAGCGTGAAGGCGAGCTGGCTGATCGGGTTCGCCCCGGCCTCGGCGATGTGGTAACCCGAGATCGACACCGAGTAGAAGTTGCGCACCTTGTGCTCGACGAAATACTGCTGGATGTCGCCCATCATGCGCAGAGCGAACTCGGTGCTGAAGATGCAGGTGTTTTGCGCCTGGTCCTCTTTCAGGATGTCGGCCTGCACGGTGCCGCGCACCGTGGACAGCGTGTGCGCCTTGATCTTCGCGTAGGTCGGCGTATCGACCAGTTGCTCGCCGGTCATGCCGAGGAAGGCCAGACCGAGGCCATCGTTTCCGGCCGGCAGATCGCCGTGGTAGCGCGGCCGCTCGCGCCCGGAGAAGAAGGCTTCGATCTGTTGCTGCGCGGCGGCCCAACGCGCCGGGTCTTCCTTCAGGTACTTTTCCACCTGCTGGTCGATGGCGGTATTGACGAACATCGCCAGGATGATCGGCGCCGGGCCGTTGATGGTCATCGATACCGAGGTCATCGGCGCGCACAGATCGAAGCCCGAATAGAGCTTCTTCATGTCGTCCAGCGTGGGGATGTTGACGCCCGAGTTGCCGATCTTGCCGTAGATGTCCGGGCGCGGCGCCGGGTCCTCGCCGTACAGCGTGACCGAATCGAACGCGGTCGAAAGCCGCGCGGCAGGAAGGCCCTGCGAAAGGTAGTGGAAGCGGCGATTGGTGCGTTCTGGCGTGCCCTCGCCGGCAAACATGCGGATCGGGTCTTCGCCGGTGCGACGATACGGATACACCCCGCCGGTGTAGGGATAACTGCCGGGCAGATTTTCCTTGCCGAGGAAGGTCAACAGCTCGCCCCAGCTCTTGTACGTGGGCGCAGCGATCTTGGGCACCTTCTGGTGACTGAGCGATTCCCGATAGTTTTCGACGCGGATGGTTTTGCCGCGGACTTGATATTCGGTCACGTCCTCGACGATGGACTTGAGCCGTTCCGGCCACTGCCGCAGCAGCTTGAGCGACTCGCTCGACAGCGACTGCACGGCGTCGTTGTAGCGCTGACGCAGCGTCAGCAGGGTGCGGTCTTCAGCGGGAGCCCCTCTCCCCTCGGGAGAGGGGTTGGGGTGAGGGGCCGAAGCACGGGAGACGTTCCCGGATTGCAACCCCTCATCCGCCCTTCGGGCACCTTCTCCCGGAGGGAGAAGGGCTTCGGACTCGTAGAGTGCGAGTTGCTTGGGCAACATCGGATCGCGCAACTCATGCAGCGCCTGCCAGAACGCCTGCGCGCGATCGGCCGCTTCGGCCTGCCTGCCAATACCGTTGTTGATTGCCCGGCCCTGCTCGGCGATCTCCGCCAGGTAGCGCACCCGCGCGCCGGGAATCAGCACGGTCGCGCGCGGCTCCTTGAGCGTGGTGTCCAGATGCGGACGAAAATCGCAGTGCGGAGTCTTTGCACCAACTGCCGTACTCCCTGCTGCATCTGCTCCCTGCTCCCTGCTACCTGCTCCCAGCTTCTCCCGCAACAACCGGCACAGGTTCACGAACATCCAGCTGATGCCGGGGTCGTTGAACTGGCTGGCGATGGTCGGGTACACCGGCACGTCTTCGTCGGCGGTCTTGAACGCGGTGTGGTTGCGCTTCCATTGCTTGCGCACGTCGCGCAGCGCGTCCTCGGCGCCGCGGCGGTCATATTTGTTGAGCACGATCAACTGCGCGAAATCGAGCATGTCGATCTTTTCGAGCTGGCTGGCCGCACCGTAATCGGAGGTCATCACGTACACCGGGAAATCGACCAGATCCACGATCTCCGAATCGGACTGGCCGATGCCGGCGGTTTCCACGATCACCAGATCGAACCCCAGTGACTTCAGAAAGCCGATGCAGTCCTTGAGCACCGCGTTGGTCGCCACGTGCTGGCGCCGGGTGGCCATCGAGCGCATGTACACGCGGTGACTGCGCAGCGAGTTCATGCGGATGCGATCGCCCAGCAGTGCGCCGCCGCTGCGCCGGCGGGTGGGGTCGACCGAGATCACCGCCACGCGCATCTTCGGGAAGCTGGCGAGGAAGCGATTGAGCAGTTCGTCGGTGACCGAAGATTTGCCGGCGCCACCGGTGCCGGTGATGCCGATCACGGGAGGCAGCGGTGAGCGGTGGGCGGTGAGCGGAATCGCGCCCGACTTCGTCCACTTCCGACGCCATGTCACCAATTCGGATTCCGGATAAACGCCATCCTCGATATTGCTCAGCACGCGGCCAATCGCAATCTCGTCGTCGGTGGCAACTGCATCGTTTGTCCGCTCACCGCTCACCGCTGTCCGCTCACGGCTCGCGCCCGCGCGGCGCACCACATCCCCGATCATCTCCACCAGCCCCATCTTCATGCCATCGTTGGGGTGGTAGATGCGCTCGACGCCGTACGCTTCCAGCTCGCGGATCTCCTCGGGCGTGATGGTGCCGCCGCCGCCGCCAAACACGCGGATGTGCGATGCGCCACGCTCGCGCAGCATGTCCACCATGTACTTGAAGTATTCGACGTGGCCGCCCTGATAGCTCGACAGCGCGATGGCGTCGGCGTCCTCCTGCAAGGCCGCGCGCACCACGTCTTCGACGCTGCGGTTGTGACCGAGGTGGATCACTTCCACGCCCTGCGCCTGGATCAGTCGACGCATGATGTTGATCGCCGCGTCGTGGCCGTCGAACAAGCTGGCGGCGGTGACGAAGCGCAGCGGGCTGCTGGCGGCGGCCGCTGCGGGCTCGCGGTCGGTGGCGGGCTTGGGCATGCTCATCGTCTCTCCCGGGCTTGGCGTGCGTGCGAACTTGGCATTGTAACGCCCCGCGCGCAGGGCCCCGCGCCGTGGCTTGTTACACTTCGCGGCACCTTGCTTTGTCTCCTGCACGCAACCGATGGCTGACGTTCCCTTCGCCGCTCCACCATCTGTTCCGCCGATGCCATCGGCTGCGGCCGAGGATGCCTACCGCCGCGCCCGCGAACACCTCGCAACCGACGACCTCGATGGCGCCACCCAGTGGCTGGAGCGTGCGGCAGAGCACGCTCACCCGGCCGCACTGACCGAGCTGGCGATCGTCCACCTGCACGGCTTCGGTCGTGACGCCGATCCACAGCGCGCACTGCAGCTGTTGCTGCGTGCCGAACGTGCCGGCGGCACCGCGGAGACTCCCTGGCTACTGGCGCAGATCGTGCTCGGCGGCGTGCTGTTGCCATGCGAACCGACACGGGTCGATACGTTGCTGGCAGACAGCGCACGGCGCGGTCACCCGGCCGCCCTGCGGGTGGCAGGGCTGTGTTTCGGATGCAGCACCGATCCTGATCTCCAACGCGCCGCGACGATCTGCCTGAAACGCGCCTGCGAACTTCGCGACCCGGTTGGCACCGCATTGTTCGCCGACCGCCTGCACGCCGGCGTCGGCATCGTCGCCGATCCTGCGACGGCGCTGGGCCTTGCCCGCGAACTGCGGGCGATGGGGATACCCGTCGAGTTGCCCTCCTCGTCGGCATATGTTGCCTGCGCCGAGCCGCCATCGACCCACACCGAGCCGCCATGGGAGCGTCTGCGTCTGCTGGAACCCGTGCAAGTCCCGCGCATCGTGCATTGCCAGTCACCGCAGATCGCCACCTTCGACGGTTTGCTCGGCGATGAGCAGTGCCGATACGTGATCTACACCGGCGCGCCTTTCCTCGAGCGCTCGCAGGTGGTCGATCCGGCGACCGGACGGCAGCTGGCCAACGATCTGCGCACCAGCCAGGGCATGAGCTTCACCCCGACGCTGGAGGATCTGGGCATCCGCCTGCTGCAGCACCGCCTGTCGGGCCTTTGCGGCTTCGAACTGGCACAGTGCGAGCCATTGACGTTGTTGCACTACGGCGTCGGCGAGCAATACCGCCCGCATCGCGACTACTTCATGCCTTCCGCGCCGCAACTCCGCCAGCCCGGCGGGCAGCGCCATTCCACCGTGTGCGTGTACCTCAACGAAGTGGTACGGGGTGGCCAGACCGATTTCCCCGAGCGCGGTGTCAGCGTGAACCCGCAACGCGGGCGGGCGGTGACGTTCGCCAACCTCACGGCCGATGGCAAGCCCGACCCGGCCAGCCTGCACGCCGGAGTGCCGGTGCTGGCCGGCGAAAAGTGGCTGTCCACCTGCTGGATTCGTGAACACCGGGCACGATCGTTCTGAGGGAATCGCTGGACAAATCCATCCTGGATTTGTCGGCGAGCGCCACCCATGGCGTGCGGAGAACGTTGATAAATCAGCGTTTCCTGAGGCTAAAGGGTGGCGTAAGATCGCCCGGCGCACACTGGTCGGCAGTGGTCGCAAGGAGCCCGCCCATGCACCGTCACCGCCTGTTCTGGCCGCTTTTGGTCGGGCTCGCCAGCGGACTGGCGGCCTGCTCTTCGCCGGCGAGCGCAACGCACGACGTGGTCGTCGAAACCGGGGTACCGCCGCCAACGCCCCGGCCAGAACACGTACGCGAACGCGCCGGATACGTCTGGGAGCCGGGGTACTACCGTTGGGACGCGTCCGATCGACGGCACGTCTGGGTCGACGGCCATTTCACCCCGGCCCGACCCGGCCAGCATTGGGTGCCGGCGATGTGGCGCAAGGAAAGCAACGGGCTGTGGCGTTTCGAACAGGGGCATTGGCGACCCGGCTGACGCCGCTGCGACGCGCCGGCCCGGGCTGGGCTAAAATAGACGGCTTCCCGTCGGCACGACGGGATCGGCAGCCACCGCGGCTGCCCAACATCGCCGTCACCACCGGAGCCCGCAATGATTTTCCAAACCCTCGCCACCTACGGCCACGAGGAAGTCGTTTTCTGCCACAACGCCGATGCCGGCCTGAAGGCCATCATCGCGATCCACAACTCGGTGCTCGGCCCTGCGCTGGGCGGCCTGCGCATGTGGCCGTACGCCAGCGAGCAGGAAGCGTTGAACGACGTGCTGCGGCTGTCGCGCGGCATGACCTACAAGAACGCGGTGGCCGGGCTGAATCTGGGCGGCGGCAAGGCGGTGATCTGGGGCGACCCGAGCAAGGACAAGTCCGAGGCACTGTTCCGCGCGTTCGGTCGATTCGTCAACTCGCTGGGCGGTCGCTACATCACCGCCGAGGACGTCGGCATCGACGTCAACGACATGGAATACGTGTTCCGCGAGACCGACTACGTCACCGGCGTGCATCAGGTGCACGGCGGTTCCGGCGACCCTTCCCCGTTCACCGCCTACGGCGCGTTGCAGGGCCTGATGGCCGCCCTGCAGGTCAAGTTCGGCCACGAGGAAGTGGGCAAACACACCTACGCGGTGCAGGGCGCTGGCCACGTCGGCATGCACTTCATCAAGCTGCTGCGCGAGCAAGGCGCCAAGGTGTACGTCACCGACATCAACCAGAAGCTGGTCGATCAGGCGGTGTCCGAATACGGCGCCGAAGCGGTGCCGCTGGACCACATCTACGAGACCGATGCCGACGTCTACTCGCCGTGCGCGCTGGGCGGCACCGTCAACGAGGCCACGCTGCCGCGCCTGAAGTGCAAGATCATCTGCGGCGCGGCCAACAACCAGCTCGCCAACGACGCCATCGGCGACGAAGTGGAGAAGCGCGGCATCCTGTACGCGCCCGATTACGCGGTCAACGCCGGCGGCGTGATGAACGTCTCGCTGGAGATCGACGGCTACAACCGCGAACGCGCCATGCGCATGATGCGCACGATCTACTACAACCTCGGCAAGATCTTCCAGATCGCCAAGCGCGATGGCATCCCGACCTACAAGGCCGCCGACCGCATGGCCGAGGAGCGCATCGATCTGATCGGCCGTGTCAAGCTGCCCAACATGGGCCAGCCGCGCTTCCTCGGCCGCATGCGCCACGGCTGACATGCGCACTTTCCCGCTGGGTGAGGAAATCGACGCGCTGCGCGATGCAGTGCGTCGGTTCGCGGATGCGGAAATCGCACCGCGCGCGGCACAGATCGACCACGACAACCGGTTCCCCGCCGATCTGTGGGAAAAACTCGGCGGCATGGGCTTGCTCGGCATCACCTTGCCGGCGCAGTTCGGCGGCTCGGAGATGGGCTACCTCGCGCACCTGGTGGCGATGGAGGAAATCTCCCGCGCCTCCGGTTCGGTCGGCCTGAGCTATGGCGCGCACTCCAATCTGTGCGTGCAAAATCTGTTCACCAACGGCAACCCCGCGCAGCGTGCGAAATACCTGCCCAAGCTGTGCGCGGGTGAGTGGAAAGGCGCGCTGGCGATGAGCGAGCCGGGCGCCGGCTCGGACGTGGTGGGCTCGATGAGCTGCCGCGCCGTATTGAACGATGGCGTGTGGGTGGCCAACGGCAACAAGATGTGGATCACCAACGGCCCCGAGGCCGATGTGCTGATCGTGTACATGCGCACCGCCGGAAAAGATGCCGGCAGCCGCTGCATGACCGCGTTCCTGATCGAGCGCGGGATGCGCGGCTTCACGACCGCGCAAAAGCTCGACAAGCTCGGCATGCGCGGATCGAACACCTGCGAGCTGGTGTTCGCCAACTGCGAGATTCCGCAGGAGAACGTGCTCGGCGAGGTCAATCAGGGCGTCAAGGTATTGATGTCGGGTCTGAACACCGAGCGGCTGGTGCTGTCGGGCGGGCCGATCGGGTTGATGCAGGCCGCGCTCGACATCGCCCTGCCCTACGTGCGCGAGCGCCGGCAGTTCGACGAGCCAATCGGCACGTTCGGGATCATGCAAGCCAAGATCGCCGACATGTACACCGGATTGCAGTCCAGCCGCGCGTACGCTTACCAGATCGCCCGTGACTTCGATGCCGGCCACAAGTCGCGCGTCGATGCCGCCTCCTGCTTGCTGCACGCATCCGAAGCGGCCGTGCAGGTGGCGCTGGAAGGCATCCAGGCACTGGGTGGCAACGGCTACATCAATGAATACCCGACCGGCCGCATCCTGCGCGACGCCAAGCTGTACGCCATCGGCGCCGGCACCAATGAGATTCGCCGGATGCTGATCGGCAGGGAGTTGTTTGCGGAAAAACCGTGAGACGTGATTGGTGGATGGTCATTGGTGATTGGTGATTAGTGGGCACATCGAAACGCCTCACATTCACGTCATTGACCGGCTTGGCCGTTGTGAAGCTTTCCACCGCACGCCGGAGGTGCTTCTCAACAGCGATGCTGGTCATCCATTTCGACTTGCGGAACAGCAACTTGGATCCCGGCGTTCGCCGGGATGACGAGCAAAAAGTCGGATTTTCGAGGTTCGCGGGTGATTGATCATCGGTGATTGGTGAAAAGCCAAGAGGTCGTCACGACCACGAGCGATTCACACATCACGATTCACGATTCACGATTCACCATTCACAATTCACGATTCGCCATTCGCCATTCACCATTCACGATTCACCATTCACGATTCACGATTCACGATTCACCATTCACCATTCACGATTCACCATTCACGATTCACCATTCACGCCACCCACCGGAGCACCCACCATGAGCGACATCGTCATCGTCGGCGCCAAGCGCACCGCCATCGGTTCCTTCCTCGGCCAGTTCACCGGCGTGCCCACGCCCACGCTGGGCGCAACGGCGATCGCCGGCGCACTCGAACACGCGCAGGTCGCACCCGATCAGGTCGATGAGGTCATCATGGGTTGCGTGCTGCCGGCGGGCCTCGGGCAAGCGCCGGCACGGCAGGCGTCGCGTGCGGCGAAGATTCCCGATGCGGCCGGGTGCACCACGATCAACAAGGTCTGCGGTTCGGGCATGAAGGCGATCATGCTCGCGCACGACATCATCAAGGCCGGCTCGGCCAAGGTGGTGGTCGCCGGTGGCATGGAGTCGATGACCAACGCCCCGCACCTGCTCAACAACTCGCGCACCGGCATCCGCTACGGCAGCGCCGAGTTCCTCGACCACATGGCCTTCGACGGCCTGACCAACCCTTACGACGGCAAGGCGATGGGCGTGTTCGGCGATACCGCCTGCGCCAAGTACGGCTTCACCCGTGAAGACCTCGACAACTTCTCCGCCGAGAGCGCGCGCCGCGCGCAGAAGGCCATCGCCGACAAGGCGTTCGCTGCCGAAGTCGTGCCGGTCACGGTGAAAGGCCGCAAGGGCGACGTGGTCGTGGCCACCGACGAGGAGCCCGGCAAGATCGACTTGGCGAAGATCCCCACCCTGCGCGCGGCGTTCGGCAAGGACGGCGTGCTCACCGCCGCCTCGTCGTCGAAGATCTCCGACGGCGCTGCCGCAACCGTGCTGATGGCCGCCGACGAAGCCGCCCGCCGCGGCCTCAAGCCGCTGGCGCGCATCGTCGCCCACGCCACCCACGCGCAGGCACCGGAATGGTTCACCACCGCGCCGGTCGCGGCGATTTCCAACGTGCTGGCCAAGGCCGGATGGAAGGTCGAGGATGTGGATCTGTTCGAGGTCAACGAAGCCTTTGCGGTGGTGGCGATGGCGCCGATGAAGGATCTGGGCATCGCCCACGAGAAGTTGAACGTACGTGGTGGCGCCTGCGCGCTCGGCCACCCGATCGGCGCCAGTGGCGCCCGCCTCGTGGTCACCCTCATCCATGCCCTGCTCGCCTCCGGCGGCAAGCGCGGTGTGGCGTCGCTGTGCATCGGCGGCGGTGAGGCCACGGCGATCGCCATCGAGCTGACGTGAGCTCCCGATCTGGCGAAAATCGCAGCTGAGCCCGCCGTTCCTTGACAATCCGCCAATTTGTGCGATGATGGTTGGACGTGCGCATCGCGCGCGTGCCCAGCTTTCCGATGCAATAAAACCACCAAAACCAACGAGGAACCTGCAATGTCCATCAACAAGATCCTGCTCGCCGCCGCCCTCGGCCTGACCCTGGCCGCCTGCAACAACGGTGGCGACAACGGTGGCGCCTCCGCCGCCGCCGACGCCAACGCCGCCGCTTCGGCCGCCTCGACCGCCGCTCCGTCGGCCGCTTCCGACGCCGGCATGCCGGCCGCCAGCGACGCCGCTGCCGCCACCTCGGCCGCCTCCGAGGCCGCCGCTTCGGCCGCCGCCAGCCCGGCTTCCGACGCGATGGCTGCCAGCCCGGCCGCTTCGGGCGCCGCCTCGCCGGCCGCTTCCCCGGCCGCTTCGGGCGCCGCCTCGCCGGCCGCCTCGGCTGCTTCGTCGAAGAAGTAATCGGCGACTTGCGCTGTACCAGAAAGGGCGTGCCTCGGCACGCCCTTTTTCTTTGGGTCGAAGGCAGCCATCGGGCTATCCGGCGCCCATCCGATCCACCCATCCGGGCGGCGCAGCCAGCGCAAACCACGCTGCACCTCGGCCGGAACGTCTACTTGTAGTCTATATTTCCGGCGCATGAGCACCGATTGGCGCCCGCAAAACGCCACCGCGCTGGAAGCCGCGATCGCGCCGCTGGCCTCCGCACATCCGGGTTGTTCGGGCATCCACCCGTTGCCAGACGGCCTCGACGCCTTCGCGGCGCGCATGCTGCTGGCGCGCGCGGCGCAGCGCACGCTCGATGTGCAGTACTACATCTGGGACGACGACAAGACCGGCGCGTTGCTGTTCGACGCGTTGCGCACCGCCGCCGACCGCGGCGTGCGCGTGCGCCTGCTGCTCGACGATCACAACACGGCCGGCCTCGACGAGAAGCTGGCCGAACTCGATACCCACGCCAACCTCGAAGTGCGCCTGTTCAACCCGCTGCGCGTTCGTCGTCCGCGCTGGATCAACTACCTGATCGATTTCACCCGCGTCAATCGACGCATGCACAACAAGTCGATCACCGCCGATGCCGCGGCGACGATCATCGGCGGGCGCAACGTCTCCGACAGGTATTTCGATGCGGCCGCGGACATGGCGTTCGCCGATCTGGACGTGCTGGCCGTGGGCCCGGTGGCGCGCGATGTCGCCACTGATTTCGATCGCTACTGGAACAGCGACGTCGCATGCCCCGTGCAACGCCTGCTGCCTCGACCCACGACCGCCCGTTGCGCGGAGTTGGCCGCTCAGGCGAGGCGGATCGAGTGCGATCCGGCAGCCGCGGCATATGTGCGCGCGGTGCACGCGCTGGCGGCCGTGCGTGAGCTGCTGCAGGGCCAGCTTGCGCTCGAATGGGCACCCGTGCGTTTGCTCAGCGACGATCCGGGCAAGGCGCTCGGCCGCGCCCGCGGCCTCCAGCACGTATCGTACCGGCTCGACGCGATCATCGGCGAGGCCGCCAGCAGTTTCGACCTGGTGTCGGCATACTTCGTGCCGACATCGCGTGGCGTCGATGCCTTCGCGCAATTGGCGCAGCGTGGTGTGAAAATCCGTGTACTGACCAACTCGCTGGCGGCCACCGACGTGGCTGCGGTGCATGCCGGCTACGCCAAGTACCGCAAGCGGCTGCTGCGCGCCGGCATCGCACTGTTCGAATGGCTGCCTTCGGCGCAAACCTCGACCGGACGCCAGCGTCTGCTGGCGGTCTCCGGCAGTCGATTCGGCAGGAGCTCGGTCGCCAGCCTGCACGCCAAGACGTTTTCCGTCGATCGCCGCAGCCTCTTCGTCGGCTCGTTCAACTTCGATCCGCGCTCAGCGCGGCTGAATACCGAAATGGGCGTGGTGATCGACAGTCCCGCGCTGGCCTGCCGCGTCGAGACAGGCATCAGCCAGAGGCTGCCGCAATCGGCGTGGCAGGTGGTCCTTGCGCCCAACGGGAGGTTGCAGTGGCTGGATCGACGCGACGGAAACGCCGACCGAAGCACCGTCGAGCCCAAGACGCACGGCGTCCAGCGCTTCGGGATCTGGTTGCTGTCGCTGTTGCCAATCGAGTGGTTGCTGTGAGATCACCAAGGCGCGCGTGCCGCCGCGCACGCCTCATGGATGCAGTTTGATGCGGCGCAAGCGCAGCGCATTGGACACCACCGACACCGACGAAAAACTCATCGCCAGTGCGGCGATCATCGGCGACAGCACCACCCCGAACGTCGGATACAGCGCGCCGGCGGCGATCGGCACGCCCACCGCGTTGTAGGCGAACGCCCAGAACAGGTTCTGGCGGATGTTGCGCACCGTGGCCTGCGACAGCGCGCGGGCGCGCACGATGCCGGTCAACTCGCCGCGCACCAGGGTCACCTGCGCGCTTTCCATGGCGATGTCGGTGCCGGTACCCATGGCGATGCCGACATGGGCTGCGGCCAGCGCCGGGGCATCGTTGATGCCATCGCCGGCCATCGCCACCGTGCGGCCCTCGCGCTTGAGCGATTCGATCACCGCCGCCTTGTCGGCTGGCGACACCTGCGCGTGGACGGCGTCGATGCCGAGTTTGCCGGCGATCGCGCGTGCGGTGGTTTCGTGGTCGCCGGTGAGCATCACGATTTGCACGCCTTCCTCGCGCAGCGCCGCCAGCGCCGCCGGCGTATCGGCCTTGATGCGGTCGGCCACCGCCAGCAACGCCACCACGTGGCGATCGACGACCAGAACCATCACGGTGGCGCCCTCGCCGCGCAGCGCCTGACTGCGCGTCGATGCCGCATCGCCATCGCCCAGACCGAGCGACTGCAAGAGCGTGGCGTTACCGATGGCGACCTCGCTGCCGTCCACGCGCCCGCGCACGCCGCTGCCGGTGATGGAGGTGAAGTTTTCCACCGCAGGAATCGCGATCCCGCGCTGCTGCGCAGCGTTGACGATGGCACGCGCCAGCGGGTGTTCGCTGGGCAGTTCCAGCGCCGCCGCGAGCGCCAATGCGCGGGTTTCATCAAGGTCGCCGAGCGTCTCGACGGACTGCAACGATGGCTTGCCTTCGGTCAGGGTGCCGGTCTTGTCCACCACCAGCGTGTCGATGCCACGCAGCGCCTCGATGGCGGCGGCATCGCGAAACAACACGCCCATCTGCGCGCCGCGCCCGCTGGCGACCATGATCGAGATCGGCGTGGCCAGCCCCAGAGCGCACGGACAGGCAATGATGAGCACCGACACCGCAGCGATGAGCGCGTGCGGGAATGCCGGTGCCGGGCCGAACGCCAGCCACGCGGCGAACGCCAGCACCGCGACGGCGACCACGGCCGGCACGAACCAGGCCGCCACCCGATCGGCCACGCGCTGCAAAGGCGCCTTGCTGCGCTGCGCCTGCGCCACCAAGGCCACGATCTGCGCCAGCATCGTGTCGGCGCCCACGCGGGTGGCGCGCATCGTCAACCCACCGTCCTGATTGAGGGTGCCACCGGTCAGTGCATCGCCGCGCGCCTTGGCCACCGGTACCGGCTCGCCGGTCAACATCGATTCGTCCACATGGCTGCTGCCGTCGATCACCTGCCCATCCACCGGCACCTTCTCGCCCGGGCGCACGCGCAAGGTGTCGCCGGCCTGCACCGATTCCAGCGGCACGTCGGCTTCGTTGCCGTCGGCGTCGATGCGCCGTGCAGTTTTCGGCGCCAACCCCAGCAACGCCTGCAAGGCGGCGCCGGTGCGCCGGCGCGCCCGCAACTCCATGTAATCGCCGAGCGTCACCAGCGTCACGATCACAGCCGCCGATTCGAAATACACGCCGACCCGTCCGTGCAGGTCGCGGAACGCGGCAGGAAACAGGTCTGGAAACACGAACGCGACGACGCTGTACATCCACGCCACGCCGGTACCCAGCGCGATCAACGTGTACATGTTGGGCGACCACGGCTTGAGCGAGCGCCAGCCGCGCGCGAAGAACGACGCCCCGCCCCACGCCACCACTACCGTGGACAACACCGCTTCGACCCACGCGGCCACCGTGTCCCATGGCATCGGCAGGTGCCAGCCGAACAAGTGCGGCCCCATCGCCAGTGCGAACACCGGAATCGTCAGCGCGACCAGCAGCCAGAAGCGCGTCGCCAGATGGCGCACGTCGGCACCGTCGTCGGGTTGGGCGGTGGGCAACATCGGCTCCAGCGCCATGCCGCACTTGGGGCAGTGACCGGGGCCGACCTGCTGCACTTCCGGGTGCATCGGGCAGGTGTAGATCGTCCCGGCGGGCGCGTCGGCGACCTGCGTGTGTTGCCCATGCGCGTGTTCGCCCTGCGCGTGCGCGGCGGGTGCGCCGGCTGGCGGGCCGAGATACCGATCAGGCTCGGCCACGAATTTGTCGCGGCAGCGTGCTGCGCAAAAGTTGATGGACTTGCTGGCGTGCTCGACGGTGAAGCGCGGATGCTCAGGGTCGGTGGTCATCCCGCAAACCGGATCCAGCCGCCCCGCCTCGATGTCGCGGCGGCGCGCCTTGGCCAGAATAGCCTCGGGATCGGCCTGAAACCTGCGCTGGCAGCCATCGGAGCAGAAGTGATATTGCGTCCCGTGGTAATCGGCATGGCGCTTGGATGGCAAGGTTACCCGCATGCCGCAGTTGGGGTCGATGGCGAAGGGCTGTGCTGCCGACGCCGCGTCGTGGTGGGTGTGGTGGTCGTGGGTGTTCATGGCGCCTCCTCGCTGCCCAATGCGCGCAGGATCGGGCAGCGATCGAGCACGCCGTGTCCGGGGCAGGCATCGATCAACTGCCGCAATCCACGTTTCACGCCTTGCAATTCGCGAATGCGTCGCTCGACCTCGGCCAGACGCGCCTCGGCGCGCTGTTTGACGCTGCTCACGCCGCCTTCGCGGTCGGTGGACAGCGCCAGCAGCTCGCGGATCTGATCGAGGGTGAACCCCAGTTCCTTGGCGCGACGGATGAAACGCAGCCGGTCCACCACGCCCGCATCGTAGTCGCGATATCCCGACGCGCGTCGTGACGGTGGCGGCAGCAGCCCTTCGCGTTCGTAATAGCGGATGGTGTCGATGCCGACGTGGGCGCGGCGAGCGATCGCGCCGATGGTGAAATGCTGCGGGGTCTGCGCGTTCATGCGGCCATCCTAAACCCTTGAGCAAGGGCCAGAGTCAAGCGTCGCTTGCAAGCGCCCGTTCAGCAGCACGCCATGCAAGCCTTCATGGGCGGGTGCATACTGGGCACCTGTCCTGCGGCCCCACGCTTTTGGCCACGACCCCATGCCCGCAACCGACGCCACCGCCTGCGCCGATCGCTTGAACGCGCAGCAGCGCGCCATCCTGCCGATCGCCGCCTTCGCTGCCGCTGGCGACGTGGAGCCGTTGCAGACGGCCCTGAACGCCGCGCTGGACGCGGGCCTGCCGGTCAGCGCCGCGCGCGAAGTACTGGTGCAGCTCTACGCCTATGCCGGCTTTCCGCGCAGCCTCAACGCGCTCAACGAGTTGATGCAGGTGCTGGAAACGCGCCGCCAACGCGGCATCCACGATGCGCCGGGCCGCGAGCCCGGCCGCGCGATACCCGCAGGCGAGGCGCTGCGCGTCGCAGGCCAAGCCAACCAGACCCAGCTGGTCGGCCAGCCGGTGGCCGGGCCGATCTTCGAGTTCGCTCCAGCCATCGCGCAGTACCTGCAAAGCCACCTGTTCGGCGCGATCTTCGAGCGCGACAACCTCGACTGGCCAAGCCGCGAGCTGGCGACCGTCGGCATGCTCTCTGCCCTGCCCGGCACCGAGGCGCAATTGTCCGCGCACCTGCGGATGAGCATGAACACCGGCCTGACCGCCATGCAGATGCAAGAGGCAGTGCAGGTACTGCAAGCGCAGGTCGGTGGCGACAGCGGGCGACGGGCGCACGACGCCCTGCAGCGCGTGTCGGCTTCCGTGCAGCACGGATCACAACGAACGAACACGCCGAAGGAATCCGCATGAAAATCACCCCGTCCGGTTCCGCGCCATCCACGCAAGGCTCCGCCGAATACTTCACCGGCAGCGTGCGCATCGACTGCCCGTTCTGCGGCAGCGGCAACCTGTCCGCTGCCACCGTCACCTTCGAGCCCGGCGCACGCACCGCCTGGCACACCCATCCGCTGGGCCAGACCTTGTTGGTGACCAGCGGCTTCGGCTTGGTCGGATACGAAGGCGGGCGCGTACAGGAAATTCGCCCCGGCGACATCGTCTGGATCGAGCCGGGCGAGAAGCACTGGCACGGCGCATCCAGAGATTGCGCGATGAGCCATATCGCCATCTGCGAGATGAAAGACGGCAAGGCGGTGGACTGGATGGAGCACGTCTCCGACGCGCAATACGACGCACGCTGAGGCACTCGACCTTGGCCGGCCCGTCGCGGGCAAAGCCCTCATTGCGACCGGCGCATCGAGCGGCAGCGGGCGGGTCACGAACAGGTTGCTGGCGAACGGGGGCGATTGCGCCGCTGCGATGCACGGCTGCCGTCGTTCGGCGACGGCGCGTACTATGTACCATAACGCCATACCACAACCGCACCCGCCATGGCCAGGATGACCGTTCGCGCCACCTTTGCACTGGATGAACAGACCGACGCTCACATTCGCGAGTTGGCCGAACGCTGGCACGTTTCGCAGGCCGAAGTCATCCGGCGCGCCGTGCGCAAAAGCGTGCAAGCCGAGCAACCCGCGCCGCCCACGCCCGCGGAAGTCGTGGCGCACTATCGCCGTGCCCCCCTGCAGCGTTCCATCGCAGCCACCAAGCGCTGGATAGAAGACAACCGCGCCGCTCGCCACGCTGACGACCGCGCGCGGGACGGCAGGGCCAAACCATGATCCATTTCGACACCAACGCGCTGGTCTACCTGCCGCAATGGGCGAAAGAGGTCCATCCCATCATCGAACGCATCGTTGCCGGCGAATCCGCCGCGGTGTGCAGCGTGGTCTGGTACGAATACCTGCGCGGCCCCTTGGCCAAGGAGGAAGCCGCGCTGGCCCACGCGTTTGTGCAAGGGCGCATCCTGGCCGTCACCGAAGCAGACGCGCAGCTTGCCGCCGCGCTTTTCAACACCACCGGCCGCAAACGCACGCACCGTACCGATACATTGATCGCTGCATGCGCCATTCGTGCCGGTGCGGAATTCGTCACTGCCAACGCCGTGGATTTCCGGCCGCTGACCGCCCATGGGCTGCGGCTGGTCGGTGTTTGAGCACAAAGAGGAACTGGCGCCGTTGATCTGATGCGGCGCGTGTAGTGCCATCGCTTGGGTTCGCGGAAGATCACGAATCCGAAAGCCAGCCTTTATTCTCACGCCCTGACATGCCGACCCCACAACGTACTGCAACGACACCGGCACCCGGCAGGTCCGACGTGATCTCGGCCGACGCGATTTCAGGATTGCGTGCCGATCAAGCTCACCTGCCATTTTCCAGCCTGCATCGATACGCGGTAGTGGGCGATGCGCGCCCCGCGACCTTGGATGATGTCCACATCCACATGCGCCTGCTCGCCGCGGCCACCTGCACTGGCTTCCAGGGCCGGGCCGCCACCCGCGAGCTCGGCCTGCACGATAGCATCGGCGAAGGTGAACTTGGCGCCGACCAACGCCTCGGCTCCCTGCCCTTCTTCGCCATGCGCCGCGCCACTGCTCAGAACCTTGCCGCTGTTCGCATCGATGTGCAGCACGAGCTTGGCGTGATTGCGCAGGATGCTGACCTCGTAATAGCCGCCGTTACCGGCCGTCTCCAGACCCAAGGCGAAGGCGCGGCTGCCGTCGCTTTGTGCGATCTCCAACGCCTTGGCCGGAGTGATCGACGCCTTGAGCACTGCGGCCATTTCCGCGCGGTCGCCCGCATCGATGCCGGCAGCCGATGCCGTCGTCGCAGCCAGAGCCAGGGCAAAGACAAGGACATGTTTGCGTACGTGTTGCATGGATCGGCTCCTTGGGGTTGTTGGAGGCATCAGTGTCACCCACGATCCTTTGTCGCCGATTGGCAATCGCTTAGGGAACGCTTTGTCGCGGCGGCGCGCTTGCGGTGCTAGTTTGCTGGCGCAAACATCCAACGGAACGAAACGATGAACCTGTTGTTGGTCGAAGACTCCGAGCGCTTGCAACGAACGCTCGCGCTTGGTCTGCGCGCGGTCGGGTTCACCGTGGATGTCGCCGGCGACGGGGTGGAGGCAAACGGGTTTCTGGCCGCCTTCGGCTACGATTGCGTGGTGCTCGATCTAGGCCTACCGCGACTGGATGGCTTCGGCGTATTGCGCACGCTCCCCGCCGGCGGCGCGCGACCGCGCGTACTGGTGTTGTCCGCACGCGATCAAGTGAGCGATCGCGTTGCGGCACTGAACGCCGGTGCCGACGATTACCTCGTCAAGCCCTTCGCATTCGACGAGTTGCTGGCGCGCCTGCACGCGCTCGCGCGGCGCCCGGTCGAGGCACGCTGCGATGCACTGGAACATGCCGGTGTGCGTCTGGATCCACGCTCGCGCAGCGCGTGGTGGAACGGTACCGCGCTGAGGCTTGCACCGCGCGAGTTCGCGCTGCTGGAAGTGCTGATGCGTCATCGTGGCCGGGTGTTTCCACGCACGGAAATTCTCGAACGCATCGCCGGTAGCGACAGCGAGGCCTCCGATCGCGGCGTCGAGGTGCTGGTGTTCGGCTTGCGGCGCAAACTCGCCGAAGCTGGCTGCGCCAACCTGATCGAGAACCGGCGCGGCGCCGGCTATCTGATCCCGTGAATCGGTCATTCGATACCGTGCCTGCCACGTTCTCCTTGCGCAAGCGCCTGACGGTTTGGCTGGCGTTGGCGGTGATTGTCGCGGTCGGCGGGGCGGCGTGGGTCGTGGACTGGCGCGTGGACGCCGACATGTCGCAACGCTTCGATGCGGCTCTGCTGGCACGCGCACAAGCGCTCGCGGCATTGGTGCAAGTCGAAGACGGCAAGGTCGACATCGACAACACCGACAAGACAGCCTGGGCGGTGCATGGCGCAGCCGATCGGGTGGTGTATGACCTGCGCTGCGGTGGCCGCCTGCTTGCGCGCTCTGGCGAGTTGCCGTTGCGTGCGTCGACGAACGCTCGGCCGCGTATCGCCGACGTGCGCGTAAATGGCCGCCTGCTCCGCATGGCTACCTTGCGATTCGATCCGGTGGCTGAGGGTCACAATGGGGCGGAGCCGGCAGTGCAACACTGTGAGTTGCGCTACGCGCTGGAGCGCGCGTCGCTCGACAGCATGTTGCAAAGTATCGATGTCATCCTGCTCGGCAGTCTGCTGGGCGCTTGCGTATTGGTACTGCTGGCAACCCCTTGGCTGGTACGGCGCGGCTTGCAGCCGTTGACGGTGCTGAGCGGCGCGATGGCCAAGATCGGGCCGGACACGCCCGGCGGGCGGCTTCCGGCCGGCCACAGCCGTGAGCTTGCGCCGCTGGTGGCACGCTTCAACGAGGTGCTCGAGCGGATGGATGCCGGTTTGCAACGGGAGCGCCAGTTTGCATCCGGGTTAGCCCATGAGTTCCGCACCCGGCTGGCGGAACTGCGGGTGCTGGTGGAGGTGGAAATACGGTGCGCCAGCGGCCGCGACATGACCACCGTATTGGGCGAGGTTGGCAGCATCGGTGCCGAGCTGGAAGCCACGGTGAGCGCGCTGTTGCAGTTGACCCGCATCCAGTCCGGGCTGGAGCAGACGCGGCTCGAGCCCGTGGCCCTGGATCCGACGCTGACGCGGGTACTTGCACGCCACGGTGAAGTCGCCCGCACGCGGAGCGTGCATTTCCAGATGCAAGCCGAGCCCGATGCCGAATCCATTCTCACCGCCGATCCGGTGTTGCTGGAAATCGTGCTGGACAACCTCATCGGCAACGCGGTGGCCTACGCGCCAACCGGCACCACGATCGCGGTGGACTGCGCGGCATGCAGCGTTTGTGTGGCCAATCAAGCGCCCGAATTGCAAGCCAGCGATTTGGCCAATCTCGGCCAGCGATTCTGGCGCAAACACGCGCAAGGGACGGGACACGCAGGTCTGGGCCTGGCACTGGCGAGCGCGGCGGCGCTAGCGCTGCGCATGACGCTGGCGTTCGAGCTGCGCGACGGTTCATTGCGCGCCAGCCTGCGTTGGAGTTCATAGCGCGACGTCCACACGGTCGTTTTCAATCGCGACGGTCTACGCCTGAATTGCAGTGGGCGTGATTCGAGCCGCCGACCTCCGCGTCGCACGACGCGCCATTCGCGCATGAGTCGTTCAGTGGGCAGCTATCGGCCCGAAAAACGCACCTGCACCCGCTGTCCAACCCGCAACTCACTGGAGTCGACCTTCAGGATGCAAACCACGTCGCGGCTGTCCGAGCCTTCCTGCGGATCGTCCGCAAGCTTCGCCGGCCCAAAAACATCGCCAACGCGCGCCACCGTCGCTGCATACGTTTTGCTCGCACCATCCTGAGTCACCACATCGGCACGCATGCCCACGCGTACCTTGTCGACAAACGCCTCGTTGACTTCAGCGCGGACGATGAGCGGCGCGTCGGGCAACAAGGTGAACAAGACGGTACCGCCCTGCGGGGACACCACATCACCCAAATGAACGTCGCGCGTGACCACCCGCGCGGCCAGTGGCGCACGGATCGCCAGCACGGCCAGCTCGTGCTGCGCCAGCTTCAGGTGCGTGCGGGCAACCTCCACCGCCGCATCGGCCTCACCGGCCTGCGCACGGGCTTCTGCAAGCGCCTGCTCCGCCTCGTCGACCGCCTGCCGCGTAGCGGCGCCGGCATGCGCCGCCTGCGCGGCGCGTTTGGTACGTGCTGCCAGCCCGGTCACTTGCGCATGCGCCGTAGCGGCGTGCGCACTGGCTTGATCCAGCTGCGCCTTGGCACCGTCGACTGCGAGCTGCGCCTGCTGCGGATCGATCTGCGCCAGCAGCTCCCCTGCCCGCACGGTGCCACCCGGCGCGCCGCGCACGACCGAAATCCTGCCATCGCGCGGGGCGGCGATCCGCACCATTCCGCCTTCGACATCGACCTGCCCCCGGGCGATGGCGGCGAAAGCCGGATGCGTTGGCACGGACGTGGCAGGTGCGGCGGCAGGACGCGAGCAAGCGGCCAGCGCGACGCAGGCGGCAAGCGCGAACGACAAACGCAAAAACAGGCGAAGATTCATGGCGATCGATCCGGTGGGAGGGCTGACGCCCGGTTGACGCCCGCGTGCGGGGGATCCGATTGCACGCGGTCGGACAGCAGCAGGCCGTCCTGAATGGTGATGACGCGGTCGGCACCGGCTGCCAGTCGCTGGTCGTGGCTGACGCACACGACGGTCGCGCCGAAACGGCGTGCGATCCGATGCAGGGAATCGATCACGATCTTGCCGTTGGTGCTGTCCAGCGCACTGGTGGGTTCGTCGGCGAACACCAGTTGCGGCTGCTTCGCCAAGGCGCGCGCGATCGCCACGCGCTGCTTTTCGCCACCGGACATTTCCAGCGGCCGCAATTGCGCGCGCGATTCCAACCCGACTTCTTCCAACGCCGCCATGGCGCGTACCAGCGCGTTGCGCCGATTCAGGCCGAGGTAACCCAGCGGCAACATGACCTGTTCGACGGCGGTCAAGGCCGGGAACAGGTTGAAGCCCTGGAACACGAAACCGGTGTGATGCAAGCGAAAACGCTCCAGTTCGGCGCGCGACAGCCGCCACAAGTCCTCACCGAGGGCAACCACCCGGCCGCGATCCGGGCGCAGCAGGCCGGACAGGATCGCCAGCAGGGTGCTCTTGCCCGACCCGGATGGACCGAGCACGAGCGCCAGTTCACCGGCTCCCAGCGTCACCGACAGGCCGTCGAGTACGGCGGTGGCGAGCTTGCCGGTGGTGTAGGCCTTGGCGATACCTTCGGCGGCGAGGGTGGGCTGTCGATTCATGTCAGCGCAGCAGGTTGGCCGGTTCCAGATGCGCGATGGCGCGCACCGCCATTGCACCTGAGACCAAGGCGATGGCAAGCACCAGCACGCCGCAGGCGAGCGCAGCGGTTGGATCGAACGCGACCGGAACCGCTTGCCCGCGCGCGATCAAGATCAGCACGGCGCTGACCACGGCACCCAGTACGATGCCGAAGCAGCCCACCACCAGCGCCTGCTCCAGCACCACCCGGCGCAAGGCCGCGTGACCGGCACCGAGCGCGTTGAGCATCGCGTACTCGCGCACGTGGCTGGCCACCGCGGCCATCAGCGTCTGACTGGTGATGACGGTACCGACCAGGAACACCACGCAGGTAAAGAACACGAAGCCCAGGCCCGCCCCGGTCTCGAACATCCAGTACGTCGCAGTGGCGTGCGCAAACTCATCCCGGGTCCACACGCTGAAATGCCGCTGCGGCCAAGCGGCCAGAATGCGGTCGCGCACGCGCGCCGGATCGGCCCCCGCGCGCACGCTGGCGACCCAATAGGCGGGGCGATTGGGATCGCTGTCGGTGCTCAAGCGCCGCGCGGTGGCGGTGGATGTGACGATGTTGACACCGCCGAGCGCACGCAGCCCGTGCCCGGCGGCGACGATCTTCACGCGATGGCCGTTCAGGGTGGCGCTGCCACCGACCGCCAGACCCAGTTTGTCGAGGTCGGCCACGTCGACGATGACCGTACCCGGCTCGTACAGCAGCGCTCGGTTCTGCGGCGGGAGGGCGCGGGCGAACATCAACCCGTCCGCGCCCGGGTCGATGCCGGAGATGAACACCGACACGCTGCCGCGACTGGCCGGGCCGCGCCAATCGCCGTCGATCCAGTGGAATGGCTCGACCTGCAGCACATCCGGATCCATGCGCAGGGCCATCTCAGTGTCGCGCGGGATGGATCGCCCCAACTCGATCGTCTGCGTGCCCGGGTACCCAGCCCACAAGTCCGCCGTGGATTTGCGTACATACACGCCGGCGCTATTGAAGATGCCGAACATCAGCGCCGCCTGCATCAACAACAGCAGGCCGGAAAAGGCGACCGCCAGCGCCGCCGGCAGGAACTTGCGCCACTCGTAGAACAACGTCTTTCGCGCCAGCGCGACCAGACTCATGGCGTCACCTTGGGCGGCAGCGCGCCACCCAGCGACTTGTACACGGCGATGAAGGCGATGGCCGCATCGCGCTGCGCCATCGAAACCTGCAACTGCGACTGCGCCAGTGCAATGTCGGCTTGCGCACGGTCGTTGTCGTCGGCCTGACCGATCGCCTGCAACCGCAACGCACGCGTACGTGCACGCTGCGCCAACTCCGACACGGCCGCGGCCGCGGCCGTGCGCAGGCGCTCGCCCTGCCACTGCGCCAGCGCGCTTTCGGCCTCGGCCACGCCTTCCAGTACGGCGTGGCGGTAGCCGAGCACGGCAGCCTGCAATTGCGCATCGCGTGCCTTCACGACATCGTGACGCGCGCCCCAGTCGAACAGCGGAATGTCGATCATCGGGCCGAGCGAGGGGATGGCCTTGTTCGGATGGTCGAGGTCACCATTCAGGCGGGTGGCCGAAATCAGGGTGCCACCGAGTCCGAGCTTGGGCCACAAGTCGGCACGGGCGATGCCCAGTTCGCCGGCCGCACGCAGCACGTCGAGCTCGGCCTGACGAATCTCGGGGCGCGTCCTCACCAAGTCGGCCGGCACCGGCGCGAAGCGCACGTCGCCCACGCTGGGTTGGGTGGCCGATTCCAGCAGGCTGGCGTCCGGCTGCGGCTGCGCCAGCAGCACGTCCAGCGCCTGTTGGGCCTGCGCAATGGCGACCTTGGGCTCGGCGGCATCGGCGCGCGCCTGCGCCAGCTCGGCAGTACGTTGATCCACATCGATCTGTGCGCTCAAGCCGAGGCGCAGCCGCACCCCCGCCAGATCCAGACGCCGTTGGCGCAGTTTGACGATGCGATCGAGCAATCCGGCGCGCGTCTGCGCGGCGCGCAGATCGACGTAATCGCGCGCCACCTCGGCGACCAATGTGGCCCGCGCCGCCGCCTCACCCACCGCGGCCGATTGCAGATCCGCCGAAGCCACGCGCGCGTTGCCGATCCCGCGACCGAAAAAACCGAACTCCCATTGCGCGTCGAAGCCGATCTCGTAGTAACTGGTGGTCGCCGCCGGGTCGGGTTCGGAGAAGGTATGAAAGGTCAGCTGCGGCTGGAACTGCGTGCCCGACCGATGCTGCAAGGCGCGGGCCGCGCGCAAGCGCAGCGCCGCCTGCTGCACGCCCAGGTTCTGAGCCAACGCGCGCCGAATCAGCTCATTCAGGCGATCATCGTGAAATGCCGTCCACCACGAATCCAGCTCCGGTGCCGAACCCAGACGCGCATCGTCTGCCGCCACGTTGCTCCATTGCGCAGGCACGTCTGCGTGCAAATCCGGAACGGTGGTGCGGGTCGCGCAGGCCACCAGCGCCAAGCCGGCGATGAGGGGAGCGATCCGGCGAAGCGGTGTGTTCATGCGAAGGCCTCGTGCGACGGGCGCGCCAGCGCCAGATAGACCGCCGGGAGCACGATCAGCACGATCGGCACGGCGGCAAGCAGCCCGGACACGATGGCGATCGCCAACGGCTGCTGCATCGCCGCGCCGGTGCCGATGCCCAGCGCCAGCGGCGAAAGGGCGAGAATCGCAATCAGCGAAGTCATCAGGATCGGGCGCATGCGCATCCTGCCGGCCTGGATCAATGCCGCGGCATCCAGTCGGCGCGAGAAATCGATCTCTGCAAAATAAAAGATCGCGATCTCGGTGACGATGCCAAGAATCATCGTCAGGCCCATGATCGAGGACAGGTTCAGTTGGGTGCCGGTCAGCCACAGCCCGGTGAACACACCAGCCAGTGAGCAAAAGGTCGCGATCAGGATGCTGGCGACCACGGCAACGTTTTCGTACAGGAACATCAACAACGTGACGATCAGCAGCAAGGCACCGGCAAACACCAGGGCCATGGCGCGGAACGAATCGCGCTGTTGCCCGTACAAGCCGCCGTATTCCACTGCCACGCCCGGCGGCAATTTGAGACTGCCCACGCGCGCACGAACATCGGTCATCGCTGAACCGAGATCACGCCCTTCCAGCCGCGCGGTCACCGCCACCAACGGCCGCTGGTCTTCGCGATTGGCTTCCGGTTGCCCTTGCGCGATGGCGATTTCCGCCACCCGGCCCAATGGCAGCACATGGCCATCGGGGGCACGCAGCGGCAGCGCCGCAAGCTGCTCGATGCGCTCACGGCTGTCCGGCGGCGTCCACACGCGAATGCCGATCAGTTTCTCGCCGTCGCGGATCGAGCCGGCCATGCTGCCGCCCAAGGCGGTTTCGATCTGGCGCGACACCGCCTCCGGATCCAGACCTTCCAGCGCCGCGCGCACGCGATCCACGCGCACCTCGATGGCGTCGCCAGCGATCTTGACGCCGTCGAACACTTCGACCACGCCCGGCACGGTGCCGATCGCCGCCGCGATGCGCGCGGCTGCGGCGCGGTCGGCGGCCTCGTCCGGGCCGAATACCTTGACCTCGATCGGCTGCGGCGTGGCCACCAGATCGCCGATCAGATCCTCCATCAACTGCGCCGTCTCGATGCGCAGGCCCGGCACTTGCGCGGCGATCTTCGCGCGCACGGTGGCCATCACGTCCTCGATGCCGCGCCGACGCCAGGACTTGAGGTGCACGAAGAAATCACCTTCGTTGGCCTCGGTCAGTCCGCCACCCAGTTGCAACCCGGTGCGCCGCGAGTAGTCGTCCACCTCCGGCGTGGTCTTGAGGATCGCCTCGACTTGGCGCAGCAGGCGATCGGTTTCGGTCAGCGAGGTGCCCGGTGGGCTCACGTAGTCGATGACGAACCCGCCTTCATCCATGTGCGGCATGAAGCCGGTGCCGAGCCGCACATAGCTCACCAGCGCGACCACGCAGCAGATCGCGACGAACGCCAGCACCCAGCGCGGTCGCGCCAGAACGCGGCGCATGCGGTCGCAGTACACGCCTTGCGCGCGCGCGATCCAGCGGTCGGCCTGTTCCATCTTGCGCGCATCCGCCACCCGGATCAGGCGGCTTGCCACCAACGGCAGCGCCAACGCAGCCAACGCCCAGGACACGGCCAGCCCCGCCGCCATGGTCAACGCCAGCGCCTTGAAGAAACCGCCGGCGACGCCGCCGAGAAACGCCAGCGGCGCGAATACCACGACGGTGGCCAGCGACGAGCCGGTGAGCGGGCGCCGCATTTCGGCGGCCGCCGACAGCACGAGTGCATCGTCTACCGAACGTTTCGCGCCGGCGCGGCGCATGATGTGCTCGATCATCACCACCGCGTCGTCCACGATCAGGCCGACCGCGGCGGCCATGCCGCCCAAGGTCATGATGTTGAAACTCATCCCGGCCACATCCAGCAACAGCACGGTGATGGCGATGGTCAGCGGCAACGTCAGCGCCACGATCAAGGTGACCCGCACGCTGCGCAAGAACACGAACAACACCAACGCCGCCAAGACGGCACCCACGAGGATCGCATCGCGCACGCTCAGTGCCGACGCCAGCACCAGATCGGACTGGTCGTAGTACGTGCCGATGCGGATGTCTGGCGGGATTTGCGCCCGCAACTGCGCAAGGCGCGCGCGCACGTCGCGCGCCAAGGCCACGGTGTTCGCACCCCGTTGCTGGCGGATGTTGACCAGCACCGCATCGCCGCCGTTGGCGGTCACGCGCGTCCACTCCGGCTGCCGCCCGGCCTGCACGCGGCCCAGTTCGGCGATCGTCACCGGCTGCCCGTTCACGGTCTTGACGATGGTTTGGCCGATGTCGTCCAGACCGTGCAGTTGCGCATCGGCAATGGTCAGATACAGACGGTAGTGGTCTTCGATGCGACCGACTGCGGCCACGGCATTGCCGGTATTCAACGCCTGCACCACGTCGGCAGCCGCCAACCCATGTGCACGCAGGCGGTCGGGATCGAGCAGCACCTGATACTCGGCGCTGCGTCCACCCAGCACTTCGATGTCGGCCACACCGGATACACCACTCAGCGCCGGCGCCAACGCGAGCGAGGCGAAGTCGCGCAGGGCCACACCGTCGCGGGTGTTCGACGTGAGGGTGAGGCCGAGCACAGGGAAAACCGTCGGATCGCGACGTTGCGCCGAGAACGCAACGCCCGGCGGCAGCGAAGGCAGCGCGCCGTTCATCGCCGCTTGCGTCTGCAACAGGGCTTGCGCCATGTCCGCGCCCCGCGGGAAGGTGAGCGCAATCTCGGCGGTGCCGCGGCTGGTGGTGGAACGGATGCGCTGAACTTCCGGCACCCCGCGCAGCACGCGCTCGAGCGGTCGCGTCACTTCGGCCTGCATGCGCTGGAGCGGGCGATCGCCGGCGTCGATGGCGACCACCACACGCGGGAAGTCCATCTGCGGGAAAAGACCCACCGGCAGTTTCCACGCCGCGACCAGTCCGCCGAGCGCGAGGATCGCGACCAGCAGCAGCAATGAGCGCCGGTGCTGAATCAACCAGTCGGCGGTCATTGCACGCGCACCGCCATGCCGTCGGACAGCTCGTAGTTGCCGAGCACAACCACCGCTTCGCCGGCTTGCAGTCCGGCACGGATTTCCACGCGCTCACCGTCGTCATCGCCAACCGTCACCCAGCGACGCACGGCCCTGCCCGCTCGCACCACGAAGACATACGCCCGGCCATCGCGCCGCAGCACCGCCGCACGCGGCACACCCAGCACGCCCTGCCCGGAACCAAAGGAGATCAGCGCGCGCACCGCCGCACCCGGCGGCAGATCTGCGCCATCATCGGGTTTTGCAACGACCGGGATCAGGCGCGAGACCGCATCGATCTGGCTGCCGATCCGCTCGACGTGGGCGCTCTGCGCCGGGGCGCCGTCACGCAACAGGCGGAAAGTGACTGCCTGCCCGGCGCGCACCTGCGCGACGGCGGTCGGTTCCACTCCCAGCTCAAGGCGCAGTCCGGATGTGGCGCCCACATGCGCAAACGCCGTGTCCGCAGCGATTACGTCGCCGCCCCGGACGGTAATGTCGACGACCACGCCATCGCTCGTGCCGCGCAGGGTGTGCTCGCTAGCACTGCCCAGACGTGCGTGCGCGGACACCTGCGCGGCCTGCGCATTGTGCGCGGCCAATTCGGCGGCAGCCAGATCGGCATTGGTGGCCAAGTGCTGCGTGAACAACGTGCGCGTGCGCTGCAACTCGTTTCGCGCAAACACGGCATCGTTGTCCGCGCGTTGCAATTCAAGCACCGACGCGGCAGTGGGTCGTAGCACCAACAAAGCTTGCCCCTTGCGCACCGACTGGCCAGCGGTCACGGCCACGCTTGCCACCTGTGCCTGATACGGAACCGACAGCGCACGCAGGCCGTCGCCGGAAAACGCCAACATGCCATAAGCGGACAAGTGCTGGTGCAGCGGGGCGCGCGTGGCCGGCGCAACCTGCACGCGGGCTGTCGCTGCCACCTCGGCGTCACCGGCCAATACAGTAGTTGGCAGCGCCAGCACACAAGCCAGCACGGCACCCGCAAGCAGTCTCAATGCCATGCCAATCCCCCGGTTTCGATCGAAAGGGCTACCTCGCCCTCGGACTGCGCTTGCGCCAGCGCACTGGCGGCGATGCGTTTGTCCACTAGCGTCGAGCGCATGGACTCCAGCGTGACCACGCTCACGTCGCCACGTGAAGCGGCCCGTTCCAACGGAGCGATCTCGACAGCAAGCTTTTCGATTTCCGCATCCAGCGTCTGACGCTGCACGGCGAGCTGCTGGAGGGCCGCGACCTGCGCGGCGATGGCTGCCCGCGTGTCGAACACACGCGCGGAAAACTCGGCATGCAGTTGCTCGCGAGTCGCGGTAGCAATGGCGATGTTGCCGCGATTGCGATTCCACAGTGGCAATGTGAACGACAGCGAGGCGCCCTTGGTGTACACCGGCGTGGTGTCACGCGCCCGGCTCACGGTGAGGACCGGAAATGGATACTGCGCCAGGATCGCTCCGCGCACGGCGGATTCCTGCGCGACGTAGCCGGCGCGCAAGGCCGAAAGATCCCAGCGTCGGTTCAAGGCACGGCCCTCCAGTTCGGCGACGTCAAGCGTGGAAGGATCGTGCAGCGACGCGAGCGTGGCCAACGGCAACTTCACATCCGGGACGACGCCGACGGACTGGTTCAGCTGCATGCGCGCGGCTTGCAGATCGCGCGTCAACGCGCTGACGCGACTGTGCGCATCGAGTGCGGCGGCGCGGCGCAACGCGAGATCGTCGGTGCGTGCATTGTGTGCAGCGACCGCCCGCTCTGTGAGCGCCACCAGCGTGTCTGCAGATTCGGCGGCGGCGGCGGCGAGCGCTTGCTGCTGGCGCAAATACTGGCAGCGGCGCACCAGTAGACGCACCTGGTTGGCGACCAGCCATTCCTGCCATGCGATGGCCGCATGCACCTGTTCGGCATTCGCACGTGCAGCTTGCACTCGGTTTTCGCGCATCAGCAAGGCGGCTACGTCCAAGCCCGCATTGACACCGAAGGCGCTGACCAAGCCGCCGCCGTCCGGGCGATCGGATCCAAGGCCGATCTGCGGATCTGGCAACAGGCCGGCGGCGAATACCTGCGCCTGCGCGACCTTGTCCTGCAGGCGCAGCGCCTGCAAATCCGGGTTGGCGAGAACGGCGATGTCGGCCAGTTGCAAATCGTTCCACGGGCCATGCGGGGGAATGGGCAACGGTGCCAGCCGTGGCACGCGAATGGTCGCTGCGACCTGCGCGAGCGTGGCCGCATCGGCCGCCGCCGTCGCTCCCGACTCGTCCGCAAGTGGCTGCGACCGATAGCTCGCACAAGCACCCACCAGCATCATGGCCGTTACAGCCAGCAGCCGCGGTGCACCGCGAGCGCCGCATGGACTCATGGGTGGGCGATCTGTGCCACGACCAACAGGACGGAGTAGCCCCAGCCGCCGGGCTGCCCGATGACACGGCAAGCCAGCATCTCGACCTGCGGGATCGTGGCCGCTGATGCAGCGCAGGTTGGCATCAGCACGACACTGTCGAGACCTTGCAACGACAAGTTTGGACGCATGCGTCGATCCGATCCACAAGCGGTGGATCGCGAGTCTAGGATCGGCGGGTTACTGATCGCTTAGGTGGTGGACAGCTGCGATCTGACGCCGATCGCCGCGCACCCGGCCTTGATGGCCTCGTAGATCGTGCTCACCGCGTGACATGCTCTGGGACTGGCGTCACCAGCGCAGCGAATTCGGCATAGGTGCGGACACGCACTTGCTCGTCGCGTCCGGCGCGCGCGCGGTCACGTTCTTCCAGACGGCGGATCAATTCGTCGACACGACTGACGGCAGCGGCCATGGATGCGCGCAGTTCTACTGTGAGGGCCTTGAGCAGTTCGTCGTCATCGAGGGCGCGGTTGCGCACGTACTCGTCCACCGACAGCTTCGCGGCACGCGCGTGATTGGTGAGTCGGGACTTCTGCTCGGGGGCGACCAGGAAGGTAATTCGCCGGATCGCGGTCACGGCGGCGCTCCCATTTTCTATCAATGGTAATCACATCATGACCACCTACGCCAGCAGCGAGCGCAAAGCCGCGCTCAAGCAACGCGGCTACCGCGCGGACATCCAGCACAAGGGCACGGCGGCCAGCCGCTGAGCGATGCTCAGCAGCGTCGCAATCATCGGATTGCGAAAGATCGCGCGTTCGGCGAGCACCCGTTCGCGCGGATCGCGCAGATGGACGGCAAGTGCCTGCGCACGATCGGGCTGGCGCCGGCAACGGTGACGATCGGATTGAAAGTGGGCATGCACAACCTGCTGCGGTTGGCGCGCTTGCAACACAGGGGAGTTGTGCCTGTGTGAGGGGCGACAGCCCGAGCACGAGAAGAAAACGGTCTTCCGCGAGGCAAAAACGACCGCAATCGGTCACGGACGAATTAATTTCGGAGCTGACGGGTGCCGCCGTCACGAAATACTGACGCAACGCGCGGTGGCGGGTTCGAGATGCGGGTTATTCGAGGTGCCCTGTAGTGAAGTTTTTCGGGGCGCCTTCTCGTGATCGCCGGCTACCGTGCCTTCTGCGCTGGCGGCAGCAGGCGCAGCGTATTCTCGTCGAACAGCCCAACGTCCTGTCCGACGCTCACGAACATCACGCGGTGCGCATTGTTGCCGGGCTGGGCTTCGAAATATTGAATGCCGTCTGGCGCGTCGCCCCAATCTCCGCATGCCGGATCGGGTACGCCATCATTGGCGGCGTTCTTCTTGTCCACGACCTTCTGGTACGCGGCATTGGGCACAAACGTATAGCGTTTTACGCCGGGCGGCACGACTTCCCGATAACCATGGTACGGCTTGAGTTCGCAGCGCTTGACAAGCGTCTTGTCCGGCGTGAGTTGGTCGAAAACGCGCTTGATGCCCGCCTCGATCGATTCGCCTTTGCGCAGATCGAACGTTTCGATCACCAACGATGGATCGCCACCATCGGAAAAGCGCTCCATCAGCGCATTGCCTTTGATGAAATGGTCGACCTTGCGAAAGTGGTAGTCGCATTGTTCCGCCCACAGCGCCAAGCCCATTTTTTCGTCCTGGATGCGCTCCCACTTGCAATCCCTGCTGGCCGCACGCGAGGGCTTGTCAGGGGTCACCGCATGCGCCGCCAGCGGCATGGCGAGCGCGACCAGCAGCAGGAAACTTTTCATGACGACCTTGTTGTCAGCAAGAATTCTGAACACACCATGCGTGCGTTACCGCGCCGCGCCAAATGGGCCGTGTCGCGGAATACCGAGCATCGCCCAACGCTTCGTCCGAAAGCAAAGCCGCCAGCACCCACTCAACGCCGCAGCGACCCGCCGATGGTGACATCCACGTTGCCACCGCCGAACGTGCCGGCGAACTCGCAGATCAGCTTGCCGGGTTTGCCGTCATAAGCGGCCAGCTTCTTGGCCTGCATGGTCGCTTGCAGGCAGTCGCGCGGGTCGCCGGGGCTGCCGGTGATGGTCACGTTGGCGATGCTGCCGTCCGGCGCAACTTCGCCCTCAACGTGGGCGCTGGCCTGTCCCAGAAAGTTGGCTTTCCGGTAGCACTCGAGCAGGCCCTCGCAGGCGCTCTTGCCCCATTTGTCGTCCAGCACCTTCTGCGCGTCGTCGGCCGCCTGCTGCTTGTCCAGATCCGGCAGGCCGGTAATGCGCCCGTGACCGCCCTTGTCGATCGACCCGGTGATCTTGGTACCGTGGATTTCCACCTGCGCGTTGCCGGCGGACAGGATCGCCGACTGCGCCGCCGTGATGTTGCCGCCCTTCAATACGACATGCGCCGAACCGCCGGCATCCACCACGCTCGGAGCAACGATGTCGCTATCTTCGACCGTCAGCTCACAGTTGCCGCCGACCTGGAACACCGGCCCGGAATCCATCTTGATGTGGCGACCGCTGATGGTCATGTGCTGGTCGCCACCGCAGGTGAGCGTGGATGTGCCATCCCACGCACTGGAAAACATCCAGCCCTTGAACACGCCCGAGTTCATGGCGAACACGAAGCTGCCGATGAGCACGACAAAAACGATGATGCCGAGCGAGCCGAGCTTGTTCATGGCGGGTTCCCCGTTGGATGAATACAGCGAGAAACGGGAAGCCGGGCGCATGGCGGCCACCGCATGGATCGCGTGGAATCTTGCCTCCGTGGCGACGGCTCCACCGCGGTTTTTCGCCCCGGCAGCTACGCCAAGCACCGCCGGTCGCTGCTGCGCGCGGGCATCGAGTTGTTCGAATGGCGGCGGGTCGCGCACGAGGCACCTGCGCGCAAGCGTTTGCGCCTTGGGTTGCGTGCGGGTGGAAGCATCGGCAAGCGATCGGCTGCCAGCTTGCACGCAAAGACGTTTTCCATCGATCAGCACAGCGTTTTCGTCGGCTCGTTCAACTTCGATCCACGCTCGGCGCGGCTGAACACCGAAATGGGCGTGGTCATCGACAGCCCGGCGCTGGCGTGTCGCATCGAGGCAGGTCTCGGCGAGCGGCTGGCGCAGACGGCGTGGAAGGTGACGTTGCTGCCCAACGGAAAATTGCAGTGGCGTGGCGAACACGACGGGCGCACCGAGCAATACGCCGTCGAACCCGATACCCGAGCAATCCAGCGCCTCGCGATCCGGCTGCTGTCGCTGTTGCCGATCGAGTGGTTGTTGTGAGGCGTTAGCGGCAAGCCGCGTTGCCTGCATCCTTGATCGCGAAAAAAGTGATGGTTGCCGGCGCCAGCTCGACGGTGCCTGCACCGATTGGCTTGCCGTGGAGTTCGGGCAGCGCATCGTCGTGGCCGAGTTTCAGCTCATGTCCATTGAGCTGCACTTGCGTTGTTTGCAGCGGAGAGGCGGACAGCGTGTACCGCTGTGCGGCAACCGGCAGCTCGAGCACGGTCGATGCCGAGCGGCTGTTGTTGATCGCCAGGATCGCGACCCCGCCGGGCGCGCCGCGCAGGCACTGCGCATAGACGTGTCGGCCTTCGCCGATCGGCACGCCCGAGTCGAGCACCGTGGTGCCCATCAGGTGTCGCCACAGCAATGCGGCCCAATAGTTGGGCTTCGGCGCGAAGGTGTCTTCGTTGAGCAGACCGTAATCGCTGGCGACCAGGGTGTTGTGGAATATGACGTCCACTTGCTGGCGAGCCAACCGGCCCAACTGGTCGAGGTAGCGGAAGGTGTCGAGGAAGGTGCCGCCCCACGGGTTGCCGCCGCAGGCCGCGTCGGCCGTCTCGGTGTTCCAGAAGTGCTTGCCGGGCATGTAGCGGTCGCGCACGGCACGGTAATAGGCCAGCGTCTGGTCGGTGCGGCCCAACCAGTCCTCGGACAACGCTTGCTCGGCGCTGGTCTGGTGCCCCATCGCCGCGCAGCGTTGGGAGGCGGCACCGTAGTGGTGATAGGAGAATGCATCCGCGTCACCCGTGGACGCCGCCAACTCGCCGGCCGTCAGCACCTTCATGTCGCCATAGCCGCCGTTGGCGACACCCCAAGCAGCCGTGGACTCGCCCACCGAGCCGGGGGCCAGAATCTTGATGCCGGGAAATTCCTTGCGCAAAAATGCATCGAATATCCGGAAGTCGCGCCCGTAAGCAGCAGCGTCATAGCCCTTCGGTGCGCCGCCCATCGAGGCAAGCGTGGGTTCGTTGAAGTATTCGACCGCGGCGATTTTGCCGCCATGCGCCTTCGTGAAGTCGAGCCAGCGGCGCGCCTGATCCGGCTTCCACACGCCATCGGGCCCGCGCGCGCCGTCGCCATCGGGCATCGAGGTGACGATCGGCGCATCCACTGCATTGGAAAACGCGATCGCGCCCAGCCACTGCTTGCGGGTCAGCACGCCGCCGTAACCGGGAGGCGGATTCTTCGGTGGCGTGTCGGAGTCGGCGAAAAACGTCGTGTTGGCCCAGGTGCCGCTGATCCGCACATAGGCCGGCCCCAGCGCCTTGGCCAACATCCGCAGTCGCTGGTTACCCAAATCGATGGGCGGGCGATATTGGTAGAGATCCGCGCTCATGCCAGCCGGCGTGTCGCTGCCGGCCGCGCCCGCCTGCGTGCCAGCTTTCGCCGGCAACTTGGCGATGTCCTTGTACGGCTTCCAGAAGCGACCGCCGGTGACCTCCAGCATCTCGACGTTGTACGACTGATAGCGCGCATCCACCGTGCCGATGCGCGGCATCGTCTTCGGAGACAGCGAAACCGGCTGCGCCGCGACCGTCGTCGCCAAACCCAGCGCTGTGCCCGCGATTAGTAGAGTGGCCGTGTTGCGCATCATCGCATCTCCTTGCCAATGTTCATCAAAACAACCATCTGACGCGGCCCGTTCAGACCGCAATGAACCGGAACTCGTCCGATCATACTCCCGCGCAGATCACTGCATCGCCGCGCAGAAAATAGACGCCGACCAACCACGCGGCGGCACAGCGCGCACGCCAACGGCGATCAAGGCCGCGCGAGATGTCCTCGTGCAGCGCAAAGCGCTCGGGCGAAAACGATTCGTGCGGCAACGGCTTGAGCCTCATCGTCGATCTCCTGTGCCGCGTTCGCCACCGCATGAATATCGCACTGGAGTGTACGGCGCGCGTCATGGTGCCGCTCAGCCAGCAGGCCGCTGCGGATGGCGGCGTCGGAAACGTCGCACGCACCACCCGGCGACTGCAATGATGGCCATCAGTGCCAGCAGCAAACCGATTCTGGCCAGCGCCACCAGATGCGACGGCGCACCGCCGGCACGCAACGCTGCGACTTGCGTCGGGGTGACGTGCGCAGCCGGATTGCCGAAATGCAACGTCAGGTAATTGCCGAGTGTGGCTATTTGCCGATCCGACAACGCGCTCGCGAATCCCGGCATCCGCGTTCCCGAGCCATCGGTACGCCAGTCGATGCCGCCCAACATCACCATGACCAGATTGTCCGTGTTCAGGCGCCCAGTCGCGGTGTTGTGGAACAGGGGCGGCAGATCACCATCGAAGCTGCCTTGCCCACGATCCTGATGACAGCTCGCGCAATAGGCGTCGTAAAGTTGCGGCCCGGTCATCTGCTGTGGATCTTTTGGCAACGACTCGCCGCGCAGGCTCGCCAGATCGGCGTATGGGCTTCCCCACGCATCCACCGAACCCGTGTCGCCCGGATCGTGGTGCGCGGGTACCGTCTTCAAATAGACGGCCATGGCGTGCAAATCCGCCGGCGTGAGATGGCGCAAGCTGTTATCGATCGCCTCGACCATCGGGCCGGCTGCCTGCGCCTTGCCGGGCGCATGGCCCAACTGCAAATAATCGACGATGTCCTGCTCGCTCCAGTTGCCGATGCCGCTCCTGACGTCGTTGCTGATGTTCGGGGCGAACCAGGTACCGACCGCGCTGCCGGCAAGCGCCGCTGACGGAGTTTCGGCCATCAGCAGGTTGCGTGGCGTGTGGCAGGTGCCGCAATGCGCCGGGCCACGCACCAGATAAGCGCCTCGATTCCACTGCACCGTGCGGGCCGGATTCGGAACGAACGGATGGCGGTCGAGGAACAGCAGGTTCCAACCGGCCATCGACAGCCGCAGGTTGAACGGAAACGGCAGATGGGTCTGTGGTGGCTTGTCGTCGACGGCGGGAACGGCGTGCATGAAGTACGCATACAACAACTTCACGTCGGCATCAGTTAGTTGTGCATACTCGGTGTACGGCATCACCGGATACAAGTGCGCGCCGTCGGCACGAATGCCCTTGCGCACGGCGTCGCTGAATTGCTGCTCGGTGTAGCCCCCGATGCCGTGCAGCCGGGATGGGGTGATGTTGCTCGACACGACCGCGCCGATCGGCGTCATCGTGGACAAGCCACCCGCGTAGGGCTTGCCGCCGACAGCGGTATGGCAGGCCACGCAATCGCCGGCGATGGCCAGATAGTGGCCACGCTGGACGTCTGTGGTGTCGGCCATGCTGGCGGGCGTCATGGCCATGCCCGCCTGCATGCCCATCGAAAGCGCTGCGCAGCCGAGCAAGCAAACGGATTTTCCGGCTGGGCGGCTCACGTTGTGCGATCTGCATCTGCGCCAAGGGCCGCAGCGGATGACTTGCCGGGAACCATGTGATCGGCGGTTCGCAGTGCCAGCGCCACCGCGGTCAGGGTGGAGTTCATGGTCGCTGCCGTCGGCATCACCCCGGTACCGCACACGAACAGATTTTCGTGATCGTGCGCGCGCCCGAATGCATCGGTGACGAACTTTGCCGGATCGTTGCCCATGCGCAGCGTGCCGGTAATGTGCTGGTTGTTGGCGAACTGACCATCCACGCTGTAGCGCAAACCGGTGCCGCCCATCAGCTCGGCGATCTTCGCGAAGTCCTGCTTCGAGCGTTCCGCGCCGCGGCGCGTGTAATCGTCGATCGCATAGTGCGCAACCGGCTTGGGAATGCCCAGCGCATCTTTCTCCGCGCTCAGGGTGATGCGGTTGTCCGGATTGGGCAGCACTTCAAGCACGTTCTTGACGCTCACCTGCCGCGCTGCGCGCCAGCGCAGTTGTTTGGCGAACTCCGGCCCATACACACCTTCTGCGATCAAAGCCTCGGTCACGCTCAACACTTGCGAGATGTTGGTGAAGTCCAATCGGTACGCTGCGTGCTGCGCGCGAAAGTCACCATCGCGCATGGTGTTGATCGAGCTGGGACTCTGCGGCCCACGGCCTAGCCAAAGTTCTTCGTCGGCGTAGAAGGTCAGCGACGAGCTGGGATGATCCATCAAGTGCCGGCCGACCATCCCGGAACTGTTGGCAATCCCGTTCGGGAATTTGCCGCCCGCGGACAGCAGCAACAGCTTGGGACTCTCAATGCCGTTGGCGGCGAGGATGAACTGCTTGCCGGTGACGCGGTGGCTGATCTTGTCCGGGTCGTAGTAATGCACGGCGGCGATGCGCCCGCGCGCATCGGCTTCGATGCGATACACCACCGCGTTCGCGATGACCTTGGTGCCGGCCGCTTCGGCAGCCTCGACCGCGTTGATCCCAAGGTACTGCGCGTTGACCGGGCAGATCGGCTGGCAACTGTTGTTGCCCACACACGCCGGTCGGCCGCCGTAGCTGCGGCTGTTGCGCGCGACGGTATTTGCGACCACCGAATAGGTGGGCGCGAGGCGTTCGCGAAATCGACGCATGGCCCACGGTTCAGCCACCGGCGGCATCGGGAACGGGTGTTGGCGTGGCGATCCTGTGTCATCGGCCCCGGCCACGCCGAGGATCTCCTCGGCTTCCTGATACCACGCATCAAGTTCGGCGTAGCGCATCGGCCAATCCACGCCCACGCCGTACAGCGACTGGATGCGCAGGTCGTTGGGCACCAACCGCCATGCCTGCGCAGCCCAGTGCCACGTGGTGCCCCCGACTGCACGGATGTATTCAGCCGGATAGGGGTAAGGGCCAGCTTGAATCAAATAGCCGTTGTCCTTGGGTTGGTATTGCGGGTGCGGCGCCCACGGCGAGGACGGATACGGGGACATCCAGTCGCTCTTGCGCGGCGAGTTGCGAAACGCCGCCACGATGCGCGCGCGATCGATGCGTGGGCCGGCTTCGAGGATCAGCACCGGCACGCCCTGCAAGGCCAATCGACGGGCGGCGAGCGCACCACAGATACCAGCGCCAATGACGATGACCTGAGCCGAGCCGGGAGCGGCCATCTGCGGCTTACTCCTTGCTCGCCGGTGGCCGGGACCAACTGCCGTACGCACCGTAGGCGTAGGTCGGTGGCCTCAGCACGTCGCCGACCACAACCGCATCCAGCGCTTGTTCGTAGGCGAGGCAGCGCGTGGCCTCGCCCTCACCAACCAGTCCCAGACACCATGCGCGCATGATCTTGCGCGGCAGCGGTGCCACGTTTGCATGTCCGGCATCCAGCACGCTCTGCAACATCGCAGGATCGATGCGTTGACTGTCGATCTGATTCAAGAGCACTTGGCAATCGGCATCGAATCCGGGTTCGATGGCCGCCAACGCATCGTGCAGGCGTCGGCCCTGTTCGGCATCAAGCATCCGGCGGCCGACGAGGATGGCCGACAGCGCAACGAACGTGCCGTGTTCGGCATCGGTCACCGGCACCGCCATCGCCCACGGGATGAGCGAGGCGGTATACGCGGCCACGAGGCCCGCAAGCAGCCGCCGACGCGACGGATCGGACGGGTCGATGCGCTGGCACGCGTGCGTTTCACGAAGCTCGTGGTCGCCAGACGCATGACGATGCAGTTCCGATGGCACCACGATTCACCTCCGGTCGATCGAATATTTCCCGGCACCCGTCACGCACAGCAACAACAGGCCGCCGACGATGCTGATGTTCTTGTAGAAGTTGATGAAGTTGGCACCGTACGCTGCGCCGGTCATGGTCCAGTAGTGGTGGCCGATGAAGGCCGTACCGAGCGTGTACACGGCCATCAGCAGGGCCAATGGCCGCGTCCACAGGCCGACCATCAGGGCGATGCCTACGCACAGTTCGATGACGACGACAATCGCGGCCACGACCACCGGCAACGGCAATCCGGTGGATGCCATGTAGGCGATGGTTCCGGAAAATCCCCACAGCTTTTGCCAGCCGCCAACCACGTACAAGACCATCAACAAGACGCGCGCGAGCAGTATCAGACCATCTCTTTTGCGTTCGAACATCGCGTCGTACATGGGCTGCCCCTGGCAGTGGATGGCGCGTCGATCAAGGGCCGCCCCGCGCTGCGTGCCCTGTTGGTGCCGCTCAGCTTCCCCTTGGCAGTACGGTCAGCACTCGCTCGATGAATCCGTGCAATTCCGTCATGTAATTGCGCAAGAACTCGGTTGTCGTGTCGTTGGTCACTTGCCCATCTTCGGCAATCAGGCCCGGCGTGAACTGGATGTACGCCTCGATGGCGTTCATCAGCGGTGAATTGCAAAAACACAGCACGCTGCGCAGGCTTTGCTGGGCAAGGGCCGTGCCGATCGCGCCGGGCGACGTGCCGATCACTGCAGAGGGTTTGCGCGTGAACGAGTTCGTACCCCACGGTCGACTCGCCCAATCGATCGCGTTCTTCAAGCCTCCGGGAATCGTGCGGTTGTATTCGGGCGTCACGAACAACACCGCATCGACATCGGCGATTGCCTGCTTGAAGGCACGCGCCACGGGTGGGTAATCGGCATCATAGTCAGGGCTGTACAGTGGCAGTTCCTTGAATGAAATCTCGACCATTTCCAGCGTCGGCGGTGCCAGCTTGGTCAGCGCCATGGCCAGCCGCCGATTGAGCGAAGCCTTGGCGAGGCTGCCGACGAAATAACCGACTCTGTACTTGATCATGGCAACTCCTGATGTGGGTGAAAGAACGCGGATGACGCTCGCCGCCTTGCAATCGTACCGCCGATTTCGTGCAACGCCTCTCGCCAACCGTCCGCTCAGCGGCCGGCCGAATCTGCATGCCGGGTCGCTTCGAACAGGAACCACACGCGCCGTTCAGCTTCGTCGACCCAAATCTCGATCAGGCTGGTGGTGGCGACATCCCGGTGTTAGTCGCACTGGTTGTGCGCCACGCGCAAGCGACTCACCAAGGCCACGTTGTCGTCGCGCAATTCGGCCAGCTTGTCCACGGGCTCGACGTAGACCGCATCGGATCCGGCGTCGACTGCAAGGTGAAGTCAGGGGCGGTGTTGCCGGCAAGCAGGATGGCCACGTTCAACCTCCTGAATAGGCGCACCATGTCGATGCCACATGCAAAGCGTGCCGTAAAGCGCTCAGCGGCTTTTCATTGCAGCACACCTGATGTTATGAAGGCATAAACGCCCGCGCATAATGTGCTATTGCGAAAAACCAGTCGAGTCGGGGCGTAGACTGCCCAGAAGCAGCCATCAGGGGACGCGATTTGGCGGCCCCGGAGCATCAGCGAAGCACTGGAGGATGACATGAGCAAGTTGTCGGCCAATGTCGTCGATTGCGCTTCCGAACAGATTGGTGGCTACCCGCAGCGGTTGCGTGTGCGAACGCACAGCTTTCGCGCAGATGTTGGCGAGGACTCCGGCAGCGCCGACTCGGCACCCAGCCCGCACGACTACTTCGATGCCGCGCTCGCCGCTTGCAAGGCGTTGACCGCGGTCTGGTACGCCAAACGTCACGCCATTCCACTCGAACACGTGGAAACGCAGGTCGAACGTGACGACCGCGACGAACGCAATGGCAGCTATCACCTGCGCGTGCGGATGGAGTTTCATGGACCGATGACTCAGGCACAGCGCGATGCACTCACGCGCGCGGCCGGTGCCTGCCCAATCCACAAACTCATGACGCGCACGCAGATCGACATCGAAACAATTGCCGGAGAAGTTTCGTGACTTCCCAACGCCGTACCGCAGCCGAAGCCGCGCTTCAGTGTCTCGCCGGCTTGCTGCCTGAGCTCGAAGCGCTCTACAAAGACGTGCATGCCCATCCTGAACTGTCGATGCAGGAAACGCGCACGGCGGCGATAGCCGCCCAGCATCTGCGCGCAGCCGGATTCGCGGTGACAACCGGTGTCGGCAATACCGGCGTGGTCGGCTTGCTCAGGAACGGCGACGGCCCAACGGTCATGCTGCGTGCGGATATGGATGCGCTGCCGGTGGCCGAAACCACGGATGTGGACTACGCCAGCAAGGTCACGGCGACCGATGCCGATGGCAATTCCGTGCCGGTGATGCACGCCTGCGGCCACGACCTGCATGTGACCTGGCTGGTCGGTGCGACAACCTTGCTGGCACGCCATCGCGATGCATGGCGGGGAACGCTCATGGCTGTGTTCCAGCCCGCGGAAGAGACTGCGGCCGGCGCGCAGGCGATGATCGACGATGGCTTGTTCAAGCGCTTTCCAAAACCCGATGTGGTGCTTGCCCAACACCTCATGGTCGGGCCGGCCGGCATGCTCGGCGGGCGCACCGGTGCCATCACTTCGGCTGCCGACAGCTTCCAGATTCGCCTGTTCGGGCGCGGCGCGCATGGCTCGATGCCGCAGGCCAGCGTGGATCCGGTGGTGATGGCCGCATCGGTCGTGTTGCGCTTGCAGACGATCGTGTCGCGCGAAGTGGCCGCCTCCGAATCGGCGGTCGTCACCGTCGGCGCGCTGCAGGCGGGAACCAAGGAAAACGTCATCCCCGATGAAGCGATCATCAAGCTCAACGTGCGCACGTTCGACGAGGGCGTGCGCGCGCGCGTGCTCGCCGCGATCACGCGCATCGTCAATGCCGAAGCAGCCGCATCGGGCGCGCCCAAGCCGCCGGAAATCACGCCACTGGATCGCTATCCGCTGGCGACCAACGACGCGGATGCAACCGCACGCGTCTTCGCGGCGTTCCGCAACCACTTTTCCGACGCGCGCGTTCGGCAAACCGGCCCGGCATCGGCCAGCGAAGACTTCGGTTCGTTCGGCCTGGAGTGGGGTGTGCCCTCGGTATTCTGGTTCGTCGGCGGCACCGATGCGGACGAGTACGCCAAGGCCAAGGCGGCAAACAAGCTCAACGAGTTGCCGACCAACCACAATCCGCGTTTCCTGCCGGTACTCCACCCAACCCTGCAAGCTGGCGTCGAAGCACTGGTGGTTGCGGCCCACGACTGGTTGTCGCCGAACTAGGTTCGCGTCTGTCACGCAGGCGTGTGTAAACTTCCCGGAACGAGGAGGCGCATGCCGTGCAACACCTGCTGGCGGACGTGCTGGATCTAGGCGGTACCTTCGTGTTCGCCATCAGCGGTGCGACCACTGCCGCCCGCCGCAAGATGGACATTTTTGGCATATTGGTGCTCGCCTTCGCCGCAGGAAATGTCGGTGGCATCACCCGCGATGTGCTGATCGGTGCCGTACCGCCCGCAGCGGTATCGAACTGGAGTTATCTGGGCATTTCGGTGCTTGCAGGATTGACTGTTTTTTTTCGTTACCCGCAGATCGCAAAACTGAACCATCCTGTACAGTTTTTCGATGCCATCGGCCTGGCATTCTTTGCGGTCTCCGGTACCGAAAAAGCACTCGGCTTCGGTCTGGATCCACTGATGGCGGCTCTGCTCGGCATGCTCACCGGCATCGGCGGCGGGATGCTGCGCGACGTGCTCGCCAACGAGATCCCCGTCGTGCTGCGCTCGGACCTGTACGCATTGGCGGCACTTGCGTGCGCGGCAATTGTTGCGATAGGGCACGTCCTGCATCTGCATCCGCTTGCACCTGCCGTCGCCGGGGTGACGGCATGCTTGGCGTTGCGCTTCATGGCGATCCGCCACGGTTGGCACCTTCCGACAGCCGACCTGCGAAACGCTACCGGCGACAAGCCCAGGAAACGCGAGGATCAAGATGGAGCACCGTGACAATGGAACGTGCGGTCACGATGGACGAAAGCAGCACGCGCAGCGCCATGCCCGAACCTCCGGCACACCGCGAGCCTGCACACACTCCGCCGCGAGCAGTCTTCCTCCGCCACTGACGCCGAACTGCCCTGAATCGCTCCACGCCGGAACGGCGCCCTGAAACATCCGCTCTTTTCCCTCCGTCGACCTGATGGGGCGACACCAAGAAGGGAATGGCCCGACGCCTTTGCCCGGGGACGGCGCCCGGTTTTCGGTAGCTGGCCTAGTGTAGTGCTTGCGAAATAGATGAACTATTTGCGTCCGCTTCGGTCCTAACGATAGCCTCAGGACTGGAGCGAACGATGACTCGTGCTACAGCGATCACTCTGACCGATGAACAACGAGCCGAACT
>JAFEEL010000006.1 GCA_018241125.1 Pseudomonadota bacterium | reverse complement strand
GCCCAACCACCGACGAGGACAAATCCGGACCAAAAACCTAAACTGCAACCACCACCTTCAACCGACCACCCGCCACTGGCTTCCCATGGTCCGGAACGGTGGCTTCACATGACCGGAATATCCAGTTGGACGGAATTTGCCCCGAAGTGGCGGCCATATTGGCGGACAAACCATGCCCTATGGTCGTGTTCGGTTCGCTCAAGCGGATGAAGCCTATGAGGCAAATTGAGGCTGCGGAGCTAATGGTTGGGCAGCACAACTATTCGACACCTTTTGTGCGTGCTCTTCTTGCTGCGACTGCTGACGACCAGCTCGTCAAGGCGAAGGCGGTCCGCATTGGCGACGTGTCTCGCGAGCAGATTGCCCGCCTCGAACGCGAACTTGCAGCAGTGCAGGGACGTACGCAATTTGTCGAAGAGACCTATGGCGTAGACAACCTCCAGTTCACGGTCGCAAAGACCTATCTCACTCGGCTCTTGAACAAGGCAAACGTGGTGCGATGGCTGAAGAAGAATCAGCCAGACTTTCTTGCTGAGTTTCAGCAGATCACGGAGATCACCAGCTTATCCATAGAGGCGCAGCCTGCGAACTCGACTACGTAGCGAGTGCGCCCAGATTCGCCGGAAGCAGCGACTGGCTGATTGATCGAAGTCTATTGGGCAGGAAAGACGGCGACAGGACTGGTTCTTGCCACGGCAAAGATCTTCGGCCATCTCATCGAGGCACGCGGTTGCAGTTCCGGTAGGCTTGGCCACATGGAAGTGACCATGATCCCTTTTGCGCTGCGTGCGAGTGATCACGCGTTTGTCGAGGTGTCCGAGGTTCCCAGTGGCCTGGCCGCCAATTGCATCTGCCCCTCGTGCCGCATGCCACTGATCGCCCGGCGCGGCGATGTAAAGGTTTGGCACTTCGCCCACGCCACCCGCGCGACCTATACCACCACACAGAATGGGTGCGACTACTCGTTCTTCGTTTCCGTGCGCATGATGGCCCGTCAAGTCATCGACCAATCGATCCACTTGGTGCTGCCGAGCATGGAAGGGCTGGTGACGGTGAATCGTCCAGGCTGGCGGCCGTTCCAGCGGCCGTACACGGTGACCCAAGAGCGCACCGTGCATCTGGTTGACGCCAGAGTAGAGCAGGCTTTCGGTGATGTAATCGTGGACGTGATTGGTCTCGTGGGCGATGTGCCGCTGGTGCTGTATTTCCTCCACCCGGGCCGGCCTTTGCCAGTCGCCCTCATGGCCACCGCGCAGATGACCGGTCGCTGCGGCGTAGTGCTGATCGACTTGTCGATCTTGCAGGAACAGTTTCTGTTGCGCCAACGAAGCAGCGCGGAGTCTTTTCTGGACGTCCTGCGTGCGTTCCTGACAACAGACGTGCAGCACAAGAAGTGGCTCTACCATCCCAGGAACAAACAGATGCGGGCGCAGGCCGAGGCGGCGTTGCTGGAGGACGTGGACAGGCATATGCAGCACGTCATCTTGGCGCATGCGGCGCCCCCTGCGCCGGTGGCCCGATGCGGCAATATCCGCTACGAATGCGTGCTATGTAGCGAGCGATGGACCGGCAACGCACAATCCCGAACGTGTCCGAAGTGCCGCGAGCATCTTTATTCGCGTGAGGTCGATGGTGGAGCGCCCACATAGTTTACGTCGTGTCTGGTAATGCACGCTTTGACAAGCACGTTCATCGATGCTTCGGATACAGTGGATGTTATTAAACAAACGACACGAAAGTCCCATAGGAATTTTCGCAAGTCCAGCACTGGCAAGGCTCCGATGCAATCTTGGACCTCCCAAGTTTAGTCGTCTTCCAGGGGCGGATTCTTGGGATTGCCCAAGCCGATCGAATCGACCATGCGTTCGTCCGAGAAATCAAACTCCCCGTGAAGGTTGAAATGCCGCCAGGTCGAGACCGATCCATTGCGGATCGCCTCGAGCAGCTCCGCCCGTTGCATAGCGTCCTTCTGCCGGTCCAGCTCCCGCGATAGGAACAGGTAGTTCCAGCAGACAATCGCATTCTTGATCAGCCGGCGGCAACCCTCAGCGACCTCCTGGTCTTCCTTTTCGCTCTGGACGAATTCGGAGTTGTGGCCGAACGAGATTGCCTTGGAGAACTTGTTCGAACCCTCGATCTTGTTGAGCTGCTTTTCGATCGCCTGCCTGAAGTCCAGGTCGTCGCAATACTTGAGAATGAACAGGGTTTTTGGCGCCTTGCCGAATTCCTTCAGCGCCTGGTACAGCGGGTGTTGGTTCGAATAGGAGTTGAGACGCTTGAATAGTTGCGAGGCCGATGTCTTTTTGAGGCGGATGGTGGCAATGAACCGCAACACATCCTCCCATTGATCCTCGATGAGCGGCTCCCGGATCGTGCTCCTGGGCAGCAGTCGATAGTTCAATGCCTCGTAATGCTTGCGAGGCTTGAAGGCATAGAGCTGTTGTCGCCCCACTCCCTTGATCCGCGGCGCGAATTCGAATCCCAGCAGATGCGTTCCCGCAAAGATGATTTCCGAGTACCCATGCGTGTCGGTCGAATGCACATCGCTCTTGACCACGTCGTTGTGCATCAGTCCGTCGATCACGTAGGCTGCCTCGCGTTCGGATGAGCTGATCACGGTGGAATGCCACATCAGGTCTCGCATGTCGATGAAGGTCACCACGCTGACGCCCTTGTCCTTGCCCAGGTACTTGAAGGAGAAGTTGGCGTTCAGCGAATCCACGGCCACCTCGAATTTCTGCCCGTCGCTGGAGGTATGCAAGGTCCCGCCTTTCGGCCGGTGGATATTGGGCAGGTTCATCCGGTCCATGTATTGCAGAATGCGATCATTCGCACCTTGAACGTTCTGCAGCGAGAAGTACCAGTTCACCACGTTGTCCAGTTCGTTCTCGTCGATCTGTTTGGAGATTTGCGCCAGCTTGCGATGGCCGATCTCGCAGCCGTAGCCGATGATGGCGGCGAAAAAGACCTTTTTCGCCGGCTTGGCACGCTGATACCTGGCCTGCCAATGATCGAGTTCGCTGAGAAACTCCGTGACATGGTCCACTGTTGCCAACGCCTCGACCAATGGGATGTACTTGCGGTCCGGAAAAAATGTTCCAAGTGACACGCCGTCTGTCTCTTCGACCTTGGGCGTGCCGATATGGAATGACCCGTTGGTGCGCACCGTGAGATGGGGGTTCTCTTTCGCTTCGAGGCGTTCGTTGACCTTCCTGTATTGCGCATCAAGAGCCGCATCGAGCCGGTCCAGCGTCGCCCGGCAGTCAGCGAACTGTTCCAGTTGCGCGCGTTGCAGGTACTCGGCGCGGTTGGCTTTCCAGTCAGCCTTTGGGATCAGGTAGTCCTCGAGCGAGCGATACTTTTCCGAATGAATCAGGTTCAAGGCACCGGACTTGATCGCCGCAGCGATCTCGACGAAAAGCAATGCCTTGTAGAGCGACACGCGAAACTTCCCCTCGGGGGTGGTCAGTGCAGCGCGCTGATCGCCGGACAGAAACGCGTTCGGCGCGTTCTTTTCGATGGAGCCTTCCCGCGCCTGGTAGTGCCGCAGTGCTTCCCACAGCGCCGGCTTGCTGCAGTTTGGCGCGAACCGCACGTGGCAAACGATGTCTGCCACGCGGTGCTGCAGCTTCAATGACCGCTCCTCGAGCAGCGCGAAATAGTCACGTCCCTGCTGCAGGGTTTTCACGCTCTGCTTGAACTGGTCGATCTGCTGCTCGACGACGTTCGGCTTAGACGCTTGCGCAGCCAACACGGCGTCGATTTGTGCGACTTTCTTGCGGTCGCTCAAATGCGGGTCGGCGATGATCTGTCTGATTTCGCCCAATGTCGCGCGGATGCTCTTCCCGAGTCTGTCGACGAGCGCGGTGACGGATTCGTTGCGCTCTTCGCGTTCCTGGTAATACGCTTCCTTGTGTTCCTTCTGAGCCGCATTCGTCGCTGCCTGCACAGCGCTGAGCAACGTGTCAATCAGCGTATCGTTCAGTCTGAAGGTCTGGAAGGCGACAAAGGTGATCAGATGCAGGTAGCGGTCTTCGTCTGCCCGTCGGGAGACCTGTGGAATCTGCGCCTTGATCACCGAATAGGCGTAGTACCGAATGCACTCGTAGCTCAAGTCCAGCCGCGTGACCACCGGGAGCAGATCGAGATAGCACTGCTGCAGGGTCTGCAGGTCTGTCAGATTGGAGCGGATCTTTGATGGCTGGGTGGACTGGTACGGTTTCTTCAGGAAGGTTAGGCGGTAGCGCCAGCGCTCGTCGGCACCGGTACCCGGCTCCTTGGTCAGCAACTCGTCGAGCGTGCCGCGCTGTTCCGCAGTCAGGCATTCCTCAATGATTCCGGTGAGGATCTCCTGATCGTGGTTGAGTCCTTCGACAATGAGCTTGGCAAGTTCGTTGTAGCTGGGCAACTCGATTTTCTTTCGCGTCAGGGACTGGATGATTTCCAGGAGGACCAGCTTGGGTCGGAACTGCACGCGGACCAGGTTTGCGATCTCGCGGATGGCAAAGGCTCTTGCAGCTTCGTCGAACGGGGAAAAGCCGAAATAGTCGAGGATCAGGCGCTGATGTCGGGCATTTGTTTCCTTGCTGTAGGCCTCCACGTCGACCTGGAGCGGATCGACGTCGAGCTGGCGTGCAACATACGAAATGTCTGCGGGTCGGAACACTCGGCTGAAAAACCTGCGTCGCGCCTTGAAATAGCCAGCCGCGGCCAGGAAGCACACCTTGTTGGTCGGCGTGCGCAGGCTCGCTATGGTGTCGGCGAGCGCCAGGGGCGCGGAAAAGAACCGTTTGCGCTCGGCGCTGTTGAACACTGGTGGGGACTCGAAAGCCTCTTCCTCCAGGGTGTTGAAGATTTTCATTCTCGCCATGGAGCCGACTCACAAGATCGGAACGTGTGTTGGTGCATTGAATTTCGAGACAATCGCTTGCCCCCCATGGGATGTCGGCGTCCCGGATCGGGAGACCGCTGACTCGCCGGCGCGGCCCCTCGATCCGTGCACCGCGATCACGACCGGGCTCTCCGGCATCAGCAGCCCACGACTCCCGCCATCTGCATCCACACCGAACGCCTTCGCGCGAATGGAGCAGAGTTCAGTTCAAGGCACCACTACAACTCGATCCCTGGCCGGCGGTGCAGCCGTAGCAATGTCCGGCGACCGCGATGCGTCGCGGAATAGTTCCATCGAGAAGATCCTTCAGGTGCGACCTGACGCTTCTGCCGCCCAGGTTGAGCTTGAGCATCTGGTTGAAGTCGCAGTCGAAAAGATAGCCGCGGTAGTCCACGCTCAGCAGGCTGCGGCACATCACCGTGCCCAGGTTCGCGTCACGATGGGCGGATCGCAGGGTCGCCATATAGCTTTCGAAGTGCCCCTTCGAGACGAGCCAGGATCCGTAACGCTGGATCGGCATGTTGGCGATCGCGAACAGCCGATTGAAGACGATGCCGAAGTTTTCGCCCAGCAGGCGCCTGTAGTCGGCTTCGAGCTGGTCCTGGTTCGGAGGCAGGAAGGCACCGTTCGGGTTGTACACCAGGTTGAGCACAAGACTCGATTCCGGCTTTCCGTAGCCCAGCGCGTTGAGCCTGCGCAGGGCGCGGATCGAACGGTCGAACACGCCGTCGCCGCGCTGCTCGTCGACGTTGGCCTGGCTGTAGCACGGCAGCGAAGCGATGGCCTCGACCCGGTGACCGGCGAGGAATTCCGCCACCCATTCGTATCCTGGTTCCTCGATGATGGTCGGATTCAGCCGATCCATCACGTGGAGTCCGCGGGTGCGCGCTTCGCTGACCAGCCAGCTGAAGTGCGGGTTCATTTCCGGCGTGCCGCCGGTCAGGTCGAGGGTCTTCACGCGCAGACGCTCGGCCACGGTGAGCGCCAACTGCATCGTGTCGCGTTCCATCAGCTCCTTGCGCCGCGGCCCGGCGTTGACATGGCAATGGATGCAACTGAGGTTGCACAAGTAGCCGAGGTTGAGCTGCAGTGTCTCGACACGCTCGCGACGGAGTTCCGGAAAGGCGCTGATCTTCAGCAGGGGCCAGGTGTCATGCATCGTGATTCTCCAGGGCAACCGGTTCGTCCAGCAGCGGAAGCACGAGCGCAGCCAGCAGCGTTTGCTGCCGCGGCTCGCGATGGTCTTGCAAGCCGATGCGCATACCGCGATGACCATCGCGCGGTCGCGCAATGTACGTCCCGAAGATCCGGTCCCAGACCGACAGCCAGTTGCCGTAGTTGCTGTTGGTTTCTGCGGGATGGACCGAGTGGTGGACGCGGTGCCAGTCGGGGGTGACGATCAGCCAGCGCAGGAACGCATCGAGCCGAAGCGGCAGCGCGACATCGGCGTGGGTGAACAGCGACATCGACAGGAGCACCAACTCGTAAACCACGACGGCGATGGGCGCAGACCCGAGCGCTACCACCACGCCGAGTTTGAACAGCGTCGAGAGCAGGATTTCGAACGGATGAAAGCGCAGTCCCAGACTGACATCGAAGCCGATGTCGGTGTGGTGGACACGATGGATCCGCCACAGCACGGCAAAGGCATGAAAGGCGCGGTGCTGCCAATAGATCGCTCCATCCAGGGCGACCACAGCGATCCCGAAGCTCCATGCCAATGGAATAGAGACTTGGTTGAACAGACCCAGACCACGGGTGTGTGCCCAGATCGCCACTGCCGTCGCGCTGACCGGCAACAGCAGGCGCGTCACCAGGGTGGAGACCGCGATCACGCCCAGATTGACCCGCCACCTGATGAGACGGGCATCCCCGCGTGCGGGCAATGCCGACTGGAGTCCGGCCAGGCCGGCCAGCAGCGAAACCGCAACCGCCAGCTTGATCAGTGCCGCGTGCGCGAGGAGGAAGGCGGTCATGCGCGCATCCCCGCCAGTATGGATGAATCCTCCAGCCATTGCGCCAGTCGCTGCTGCGCCGACGTCGGTTGCGCAAGGCAAGCCAGGGCGGCTTGCACCGTAGGCAGATCGTGCGCGTGGTCGACGTCGGTCAAGCGCTCAAGTTCCAGCCATCTGCCGAATGGGCTCATCGCGGCGACGAATTCGTCTGCCGTGTGAGCGCTGCTGTAGGTAGGCCTGCACCATGCCGATCCGGGAATCGGCGTATTGCCTCCGAACAACCAGAATCCTCCGTCGGCAGCGCGCCCAAGGGCGAGCCGGGGCTCGCTGGTGGACAGCCACCGAGCGGCCTGCAGCAGGCTGCCGGAAGTGAGTTGCGGGGTGTCGGCGCCCACCAGCAACGTGAAGCGATGCCGTGACAACAGCAGCCGATACACCCGATCCATGCGCTCGCCCAGGGTTCCGCGACCCTGGGCGATCCTGGGCAGATCGAGCCATGCATCGCCCCGGGTCGCGGTCGACTCGGCCACTGCCCAGTAGGCGACGGCTCCGCCCTGCGCCTGCGCGTCCATCGCCACGGATGCGACCGCCTCGGCCGAGGACAGATAGAAGGCTTCCGCGCGCAACTGTCCGACACCGCTCGCCAGACGCGTCTTGATCGGCGACAGCGAGGGTGTCTTGACGAAAATGGCCAGGCCGCCGGTCATCGCACGCGCTCCAGCCGCGAAAAGGCCCATGCCTGCTCGCAGGTCAGGCGCAGGTGACTGCGGGTGGTAAGCCACCAGCCTTGCTGTGCATATTTGCGAGCGCTGGTGAGCAGCGGCGCGTTCACCGGTCGAATCGGGATACGAGCGCGTCTGGCTCTCCAGATCAACGCATGATCCTCCGCGCTGCCGAGCGAATCATCGAAGCCTCCCAGTGTCTCGAACACGCGTCGAGGAATGACCAGTCCCTGATCGCCGAAAGGCAGCCCGAGCCAGCGGCTGCGCAGCCGGGCGCCGAGGGCATTGAGCTGCATCCAGCGCGGCCCGTCGTCCTGGAATTGCAGATCGAAGTAACCCAGCACCGGCTCGTTGCGGGCGATGAACGCATGCAATCCCGGCAGCGTCTCCGGCGTGAGGCGCGAATCGGCGTGCAGGAACCAGAGCCACGATGCTGTGGTTGCGGCCACTCCGGCATTCATCTGGCGGGCGCGACCGGTCGGCGCGATCGCGAGCAGCAGTCGCGGATCGGTGAGTGGTACCGGCTCGGGCGGAGGCTCGCTGGGGAACACCAGTGCGATGTCCGCCGCGTCGACGCACGCCAGCTCCGGCAACAGACCCTGCCATGCCGTGTCGCCAGGGCCTACCGGGATGACGATGGACAGCGTGCCGCGCATGGCCGCTCAACAGCATCCGGTGGTGCAGTCGTTCGTCCCTGCCGCCGTCGCAGCCGGGGCACAATCGAACAGGCCGAAATGGGTCGTCGTGTCCCCGACCAGGACGAAATGCGCGGCATAGCGGCTCCTGGCGAGCATGTCGAAGGTGTTGCCGCACACGCGCAGCGGTTTGCCGGTCTCGAAGCGGTGGTGGTCGTCGAGCACGAAGGCGTGCGGATGATCGGGAATGGTGCCGCGGTAGGTCGCGACCTGGCCGTAGTCCTCGCAGCGATCTTCCATTGCCAGCCGGAATGCCCGCATCGTGATCGAGCGGAAGCCGACCATGCCGATTTTCGCTTCGATCTCCGGGTCGAGCAGCGGGATTGGGCTTTGCCTGACCATGCGCACATCCAGACAACCCATGCCTTGCATCAGGCGCCGGAAATCCTCCGCATACAGTGCTCCTCCCAGGCACTCGCCAAGCAGCAGTGGGTCGTGACGAAGCGCCTCGGGAATGCGTCGGTCCGCGAACACGTCGGAGAAATACAGCTCGCCACCGGGCTTGAGCACGCGCAGGATTTCCGCGAAGACGCGTTCTTTCTCGGGAGAGAGATTCAACACGCAGTTGGACACCACCACGTCGATGCTCGCATCGGCAATGCCGCACGCGGCGAGATCCTCGATATAGCCTTCGACGAAGGCAACGTTCGACGCAGCGTACCCGTAACGCTCGGCGTGCCAGCCGCGGTGACGTCGCGCCACGTCCAGTTGCTCGGCGGTCATGTCTACCCCGATCACGCGACCACTCGGACCGACCAGTCGCGAGAGCAGATAGACATCGCGACCGCTGCCGCAGCCCAGATCCAGCACGGTCATTCCTGCGAGCGCCGGCGGCAGCGGCGAGCCGCAACCGTAGAAGCGCGCCTTGACCTCCGGATGGACGTCCTCGAGCAGAACACGCAGCGCCAGTGGCATCGACTCGGCCGGGCAGCAGGCGCCGGTCTTGAGGTCGCTGCTGGAATTGAGGACCTTGCCGTAGTAACGGCGGACATCTTCGATTGTCTGGTGCGGATTCATCGTTTTCTTCTCCGAAGCTCAGGAAAACAGGAGGGCGCGCAGTCCGTAGGCGAGCAGGGCCGCAAGCGGCAATGTCGCGACCCAGGCCAGCACGATGTTGCGAATGACGGCAGCGTGGCCGCTGCCGTTGCGCAGGGCGATCCCGAAGATCGCACCGGTGCTCACGTGCGTGGTCGATACCGGCATGCCGAAGCGCGACGCGACGATCACGAGGAACGAGGTCACCAGGTTGCCGGCCAGTCCTTCGCTGGCGTCCATCCGGGAGACCCGATAGCCCAGCGTCTCGGCGACCCGCGAGGCCGCCAGCCAACCGCCGATCGACATGGCCAGTACCACCGCCAGCGACGAACCGCCCGCGCCGAGTGCGCCACCGGCGACCATCAGGGCGGCGATCTTGGGCGTGTCGTTGAGGCCACGCGCAAAGCTCACCGCCGCTGCGCTGACGAAGTGCAGGCGATCGACCCATGCCACGCCGTCGACAGCGTGGACCGCACGTGTCGGTGCCGGCTGGCAGGCTACGTCGCCGGCGCGCCCCAGCGTCAGCGCGGGTTGGGCTATCGCAGCGCTCCCATCCGTGGCAATGGACGCGGTGGATTCAACGCAGATGCACGGTGCTTCGGTCGCCGCGCGTGAGCGGGCGCGACGCAGCAAGGGGATGAGGCCCATCGACAGGACCAGCGCGACCGCCGGCGAGAGCAACAGCGGCATCAGGATGGACTGCAACGCGCCATCCAGATGCACCGCTCCGGGCACCGCCGCGAACCCGGCGCCGACCAGCCCCCCGAGCAGGGCGTGGGTGGTCGAGACCGGAAGACCCAGACGGGTCGCGGCCCAGATCGTGGCGCCCGCTGCCAATCCGACCGACAGCAGGAACGGCAATGAAGTCGTGGTGCCGTCGGGAACGATACCTTTGCCGCTAAAGGCCACGAGCAAGCCGTGGGCTAGATAGATCGACACCACGCCGCCGAGCGCGGTGGCAATGGTCGCCAACGCAATGGCGCTGCGATAGCGCACCAGACCCGAACCGAGCAGCGTGGCAGCGCCCTTGATGTTGTCGTTGGCGCCGTTGGCGGCGGCGAGCACGAGGGTGACGAACAGCAGGAAAGTCAGCATGGTGTGGATCTCCAGGAGGCGATGCGGCGAGGGAGCAACAACCCCACTGAGGACAGCCGCATCCATTGCGAAAGTGCGACGAACGATGGGGTGCGATCGCGCCAGCACGGGATCATGGCCGACTCCGGTTCAACGACCAGTCGTACGGCAGGTAGTCGATGCCGATGCGGCCGGCGCGCAGGTCGGCCGTTTCGGCTGTGGTCATGCCGAGTGCGTCGGCGTAGCCGGCGAGGAAACCGCCCACGCCGCCGACCCGGTGAAAGTCCACGGCATACCAATCGAAGATGTAGGACACCAGCATGCGGCGGTCTGCACGGTCGAACCGGTTGCGGTTGCGATCGCGCAGGAACCGACGCGCCTGGTCTTCGAGTTGCCCGTCGAGCCGGGAACCGACGTAGGCTTCGTCGCGCAGAGCAGGGCAACCGAGCGAGGCGCAGTTCACGGCGAAGTGCGCCCTTGGATCCCTGTACTCGGGCGCTCCACGCAACAGGACCTGCTCGATGTCATCCAGGCTGCGGGTCTGGCCGAGCAGGATCACGAAGGGCTGTCTCCACGGCGAGGAAAACCACCCGCCCAGATCCTTGATCGAGGCCAGGTCGGGATACTTCGTCAGGATCAGTTGCACCGTCGCGGCGTTGTAGGCGTTGATCAGCAAGGCTTCGCGGTCGGGCCACGGCCAGGACTGGTATTGCGCAGGCGTGACGCTCGCCAGGCTTGCCAGATAGGCATCGGGTTCCCGACGGTCGTGCTGGAAACCGTCGTAATCGACGCGCGTCGCGGTCCGTTCGGCATTCCAATGCACGTGTTTGCTGAGCAAAGCAGTCCAGGCCGCGTGCCCGCGATCGAACACCGGTGCGTCCGCCATCACGGGCAAGCTCAGAGCCAGCGCGAGGACCAACAGAAACCATCGTAGCCGCGCCATGTCAGCTTCTCCGCCAGACAAAGAACCGTTCCGCCCAGCGCAGCGCGGCCTGCGGCGCATGCGCGCGCTTCCAGACGCCAGCGACAGCCTTGTTCGCCTCGGCCATCGTCGGGTAGATGTGGATCGTGCCGAGCAGCTGGTTCAGGCCAATGCCGTGCTTCATGGCGAGCACGAACTCGGCCAGCAGGTCGCCGGCGTGGTCGCCGACGATGCACGCACCCAGGATCGTGTCCTTGCCCGGCACGGTGAGGACCTTGACGAAGCCACTTTCAGCCGAGTCGGCGATGGCCCGATCGAGATCGTCGAGACCCAACTTCGTGACCTCGAAGTCGATGCCTTGCGCCTTCGCCTCGTCTTCCGACACGCCGACCCGAGCAACCTCCGGGCTGGTAAAGGTGGCCCAGGGGATCACCCGGTAGTCGACGCCGAAGCTCCAGAATGGCGCCAGCAGGGCATTGACGCTCGCGTACCACGCCTGGTACGCGGCGACATGGGTGAACTGCCACGGACCCGTCACATCGCCACAGACGTGGATGTTGGGAAAATTTGTGCGCATCAGGCCATCGGCCGCAACAGTGCGTCGCGGCGTCAGCTCGACGCCAAGCTCCCTCAAGCCGAAGCCTCCAACGTTGGCCTGCCGTCCCAGCGCCAGCAGCAGGCGATCGAATGCAAACGCCACTTCACGTCCCTCGAACTCGCAGACCAGACGCTCGCCATCAGCGGCCATCTCGACACGCAGCGCCTTGTGCGCGGTCGCGAGCGTGATGCCCTCGGCACGGAAACGGGTTTCCACCTCGGCGGCTGCATCGGCGTCCTCACGCGGCAACAGGCGCGGCGCCATCTCGACGAGGGTGACGTGGCTGCCGAAACGCGCAAAGCACTGGCTCAGCTCACAGCCGATCGGACCGGCGCCCAGAACGACCAGACGTCGCGGCAACACGCGCAGGTTCCAGACGTTGTCCGACGTCAGGTAGTCGATGTCGTCCAGTCCCGGAATCAGCGGCACCAGCGGTCGCGCACCGGTCGCGATGATGAGGCTGCGGGCGGTGAGCCGGCGACCTTCGACCGCGACTTCCCACGGCGAGACGATCCGCGCGTCGCCGGTGATCACCTCGACGCCAAGGCCGGTGTAGCGCTCGATCGAATCGTGCGGCGCGACCTTGCGCACGATCGTCTGCACGCGCTCCATGATCTCGGCGAACTCGAACGTCGCGGGCATGTTCGCAATCCCGAACGCCCGGCTGTCCCTGGCATCGGCCAACGCGCGTGCAGAACGGATAAGTGCTTTCGATGGGACGCAACCGGTGTTGAGGCAGTCGCCGCCCATCCGGTGCCGTTCGATCAGTGCGACTTTCGCCTTCACTGCGGAGGCGATGTAGGCGGACACCAGGCCAGCCGAACCGGCACCGATCACGATCAGGTTGTAGTCGAAATGGCGCGGCTTGCGATGCCCGGAGTACACGCGCCGCGCCGCCAGCCACCGGGTGACCCAGCGCATGAGCCAGGGAAGGATTCCAAGCAGAACGAACGCGCCAATCAGGCCCGGCGACAGCACATCGCTCGGCGAACGGACCTGCGCGAGCTGGGTTCCCGCGTACACAAAGACGACCGTGCCAGGCAACATGCCGATCTGGCTCACCCAGTAGAACGTGCGCACAGGCAACGCGGTGAGGCCCGAAATCAGGTTCACCAGCACGAACGGCACCGCCGGCACCAGGCGCAGGCTGAACAGGTAGAACGCACCGTCGCGCGCGATCCCGGCATCAAAGCCTCTCAGGCGCTCGCCATACCGCTGGCGCAGGCTGTCGCGGAACAGGTAGCGCGAAGCGAGAAAGGCCAGCGTCGCGCCCACCGAGCTGGCGAACGACACCAGCAGCGTGCCTTCGACCAGACCGAACAGCGCGCCGCCCGCCAGCGTCAGGATGGCGGCATCGGGGAGCGATGCGCCTGCGGCCAGGATGTAGACGACGAGATAGGCGACCGCGGCCAGCCACGGGTGCGCCGCCACCCAGCCGTTCAACGCGACCTGATGCGTCTTGAGGTTGGTGAGATTCAGTTGCTCCAGATAGCCGGAGTACCATGACGCCACCACGAGACTGGCCAGCAGCAAGAGCAACAACCAGCCGCCTCGCCGTGAAATGGAACGACCCACAAGCACCTCCGGTAATTGGATGATCGCCGCCAGGACAAGATCATCCGTTACCCTTCAAGAGGCACTCACGCCGCAAAAGGATTCGCGATCGATGCAATTGAATTTGCAAGACGACAGGACGCAATGAGTTCGATGCCGCCCGATCCGGCGCTGATCCAGGCCGCGCAGGCCGGCGACGTCTCGGCCCTGAATGAGGTGCTGGCGTGTTCCCGCCAGGACCTGCGGCGCTACGCCGAGTACCACTGCGAGGTGAACGACGTCGAGGATGCCGTCCAGGAAACCCTGTTCATGGCCTCGCGGCGCCTGCGCGACCTGCGCTCGGTGGAGAGCTTTACCTCCTGGATGTTCCGCATCGTCAAGCGCGAGTGCAATCGCATGCGACGCGGCTGGCGGATGGTGACCAACCAGGAGATCGACGAACGGATACAGCCGGTCGCCACGCCGGCGCCTCTGGATTGGCGCATGCAGGTGGCCAGGATGATGGCCGCGATGCCGCCCGCCTTCCGAACGATCCTGCTGCTGAGGGATATCGAGGGACTGGCGCTGGAGGAAATGGCCCAGAAGCTGGATCTGAGCTTGCCGGCGACGAAGTCGCGCCTGCACCGGGCGCGGCTGCTGGCGCGCGAGCTGCTCGCCTCGCCCGGCGAGCCCGTCGACCTCAGCGATTTCTCCTGACCGGGTCATTCGGCGGCCTTGAGCGCGCCGCCGAAATTTTTCCGATAGCGCCTGAATCCTTTTCGACCCGTGCTGCCTCTACTGGGTACCGGAAGCATTTCCGGTCCAACCAGGAGAGTCTTTCAATGAACACCAGCATGATCCTCAAGTCCGCTCTGGCCAGTGCCATGGTCCTTGGCCTGGGCTCTATCGCCTCGGCCGCCGACATGCAGCAGGGACAGGCGGCACCGATGGGCGACATGGTCAAGTGCTACGGCATCAACGCCGCACACAAGAACGACTGCAAGTCGCCGGGCCACTCGTGCGCGGGACAGGACACCAGGGCCCGCGATCCGAATGCGTTCGTGGCCACCCCGGCTGGCCTGTGCGAGAAGATCGACGGCGGCAGCACCAAGCCCGCCAAGCCCTGAGTGTCGGCCGTGGCAGCCTCCCTCCCCACTGCCCCGGCGCTGCACCCGATCCCGGCTTCGGCCGGGATCGGGCTGCGTGCACCGCATCTGGCACGGGTGCTGGCCGAAAGGCCGCGCATACCCTGGTTCGAGGTGCACAGCGAGAACCTGTTCGCGGCAGGCGGCGCAATGCACGCGAGCATGGAACAGATTCGCGCCGACTATCCCATCAGCCTGCACGGTGTCGGTCTGTCGCTGGGCTCGGCGGGTGTCCTCGACGAGCGGCACCTGACGCGCCTGGCCGAGCTCGTCCACCGCTATCAGCCGGCGCTGGTGTCCGAACACCTGTGCTGGTCCGCTCTGGACGGCGTGCACAGCAACGACCTGCTGCCGCTGCCGCTGACCCATGAGGCGTTGGTACTCACCGTGGCGCACATCCAGCAGGTGCAGGAGCGTCTGGGACGCGAACTGCTGGTCGAAAACGTCTCGGCCTACCTGCGCTTTGCCGAGGCGGACTACAACGAGTGGGATTTCGTCGCCGAAGCCGTGCGGCGCAGTGGCTGCGGACTGCTGCTGGATGTCAACAACCTCTACGTCAACAGCGTCAATCACGTTTTCGACCCGAACGACTACCTGCATGCCATGCCGGTGGCAGCACTACGCGAGATCCATCTGGCCGGCTTCACCCGCAGGAACGGGTTGGCGGTGCCGCTGCTGATCGACACCCACAGCCGGCCGGTGGATGCCGCGGTGTGGGCGCTCTATGCGCACACGCTCGGTCGCTTCGGCCCACTGCCCACCCTGATCGAATGGGATCAGGACATTCCCGAACTGGAGGTCCTCGTGGCGGAAGCCACGAGGGCCGAGGAGTTGCTCGATGTCCGACGCAAGCTCGTTGCGTGACTTGCAGAATCGGTTCCTTGCCGCACTCTACGACGGCGACCGTGCCGCAGCGGCCGCGCTGGTCGAGGGCGCCGGACTCGACGCCGAAGCGCGCGTGCGGGTCTACCGCAACAGCGGCACGCTCACCCACACCGAGACCTTGCGCACCACCTATCCGGCCGTGCTGGCGCTGGTGGGCGAGGACTTCTTCGAGAGCGCGGCGATGCGATACCGACGCGCCCATCCATCGCACTCCGGCAACCTGCAGGACTTCGGATCGGAGTTCGCGGCGTTCCTGGAGTCGCTGCCCGGTGCGCAGCAACTGGAGTACCTCGCCGACGTCGCACGACTTGAATGGCTGCGGCAAGAGGTTGTGTTGGCGGCCGACATCACGCCGCTTCATGCGACGGCCCTGCAGGACGTTCCTGTCGCCTCGCGGGGTGCGCTGTGCCTGGAACTGGATCCGAGCGTGCGGCTGTTTGCCAGCCGGCATGCGGTGCTGACGCTCTGGCGCTATGCGATGGGGGCCCACAGCGAACGGTTGCAGCTCCCCGCCGAAGGCGAGCGCATCGTTCTCTGGCGCAGCGGCGCGGAAGTAGCCATGACTGCGGTCGATGCGGCGAGTCTCGTCTGCATCGCGGCGCTGTCGCAGGGCGCATCCATCGACGCAGCTACCTGCCAGGCACTCGCGAGCGATCCGGACTTCGATGTCGCTGCCTGCATCGGCAGCCTGATGGAAGAATCCCTGATTGTTTTCATTCATCCTGCCACGGAGGACACCTCGTCATGAAACGCCTGTTCCAACGCGCCGCCACCTTGTACACGCATGCAGCGGTCATGCTCGCGCATCTGGGCCCGCTGACCCTGCTGCTGATGCGCGCCTGGGTCGCGATCGCCTTCTGGCAGGCGGGCGTGGTCAAGCTGGCCGACCCGACCGGTACCCAGTTCCTGTTCAACCACGAGTACCACGTGCCGCTGCTCTCCGGAAACGCGGCGGCGTTTCTGGGCACCTGGACCGAACTGATCACGCCCTGGCTGCTGGCGGTGGGCATCGCTGCGCGACCCACGGCGCTGATCCTGTTCGTCTACAACATCGTCGCCGTCGTCGCGTATCCCGACCTGTGGCCGCATGGATTCTGGACGGGGCTGTTCAACATGGAGGACTTCGCCGATCACAAGGTCTGGGGGCTGATGCTGCTGGCGGTGGTTGCCTGGGGGCCCGGCGCCTTGTCGGTCGACGCGCTGGCGGGTCGATGGCTCCGGCCGCGGTCGCAGGCACTGGCCTGATAGCGAGGACACGGGACATGAGCTGGATTGCCGAAATCGAAGAATCGGATGCGACCGGCGAGATCGCCGAGGTGTACGCAAGGCTTCGCGAGGAGCGTGGACGTGTCGCCCACATTCTCAAGGTGCACAGTCTGCGTCCGTCGGCGCTCGTGCATCACCTCGATCTCTACATGGGTTTGCTGTTCGGACCCGGTGGCCTGGGTCGCAGGCAACGCGAGTTGATCGCGGTGGTGGTATCCCGAGCCAATCGTTGCGCGTATTGCGTGGGCCATCACGCGGAGGCGCTTGCGCGCTACGTCCGCGATCCCGACCTGTTGCGACGCATCGCTGGCGATTACCGGGAGACAGACCTCGGACCGGTGGACAGGGCACTCGCCGATTACGCGCACAAGCTGACCACCTCCCCGGCATCCATCGGTGAGGAGGACATCGGTGCGCTTCGTCAGCACGGTCTGGAGGATGCCGACATCCTGCTGGCGAACCTGATCGCCGCCTACTTCAACTTCGTCAACCGGATCGCGCTCGGGCTGGGTGTGGCCAGCAGCGAGGACGAGGTGAAGGGCTACAAGGCGTAGCGACTTGGATCGAGAAACTTTCAGCTCGCGTGAATCCTTTTTCCTCCCAGTCGCCTCCCAGTCAGCGAGGCGACCCCTCACAACCTTGTCGAACGACCCCAACTGGAGAAACCCATGAAGAACTACCTGAAGATCGCCTCGATGACCGCCCTGACCGTCGCCGCGCTGACGGCCGCCACGTTGCCCCTCCCGGCCGCCGCATCCGTAGCCGACATGCAGGACGCCCAGGCCAAGTGCCAGGCCATGCCGGACATGGCCAAGTGCGCCACCAAATGCGCCGCCCAGTGCGGTGCCAAGTGCATGGGCAAGTGCGGTTCCACGCATCATGCAAGGGCTAGGCACCACGCGAAGCACCACGCAAAGCACCATGCTGCAGCCAAATGCGGGGCGATGAAATGCGCGCCGAAGTGTGCGCCGAAGTGCGCATCCAGGAACTGACGGCGCCCGTGTCCGGTCGGTGGACGCCGAAGGACCTGGATGGCCGTCGGCGGGCCACCGGCCAGCGCCTGTTGGCAACCTACGCGGCGCTCGCAGCGCGTAGGGAGCACCTGCTGCACGGCCTGCTCGGTGGTCAGCCGCCCCGGCAGTGGGCCCATTACCCGGAGGACGATGCGATCGACCACGCGAGTGGCTACCAGTGGTTCTATCACTCGCATTCGCCCGAAGACCGTCCCGGCGCGATCGAGCACGGTCATTTCCACCTGTTCGCCCGACGTCGGCTCTGGTCCAGGCGGTTGCAATCGAAGGCCGAAAAGGAGTTCGCGGCCATGACGGGCGATCCGGTCGATCGGGTCAACAACCGGCACCTGCTGGCGATCGGCATGAATGCCAAAGGCGTTCCGACCAGCCTGTTCACCGTCAACAGCTGGGTGACGGGCGACCTGATGCTCAGTGCCACCCTGACTGAGGAGCTGCTCGCCCGTATGACGCTGGATACGGGGTATCCGGAAGTCGACGCGGTTCTGGAAGGCGTGATCGCATTGTGTCGTGAGGAGATTCACCAGTTGTTGGCAGCGCGTGACGATTCCCTGTCCAGCAAACCGGCGTGCGACGTGCTGGCCGACCAGAGCCTGGAGGTCCTGTCCGAAGCGGCCTTCGATCTGGACCAGAAGCTACGTTATGCCAATCCGTTCCCGACCGCCGGCCGCCCCATCCGAAACGCACAACGCCGCCCTCCGATACGTACTCCTTGATCGGTCGCACGGCGAATCCTTTTGCCTCATCGCCCCCTCTCCATTGTTGAGGAAGTTCTCAACGTCGATGGAGGTCGGTCTGATGAACACGGACAAGCAATTCCGGCGCGACAGCCAAGCTGACTGGCCTGATGTCGGTGCGGGGCCCCATGGCAGTCAAGCCGAAACGGGACGTTATGCCGATGTTCCCGAACACGCCGGGCGTGTCCCTTGTGCTCGCGTGGATAGTCCATTTCGATCGGAGGCTCCGATGAACTGCTTTCCACGGCACACCCCGCGGACGGCTCCCGAAGCCTCCCGACTCATGCTGGTGAGCGCGGAGCAGTCCATGGGTTTCGTCCCCAACCTGTACGCGCACCTGGCAGAGGCGCCTGCGGCATTGGAGGCCTACTTCGGTCTTTCCGCGCAGTTCCAGAAGACCTCGCTGACCGAGATCGAGCGCCAGGTCGTGTTGCTCGCCACCAGCGTGGAGAATGGCTGCAACTTCTGCGTCGCCGCGCATTCCATGATCGCGCTCAGGATGGCGCGCATGCCCACCGAATCGGTCGATGCCCTGCGTGCGGGCATCGATCCACCCGATCCGCGACTGGGTGCCCTGGCGCGGTTCACCCGCGCCGTGGTCGCCAAAGGCGGCTGGGTCACGGATGCCGAGATGGCCGAGTTCTTCGCCGCCCGATTCAGTGCGCAGCAGGCGCTCGAAGTCGTGCTCGGCGTCGCCATGAAAACGCTCAGCAACTATGCGAACCACTTGACGCGCACCGAAACCAATCCGGAATTGTCCGCGTACGCGTGGAAACGCAAGGCGTGAGATGAACGCCGGCGTACCGCCAACCGTCGAGCCGGCGCCGCGCCGGGTTGGGCGCTTCGGCAGCCTGATACCGGTACTGCTGGTTGCGCTGATCGGGCTCGCTCTCACCGGGTGCGCCCACCGCGTCTGGAACGAGCCGATCGGGCATCTGTCTGCAGACCAGCGGTACGACTTCCGCAATCGCCTGCCGAACAATCCGGACGACACCTTCGTGGTCCTCGCCTTCTCGGGAGGCGGTACCCGGGCCGCGGCCTTCAGTTATGGCGTGCTCGAATCGCTTCGCGACACGACGATCCTGGTCGACGGAAAGCAGCGGAGGTTGCTCGACGAGGTCGACGTGATCACGTCCGTGTCCGGTGGCAGCTACACCGCTGCCTATTACGGGCTGTTCGGCGATCGCATCTTCCGGGACTTCACCCGCGACTTTCTCTATCGCGACTGGCAGGGGGAGCTGATCCGCCTGGCTGTCCGTCCGTGGAGCCTGACCACCATGGCCTCCAGGGACTACAACCGCAGCGACCTGGTGGCCGCCTATCTCGATCGCACGCTTTTCGAGGGCAAGACGTTCTCCGACATGTCCAGAAACGAATTGCCTTTCGTCATCCTCAATGCCAGCGACATCAACAACGCGACCACCTTTTCCTTCATCCAGCAGCAGTTCGACTTCCTGTGTTCCGATCTGTCCAGCTATCCGGTCGCGAACGCGGTCATGGCCTCGTCGGCACTGCCCGGTCCGTTCGCCACGATGGCGCTGCGCAACTACGGGGATTGCGGCGAGCGCCATCGCTCCTGGATGCAGGACTCGCTGGAACACGACGACTTCCTCGACCGACGTCACGTCGTCGCGTTGGCGCTCGAGCGCTATTCGCATCCGGATCGCATGCCGATCCTGCGGCTCGTCGATGGAGGCGTCACCGACAACCTCGGTGTGCGCGGCTCGATGATGAGCCCGGTCGCCCACTACGGAAATGTGGCGGACATGGCGGGCGCCTTCACCCCTGAGCGGTTGCGACGTGTGCGCCATGTGCTGGTGGTGGTCGCCAACGCCGATATCTACCGGGAGGCCCGTTGGTCGGTGAACGGTAACGAACCCGGCATGATCGACATGCTGCACTCCTCGTTCGATGCGGCGCTCGGCATCCTCAATACGGAAACCATTGCGCTCGCCAAACAGGGGTTCCTGATGTGGGAATCGCATGTGAATTCCCTGCGCTCGCCCGACGAGCCGAAAGTGAAGGTTCGCTTCGCCATTCTGACCTTCAACCAGATCCAGGACCGCGGAGAGCGTGAGCGCTTCAACGCGATGCCCACCACGTTTCGTCTGGGTGGCGCGGATGTGGACGCACTGATTGCACAGGCGCGAGAACTCCTGGCGAAGTCTCCGGATTACAACAGCTTTCTTGGCGATCTCGATCACGCGCCAGTTGCCTACAACTCCAAGAGGAAGTCACGATGATTGACCAGACAGTAAAGGCGTTGCCGCTACGGCCAACCAGCTACACGAAAAGAGTAGCCCTCGTGCTCCAGGGCGGCGGTGCGCTCGGTAGCTATCAAGCTGGCGTGTACGAGGCGCTTGCAGGTTCAGACTACCAACCCGATTGGGTGGCAGGCATTTCGATCGGCGCGATCAATGCTGCATTGATCGCAGGCAATGCTCCGGAACAACGGGTCGGAAAGTTGCGCGAGTTCTGGCGAAGCATCACAACGCCCGCCGGTTGGACCGATACGACGTTCGCCTTCGGCACCGGCGGCGATATCGCGTCCGCGATGACCAAGCAGATGAGCGCCATGCACGCGCTTGTTCTGGGTCAGCCGAACTTCTTTGCGCCTCGCATGCCTGCCGACTGGTGGTTCGGCCGCGCACCGACGAGCTTCTACAACACCGGTGCGCTCAGATCCACGCTCGAGCGGCTCGTCGATTTCGACCGCATCAACGCCAGGGAAACGCGCTTCAGCGTCGGGGCGGTGAATGTCCGGACCGGCAACTTCGCCTACTTCGACAACGCCCAGATCGAAATCAGACCAGAGCATGTCATGGCCAGCGGCGCCTTGCCGCCAGGATTCCCGTCCGTCGAAATCGACGGCGAGCACTACTGGGACGGCGGGCTCGTCTCCAACACGCCGCTGCAATATGTCATTGAGTATTTTCCGCGCAGGAGTCACCTGGTCATTCAGGTCGATGTTTTCCCCGCGCGTGGCGCGTTGCCCGAAAATCTAAGCCAGGTCAGCGAACGGGACAAGGACATACGCTATTCCAGCCGGACGCGCGCAGGCACCGATTCGCTTCGACGCCTGCATGACCTTCGCCACAGCATCAACCAGCTGTGGGAGAAACTCTCCGATGATCTTCGAAGTGGACCCGAAGCGAAGCTGCTCGATGACTTCCGCTGTGTGACGACGATGGATATCGTCCAATTGATCTATCGTCCTGTCGCTCCGCAGGGCCAGTCGAAGGACTACGAGTTCGATCGTTCGACGATGCAGACGCGCTGGGCGCAGGGCTTTGCGGACGCCCAGGCAACCCTAATGGCAGCACCCTGGCTTGCACCGATGCCTCCGGAGGTTGGGGCGCGCACCTTCGATATCCTGGCAACTCAGCCGGCGCAGTGCGCGTCGGCACACGTGCACGGCTAGGAGACATCGTCATTTTCGTCGTCCTGCCCAGCGCGGTGCTGTTCGTCGCCATAGCCGTCGTCGGCTTTTTTCTTGTGGCTCGTGTCCGGGAGATTGGAGAACGCCAACGACTCGCCCTGTTTCCAGAACGCAATCCGACTCCTGTCATCCGACTCAACGCCGATGGCGTCATCGCGTACGCCAACCCAAGTGCTTTCACGATGGCCGCCGCCCTAGGAGCGGCCTCGCCAATGGCGCTGTTGCCCAACGATCTCACCGTGCGCCTGGAGAAACTGCGCCAGAGCCAGGGGGCGAATCTACGCTGGGAGTATCGGGTCGGAGCATGGCTCATCGACATCAGCGTCCACCGCCTTGAGGAATCCGCCGGTTTTCATATTTATCTTTCCGATGTCACCGAACGTAGAGAGGCGGAAGCGCAACTGGAATTCCAGGCCTTCCATGACGCCCTGACCAACCTGCCGAACCGCCGAGCCTTCGAGAAAACGGTGGCGATGGCATTGGAGGAACGGCGGACAGGCGCGGTCTTGCTGCTCAGCGTGGATCGCTTTCAGGCGGTCGTTGATACGCTGGGATATGCAGTCGCCGACCGCGTCCTGTGCGACATCGCCGACCGGCTCGCGCTCCTGACGGCCGGTGACCCATCGACCTGCTGCATCCATCGTTTCGACGGCGAATTGTTTTCAGCATTGGTGCCTCAATTCGACGCCCCGAACGAATTCGCGAGCTTTGCCTCCCGCGTGGCAGGTGAGATGGCGGCACCTTTCGTCATCCATGGCCGGGAGATGTTCTTTTCCTTCAGCATCGGTGTCGCACATTTTCCGCAGGATGGCGCCGATGTAAGCGAACTGCTGCGCAATGCCGACACCGCATTGCAATCGGTGAAACGCAGGGGAGGTCGCGGAGCGGTTCGCTACATCGAAGCGATGAGCACGCGAGCGCTCGAACGGCTCGAGGTCGAGCATGCGCTTCGTCGCGCCGTGGAGCGGGACGAGTTGGAACTGCACTACCAGCCGCAACTGGATCTTGCGAGCGGTCGGATCGTAGGCGTCGAGGCCCTGGTGCGCTGGCGCCACCCGATGAAGGGAATGGTCTCGCCTGCCGATTTCATCCCGATCGCCGAGGAGACCGGCGCCATTATCGAGATCGGTATCTGGATCCTGGCGACGGCTTGCGCCGAGAATCGGCGCTGGCAGGAGGCCGGACTGCCTCCCCTGGTCATGGCCGTCAACATTTCACCTCGCCAGTTTGCCGATCCGCAATTACCGCAAACGGTACTGCAGGCCCTGGAGAGCAGCGGACTTGCTCCGCAGTGGCTGGAACTGGAGATAACCGAGGGTGCGGCGATGCATGATGTCGACGCCGCGATCACCGTGCTGCACGCTTTCAAGGCGATCGGCATCGGCCTGTCCATGGATGACTTCGGCACCGGCTATTCGTCTCTGTCCTATCTAAAGCGTTTTCCAATCGACAGGCTGAAAGTCGACCAATCATTCGTTCGCCACATGATCGACGAGCCAACGGATGCGGCCATTGTCCGCTCCATCATCGTTCTCGGACACAGTCTCGACCTGGGCGTGATCGCCGAGGGCGTTGAAACGCAAGCCCAACTCAGCTTGCTCACCAAATTCGGCTGCAAACAGGTTCAGGGCTACGTGTTCGGCAGGCCAAGACCTGCTGCCGAAATGCGCGCATTGCTCCAGGAGCACCTTGCGAGACCGACCCACGCAAGTTGAGCATGGCGACCAAGCAAACACTGGACCACCGATCGCCCAATGCGCCGCGGGTCCGCGGAATCAATGCGGCTTGATCATGCGCAAAGCGACGATTCCCAGTCCAAACGCGCTGATGACCAGCCCATGGAGGAAATTGCGCCAGCCTCTGCCACCGCCCACCCTGCTCGCTGTGTAGCCGGCAACGAACAGGACCAGCACCAGGGCCCAGCATGCGATAGCGAACGCCGTATCGAGGGGCATCCAGTCTGCGGAAACCGCTGCGAATGCCAGCGCCGGCAAGAAGCCGGGCACAATGATGATAAGGTGCCTGCGGAGCGACACCCAAGCTTCTGAAAATGTTGCCCGGCGCCTGCAGGCGATCGCATTGGCGACGCTCTGGGAGAAGACATCCGCAACGGCACTTGAAGCGAGCGTCACGAAAATGGTCGCCATCGCGCTCCATTCGGTCAACGCGCTCCCCTCCAACACGGTCAAAAGCGCGAGTGCGATGACGGACCCGTTGAGGATCTTGTGGAGTTTGAAGGCGCTGTCCTGGATTGCCCCATCCTGCATCGTGGCCACCTTCCGATGAATGTCGTTGATGGCAGGAAGCGGGTCTGCGCCGGACGACAACCTGCCCATGTGGCTGGCTCCCGACTGTCGACATGCCGCTGTGTGCCAACGAGCCTTCGCGCTCTCCGTACCCACGCAGCAAGGCATCGTTTCAGGATGCCGCGAGCGCGTGTTCCGTGTTCCGGGGAAAGCACTGCCCGACGCCAGCCAATGAGTAGAGGCGGCGACTCGTCAAATGGATTCATGACACCCGCGCGATGACCCAATGGGGAGCGACGGATGCTCGACGAATGGACACCATGCTGGGCGGAGCCACGCTGGCCTATCGGGTCGCGGAAGGCGCGCGCATCGATTTCAGATCGATGCTCAAGGTCGACGCGGCGACCCGCTGTCCGTGGCGCATTCCGCCAATCGCGTAGCAGCGTTGCGCGATGCACGCGAGACCACGATGATCCATGGTCGCCTCGACGGGTGCAGGCCCTTCAAGCCAGGTACCGGCATCGAGGTCGAACACAATGATCTGCGACGACGGTTCTGATGGCACGCCGTCATAGCCGATGCCGTTGTAGTTGTAGGGATTCGCGCTGCCGCCGACAAGAAACACCCTGTCTGCAGATGGCAGTGCGGCTGCGCCCATGCGATAGCGCGGTGCTCCAGGGTGCGGTGAAACGGCGTTCCATTGAATGTGCGTAGGGTCCGCAGCACCGATGCGGCCACGCCAACACTGATTGGAGGTGGAGAAGTGCCGCTTGTGGTCGTCACCGACGTCGAGACGGACACCGTCGCAAACGAGCAATTGCTCGCCAGCGATCGCACCAGCGTGTCCGAACACGGGCGCACCTGGCCAGTCGGTCGCACGTGACCAGGCGTTGCGCTGGGTGTCATAGACCTGTACTGCCGCGACGTTTGCATCCTTGTGCCATCCGCTCACCAGAATCACCCAGCGATCGCGGTAGACCAGTGCCACGCTGTCGTCTACTGGCAACGGCATGTCGGCCACCCGGGTGTAGGTGCGCGTGGCAGGCTCGAAGCGCAGCACCTCCGGTGTGGAGGTCTCTTTGCCGTTCTCGGCGACGGTGTATCCGCCGAACAGATAGACCTGTTGACCGACAGCCGCGGCTACGCTGGCAAGCCGGCCCGACGCCACCGGCACCGACGGCAATTCGTGCCAGCGACCGGCGTGTGAATCGAACTCGAAAGCGCGGCGGCTGATATCGCGCCAGGTCTTGCCCGCCTCCAGGCCGAGGAACGAATAGAGGCGAAAGCCACCCGGCACTTCGATCGCGGCGATCGCGTTGTTGCTGACCGCTTCCGGGAGCGCCGGCACCGCAGAGGGCGGCCCGTAACCTGGCCTCAGCTCTGCACAGGATGCCAGCATGGCAAGTGCTGCAGCAGCTGACAATCGCGTGCGTTTCAACATGACTGAGACCCCGTGATCGAAGTGGACATCGCATTCGGCTCGCTGGACACAACACTTCCAATGCGGATCGAACCATTACGTGCCCACGATGGCAACAAAGACGATGCCAGGCATTGCGCTGGGGACGGTTTGATGTCTCGCCCTCGGTCAATCCTCACGAGCCCGAGTCGGCTCATCTGAATCCATGCGCACGGAAGGGTTGCCGGTTTGCCCACCACCAGGTGACGAGTGGAACGATGGTCCATTGCATCACGGGTGCCAGACCCACATCGACCCACGGCACCACCGGCATCCATGTGGAATAGGCCCAGTTCCCGTCGGCGAGATTGATTCGCTCACTCGGTAAGGTGTAGGCAATGGCGAGAAGAATCATCAACCATCCGATCCTTTTTCTCGGCCAGATTGTGCGTTCACCGGCTCGGCTCAGGGTCAGGGCCATGATCAATGCGCTGGTCCCGATCACGGCATCACCCACGGTGCAATGCGCAACCGCGAAAGCGAAGGAGCGCAGACGCGGTTCAGCCCGCATCGTGTAAAGCGGCATCTGAGCGATTTCCCACACCAGACTGCAGAGCATCAGACGCGGCAGATAGCTGCGTACAATGAAAATCCAAGATTCCGAGCGCACGTACCAGTTCATGGCGATCCCGTACGGAATACGAAACGGCAGTGCGGTGGGCTCACGAGACATACATCTTGCGCCGCTGCTGGCAGAAAACCTCTGGCGAATGCGGGTGCTGGACAACGTCGCCGCGGCGCCAGCAGGCGAGGAACTGCTCAGGCACCGTGGAGGCGTCAGTTCTGTGGATGTGGGTCTGGCGCCTGAGAAAGGCTGCCACATTTCGACCGATCTATCCAAGCATCATGCATCGTCCATCGTCACGGCCGCGCTCAGCAGAGCGTCCAATTTCCCGGCACGATCCAGAGCAGCCAAGTCATCGTAACCACCCGCATGAATACCGCCGATGAAAATCTGCGGCACGGTTCGACGACCTGTGCGCGCCATCATTTCTTCTCGCGCACTTTTCAGCAGGTCGACGCGGACCTTCTTGATGTCCCTGACCCCTTTGCGTCGGAGGAGCTGCTCGGCACGCACACAGAACCCACATGTCTGCGTGGTGTACATCAAGACGTTCGACATCATAGGCCTCCGATCTTGGGCAATGGCGCATGCGTACAGACCAGCGCGGTCAGCGCTTGTCATCCGCACCCATATGAGGGTGCGAGAGGCAGAAAGGATTCGTGGAGTAATTGCGCGTTTCAATTCGGTGGGTTTGCCAAGGATCCGGCACTCGATCGCAGTTGTGCCTGCCACGATCCAGTGAGCTGAATTCGATATCCGACCGCGCTTTCTTTCGAGCGGATGGTGAATCTCACGCTGACTGCGAAACGCTGGCCCTGCAGGTGCATGAGCCGCACCTTCTGCGGCGATCCTGGTGATCGGATCACGCCGCGCAACAAGAAAGCTGCTTTACATCCTTGTTGAAGGTCTGTGCAGCTAGCTTCAACCCCTCGACCATGGTCAGGTACGGAAACAACTGACCGGCAAGTGCTTCAACCGTCATGTTGTGATGGATCGCAAGCGCGGCAGTCTGGATCATCTCTCCGGCCTCGGCGGCCACGCACTGCACGCCCAGGATCCGGCCCGTTCCCGCGGCCGCGACGATCTTGATGAAGCCCCGCGTATCGAAATTGACCAGCGCTCGCGGAACGTTTTCGAGCGCCAGCGTTCGGCTGTCGGTCTGAATGCCTTGCCGATGCGCCTGGGCTTCCGACAGGCCGACGGTCGCGATCTGCGGGTCGGTGAAGACCACCACCGGCATGCTGCGCAGATCCAGGGTGACACTGCCACCGAGCATGTTCTTTGCTGCAACTGAGCCGGCCGCCGCAGCGACATAGACGAACTGTGGCTGATCGGTGCAATCGCCTGCGGCGTAGATAGTGGAGACGCTTGTTTGCAGGTGCTCGTCGACCGCGATCGCACCGCCCGTGCTTGTGCGCAGGCCGATTTCAGAATGGTTCAACGCCTCGATGTTCGGCGTCCGCCCGGTAGCAATCAGCAGCGCATCGCCGGTGAGCGTTCCTGCGGAGGTCTCCAGCACAAAGAGGTTGTTCGCATAGGCCACGCAGCGGGTCTGCGCGCTCGGCAGCACGGTGATGCCCTCGTCGGCGAATGCGTGTTCCAGCGCCTCGCCAATGGCGGGATCGTCGCGCGAGAACAATGTGCCACGGGCGATGATGGTCACGTCGCTGCCCAAGCGCGCGTAGGCCTGCGCCAGTTCCACCGCCACCACCGATGAGCCGATCACCAGCAGCCGGCGCGGAATAGCGTCGCTGGCCAGCGCCTCGGTGGACGTCCAGAAGGGCGTGTCCTGCAAACCGGGTAGATGCGGAACGGCTGGACGCGCACCGGTGGCGATCAGGGCGCGGTCAAACACCACGGTCTGATCACCGCCGCTGTTCAGCTTGACGATGAGCGAGGTGGCATCCTTGAAGCTCGCCTCACCGCGCAGCAGCTTGATGTTGGAGTTGCCAGCGAGGATCGCTTCGTACTTGGCCACGCGCAACGCATCCACACGCGCTTGCTGCTGGGCCAGCAGCAGCTTGCGATCGATCCGGGGCTTCGCTGCCGGGATGCCGACATCGAATGGACTGGTCTTGCGCAGGTGGGCGACATGCGCTGCGCGGATCATGATCTTCGATGGCACGCAGCCGATGTTGACGCAGGTGCCGCCGATCGTGCCGCGCTCGATGAGCGTGACCGTCGCGCCCATCTCAGCCGCAGTAATCGCTGCCGCCATGGCGCCGCCGCCGGTACCGATGACAGCAATGTGGAGCGGTTTTTCGGAGTCCGAGCCAGGCTTGCGCAACCCTCCCGAAGCCTTCCGTGCCTTTTCGGACAAGCCACCGGGTGCCTTCGCCGACAGGGCATCGGTCAGCGTGGCCCGGTAGCCCAGCCCCGTCACAGCGGCGATCAGCGCTGCAGGCGACGTGCCCCTTGCGGCGGCGAGCTGTGCTGTGCCCTCCGGCCAGGAAACCTCTGCCGAGCGCACGCCCGACACGTTCTTCAAGGCGTGCTTGACGTGCGTGGCGCACGACTCACAGGTCATGCCCTCCACCTTCATCAGGATCATTTTCTCTCTCCGGCGCCGGTGGGTGCATGGCACGCATCGATCTTGCGCTTGCGCTGGATGGCGTAAATGGTCAGGCCAACGAAGGCGGCGAGCGCGGGCAGTAGCACATCGTCGAGAATTCCGGTGAGTGCGGACAGGCCGAGGACTCCGAGCAGGGCGACCAGAAGTGGAGTGAAACAGCACAGCGCCACCAGCACCGTGCCAGCCACGCCGACCCGGACGAGGGTCTTTGAGTCTTCCATGCTCACTTCTTCACAGCGGACGGATAACCGGCATCCTGCGTTGCCTTGGTCAACTGCTGGATACTGGTCTTGGCATCGTCGAAGGTAACGACGGCTTCGCGCTTCTCGAAGGTCACGTCGGTCTTGCTGACGCCATCGACCTTGGACAACGCCTTCTTGACGGTGATCGGGCAGACCGGGCACGTCATGCCGGGTACCGACAGGGTCACGGTCCGCGTCGCTGCCCACGCGGGAGCCACAGCGATCAGCAGGGTGAGAAGGGCAAGCGACTTTTTCATGGGGATCTCCCGATCAGTAGAACAAGGGTGCAACGTAGGGGAAGCCAAACGCGACCAGCACCAGTGCGGCCACGATCCAGAAGATCAGCTTGTAGGTGGTGCGGACCCGCGGAACGGCGCAGACCTCGCCGGGCTCACAAGCTTGTGTCGGGCGATAGATGCGCCGCCAGGCGAAGAACATGGCCACCAACGCCACGCCGATGAAGAGCGGCCGGTACGGTTCGAGCCGGCTCAGATTGCCGATCCAGGCCCCAGTGAAACCCAGCGAGATCAGGATCAGCGGACCGAGACAGCAGGTCGACGCAAGGATGGCGGCTAGGCCACCGGCGAACAGGGCGCCGCGTCCATTCCGCGTGTCCGACATGAGGTTTTCCTTTCGAGTGACGACTTGATGTCGTAACCTTACTTCCGTAGTTCTGTACGGAGTCAAGTGGCGTGAAAAACAGCCTGGAGAACCTGACCATCGGCGCCTTCGCCAAGGCAGCAGGCGTCAACGTGGAGACCATCCGGTTTTACCAACGCAAGGGATTGTTGTCGGAGCCTGGCAAGCCTCCCGGCAGCATTCGCCGGTATGGCGAGACGGATGTGATACGGGTACGGTTCGTGAAATCGGCCCAGCGACTGGGCTTCAGCCTCGATGAGATCATCGAGTTGCTGCGCCTGGAGGATGGCACCCACTGTGTGGAAGCCAGCAAGCTAGCCGAGCACAAACTCACGGATGTGCGCGGAAAACTGACGGACCTCAAGCGCATGGAGGCAGCGCTGTCCAGACTGGTGTGCGCCTGCCATGCGACGACCGGAAATATTTCCTGCCCGCTGATCGCATCGTTGCAAGGCGAGGGAGAACTGCTCGAAACCGGTGCAATGTTGGCGCCGATGTCTGACTGATTCACGTTGTCTGGGCCAGTGGGAGCGTAGCTACAATTTGGGGTCTTCGTGGATTTGTGTGGGTGATTTCGGCGCTTTGATCTGGCGGCAGCCCGCGCCAGTGCTGGCGTTGAGGGGGGGCGATCACGTGCTGAATTTTGGCATGCTTTGGCGATGACCAGATCACTTCGTCGCAAGCGACGTCTTCAGGATGCCTATCGGTTTCCCGGCTTCCGACCCGCCGAGGTCGTCAAGGGCGTTTGTTGGGACCCCGGAGCTCGTGTCATCACGCTCGTCAGGCGCTTAAAAAAACGGCCTGTGGCAGTTGCGGCCGCGCACATCGTGCCTGGTACGACCACAAGGTCCAACGCGTTCGAGATCTGTCTGCGGCGACACCCGGGTGTATCTGCTGGTCGAGGTTCGCCGGGTCCGTTGCACAGTCTGCAACAAGGTGAAGACCGAGCGGATCGACTTTCTTTCTGACAACCCGCTCTATACGAAGCGGTTTGCATGGCATATCGGCCGGCGCTGTCGCGGCGCCTCGATCAGCGATGTCGCCAAGGAGTTCAAGCTCGACTGGCATGCGGTCAAGGAGTTGGACAAGCAGTACATGGCTGAACAACTCAGGCGTGCCGGAATGCCCGGACCCAAGGCGATCGGCATCGACGAGATCTCGATCCGCAAGGGTCACACCTACCGCATCGTGGTGAGCGACCTGATCCGCAGGCGGCCAATCTGGTTTGGCGGAAAGGACCGCTCCGAGGCCAGCATGGCGCAGTTCTACGAGGCGCTGGGAACAAGGAAAACCGCGGGTATCCGGCTGGCAGTCATGGACATGTGGAAGCCGTTCCGCAACGCCACCCAGGCGCATGCGCCCAAGGCCGCGATCCTGTTCGACAAGTTCCATGTCATGCGCCACCTGGGCGATGCGCTCGATACGGTGCGCAAGTCCGAATACGCGCGACTGAGCGGCAAGGATCGCCGCTACATCAAGGGTCAGAAGTACACGCTGCTGTCGCACCGTGAAAACCTGACCAGCGATGGCCGCGCCGCACTCAAGCAACTGCTGGTGGCCAACAAGCGGCTCAACACCGCCTACCTGCTCAAGGAAAGCTTCGGACAGTTGTGGGACTACAAGAGCGAAACCTGGGCGCGGCGCTTCTTCGACCAGTGGCGTGCATCGCTCAAGTGGCAGCGCCTGAAACCATTCGAAAAATTCGCCGAGATGATCGAGCGACACTGGGACGGCATCGCCGCCTACTGCGATCCAGCAAACAAGGTCTCGCTCGGATTCGTCGAAGGACTCAACAACAAGATCCGCGTCATCCAGCGCCGAGCCTACGGACTGCGTGACGAGGAATACCTGCGGCTCAAGATCCTCACGTGCATGCTGCCGGAGCTTTGAAATCGCCCCAAATCACCCACACAATTTCACGAAGACCCACAATTTGAGGCCATATCGCCAACGGTCATTGCTGGGCATCACCACAGCAGCCAAGTAGTGTCGTCCGACCGTATGCCGGCTTGCAATGCGAAACTGTTGAATGCGAAAGCGAAAATTGCAGGAACCCAAGGGCAGCGACCCCAGGGTCACCCCGCCTTCAGGACGGATGCGCGCTGCCGCTCGTGGTCATGTCCCACAGCGTGTGACGCCAGTTGGAAATTCGGCCTGCTTCGAAGCACACAGGGCATGCCCACTGGATGTCGTTCGCCGCGCTCACCCTGGCCTAGATGGGACTTGAGCATTTGATGCACTGGGGCTGCACCGTTCCTGCATTCGGGAGGGTCGCCGCAACGATCACGCTGCCGAGAAATTCTGCCATCTTGCGCCCGGGTCCACGCTTGGGGCCGATGGCTCCCTTGGGGTCAAGAAAGTGCGTCGCATCGGTGATGTACATGACTGTCGATCCCCTCGAAGTATCGGAAAACGTATCGAAACGTATAGCAGACGGCGTGCCGTGCCTAGCCGGAATGGCTCGCACCATGCGAGGCTGTTGTCTGCTGGTGGCGGACATCATCCTCGACATGAAGATAGATGGCGGTCGTTTCGATGGACGCGTGGCGCAGGTTCCTCTGGACATGACGCAGATCGGTGCCGGCATCGGCCTGGTGCGTGGCCGCACTGTGACGCAGCCAGTGGGTCGAAGCACGCTGAAGCCGGGCCGATCGCGCTGGATCGGACGCTGCGAGTTCTTCGGCAGTGCGAGCGAAAGCGTCCTTGACGATGTTGTAGATGGATGTCGGCGTGAGCGCGTGGTCGCGACGACCCGCGATCGAGAGGATGATCGGGCCGTCATCAAGAGGAGACGGAATTGGCGGCAGCTGGTGGAAGGCCCGGTAGCGCGCGAAATCCTCCAGCAGCGCGTTACCGACGGGCACTTCACCCTCGACACCACCCTTGCCGACCACCTGCAGCCACCAGCGCGCGCGACGCAGAATGAAGTCGTTGACTCGGGCGTTGGCCGCCTCGGCGGCCCGCAGCGCGGTGTGGTAGAGAAACCGCAATACGAAGCGAACCCGTTCAAGATGCTGGGCGTCACGCTGATGCGCGTGTGGCCATCGGTCGACTGAGGCGAGGACCTCGTCCCACAGCCCACGATCCAGAAACCGCTCGACGCTGCGCTTGCGTTGCTTCGCCTTGCGTCGGCGCAACGCCCAGGGATTGGCGGCGAGGTAGCCGGCGTTGACCAGGTAGGCGAACAGGCCGGACAGGATGCCCATGGCCTGACGCTGGCTTTGGAGCGAGAGAATCTTTCCTTCGCGGCCGGACGCGGCTGGGCTTTCCAGGAACGCCTCGTAGGCAAGAACATCCTCGCGCGTCAGACTCGAAACCGCCTTGCCGCGGACATGCACGGCCCAACGCAGCAGGCGCGTGGCTTCCTTGTGGTAGCTGCGCATCGTGTGGGGCGAGGAGCGGTACTCCGCGAGCCACAGGCCGATGGCCGCGATGTCGCTGTCGGCGGCGATCTGGCGCGGGACCGACGACGGCGCGCGGTTGGTCCCGCACCGGCCGTCGAGTTCCGGCGGCAACGGCAGAAGAAGGGCGGATTCGGGGCTGAGCAGCAGCAGATCGGTCGGCATGGCGGTGTTTCAGGGTCAGCGCGCCGGAAAGCGCGGTTGCCGAGAGCATACACCGCAATTACTTATGATTATGGGAGTTATCATAAATATCTATCCGTAATGATTACATATATAACGTAATACAGTAGTATACTATTCGCAATTCGCCCATTTCGGGCATACAGAGCGACGGGACCCGCCCATGAGCCGCAGCAGCGATACGCGCCAACGTACCCGCGAAGCCGCCGCGCAGCTGGCCGCAGACGGCAAGCGCCCGCACGACATCACCGTCGATCTGATCTACGCCGCGATCCAGCAAGGCAGCCGCACCACCATTAATGACGAACTCAAGGCCTGGAAAGACGACAAGGCCAAAGTTGACACCCTGGGAGCTGATCTCCCGCCGGCGGTGGCTGATGCAATGCGATCTCTGTGGGTGACCGCAGCTGAGCACGGCGGAAAGCTGTTCGCCCAGCAACGAAGTGAGCTGGAGGCTGAGTTGGCACGCGCTACCGAACAGACAGCGGTCGCCAGTGCCGATCGGGACGCTGCACGGGTCGCAAATGACCGCCTGGTTCAGGAGGGTGTGTCACTTCGGGCACACATTGCGGACCTGCAGCAGCAGTTGGCCGCCGAGTCCACCGCCCGAGGCGAAGCACAAAGCCAGGCGCAGGCCCTACATCTCGAACTGTCCGGCGCCCGAAAAGAAGCGGCACAGCAACTCGAGACCCTGCGCGTAGAGCACGAGCAGCAAGCACGTGCGTTCCACGACACGATCCAGCAACGCGACGCGGCTTTCCGGGTGGAACTCGATACGGCGACACAACGTCTTGAGGCTGCACAGGCGCACATGCTCCAGCAGATTGATATTGCGCGGGAGGGACAGCGCCGGGCAGAAAGGGAACTAGCCAAGGCGTTGCAGCGTCAGGAGCAGTTGCAGTCGGAGACCGCTGAACTGCGCATGCAGCATGCGCTGCAGACTCGCGACCTGGCCAACCAGGTCGCCACTGCGGAACGTTTGTCGAGGGACGTGGGACTGGCGATCACCGAACGTGAGCGGCTTGTCACGGAACTCGCGTCAGCCACCGGCCGGCTTGAAGCGACCGAGGCATCGTTGCGATCGGCGGAAGGTCGCGCGGCGGCCGCGGAACAACGGGTGAGAACGGCAATGGGTGATCGGATCGCCGATGGAGCGTCGGTCAAGCCGTCCCGGGGCAAGCGACACCAGCACGATTCCGTTACTGCCCCGAACACTTCCAACCGATCCGACTCGGCGTGACCTGAGCCTCGTACGCGAATTTCGTTGCAATTGGTCCTGCCGAACTGGACTTGACGGGCCTACGGGGCCGAATTTCTATGGGACTTTTGTGTCGTTTGTTTAATAACACCCACAGTAGCCCAAACACACCTGTCGACCCCGGAGGGGAGGTCGGTCGCCAATAGGCGCGACCATACTCGACGGACGTGCGAAGACGCATCCAGCAGGACTATTGAATTTCCCAGGGTTGCGTTGGCGAGCCTGCAAAGGAAATTCAGATCGGTGGGAAAGCGGGCAATTCTGAGGTGACTCTGGGAGATCGAATGATCGCGACCACCGACATCCAGGCGAAATACTTCGCATGGGAATTGACCCACCGCCGTCGCGGCGGCGATGTTGACCGCATCGGGCAAGCCCTTTTCGACGCCTCCGTTGATCTCAACCCGCACCAGATCGAAGCGGCGCTTTTCGCGCTCCAGAACCCCCTATCCAAGGGCGTCCTGCTGGCCGACGAAGTCGGGCTGGGCAAGACCATCGAAGCAGCTCTCGTGCTGGGCCAGTATTGGGCTGAACGGCGCCGGCGGTTGCTGGTGATCTGCCCGGCTTCGTTGCGCAAGCAGTGGGCCACAGAGTTGAGCGAAAAGTTTCATCTTCCTTCGCAGGTGATCGACGCCGCTACCTGGTCGCAGGCGCGCAAGGCTAGCGTGTACAACCCGCTTGACCAGGATCTGGTGAGCATCGTCTCCATCCATTTCGCTGCGCGCATGGAAAAGGTCATCGGCGCCATCCGCTGGGACCTTGCGGTCATCGACGAGGCGCACAAGCTGCGCAATGCCTACCGGGAGAGCCACCACACAGGCCAGTCGATCAAGCGGTCCCTTGCTGGCGTCCGAAAGCTGCTGCTCACGGCCACGCCGCTGCAGAACTCGCTGCTGGAACTGTACGGGCTGTCCACGATCATCGACGAACACCTGTTCGGCGATCGCGTCAGCTTCCGTACGCGATACATGCGTGGTGACACTGCGATTCCCGGCTTGCGCGCCCGCCTGAAGGACTTTTCAAAGCGGACCTTGCGGCGCGATGTGCTCGAGTACGTGCAGTACACCGAACGCAAGCCGTTGACCTTCCCGTTCACGCCCGGGGAGGACGAACAACGGGTGTACGACCTTGTCTCGGGATACCTCTTGCGCGACGACACCTACGGCATCCCGACACGGCAGCGGCACCTGGTCGGCGTGATCCTCCGGAAACTCCTGGCGTCCTCCACCGAAGCGGTCGTCGCGACGCTGGAAGCGATCCTTGCCCGGCTGCGGCGGCTCGAAGAAAGCCAGGCAGAGCAGGGCGACTGGCTCGCCGACCTGATCGCCGAGGAAGAACTCGATGCCGACGCGCTCGACGAAGAGGCCGAAGCCGACCAGGCCGATGCGGCGACTGCCGTTGCGGAGCCCCCGATCGACCGCGAGAAGCTGCGCGCCGAGATCGTCGAACTCGAACAGTACGTGCTGCTCGCCCGGGCCGTCCGCGAGGACCGCAAGTCGCACGCCTTGCTCACAGCGCTCGACGCCGGCTTCGCGCGCATGGCCGCCATCGGCGCCCCGCGCAAGGCGGTGATCTTCACCGAATCGGTGCGCACGCAGGACTATCTGGCGCGCTTCCTGGAAGCGCACGGTCATGCCAACCGCGTCGTGAAGTTCAGCGGGCGAGCGTCTGATCCGGGCCTGAGCGGAATCTACCAGCGCTGGCTGGTTGCCCATCAGGGCACCGATCGCGTGACCGGCAGCGCCACGATCGACCGCCGCACGGCTGTCATCGACCACTTCCGTGACCAGGCCGAAATCCTGATCGCCACCGAGGCCGGCGCCGAAGGCATCAACCTGCAGTTCTGCGCTCTCGTCGTGAATTACGACTTGCCCTGGAACCCGCAGCGCGTCGAACAACGCATCGGCCGTTGCCATCGTTACGGACAGCGCCACGATGTCGTCGTGGTGAATTTCCTCAACCAGCGCAACGCCGCCGACCAGCGCGTACTGGAATTGCTATCCGAGAAGTTCCATCTGTTCGAGGGCGTGTTCGGCGCGTCCGACGAGATCCTGGGCCGCATCGAATCCGGCGTCGACATCGAGCGTCGCATCGCGAGCATCTACGACACATGCCGCACATCGGCGGAGATCGATGCGGCTTTCGCGCGGTTGCGCAGCGAGCTGGAAGAACAGATCCAGGCACGCATGCAGGAAACCGAGGCAGCGTTGCTGGCGACCTTCGACGCCGGGGTGATCGAGCGCCTGCGCCTGCACCGCGACGAAGCCATCGTCCAGCTCGACCGGATCAGTCGCCTGTTCTGGCGTCTGACCCATCACGAACTCGACAGCTCTGCTAGCTTCGACGACCCGTCGCTGTCGTTCGAGCTGACGCGTTCGCCCGCGGCGGGCACACCAATCGGCCGATACCACCTGATCCGGAAAGGCCAGCCAGCGCCGGCTGAGGGCCACGTATACCGCCTGAGCCACCCCTCGGGCGAGTACGTCCTTGATAACGCACGGCGCCGGGAAACCTCGCTGGTCGAGCTCGCTTTCGATCTCACGTCCGCCACGCAACGCGTCGTTGCACTCGAACAGCTTCCCAGCCGATCCGGCTGGCTTGAATTGAACCTGCTAGAGCTGGAGAGCTTTCAACTCGAAGAACACCTCGTCTTCAGCGCGCAGGCGGACGACGGCAGCTGGCTGGACAGTGAAGCCTGCCGGCGTCTCATGGAGCTGCCCGGTCGACTCACCGGTCAGGCCCCGAATCCTGCCGGCCTGCCTCAAAACTTCGAGGCCAATGTCCGCCGCCAGATCGACGCGGCGCTTGCTAAGGCCCTGGAAGAAAACAACACCTGGTTCCAGGCCGAGCGGGACAAGCTCGATGCGTGGGCCGAGGACCAGTTGCTGGCCGCCGAGCAGGCGCTGCACGACACCAAGGCCCGGCTCAAGGACGCCAAGCGCCGGTCCCGTTCCGCCAGCACGGTGGAAGAACAAGCCGCTGTCCAGGATGAGATCAAGGTGCTCGAGCGCCAGCAGCGTCGCCAGCGACAGGAGATTTTCGATGTGGAGGACGAGATTGAGGGCAAGCGGGACGCCTTGATCGCCGCGCTGGAGCGCCGCCTGAACCAGCGCAGCCGGAGCCTGCCACTGTTCAGGATCCGGTGGCAGCTCAGCTGATTCTTGCAGACCACGCATTCACTTGCAGAATAAGTAAATACATGCAGAATACGTGTAGGCAGGGCTCCGGGAATCGAACGTGGCCGCTCCGCTTCACCAATCGACCTTGCGCAACTTGCGCAACACCCGCGACCTGAGGGCCGAAATCGTGTCCCTGGCCGCGCAGCTCGCCGCCGCCGGCGAGGTACAGGGGCGGATGATCGTCATCGACCCGGCCATCCACGAGGCAACCATCCGGAAGGAATGGGACAGCCTGATGCCGGCCATCGCGCCGAGCGTGCGCGCCCGCATGCATCTGGACATCGAGCGATCCGGAAAGTCAGACGAGCGACTTCCGTCCGACACCGTGCCGCTCGAACGCCCGAACTTCCGCTACGAGATCCTGCGCCTGCTGATCGAGGCCGATCTCCGCGGCGAAAAGATGTCCGTCAAGCAGATGATCGGATCGATCGAAGCCTCGCAGACCCCCGTACGTACGGCGCTCGAAGGCCTGCGATCGGCGGGGATGGTCGAAGAAAAAGGGGCGACCTTGTACGTGCGGCCCGAGGACGTCACGACCGAGTTGCTGGCCAAGGCCGGTGCCGTCCCGACCACGTTGCGGTTCCGCTTCGAGCAGGGGGCCCGGATCAAACCGCCGGCCCATCTCCTGCAGCGTTGCCTGCCCCTGCTGAAACCGGTGGCCGATAACAGTGGATGGGGCCGCATGGCCCTTTCCGGGGTGGCGGCCGCGCGGGAGGACGTACCGGCACTGGACCTCATCGGTTTGCCCCGACTGGACCTGGTCGCGCAGCTTTCCCATCGCATCAGCCGGTTCGAAACCGGCTTGCTCAGGCAGCTCGACGACGGACTGGAATACGAGCCCAGCGTCCTCGTTCCCGCCCCGGTCGTGATCACCATCGTCCGGGCCAAGCTCATGCGCGCCCGGCACGACAATGACAGGGTCTCCGCGCTCAAGAGTGATGTCTTTCTTTCCCTGCTGGACATCGGCCTGCGCGACCAGGCCCTCCAGTACGCCAGGGCGGTACGCGAGTGAAGCCCTATCTGGAACTCGACGCCGAATCGCTGCTGCGCCAAGTGGCCGACCGGGTGCCGCCGGCGCTGCGTGCCAACGTCGTGGTAATCGGCAGCATCGCGACGGCCTGGGCATTTCGCGACATTTCAGGCACGGATACGGTCGCGACCAAGGACATCGACCTGCTGCTGCGTCCCTCCATCGACGCGGTCGCCACCGCGGAAACACTCGGGCAGCAACTGCTGGACGCAGGCTGGCAACCTCAGTACCCGAACGGAATCCAGGCCGGCGCCGCCGATACTCCGGACGATCAGCTTCCGGCGCTGCGCCTGAGTCCACCCGAAGACGCCGACCACTGGTTCGTGGAACTGCTGTCGGAAGCCCCGGCTGACCAGAAAACCCGCAAACGCTGGCGTCGCTTTCATACCCGAGGCGGCGACTTCGGCCTTCCGAGCTTCCGCTACCTCCGCGTCGCGGTGCATGGCGCCGAAGACTCCGCATTCGGCCTGCGCATCGCGCGTCCGGCGCCGATGGCGCTCGCACACCTGCTGGAACATGCCGATCCGGACCGTACGCCGATCTCCGGCTTGCCCGGCACGCCGCCGCGCTTCACCAAGGATGTCGGCCGGGCGATCGCCCTGTGGTGGCTCGCGCGGGAGCAGTCCCCGCTGGCGGGCGAGCAATGGCTTGTCGCCTGGCGTGAGACGCTCGCGGTGTTCCATCCGGACAACATGAAGGAATCAGCCCGCAGCGGACTGGCCAGCGTCACCGACTACCTGCGCGATGCCCACGCCATCGCCGTGAACGGCGTGCTGGCGCCGCACGGCACCACCTTCGAGGCCTTCCGCCGAGCTCATGCCGGCTTGGTGGACTTGATCGACCAGCTGTGATTTCGCGCCAACAGGCGCAACCCGGAAAAACGAAGCGAACCGACATGACCGACGCCAGCCCCACCAAGTTCCGGAAACTCGTCAGCCTGCTGAAGGAGCTGTTCCAGCTCGACCAGCCGGACCTCGACTTCGGCATTTACCGGATCATGCACGCCAAGGCCGGCGAGGTGACGCAATTCCTCGAACGCGACCTGCTGCCGCAGGTGAAGGCCGCCTTCGCCCACTACCAGTCGGCGGACGGTGCAGAACTCAGGAAGAAGCTCGACCAGATGGTGGCCCAGCTGACCGAGGCCGGCGTCGATCCGGAGGCCGCGCCCAAGGTCCGCGAGCTGCGCGAACAACTCAAGAGCGCCGTCGACCTCGGTGCGCTGGAAAACGAAACCTACGACCACCTCTACAGCTTCTTCCGCCGCTACTACTCCGAAGGCGACTTCCTGGCCAAGCGCGTCTACAAGCCTGGCGTGTACGCCATCCCCTACGAGGGCGAGGAAGTCACCCTGCACTGGGCCAACAAGGACCAGTACTACATTAAGACTAGCGAATACCTGCGCGACTACGCCTTCCGCCTGCGGCCCGAGGCAGCCGAAGGCGTGGACCCCATGCGCGTGCACTTTAGGTTGGTCGATGCGGCCGAGGGCGAGCACGGCAACGTCAAGGCTGCCGAAGGCAAGGGACGGGTGTTCGTGCTGGTCGCGGAAGACTTCATCGGCGTTAGGAACGGCGAGCTCGAAATCCGCTTCGAATACCGTCCGGCGACGCTGGAGGACTGGCCAGCCGACCAGCGCGATGACAAGAAGAAGCCGCCGGCGCAGAAGGACCTGACCGCGGTCGCGGTGAACCGCGTCCTCGCCTCGGGCGCCGAATTCGCGGACTGGGTGGCGGAGCTGGGCAAGCCGCATGTCAGGGCAGATGGCGAACAGGCGGACTACAACCGCTTGGAAGCGCACCTGCGCCGCTACACGGCCCGCAACACCTTCGACTACTTCATCCACAAGGACCTGGGCGGTTTCCTGCGACGCGAGCTGGATTTCTACATCAAGAACGAGGTGATGCACCTCGACGATGTGGAAAGCGAAGCCGCCGCTAAGGTCGAGCAGTACATCTCTAAGATCAAGGTGATTCGCCGCGTCGCCGGAAAGATCGTCGATTTCTTGGCGCAACTGGAGAACTTCCAGAAGAAGCTGTGGTTGAAGAAGAAATTCGTTGTGGGCTCCGATTTGTTGGTTGCGATCTCGCAAGTGCAGGACGAATTGTTGCCTGACGTTTGCGCGAATGCTGCACAGTTGCAGGAATGGGACGTGTTGCATTCATTGCAAGATCTCCCCGCGGACATCACGCGAGCTGCCTATAGCGCGCCACTGACGCCGGAGTACTTGCGAGCTTTTCCGAGCCTGATGCTGGATACACAATATTTCGATGCGGCATTCGTGGCACGGTTAAGAGACTCACTTGGCGATATCGATAATAGGGCCGATGGCGTACTAATCCACAGCGAGAACTTTCAGGCGTTGTCGCTGATGCAAGCGCATTACCGAGAGAAAGTGCAATGCATCTACATAGATCCTCCGTACAACACTGGTAGCGACGGGTTTGCGTACAAGGATGCTTATCAACACTCAAGCTGGCTGGCAATGCTCGACTCGCGACTGGCGTTGACTCACAACATTCTCGCGGAGAATGGAACATTCATCTCCAACATCGACGAGCATGAATACGAGCGTCTTAGCGTTATTTTGGATCAACATTTCAGTCCAGAGAATCGCATCGGCTCGCTCGTTTGGAAAGGTGCAACTGACAACAACCCAACGCGCATCGCCATCGAACATGAGTACTTGCTTTGCTTCGCAAGAGACAAGACGCACGTTGAGGAACATTGGAGTACAAGTACGAGCCAGCAAAAGGAGCTTATGCTTGATGCTTATTCACGCATCAAGAAGTCCGCGGCATCGCTAGATGAGATCGCAGAGAAGTTTGCGGAGTTTGTAGCGGAGAATAGACAAGAACTCGGCGATCTATATCGTTATCGGCGTGTTGACGTCGTTGGCCCATATGCGGCCAGAAGAAACATGGATAACCCCGGCAAGCGTGGGTACGACTACGACGTCATGCACCCGGTCACGAAGAAGCCATGTGTGCCTCCCTATTGGGGCTGGCGGTTTCCACCAAAGACTATGGAACGGCTGCTAGCCGAGGACCGAATTATCTTCGGAGAGTCCGAAGAGAAACTCCCAGAGCTCAAGGTTTACTTATCGAAGGTGAAGTTTCCACTACGAAGCATGTTCTCACTCGACGCGCGAAAGGGATCAAATGATCTCGATCGGCTGTTCGGTGCGCGTGACATATTCAAGAATCCGAAGCCCGTTGAGCTCATCACCTACGTCATTCCCTTCATGACTACGCGTGATGCGCTACTTGCCGACTTTTTTGCTGGCTCCGGAACGACCGGTCACGCGATTATCAACATGAACCGCGAAGACGCCGGCTCAAGAAAGTTTCTCTTGATTGAATCGGGCGAACACTTTGATCCCGTGCTCGTACCGCGCCTGAAGAAGGTGGCGTTCACGCCGGAATGGAAGGATGGCAAGGCCGTTCGAGCGGCCACCACTGAAGAGGCCGACCGTAGCCCCCGACTAATCAAAGTTTTACGTCTGGAATCCTACGAAGACACCCTCAACAATCTCGCCCTGTCTCGCAACACGCAGCAGCAGTCCGCGCTGGACTTTGCGGCCGCTCAGGGCACAGGCGGCATGCGGGAGCAATACCTGTTGCGCTACCAGCTGGACGTGGAGTCCCACGACAGCGCCTCGCTGCTGAACATCCAGGCTTTCAGCGATCCCACCGCCTACAAGCTCAAGATTAAGACGCCCGGCAGTGACGAGAGCCGCGAGGTCAATGTGGACCTGCTGGAGACTTTCAACTGGCTGCTGGGCCTAGCAGTGCAACACATCGCCGCACCGCGAAGCTTCGCGGCCGAGTTCGAGCGCGACGGCGAAGGGCGTTTGCGACTCAAGGGTCGGCTGAAGCAGGACGCCAGTGGTCCCTTCTGGTTCCGCACCGTCACCGGCACAACGCCGGAGGGCAGCAAGACCCTGGTCGTCTGGCGCAAGCTCACCGGCGACGCTGAACAGGACAACGCGGTGCTGGAGACCTGGTTCCGCGACAAGCAGGCCTTCTCCGTCAAGGACACCGAGTTCGACCTGATCTACGTCAACGGCGACAACACGCTGGAGAACCAGCGCGTCGAGCCCGAGCACTGGAAGGTGCGGCTCATCGAGGAGGACTTCCAGCGCCTGATGTTCGAAGGCACGGAGGCCTGAGATGTCGACCCAGCGCTATTCCGTCACCCCGCACCCGATCGAAACCCTGCTGACCTGGGTGAAGTCGGGCGAGATCGCCATCCCCGAGATCCAGCGACCCTTCGTCTGGGAAGCCACCAAGGTCCGAAACCTACTGGATTCGCTCTACCAGGGCTATCCGGTCGGTTACCTGATCGCGTGGCGCAACCCCACCGTCAAGCTCAAGGACGGAACCTCGTCGGCAGGAAAGCGCATCCTGATCGACGGCCAGCAGCGCGTCACCGCGCTCATGGCCGCGCTGCTGGGCCGCGAGGTGCTGACCAAGGACTACGAGACGGTCCGCATCCGGATCGCCTTCAATCCGAGGACCGAGACCTTCGAGGTGGCCAACCCGGCCATCCGCAAGGACACCGCGTGGATCCACGACATCGCCGACGTGTTCGCGCCCGAAGCGCGGCTGCTGCAGATCACCAAGTCCTACACGGTGCAGAACGTCGGCGTTGACGAGGACGTGGTCTTTGCCGCGCTGGAAAGACTGCGCAAGGTCATCAACAATCACGTCGGCGTCATTGAGCTGGCCGATGACCTGGACATCGAGACGGTCACCGAGATCTTCATCCGCGTAAATTCGGCGGGCACGGAGCTGTCGCAGGCCGATTTCGCGATGTCCAAGATCGCGGTGAACGAGGCGTTCGGCGGCAACCTGCTACGCAAGGCCATCGACTACTTCTGCCACCTGGCCGTGGCGCCGGAGTTCCTCGGGCGCATCGAAAAGGCCGACAAAGCCTTCGCCGGTTCCGAGTTTTTCCAGCCGATGCGCTGGCTGCGCGACGTCAACGACGACCTGTACGACCCAACCTACACCGACATGCTGCGTGTCGCCTTCACCTCGGAGTTCGGGCGCGGCAAGTTGCAGGACTTGGTGGCGCTGTTGTCGGGACGCAACTTCGAGACCAAGCAGTTCGAGGAGGCGATCGCGGAAGCCTCATTCGGCAAGCTCAAGCGCGGCGTGCTCGCCTTCATCAACAAGACCCACTTCGAGCGCCTCACGATGATCCTGCGCTCGGCGGGCTTCGTGACGAGCGGCCTGATCCGGAGCCGCAACGCGGTCAACTTCGCCTACATCGTGTACCTGCGCGGGCGCGCCCTCGGCGTGCCAGCCGCCGACCTGGAGCGGCTGGTGCGACGCTGGTACGCCATGTCGATCCTGCGCGGCCGCTACACCGGCTCGCCGGAGACGGCCTTCGACTTCGACATCCGGCAGATCGAGGCTCGCGGGCTTGTCGAATACGTCCAGTCCGTGGTGGACAACGAGCTGCCGGACAGTTTCTGGACCGGCATGCTGCCGCAGTTGATGGATACGTCCTCGTCCAGTAGCCCGTACTTCATGGCCTACCAGGCCGCGCAGGTGAAGCTGGGGGACAAGGGGTTCCTCTCGCGCGATATCACCGTGCACGACCTGCTGATGAACCGCAGCGATGTGCACCACGTGTACCCGCAGAAGCACCTCAAAGGGCAGGGGATGTCGCGGGGGAAGTACAACCAGATCGCCAATTTCGTGCTGGCGCAGAGCGAGATCAACATCGCCATCGGAGCACGCGCTCCGGAGATCTATTTCGCCGAGCTGGCCGAGCAATGCAACGGCGGCAAGAAGCGCTTCGGCGGCATCACCGACCTGGCCGACCTGCGGGCAAACCTGCGGACGCATTGCGTGCCCGACACGATGCTGGATGGGGCGATCCCGGCCTACGACGATTTCCTCGAGCAGCGCCGGCGGGCGATGGCGTTGAAGATCAAGCAGTGGTTCGAGGTGCTCTGATGCCACGAGGACGCCCACGCGGCAGCACGACCACGACCGCGGCTGTCGCTCGCGCCGCGCGCGCACCGGGCGCACCGCGCGTGCGCGCCGCGCAGCCGCTGGAATTCACCCAGTCGCTCGTGCTCAACCAATGGCTGTTTGGCCTTTTCGGGCTGGAGAGCACAGATGGCTACTACCCCATCGAAGGCGGCCGCAAGGTGTCCTTGCTGGACGCCTTCAAGCAGCGCTTCCAGCTCAACGAGAACAGCGAGGAAGGCCTCGACGAGAACAACGTCCACCGGTTCCACCACGCACTGGTGAACCAGATCACCGGCGAGCTTCCGGGCGTCACGAAGGACGAACTGCTGGCCTTCGACCAGAACATCGTCCGCCATACGCTGGCGCTCAACGATCAGCGCGAATTGCGTCGCGAGCGCCCGTTGGTCTGGAAGTATTACCAGTACCTGGCGCTGTTGTTCGTCGAAATCTACCTGGACCGCTATTTCCGTGACCCGCAGGCGCTGGCCGGGGCCATCAATGCCCACATCACCCGGTTCAACGACGACAAGGACGAGGGGCAGCGGCTGCCCCTGCTCGACGAGGGGCGCGACGCCGCGCTCGGCCTGAACAAGCTGGCGCTGTGGTGCGCCACCGGCAGCGGCAAGACCCTGCTGATGCATGTCAACTTGCGCCAGTACCAGCATCACCTCGCGCTGGCCGGCCGCAGTGGCGCGCTCAATCGCATCCTGCTGCTGACGCCCAACGAGGGGCTCAGCCAGCAGCATCTCGGGGAGTTCGCCGCAGCGAGTATCGAAGCGGAGCTGTTCGACAAGGACGCTCGCGGGCTGTTCGCCGGCAAGGCGGTGGAAATCATCGACATCCACAAGCTGGCCGACGAGATGGGCGACAAGACCGTCGCGGTCGACGCTTTCGAAAGCGGGAACCTCGTGCTGGTGGACGAGGGCCATCGCGGCGCGTCCGGCGGCGAGGAGGGCAGGTGGCTGGCCCGGCGCGACCAGTTGTGCGAGAAGGGCTTTTCCTTCGAGTACTCGGCGACGTTCAAGCAGGCGGTCAAGGGCAGCGTGCCGCTGTCGCGGCGTTACGCGCGCTGCATCGTGTTCGATTATTCGTACCGGTATTTCTATGGCGACGGCTATGGCAAGGACTACCAGATCCTCAATCTGGACGACTCTACGCAGCAGCAAAGCCTGGACCGCTACCTGACCGCCTGCCTGCTGGCTGCCTACCAGCAGCGTCGCCTGTTCGATGACAGGCAGGCAGCGCTGCAGCCATTCAACATCGAGCGGCCGCTGTGGATCTTCGTAGGCGGCAGCGTGAATGCGGTACGCAAACAGAACGGGAGGGACGTTTCCGACGTCACCGAGATCCTGTTGTTCCTGTCGCGTTTCGTGGGCCATGCGGCGCAGTCGATCGCGGCCATTGAAGAGATCTTGCGCGGCGGCTTGCCAACGGCCTCCGGCCAAAACCCCTTCGCCAACCGCTTCAATTATTTGGTCGAACTGAACGAAGCCGCGGCAGCCTTTTTTACCGACATTTGCGCGCGCCTGTTCAATGCGCCAGGTGGCGGGGCCTTGCACGTCGAATACCTGAAGGGCGCCGACGGTGAGCTGGCGCTGCGCCTGGGTGACAATGAACCGTTCGGCGTGGTCAACGTGGGCGATGCCCGCAAACTGTATGACCTGTGCGACAAGACGCCCGGCCTTGTGGCTCAGGAACGCGACTTCGCCGGCTCGCTGTTCCGCCAGATCAACCGGCGCGAGAGCCATATCAGCCTGCTGATCGGTTCGCGCAAGTTCACCGAAGGCTGGAACAGCTGGCGCGTGAGCACGCTGGGCCTAATGAAGATCGGGCAGGGCGAGGGCGCGCAGATCATCCAACTGTTCGGACGGGGCGTTCGCCTCAAGGGCCATGCCCACAGCCTGAAACGCAGCAAGGCGCTGCGCCTGCCGGCGGGGGTGGAAAAGCCTCGCCACATCGAGTTGCTCGAGACATTGAACGTGTTCGGCATCCATGCCGACTACATGGCCCAGTTCAAGCAGTTCCTGGAAGACGAAGGCCTTCCTCCGGATCAGGACAGCGAGGAAATCGTGCTGCCGGTCCTGCGCAATCTGGGCACGCACAAGCTCAAGGTCATCCGCCTCAAGCCCGAGATCAATGGCGTACGCACCGATTTCGGGACCGCGTTCCGCCAGCTCGCGCCGGTGCCGGAGCTCGCGCCGCCGCAAGGAGAAACTGATCAGTGGCTGCTGCGCAACAAGGTGCAGCTGAACTGGTATCCGAGAGTCCAGGCCATGAAGGCGTCGGGTCTGGCAGGCGGCGATGGCGTGACGGCGCTGGACCATGGAAAGCTCACGGAACGCCACGTCGCACTGCTCGACCTCGATCGCGCCTGGTTCGAGTTGATCCGCTTCAAGAACGAACGCGGATGGCACAACTTCAACATACCCCGCTCGGCCGTCGACCGGCTGCTGGGCGATCGCGACTGGTACGAACTGCTGATACCCGGCTCCATGCTGGCGCTTGACAGATACGACAAGGTGGCTATCTGGCAGGAAGTCGCCGAGGTCCTGCTCAAGAAGTACGCGGAGCGGTACTACGTGTTTCGCAAGAAGGCGTGGGAAGAGCCGCACCTGGAATACGCGGAACTGGCGGCGGACGATCCCAACTTCCCGGAACCGGGCTCGGCCACGGGGGAGGAAGATGGTGTCTATCGCGTGTCGGTCGAGAAGTCCGAAGAAGCTTTGATTATCCAGCTGCGCCAGCTGGGAGAGGAATTGCGCCGCCGCGTGGCGACGCACGACATGCAACTGCGGGGCGCAAAGGCGGCGCTCGAAGTCGTCGCGTTCCGGAATCACCTGTACGAACCGCTCATCAAGGCGAGCGGGGCCAGCATCTCGGTGAAGCCGGTCGCGTTGAACGAGGGCGAGATGCGCTTCGTGAACCGGCTGAAGGCCTGGTGCGGGGCGCATACAGAGCGGCTCGAAGACAAGCCGCTGTTCCTCCTGCGCAACATGAGCCGGGGCCGCGGCGTCGGATTCTTCGAGGCCGGGAACTTTTATCCTGACTTCATCGTCTGGCGCATCGCAGGAGCAAAGCAGCGCATTACCTTCGTCGATCCAAAGGGCATCCGCCTGCTGAGCTGGGCCAACGAGCCGAAACTCGACTTCCACCGGACCATCCGGGATGTCGAGTCACGCATCGGCGATGGTTCGGTCAGCCTGCGCAGCTTCATCGTTTCCGGCACGTCCGCTGCAGAAATGGCCTTGCATTGGAAGGTGACGAAGCAGCAGATGAACGACCGAGGCATCCTGTTCGACGAAGACGAGCACTACGTGGAGCGTCTGGTCGGCGAGGCCGATCCTGACGAGACCGGCATTAGTTGACGGGAGCGCTGCTTTTTGGGGCGCTAAATAGAGGCTCACGCGTCGTAGAGTAGGTTTCGTCACAATCAGGCGCTGGATCTGATCGTTGCCGTGCGCGGATTTCGCAGCTGGCCTGCCGTGATCGCCTTGCCGCAGAGCCCGCATGCCTGCACCCTCGATCTGGCCAGCGCCGAGTGCCTGGCGGCGCGCTTGCTGTGCCTGCAATGTTTAGCGGTGCCCGCACACGCGCTGCTCGAACGCCTGCGGCACGCGCTGGCGCGTACCGAGGCGCCGGCGCTGCAGGTATGGTGTAACCGTCCGCCCACGACACCTTGCGGCCCGGCGTCAAACCCGGTCAGCCCGCCGGTTGCCAGCGATGCGGCAGCAGCTGGTCGATGTGGCGGTTCTTGGTGGTCGGCAGCCGCGTGAGCACG
>JAFEEL010000067.1 GCA_018241125.1 Pseudomonadota bacterium | reverse complement strand
TTGGTGGCCCAGGGCAGAATCGAACTGCCGACACACGGATTTTCAGTCCGTTATTTTGGCGTTTCAGGCCGGTTCAAGGCGTGGCGAAAAAATAGCCATACGTCTAAGAATCAATCAGGTAGCGTCCTATAGCGTTCCAGCCAGTTTCATGCAATCCTGCGATTTGTAGGGACTGAGTAGGGACTGGCGAAAAGTCAAGCCCATTTTTGTGCCCGCAAACGGACTACAACAACGGACAGGATGGCGTCATGGCACTCACCACGAAGGGGCTTGAATCGCTCAAACCGGGCACTTGGAAAACGGAAACCGGACACCGCGGCGAAGGCATCCTGCGCGCCAAGGGCAGCACGAACGGCGCGCGGTTTTACTTCCGTTATTGCACGTCGGAAGGCCGCTACGACGATCTGCCGCTGGGCACGTTCAGCGCGAACGGTACCGATGGAATAACGCTGGCGCAGGCCAAGGCGCGGGCGCAGGCATTGCGCGGGCGCTACAAGCAAGATCGCAACCTGCGCGCCGCGCTGGCTGCCGAGCAAGCCGACGCGGATCGCCAGCGCGCCATCGAGCAAGCCGCCGCCGAAGCGGCGCAGCATCGCGCCACGTTGGGTGCGTTGTTGTCGGCCTACATCGCGCAGCTACGACGCAACGGCAAGTTGCGCGTGCGCGAAGTCGAAACCGCGCTGGTGCTGCATGTGGAACGAGCGCATCCGCACTTGTGGGCACTGCCAGCCGCCGAGGTTACCGCCGACGACTGCCTTGCCATCGTTGCCCGCGTTGTCGAAGCTGGCACGCTGCGGCAAGCCGGCAAGCTGCGCAGTTACTTGCGCGCCGCGTTCGCTGCGGCGATCCGTGCGCGCCATGATCCGCGCGCCGTAGCTGAACTGCGCGCCATGCGTCTGTCGGCAAACCCTGCCCGCGACTTGGCCACCATCGAAGGCAGCACGAAGCCACGCGAACGCGCCCTGAGCGTGGCCGAACTGCGCGCCTACTGGCGCCACATTCAAGCTATGCCCGATCCGCACGGCGCGTTGCTGCGGTTCCACCTGCTGACCGGCGCGCAGCGCATCGTGCAGATTGCGCGCGTGCAAACCGGCGACTTCGATGCCGATACGCAAACCTTGCGCGTGCTCGATCCAAAGGGCCGGCGCACGCAACCGCGACGCCATGACGTGCCGTTGATTCCCCCGGCGCTGGACGCACTGCGCGCCATGCGTGGCGGCGCACTGGGGCCGCACCTGTTTACCGTGCAGGCCGGCGAGTTTGCGGCCGTCTATTCCACCGTCGGCGGGCTGGTGCGCGACGTGGCCGACGCGATGGCCGCAGCCGGCGAGCTACCGGGCGGACGGTTCACGCCGGGCGACCTGCGCCGCACCGTGGAAACCCGGCTTGCCGCGCTGGGCATGGGCGATGACGTGCGGGGGCAGTTGCAATCGCACGGGTTGGGTGGCGTGCAGTCAAAGCACTACAACCGGCACAGTTACTTGGACGAAAAACGCGCCGCACTGGAAACCCTGCACCGACTGCTGGAAGGCCGCGATGCCGGCAACGTGCTGCCGCTTCGCAAGGCGCAATCGTAGCTTTTGCGCTACAATGGCCGCGGTCGAACTTCGCCAGTACCAAACCGCCGACGGGCGCATACCGTTCGCCGACTGGATTGCAGGGCAACGCGACCGCCGCGCCCTGCGCGCCATCGCCGCACGCATGACGCGCGTGCAGGTCGGCAACCGCGGCGACTGGAAAGCGTTGGGTGCGGGCCTGTTCGAGTTGCGCATCGACTTCGGGCCGGGTCTGCGCATCTACTGCGGGCAGGATGGCGCAACGCTGGTGCTGCTGCTGTGCGCCGGCGACAAGGCCACGCAAGCCAAGGATATCGAACATGCACGCCACTACTGGAAAGACTACCAAGCCCGCCGCTAGCGTTGCCTTCGCCACGGCCAGCCTGTTGACGGCCGACGATATCGCGCCGTATCTGGCCGACGTGCTCGCCGATGGCGACGCGCGCGCGCTGCCGCTGGCGCTGCGCACCGTGGCCGACGTGCTGGGCATGGCCGAACTGGCGCGGCGCACCGGGCTGAACCGCGAGACGCTTTACCGCACGCTATCGGAACGCGGCAATCCGCGACTGGACACGCTGGACGCGATCCTGCGCGCTTTCGGCCTGCGCCTGAGCGTGCAACCTGCGCCACAACCCAAGCCGCGCACGCGGCGCACGCACGCGCTGCGAACTGCTACCGCGTAGGTTTCCGACTGCCCGGAACGCACCGAGGCTGCGTTGGCGCATCGTGGTGCCGATCAAGCCCAAGGCGTGATTGACTTCGCCACGCCTAGCCCGACGGGCTGAACGCGCGATTAACCCCAGCGCGCTATGGGACGCGATGGTGTTGCATTTGATCCCATGAGGGATAACCTCGTCACCGCCGAAAAGCAAACGGCACAGACTCCAAGCCGCAAGCGCGAAAGTGCGCCCGGGTGGCCCCGCAAGGGATATTGGCGAGGAGTCGAGCAACATCGGGCACATGCGGCCACGGTTGCGACGCTAAATGCGTCCGCCGCGGCCTATTTTTTGCGCCCGGCGGGCAACCCAAGGAGGTTGTCCCGTGTCCAAGCAATTGCTGTGCTCCGCGCCGCCGCCCGCTGGCGGAACTGAAATAACCCCTATCCGGTTCCTGCGACTGCGCGAAGTGTGCGCCGTTGTCGGACTGTCGCGTTCAGGGATTTACCGCCATATCCAAAGCCGCGAATTTCCGCTTCCCGTGAAGTTAGGCGCTGCGGCTTCGGGATGGATCGAGTCGGAGGTTCTGGCGTGGTGCGCTGCCCGCATCGCCGCGCGCAACGCGCAGGGGCGTGCGGCATGAGCACCATCTACCGCACGCGAAAACGCCCGGCTGGCACCGGGCGCGGTTTCGGCAAACATCGGATCGACTACGGCACGAAGCCTACCACACAAGGCCGATTGCCTGCGAACTG
>JAFEEL010000066.1 GCA_018241125.1 Pseudomonadota bacterium | reverse complement strand
CGCGCTTCCGGCGCACGGACGACGGCACCGGGCAGGTGAACTCCAACACGCTGTACCTGGACAACGTCGAGCGGGTGACCACCGGCGGGTCGGTGACGTGGCGGCGCACAGTGGCCGGGACGGTGATGACGCTGGCCGGCACGACGGCCGGATTGGTCAACAGCACGCGCACGCTGCTGGGCGACCAGATCGGTTCGGTGGATGCGGTGGCCGACCTGTCCAGCGGCGGGTTGGTGGAGCGCGCCGACTATGCGGCGTTCGGGGCGATGCGCACGGCGCTGAGCGCGGTGGTGGTGGGGGTGGCACCGCTGACCACGACCACGCGGGGGTTCACCGGGCAGGAGCAGTTGGCCACGCTCGACCTGGTGCACCTGAACGGGCGCATCTACGACCCGCAGTTGGGCCGCTTCCTGCAAGCCGACCCGATGGTGGCCCAGCCGTACAACCCGCAGAACTGGAACCCGTACAGCTACGTGTTCAACAACCCGCTGGCCAACACCGACCCGACGGGGATGTTCAGCATCGGCAAGTTCTTCCGCACGGTGTTGTCGATCGCTATTTCGATCTTTTTCCCGCCCATCGCGCAGTTGATGTGGAGCTGGAACCTGTTTGCCGGATCGTTGGTGGCAGGCTTCCTGTCCGGGGCAGTCAGTACCGGTTCACTCAAGGGCGGCATCGAAGGTGCATTTTCGGCGGGTCTGTTTTACGGGATCGGTGAACAATTCCAGATGGGACGAGCGCTGACCGGCCCCGAGGAGGTGGCCAAGGTGCTCGAACACGGCATCGCCGGCGGCGTGATGTCGGTTCTGGAGGGCGGCAAGTTCGGCAGTGGATTCGCGTCGGCGGGGTTGACCTGCGCGGCGATGCCGCTGGCCGGGAACAGCGGTAACGTGGTTGTGCGTTCGGTCGAAGGCGCGTTGATCGGCGGGACGATCTCCGAGGCCACCGGCGGGAAGTTTGTCAACGGTGCGATCAGCGGCGCGATCCAGGGGGCGATGGAGGAGCCGCAATCACACAACAGTGGCGACACTGACGCGGGTTCCGAAAACCTGTCAACCGACAATGGCGATGGTGCCCCTCGCAGCGCTGGATCCGCGCCTGCTGGAGATACAGCGAATTACAAGTACGGAACGGCGGGGCCATTCAGCTATAGCATGGAGGCAGGCTATGGCGGCGGCTACGGTGCAAGAATAGACCTCACCTATAACGGCAGGGCAACCAACCTGAAGTGGCTGCAAACCTACCAAGCGTACAGCGTCGAGCCGGGAGAAGACGGAACATGGCAGTTTGACTACCGGCCCGCAAATGCAACGACGAAGTTCTATCCCGCGGATTCCGCTCCTGGTCGCACTTTCATGGATTTTCCCGCATGGTCTGGTACTAGATATTTCCAGGCCGAAACTTCTGTCGTGAGCCGAAACCCTGCTGGTGTCTATAGCATTGTTGCAACCGTGAAGTGGAGCTACACATATACCGCTGGTGCAGGCTTGGAAGGTGTCAACTTTAGTACGCCTGTCGTAACTACCCCTTCTGCTCTTCAGCAAGGGTATATCAAATCTCTGAATGGCGGACACTGATGCGAAAGCTCGATGCGTTTGCAATTCTATTTTTAGTGCTGTCGCTGGCGCGAGCGGAAAAAGCCGAGGCGGAGTCCCCTGATCCGCCGGGATTCGCTGGCGTCGACGTGGTGCATGGGAAGACACCAGATAAAAAGGCAAAAAACTGGATCATGCTTGTCACATTGACCCCCAGAAATAGCCCTCCTCCCATTTTTCTGATTTCTCCCATCACAATTGACGTGGAATATCCGCAAATATTGATCCAGCTATCAAAAAATCAATACGCTTCATTCGCTCGTTATACGCGCGCCTATCGGTGCCAGCAGACTTCGGGGGACTACCTGCCATCAGAATTTCTCGAAGCAACGGAGCATGCAAACGGAAAAACGCGGGTATTGTGCAGAATGTCGCAGTCGGCCGCGTGCCGATATCTGACCGGCATTAGGGCTATCCACGCCATCGGTTGGATGGAGCAGAAGTGGGAGGCACTTAGATATGTGAGTGTGAGCGTTAATTTCGGTTGCAAGTGATTCCTCTGCCGAGAAATGCACGCGAAAAATGCACGGAGTTCGATCTTGTATTGCAAGATGACGCAAGCCTCAGCGAACTGGTCACCCACCGCATCCCGACCGCCTGCTGGAAGGCTGGTACACGATGCTCGGCGGCACGTCCTACGGCAGTGCCGCGCCGGGGGTGAGCACGGCGGCCAACGTGACCGAGTGGCTGCGCTACGACGCGCTGGGCAACATCTGCCAGAAGGCCAGCGGCGGCACGGCGGCGAACAACTACACCTATGCCCAGCTCGGCGGTTGCGGCCAAGGCAGTGTGCCCGGGTCGGTGGCGGCCGGTTCGGCCAACTCGGGTTATCAGTTGCTGCAGGTGGGCAGCGCGTATTACACGACCGACGCCAACGGCAGCCTGACGCGCGCGACCACGGCGGCCAACGGCGGCGGCACGGTGCAGCGCGGCTGGGACTACGACGGTCAGAACCACGCGGTGGCGGTGTGGACGGGGGGCAGTTCGACCGCGGCGGTGGTGCGCACGCGCTGGGACTACGGCGCCGACGGGGCGCGCTTCCGGCGCACCGACGATGGCACCGGGCAGGCGGCGGGCACGACGTTGTACCTGGACAACGTGGAGCGGGTGACGGTCGGCGGGTCGGTGACGTGGCGGCGCACGGTGGCCGGGACGGTGATGACGCTGGCCGGCACGACGGCGGGGCTGGTCAACAGCACGCGCACGCTGCTGGGCGACCAGATCGGTTCGGTGGATGCGGTGGCGGACTTGGCCAGCGGCGGGCTGGTGGAGCGCGCCGACTATGCGGCGTTCGGGGCGATGCGCACGGCGCTGAGCGCGGTGGTGGTGGGGGTGGCGCCGCTGACCACGACCACCCGCGGGTTCACCGGGCAGGAGCAGCTGGGCGCGCTCGACCTGGTGCACCTGAACGGGCGCATCTACGACCCGCTGCTGGGGCGGTTCCTGCAGGCCGACCCGCTGGTGGCGCAACCGTACAACCCGCAGAACTGGAACCCGTACAGCTACGTGTTCAACAACCCGCTGGCCAATACCGACCCGACGGGGATGTTCAGCATCGGTCAACTGTTCCGCACGGTGTTGTCGATCGCGATATCCATCTGGCTGCCAGGCGCAGGATTTATCTTCGGGGGGTTGGCCAACACGCTCTTCGCGAATGTTGTTGCTGGGTTTGTGGCAGGGGCGATCGGCTCAGGTTCGCTCAAAGGTGGTTTGACTGGCGCGTTCAGCGCGGGCCTATTCTACGGTATAGGAACGCAATTCAAGGATCTGGCGGAAGCGGAGAAAGAGACTAGCCTGACCGCGGGCGAGGAAGCAGCAAAGGTGCTGGAGCATGGCATCGCCGGCGGCGTGATGTCGGTGCTGCAGGGCGGCAAGTTCGGTAACGGGTTTATTAGTGCCGGAGTTACCGAAGCATTCAGCGGACCGATCAGCCATCTGGATGCAGGCAACTTGGGCGTTAGTGCGGAACGCGTGGTTGCTGCATCCATCGTAGGTGGAACCGCATCCCAACTGACCGGCGGGAAGTTTGCGGATGGGGCGATTACTGGGGCATTCAGTCAGGCGTTTAATGACGAAAAACACAAGCAAAATGTTGATGGCGATCCAATCCGTAAATTGACTGCGAGTCAAGCCGGAGCAGTAATGGATGCTGCACGGGAAGATTTGTGGCGGATCTCAAAAATGAGCGACGATGCGTTTTTGAGAGAATTTCCAGATAGCAATATCAATTCCGGAATGGATGCTCTTGCAAAATCAGATCAGATATGGACCGACAAACAAGAAATAATAACCCCTTTGGGGTTGCTATCGCTCAGGGCTGGTGTGCGATGGGGCGCTTTGTCTGTCGAACAGGAATATGAATTTGAGTTTGTTGGTGTGGCGGCAGATGGAATCGGTGAGCGGGTCTCGATGGGGTGGGATTTGTATCGAAACTATAGTTCTTTCACAGAATTTTTGGGCCATTTGCCATTTTTCAGTCCAAATGTAGATTTGGCGTGTAAAGTTGGTGCCGGGTGCGTGTTTCATGTGGACTAAACAATGGAAAGCGCTGTTTCTATATTCAATGACTGCGTTGATGGCTCTAAGTGGTTGCGTCGGATCGCGTAAGCCAACCGCATTCCCTGTTGGATTTGGTTCCAAATGTAATCTTGAGATATCTGATCAATTTTTGCTTCTCAATAATAATGGGGTGGATAGTTATGATTTTAGCTACTCGCCAACAAGGGAAGCTGTGCATGTGGTGCGGAATCGCAACACTGGAGGCATCAATTTTGTCCCTCATGGACTGCGGGTTATGTCAACGAGAGTCTATAAGGAATTTTTGGTAGTTCACTTCGTAATGCCGGCCGTTTTGAAGAAGAGTGTGGCGGTTGTTCCCGAAATGCATTTTTTCGAAATTCCAGGTAGAAAATATGCCGTTTGGGTAAATTCTCAAAACCGATCGAGCGCTGTAATAAATAGTTTGATTGTTCGTTGCGAAAAATAGGAATATTTTGAGACAGACCACGATTTCCCGTGTTCGAGACCGAATCGCAGATCGCAGTTCGTCTACGACGCCGATCCGGCGGCGCCGGGACTGCAAACGCTGGGCTCGCTGGTGGCCGAGAGCATCAGCAACGCGCTGACGGGCTCGACCGATGCCATGAGCCGCGCCTACGGCTACGACGCGCTCGGCCGGCCGGTGTCCAAGACCCACACGATCGATGGCCATGCCTACGCCGAGGCGACGATCTACGACGTGCTCGGGCGCGTGCAGGAAGCGCAGGACGCGACCGGGCGCTG
>JAFEEL010000065.1 GCA_018241125.1 Pseudomonadota bacterium | reverse complement strand
GCGTCCGCACAAGTTTCCTGCGCACACTGTCAAAGAACTTCACACCCCTCCCGAAGGAGGAACCCGGAGCCTTTCGCGCCGGGGAGCCGCACATCATACAGCCCTTTTCAGGTTCGTCAACACCCCGAGCCTCTTCCAACGACACATGAGCCTGGAGGGGGGCGCCGCGGGCCCGGGATCGGGCGCTGGTGTTGCCCATTGGCCACCCCGCACGGCAGAACGCCGGGCGTGGCCCGGCGCTCTGCGGTAACCGGCGGGGGCGACGTCAGCGTCGCCAGTACTGGTTCTTGTCCTCGGTGGACACCAGTTCCACGGCACCCAGGCCTTCGGCCAGACTCTTGGCATCGCCGCCTTGGGCCAGCTTGATCTTCAGGCGCACCTCGTTCTGCGAATCGGCAAAGCGCAGCGCGTCCTCGTAGGTGATCTCACCGGCTTGATAGAGCTCGAACAGGCTCTGGTCGAACGTGCGCATGCCGAGGTTGGTGGAGTCCTTCATCACGTCCTTGAGCTTGTGGATTTCGCCATCGCGCAGGTAATCCTGCACCAAGGGCGTACCCAGCAACACTTCCAGCGCCACACGACGGGCCTTGCCGTCGGGCGTGGGGATGAGCTGCTGCGCGACCACGCCCTTGAGGTTCATCGACATGTCCATCAACAGCTGCCGACGACGATCTTCGGGGAAGAAGTTGATGATGCGATCCATCGCCTGATTGGCATTGTTGGCGTGCAACGTGCACAACACCAGGTGGCCGGTTTCGGCAAAGGCGATGGCGTGATCCATGCCCTCGCGGGTGCGCACCTCGCCGATCATGATCACGTCGGGCGCCTGGCGCAGGGTGTTCTTCAGCGCGTTCTCCCAGCTGTCGGTGTCGATGCCGACTTCGCGCTGGGTGACGATGCAGCCTTCGTGCTTGTGCACGAACTCGATCGGATCTTCGATGGTGATGATGTGGCCGGTGGAGTTCATGTTGCGGTAGCCGATCATCGCCGCCAGCGAGGTCGACTTGCCGGTGCCGGTGGCGCCGACGAAGATGATGATGCCGCGCTTGGTCATCGCCAGCGACTTGATGATCGGCGGCAGGCTCAGTTCCTCCACCGTGGGGATCTTGGTCTCGATCCGGCGCAGCACCATGCCGACCTGATTGCGCTGGTAGAAGCAGCTCACGCGGAAGCGGCCGACGCCGGCCACGCCGATGGCGAAGTTGCACTCGTGGGTTTTTTCGAACTCCTCGCGCTGCGGCGGAGTCATCACGTTGAGCACCAGGTCGCGGCTCTGCTGCGAGGTCAGCGCCGCTTGCGTGATGGGGCTGATCTTGCCGTGCACCTTCATCGCCGGCGGCATGCCGGCGGTGATGAACAAGTCGGACGCCTTGTTGTGCGCCATCAGCTTGAGGTAGGAGGTGAAGTCGATGCCGCTCATGGGTTGGCTCCGTGAATCGTGAATGGTGAATCGTGAATCGTCGAAACGCACGTCGGAATTTTCAGAGCGGCGAGCTTGGCATACCGCCGTTTCGATTCACGACTCACGATTCACGATTCACGTCCCGTCACTCGAACAGCTTCTTGTCCTTGGCGTATTCCTTGGCCGTCGGACGGGTGATCTGGCCGCGCTTGACCATGTCCTGCAGGCACTGGTCGAGGGTCTGCATGCCGAGGTTCTGGCCGGTCTGGATCGACGAGTACATCTGCGCGACCTTGTCCTCGCGGATCAGGTTGCGGATGGCCGGGGTGCCGATCATGATCTCGTGCGCGGCGATGCGCCCGCCGCCGACCTTCTTCAGCAGCGCCTGCGCGATCACCGCGCGCAAGCTCTCGGACAGCATCGAGCGCACCATGGGCTTTTCGCCGGCCGGGAACACGTCGATGATGCGGTCGATGGTCTTGGCCGCCGAACTGGTGTGCAAGGTGCCGAACACCAAGTGGCCGGTCTCGGCGGCGGTCAGCGCCAGGCGGATGGTTTCCAGGTCGCGCATTTCGCCCACGAGGATGTAGTCGGGGTCTTCGCGCAGCGCCGAGCGCAGGGCCTCATTGAAGCCGTGCGTATCGCGGTGTACCTCGCGCTGGTTGACCAGGCACTTTTGCGAGGTGTGCACGAACTCGATCGGATCCTCGACGGTGAGGATGTGCGCGTATTCCTTCTTGTTGACGTGGTCGATCATCGCCGCCAGCGTGGTCGACTTGCCCGAGCCGGTCGGCCCGGTGCACAGGATCAGACCCTGCGGTTGCTCGATGATGTCGCGAAAAATTGGTGGCGTGGCCAGATCCTCCAGCGTGAGCACCTCGGAGGGAATGGTCCGGAACACCGCACCGGCGCCGCGATTCTGGTTGAACGCGTTGACGCGAAAGCGCGCCATGCCGGCGATCTCGAACGAGAAGTCCACTTCCAGAAACTCTTCGTAGTCGCGGCGCTGCTTGTCCGACATGATGTCGTACACCAGCGAGTGCACCTGCTTGTGCTCGAGTGCGGGGATGTTGATCCGGCGCACGTCGCCATCGACACGGATCATCGGCGGCAGGCCTGCCGACAGGTGCAGGTCCGAAGCCTTGTTCTTGACCGAGAAAGCCAACAGTTCAGCGATGTCCATGCGCGCCCCCCACGCCTTGAGATGATGTTTCGCCCGGAGTATAGCCCTAATCCATCGCGACCGATCCACCCCCTGCCGACGCAACGCCGGCCCAACGCCGCGGCACGCCCGTCATCGGGCCGAGGGTGGTTGCGTGTACCCTATCGCACTGGCGATGCGGCGTCCGCGCCGCGTCATCTTTCCACCGTCTCGGGCCTTTCCATGAACCGATCCAACGCCCTGCTGCTGGCCGCCGGCTTGCTCGCTACCTCCACCGCCCTGTGCGCCGCCAGCGGCCCGCAGTCCTATCTCGATGGCGTCCCGCAAAACAGGAACAACCCGCGCGTGCAGCCCGTGCGCATCCTCAGCGTCGACGGGGTCGCACCGCAGGTCATGCCGTACGCGCTGTTCCCCGGCCCGCACTGGATCACCGCGGTGCCGCAATCGGCCGCCACCGGCAGGGCGACGCAGCCGGAAACCTTCGTGCTGAAGGTCGCCCCGTGTACCTATTACTACATCGCCGCGCGCAGCGACGCGGCCTTCGGTGGCGCGTGGAAGCTGATCGTGGACGGCGAGGACACGATGGTGCAATGCAACCCGGCCGAGGAACTGCGCAAGGCGCAGGCTGCCGCTGCGCCGGCACCGGTCGCTTCGCCGGCCAAGCCGGCTGCCTCGCCCGCCAAGCCGGCGTCGCACTGAGCAGCCGGCAGCGCCACCACCCGTCGTCGATGGACGCTCCGCAGCAACGCCTGCACGCCCTGCTGGCGCGCATGTGCACGGTGCAGGCGCTGCGCGCCGAACCTGAGGCGACGCCATCCCGGCCGGTGCGCCTGCTGGCCGTGTCCAAGACCCGCAGCGCGCCCGAGCTGGCCGAGCTGGCGGCCTGCGGGCAAGTGGCGTTCGGCGAAAACTACGTGCAGGAGGCGCTGACCAAGCAGCGCCAGTTGGCCCAGCTGCCGCTGGAATGGCACCTGATCGGTCACCTGCAATCCAACAAGACGAGAGAAGCCGCGCTGGCGTTCGACTGGATCCAGACCATCGACCGGCCCAAGCTGGTGCCGTTGCTGGCCCGCCACCGCCCACCCGAACGCGCGCCGCTGAACCTGCTGATCCAAGTGAACATCGACGACGAGGTCAGCAAGTCCGGTTGCCGCCCCGACGAGATCGACGCCCTTGCCGACGCCATCGCCGCGCAGTCGCGCCTGTGCCTGCGCGGATTGATGGCAATCCCCGCACCCGACCCGGATATGCAGCGCCGCAGCCACGCGTTCGCGGCAATGCAAGCCTTGTTCGACGATCTGGCACGACGGCATCCGGGCATCGACACCTTGTCGATGGGCATGAGCGAGGATTTCGAACTGGCCATCGCCCACGGCGCGACGCTGGTGCGGATCGGCACGGCGCTGTTCGGGGCGAGGGGCTAATGACGAGGGGCGAGCAACGAACGACAAACTATCGTGCATCACTACGTTCGCCCATCACCCAGACACCTCTCGCGTCGGAAGCGGGGCTGGAAGCCGCGCATTTCCCTTCTCCCTTCGGGAGAAGGTGGCGCGCAGCGCCGGATGAGGGGCAAGCAACAAGCGGAAAATTCGTTTGTGCGATGGAGTTCGCCCCTCACCCCTACCCCTCTCCCGATGGGAGAGGGGAACAGCATATGCGCTCGCTGCTCGCAAGCAGATTATGCTGTAACGCACCAATTTTCCTCCTCCAGTCCACCCTCCGATGACAACTGCGACTCCCTCTTCGCAATCCGCAATTCCCTGCACCATCGCCTTCATCGGCGGTGGCAACGTCGCCCGCTCGATGATCGGCGGCCTCGTCGGTTTGGGCATGCCCGCTTCGGATATCGCCGTGTCCGAACCCGATGCCACCTTGCGCGCGGCGCTGGCGCGCGATTTCGGGGTGGTCGCGCACGCCGCCAACACCGACGCCGTCGCCGATGCCGACCTGTGGGTGCTGGCGGTCAAACCGCAGGTGCTGCGCGGGGTGTGCGAAGAACTCGCGCAGCACGCAAAGCGCATCCGCCCGCTGGTGGTCACGCTCGCCGCCGGCATCCCCATCGGTGCGGTGGAAAACTGGCTGCGAACCGATGACCAGCGCCCGCCGCCGCTGGTGCGCGCCATGCCCAACACCCCCGCGCTGCTGCGTGCCAGCGCTACCGCGCTGTGCGCCAACGCCCATGTCAGCGCGGCACAGCGAGGCCGTGCGCAGGCGTTGTTCGAGGCGGTCGGGTTGGCGCTGTGGGTGGACGACGAGGCGCTGATGGACACCGTCACCGCCACCTCCGGTAGCGGCCCGGCCTACGTGTTCGCGCTGGTCGAGGCGATGCAGGCCGCCGCCGTCGCGCAAGGATTGCCAGCGGACGTGGCGCGCGCGCTGATCGCGCAGACCGTGTTCGGTGCCGGGCGCATGCTGGTCGAATCCGGCGAAGACGCCGCGACCCTGCGCCGGCGCGTGACCTCGCCCGGCGGCGTCACCGAGCAGGCGTTGCGGTGCTTCGCCGAGGGCGGATTGGATGCCTTGATCGCCGGCGGCATCGCGGCGGCGACCGCGCGCGGTGCGGAGCTGGCCGCGGTGTTCGCCGCAACGGAAACAGCCTCAGTGGCTTGACTGCCAAGCCGCGATGATGCGCGCCAGCGCACGCACGCCGTCGGTCAGCGCCGCCGGGCCCGGTTGCAGGATCAACGGCGATTTGACCTCGTGCAACTGCCCCTCGCGCACCGCCGGGAGCGCGTCCCAGCCCGGGCGCGATGCGACTTTTTCCGGACGGAATTTCTTGCCGCACCACGAGCCGATGATGATGTCGGGTGCACGCCGCACCACTTCGCCGGGATCAGCCAGAATGCGATCCTTGCCCAGCGACTGCGCAGCCAGTTCAGGGAACACGTCATCGCCGCCGGCGATGCGCACCAACTCCGCCACCCAACCGATCGCGGCGATCTGCGGCTCGTCCCATTCCTCGAAATACACCTTCGGACGGCGCGTCCATTTCGCCGCGTCCTGCGCAACGGCATCCAGCCCGCGCGCCAGCTCGTCGGCCAGCGCGTTGGCGCGCGTGGCCGCGCCGACCAACGCACCCAGTCGGCGGATGTAGGCGAGGATGCCTTCGACGCTGCGGTGATTGCTGATCCATACCTCCACACCGGCGCGGATCAAGGCGGCGGCGATCTCGGCCTGGATGTCGGAGAAACCGATCGCAAAGTCGGGCCGTAGCGCCAGGATGGCGTCGATCTTCGCCGAGGTGAAGGCGCTGACCTTGGGCTTGTCGCGACGCGCCGCCGGCGGGCGCACGGTGAAGCCGGAGATGCCGACGATGCGGGCCTGCTCGCCGAGCAGGTACAGTGTTTCGGTGGGTTCCTCGGTGAGACAGACGATCCGTTCCGGTCCGCGCATCGGCCCTCCTGGGTGCACCGTGGCGGCCCACTCCGGCGCCATTGCCGATGACTGCCGTACCACCGCCAATCGCCCCGTTGCCGCCGGTCGGACGGTCAATCCATAGACGCCTGACGCGCACATTGCGGCACGAAGTATGATCGGCGCAAGCCACCGCGAGCACCATTCATGCGCAAGGATCTGTTGACCCTGACGCTTGCCCCGCTGCTGCTGGTGAGCTGCTCGTGCAGTCACCGTGAAGCATCTCCCGCAGCCCACCCATCCGCACCCGCCAGCGCGCCGAGCGCGGCTACCGGCAGCGCCAGCGCGGCATCGCCAGTCGATGCCACCATCCGGCCCGTAAACGCCGCCGACGCAAGCAATCCGGCCGATCCCGGCCAAACGCTGCGCGTCACCGTACTCGACGCACGCTCACGTGCGGGCGTCTATCACGCCGGCCTGAGTCTGGCCGGAAGCAAGTCGCTGCAGTGGACCGATCGCCAAGGTCGCTACGCCTGGAGCGGTGGCGGCTTTCCATCGGCGGGCAGTATCGAGATCCGCTGCCCGGCGCTGCGCGCCGAAGTCGGTCGCAAGCTCAAGACGCTTGCCTATGAGCTGCGTGGCCAGACCACGGCCTTGGAGGCGAGCATCGACGCCGCCGCCTGCATCGAGCCACCGGAAACGTCTTCGCCGGGCCCATTTGCCGGCACCTTCTTTCCGTACTACGGCCATGGCGCCTTCGTTCCGTGCGCCGGCATGCCTGCCGCTGCAGCGTTCTACGGCAATGCCAAGGCGGCGTGGGTGAACCTTTCCGCTGCGGCCGATGCGCAGATGGGGAAGTTGCGCGGCGCCGCCGGCATCGATGCCGGATCCGAGCGACCGCTGCATATCGAAGGCAGTGGTACCCTCATCGGGCCCGGCGGTTACGGAACGCAAGGGGCGTTCGCGTATCGCCTGGAGGTGGACACCGTTGCATCGGCCAGCGCGAGTTTTCCAGAAGGGTGTCCGCAGGCGAGTCTGCCGTAAACGGCCCGCCGCCGATTGGTCGACGGCTGTGGGTCGCGCCGCCACAGGCGGCTACGGATACAGCATCCGCTTCTCCCACGCCCCGGCGCGCAGGTCGTAACGGCGCCGATCGTGCAGGCGAAAATCGCCGGCGTACCAGAACTCGATGCCGTCCGGCACCACGCGGTAGCCGGTCCAGCCGCTCGGGCGCGGCACGTCGCGCCCGGCGAACTCCGACTCGTAGCGGGCGATCGCCGCCTCGAAGGTTTCGCGGGCGTCCAGCGTCTGCGATTGCAGTGACGCCCACGCGCCGATCTGGCTCATGCGCGGACGGCTGGCGAAATAGGCATCGGCCTGCGCCGCATCCACCGCCACGACCATACCCTCGATGCGCACCTGCACCGGCTGCGGCAGGTGCTTCCAGTGAAACAGCAGCGCCGCGCGCGGGTTGTCGTGCAACTCGCGGCCCTTGGCGCTGGTGCTGTGCGTGTAGAACACGAAGCCGCGTTCGTCGAAAGACTTCAGCAGCACCGTGCGCGCCGATGGCGCACCGTGGCGGGTGGCGGTGGCAAGGGTCATCGCGGTCGGCTCCGGGTCGCCGGAAGCCTGCGCGGCGGCGAGCAGGTCGGTGAAGGTGGCTAGGGCTTCGTGCAGCAGGGTGGGCATGGGGGGAGAGAAGGGAGAAGGGAGAAGGGAGAAGGGAGAAGGGAGATGGGATATGGGAGATGGGAGTCGGTAGCCGTGAGCCGTGAGCCGTGAGCCGGTAAGCCAAAGACCGTCGCATCATTGGTGATAGCCGGAAACCGGTAGCCGTAAGCCGGAAAGCAAAGCACAGGCAGCAACTCGCGTAATGCCGAATTTCCGCTACCTGCTACCTGCTACCTGCTACCCGCTACCCGCTACCGGCTACCTGCTACCTGCTACCCGCTTCTCCTCCCGCACCCGCCATGCGCTATTGTCGCCCCATGCCGCCGCAATCGCACACCCAAGCCCGATTCCCGGACGACTTCGTGGCCGGCGTGCTCGACGAAGCGCTCGCAAACGGGGTGCGCGTGCAAGGCATCGCCGGTTTGCAAGGCAGCGGCAAGTCCACCCTGGCCGCGCAGGTGGCCGCATTGGCACGCGAGCGCGGACTGCAAGCGCTGGCGCTGTCGATCGACGATTTCTACCTGCCGCGCCGCGAGCGCCTCGCTCTGGGTCGACGGGTGCATCCGTTGCTGGCCACCCGCGGGCCGCCGGGCAGTCACGACGTGAAGCTGGCCTGCGGCACGCTGGATGCCTTGCGCGCCGGCCGGCCGACCGCGCTGCCGCGCTTCGACAAGCTCGGCGACCGGCGCCTGCCGCCGTCGCGCTGGACGAAGGTCACCCGCGCACCCGATCTGATCGTGTTCGACGGCTGGTTCCTGAAGGTTCCGCCCGAACCCACCGCCGCCCTTGCCGAGCCACTCAACGCGCTCGAACGGCAGGCCGACCCGACCGGCTACTGGCGCACGTGGTGCAATGCCGCGCTCAAGGCGTACGCCCCGCTGTGGCGACGCATCGACCGCCTGTTGTTCCTGCACGGGCCGGGCTTCGAGATCGTGCCGGAATGGCGCTGGCAGCAGGAACAGGCACTGCACGCCGCACAACCGGCGCGGGCGGCGATGGATCGGCGCGCGGTAGCGCGTTTCGTGATGGCCTTCGAACGGGTGAGCCGGCAGGCGCTGCACACCCTGCCAGCAATCGCGCAGCGCAGCGTGCGCCTGGACGCACAACGCCGCCTGCTGTGCTGACCGACGTTACTTCACCACGAAGCTGATGCGCAGGTTCACCCGCCACTCGGTCACCCGCCCGTCCTCGTCGGTGACCACCTTGATGTCATTGACCCACGCACCCTTGAGGTTCTTCACGCTCTCGGCGCACTTGCGCAGGCCGCTCTGCACGGCATCCTCGATGCCCTTGCTGGAAGAAGACGTGAGCTCGATGACCTTGACGACGGACATGGATTGGCTCCGGTTGCGGTGGCGATGCGGCGGCAGATGCCGGGTCGCGCGCGTGCGCCGGGCATGTTTCCGGCGGTCGGGCGCGCGCTTTGAATGCTAGCATCGCAGCATGAATCCAGCAGCGAATCTCGCCTTCGTCGGCCCCATGGGCGCCGGCAAGACTACCTTGGGAAAGCGCGTGGCCGCCGCACTGGGCCTGCGTTTCGTCGATGTCGATCAACAACTGGAGGAACTCACCGGCGCGCGCGTGCCGGTGATCTTCGACTGCGAGGGCGAGGCCGGTTTTCGCGCGCGTGAAACCGCCCTGATCGCCCAGCTTTGCCAGCAGCGCGGCGTGTTGGTGGCCACCGGCGGCGGCGCGGTGCTCGACCCGGAAAACCGCCGGCGACTGCACGAGTCGGCGTTCGTGGTGCACCTGCACGTGGGCGTGGACGGGCAACTGGCACGATTGGCGCGCGACCGCAGCCGCCCGTTGCTGGCCTGCGCCGATCGCCGCGAAAAATTGCAGGCGCTGGCGGCGCAGCGCGAGCCGCTGTACGCGCAGGTGGCCGATCTGCGACACGAAGCATCCGGCGGCCGGCCCGACGCGGTCGCGCGGCGCCTGGCGGCGATCATCAGCGCACAGTGGCAACGAGCCGATACGCATGCGGCAGCCTGAGATGCACGAGTTGACCGTTGCGCTGGGCGAGCGCGCGTATCCGATCCGCATCGCGCCGGGTCTGCTGGAGCGCCGCGAAGCGTTCGCCGGCGTGCATTTTTCCACGCATGTGCTGCTGGTCACCGACGGCAACGTCGGCGCGCTGTACGCCGAACGCGTGCGCCGCCTGCTGCCGGGCAGCCACGAGCCGGCATTGCTGGTGCTGCCGGCCGGAGAGCAGCACAAGACCCTGGCGACTTGCGCGCGCATCTTCGCCGCGCTGGCCGACATGCAGGCCGGGCGCGACGCGCTGGTGGTCGCCCTCGGCGGCGGCGTGGTCGGCGACATGGCCGGCTTTGCCGCCGCCTGCTGGATGCGCGGCGTGCGCTACCTGCAAATTCCGACCACATTGTTGGCGATGGTGGATTCCTCGGTCGGCGGCAAGACTGCGGTGGACCTGCCGCAGGGCAAGAATCTGGTCGGTGCCTTCCACCAACCGTGCGCGGTGGCGATCGACACCCGCTTGCTGGCTTCCCTGCCGGCGCGCGAGCTGTCGGCCGGGTTGGCCGAAGTGGCCAAGTATGGCGCGCTGGGCGACGCGCGGTTTTTCGCGTGGATCGAAGACCACGCCGATGCACTGGTCGGCGGCGATGCCGTCGCGCTGGCCGATGCGGTGCTGCAAAGCTGCCAGCACAAGGCGCAGATCGTGGTGGCCGACGAAACCGAACAGGGCGAGCGTGCCTTGCTCAACTTCGGGCACACGTTTGCCCACGCCATCGAAACCGAAGCCGGTTACGGAACCGTTCTGCACGGCGAGGCGGTGGCGATCGGGATGATGCTGGCCGCACGCCTGTCCTCGGAGATGGGCCTGGCGCCGTTGATGGATGCCGCACGCCTCGCCGCGCTGCTCGAGCGCTTGCGGCTGCCGGTCGCCATCCCGCCGCGCATCGCTGCCCGCCTCGATCCCTCGGCCCTGCTGGCACGCATGCAGCTGGACAAGAAGAACCGCGGCGGCCGCCTGCGCCTGATCCTGTGGCGCGGCGTCGGCCACGCCTTCGTCGCCAGCGACATCGACTCGCGGCACGTGCTGGACCTGCTGACCGACGCGATCGCCGACGGACAGGCGTGAATGACCGCGACGATGGGTCTGGCGGATGCTCGACCCATCCTACGGCCCTGCTCCCTGCTCCCGCGCTTCGCTAGAATATCCCGATGCGCTTGCTCCTCCAGCACCCGCCCGTTGGCGCCGAAGCCCCGCGTTTCGTGCAACTCACCCTCGAACAAGACCTGTTCGGCGGCTGGCTGCTGCTGCGCGAAAGCGGCCAGACCGGGCAGCGAAGTTCGGTCAAGCGCGAGCAATTCCTGCAACAAGCCGCTGCGCTGGCCGCGTTCGAGCAGGCCCGCGATGCACAGCTCAAGCGCGGCTTCCGGGTGACGTTCGCACAGGGAGCCGCGCGCGGATGACCTTCGCCGGCTTGCGCAACGACGCGCTGCTGCGTGCCCTGCGCCGCGAGCCGGCGACCCGCACGCCGGTGTGGCTGATGCGCCAGGCCGGCCGTTACCTGCCCGAGTACCGCGCCACCCGCGCCCGTGCCGGTAGTTTTCTGACGATGGCCAAGACGCCCGAGCTGGCCTGCGAGGTGACCTTGCAGCCGCTGGCGCGCTTCGATCTGGATGCCGCGATCCTGTTCTCCGACATCCTCACCGTGCCCGATGCGATGGGGCTGGGGCTGTATTTCGTCGAAGGCGAAGGCCCGAAATTCCAGCGCCCGGTGCGCAGCGCCGCCGATGTCGCCAAGCTGGCGGTGCCGGACATGGGCCGCGAACTGCGCTACGTGATGGATGCCGTCGCGCTGTGTCGCCGCGAGTTGAGCGGCCGCGTGCCGTTGATCGGATTTTCCGGCAGTCCGTGGACGCTGGCCTGCTACATGATCGAAGGCGGCGGCAGCGACAATTTTTCCATCATCAAGGCGATGATGCTTGATGACCCGGCGACCTTGCACCGCCTGCTCGACGTGGTCACCGATGCGGTGATCGCCTACCTGTGGGCACAACGCGACGCCGGTGCGCAGGCGTTGCAGGTGTTCGACACCTGGGGCGGCGTGCTCGCCCCGCACCACTACCGCGAGTTTTCACTGCCGTATCTGACGCGCATCGCCGAGGCGCTGCGCGCCGGAAGACAGAAGACGGAAGACAGAGGACAGAACGGCGAACAGCCAGGCAACCTGCAGCAAGAGCCGTTGCACGACGCTGAACACATCCCGCTGATCTTGTTCGGCAAAGGCAACGCGCCGTATCTGGAAGAGCTGGCCGCCAGCGGTGCCGATGCGATCGGCGTGGACTGGCTGGTGTCGCTGGAAGACGCGCGCCGCCGCACGCAAGGCCGCGTCGGCCTGCAAGGCAATCTCGACCCGGCGGTGTTGTACGGATCGCCGGCTGCCATCGGTGCCGAGGTGCGGCGCACGCTCGCCGACTACGCACGCGGCGGCGACGGCTCGCTCACCGGGTTGGTGTTCAACCTCGGCCACGGCTTGTCGCCGGACATGGATCCCGAACACGTGCGCGCACTGGTGGATGCGGTGCACGCGCACCCCCAGGCATAAGGCGCCTACGCCGCGATCATCGCGCGCAGCGCGACCTCCAGCATCTCCCCGGTCACCGGCTTGCGCAGGAAGCCGTCCATGCCGGCGGCGCGCGCGTCGATTTCGGCATTCGCGTCGGCCCGCGCGGTGACCGCGAGCAACGGCAAACTCATGCCGCGGGCGCGGATCAGGCGCGCCAGATCCAGACCACTCACGCCGGGCAGATCGAGATCGAGCAGGGCTGCGTCGAAGCGTGCGTTGTCCAGTTCCGACAGCGCTGCCAGCCCGTGCGGCGCGGCGACCACCGTGTGTCCCAGTCCACACAGCAAGCCTTCCAGTACCTGCGCGACGATGGCGTCGTCTTCGACCAACAGCAGCGTGAGCGTGTGCGCAGACGAGGCCTCCACGACCCGCGGTGCGCTCTGGGTCGGCGCCGGCAGCGCGGCCTGCGGCAACGGCAGCACCACGTCGAAGCGCGAGCCCACGCCGGGCGTGCTCTGCACGTCGATGCGGCCGGCCATCGCCGCCGCCAGTTCGCGGCAGATCGCCAACCCCAGACCGCTGCTGCCGTGCGCGCTGGCCGCTTGCGCGCCAGCGCCCTGCTCGAAACGCGCGAACAAACGATCGGCTTGCTGCGCGGTCATGCCCGGGCCGCTGTCGATCACGGTGATGCGCAGCGCGCCATCGGGATCGCGCGTGAAGGCGATGCGCGCGCCGCCGCGCTCGCTGAACTTGACCGCGTTGTGCGCAAGGTTGAGCACGATCTGCCGCACCCGCCCGGCATCGCCGAGCAGTCCGCGCGGTACGTCGGCGCCGACGTGGGTATCGAGCGACAGCCCCTTGGCAGCGGCCTGCGGACGCAACAGCGCCTCGATGTCGGCCAGCAGCGCGCGCGGATCGAACGGCGCGACCTCCAGCGCCAGCTTGCCGGCCTCGATGCGCGCCAGGTCGAGCGCGTCATTGACGATCCGCAGCAGGTGCCGGCCGGCGTCGTCGATCGCCTGCGCGCGCGTGCGTTGTTGCGCGTCGAGCGGGCTGGCCAGCAGCAGTTCGGCCATGCCCAGCACGCCGGTCATCGGCGTGCGGATCTCGTGCGCCATCGTGGCGAGGAAGCGCGACTTGGCATCCGAGGTTTGTTCTGCAAGCAAGCTGCGTTGCTCGGCCAGGGCCAGGGCGTGCCGCTGCTGCAAGCGGCGACGGTACAGCCACGCCAGCAACCACAGCGTCGCGGCCAGCGCGCCAAAGTAGGCCGCATACGCCGCCGGTGTGCGCCACCACGGCGGGCGCACGTTCACCTCGATCTGGCGCGGATCCGACCAGACCCCATCGGCGTCCGCCCCCTGCACGACCAGGGTGTAGCGCCCGGCATCGAGCTGCGAGAACGTGCGCTCGCCGTCGCCGGACTCCACCCAGCCATCGTCATAGCCGCGCAGGGCAAAGCGGTATCGATTGGCCTTGGGATCGGCAAACGCCAGCACGCGCCCGCGCACCCGCAAATCGCGGTCTTCCGGGCCGATGGTGATGGCTCGTGTCGGGTCGAGCGTGACCTGCTGCTCGCCACGGCGAACCGACAGCGCCTCGATGGCCAGCGTCGGCTTGGCGTTTTCCAGCGGCATCCGCGCCGGTTCGAACAACACCAAGCCATCGACGGTCGCCGCCGCGGCGATGCCATTGGCGGCCAACAGCGGCGGATGCCGACCGAACTCCTGACTGGGCAAGCCATCACGCACGCCGTACATGCGCAGGCGATCGCTGCGCGGATCGATGCGCAACAGGCCGCGCACCGTGGTCAGCCAAACCTGTCCGCGCGCATCCACGAGCAGGCCGCCGGACTCGACCGCCGGCAAACCCTGGCGTTCACCGACGGTTTGCCGCAACTTCAGCGAGTGCCCGTCCCAGTCGTAGCGTTCGAGCGCGGCGATGCGGTGCAGCCAAAGCGAGTGCGCATCGGCAAAGGCAAATCCGTCGATGCGGTCGCCCGGCGCTCCGGGAATCGGCACGAAGCGATGCAGTGCATCGTTCCACGCCAGCAGGCCGCGTGCATTGGCCAGCCACAACGCGCCCTGCGGGGAAACGCCGAGCTGTTCGGTATCGCCCGTGTCCAGCCCCAAACCATCAGCGGGACGGATCGAAAACAGCACGCGACCGTCGCCAGCGCGTGCCTGCACGCCCTCGCCCATGCTCGAAACCCACACCCGCCCGTCGGGTGTTTGTGCGATCAAGTCGTTCGGCCCGGCCAACGGCGCATCGTGCGCGCTGCCTTGTTCCCAGACCGTGACCGCGCGCGTGCGCGGATCGGCGCGGGCGATGCCCGAGTTGTAACCGATCCACAGCGGCCCGTCGCCCTGCTGGCTCAGCGCCCACAGGTACTTGTGCTGCAACGGTTCGGGCTGCCAGTGCTCGATGGCGCCGGTGGCCGGGTCGATCCGGTCGATGGCACTGCCGCCGCCAACGACCCAGAAGCGCCCGTCACCTGCCGCCGCGATGGCCTCCGGCTGGCTGGCGCTGAGCGAGGCCGGATCGGCCGCATCATGGCGGAACGACGCCAAGCGCAGCGCCTGCGGGGTGATTTGCGCCAAGCCCGCGTCCTTGGTGCCCAGCCACAGGCTACCTTCGCGATCAGCCAACATCGCCAGGATCCGCTGCGCACCGGCGCCGCGCAGGCGGATCGGAACCACCCCACCGGACGAATCGTCCAACGTCGCCGCGCGGTGCCGCAACAGCGCCGGCACGCTCAGCCACCAACCGCCCGCACGATCGCGCACGATGCCGGTCACGCGCGGATCGCTGCGATCCGGGCTCCAATGCAAGGTCCGCACCCGACCGTCGCGCCCGCGGGCGAACAGTCCGGCCTTGGTGCCCAGCAGCACGCCACCGTCGGCCTGTGGAGCGATCGCGAACACCACATTGGCGCGCACGCCTTCGGCATCCACCCGCACGAAGGCATGCCCATCCCAGAACGCAGCGCCGGCGGTGGTGCCCACCCACATGCCGCCGCGTCCGTCACTGGACAACGTGAGCACATTGGCATCGGGCAGACTGTGCGCATCGCCGGCCTTGGGCATCAAGTGCTCGATCGCCCCTCGCGCATCCATGCGATACACGCCGCCGCCGAACGTGCCGATCCACAACGTGCCATCGGGCGTCGAATCGATGGCAAACACATCGTCCTCACCCAGCGCCGGATTGTGGTCGTGGTCGTAGCGGCGAAAGTGCACTCCATCCGGCAGCAGCAGCGCCATGCCATGACCTTCCATGGCCACCCATACGCGCCCTTGCGTATCGACATGCACCGCCTGCACCAGATTGCCCGGCAGCGAGGCGGCATCGGCCGGATCGTGCCGCCAGACCTTGAAGCCGATGCCATCGAACCGCGCCAGCCCGTCGTCGGTGCCCAGCCACAGGTAGCCTTGCGCATCTTGTGCGATGGCGTTGACGCTGCTCGATGGCAGGCCGTCGGCGACACCCTGCATGCGCAGGGATGGCGTTTCCACCAGCGTCGGGGCCGCATGCGCGCAGACCACGGCCAGCGCCGTCACAACCGCCGCCAGAACCCGCCCGCGCACGCTGCCCATGGTCGCCCCCGCTGCCATCCTCGCAATGCTCCGTTGCGACCGCAAGCCCGCTGTCGCACGCGCGGCGATCTACAATGCCGCCATGACGCCCGGCGTCCACTCAGCTCGCACCACCGCCACGATCGACCGCGAGGTTCGGCGGTGAGCCTGCGCCCGGCGCAGCGCTGGAGCCGCGTCAGTCAAGCCCTGCACTGGCTGATCGGCTTGCTGATTCTGGGCATGGGTGTGCTGGGCTTGACGATGGTGCAGATGGACCCGTCGATGGCCAAGCTGAAGGTGTATGCGCTGCACAAGTCCATCGGACTGACCGTGCTGATGCTGGTGGCGTTGCGATTGCTGTGGCGCAGCGCGCACGAAGCGCCGGCGCCGGCGCCGATGCCTGCCTGGCAGCGGATCGGCGCGGCGACCGTGCACACCGCACTGTACTTGCTGATGTTCGCCATGCCGTTGTCGGGCTGGATCTACAACTCGGCCTCCAACTTCCCGCTGCAGTGGTTCGGCTGGTTGCAGATGCCCTCGGTCTGGAGCCCCGACCCGGCCGCCAAGCAGGTCGCCCACGCGATCCACGAATACGGTTTCTGGCTGCTGATGGCGCTGGTGGCGTTGCACGCCGGCGCGGCGGTCAAACATCACGTCGTGGACAAGGATGAAACCCTGCGGCGGATGCTCCCCGGCCTGCCGCCGCCCGCCCGAGGGTCGCCATGAACGTGTTGCGCATCGCGTTGACGACTGTGGTGCTTGCGGCGCCCGCCTCCGGCACGGCCGGTTGGCATGCGGACGGCAAGGGTTCCCGCCTGGCCTTCACCGGGGTCAGTCAGGGCGCGGCCTTCAACGGCACCTTCAAGACCTTCGACGCGAAGATCGACTTCGACCCGGCCAACCCCGCGGCCGGCAAGTTTTTCGTCAGCGTGTCGCTGGCCAGCGCCGACACCGCCAACGCCGAGCGCGACGACACCTTGCACGGCAAGGATTTCTTCGATGTGGGCAAGTTCCCGACCGCGACCTGGACAGCCACGAAGATCCGCGCCCTCGGCGGCAACCGCTATGCCGCCGACGGAACCCTGGATCTGCGCGGGGTGCGCAAGCCGGTGACGCTGAGCTTCACCTGGACGCCCGGCGCGGCACCGACGCTGGTCGGCGAGGCGTCGCTGAAGCGGCTCGATTACAACGTCGGCGGCGGGCAGTGGGCCGACACCACCGTCATCGGCGATGCGGTCAAGGTACGCACACAACTGAGCTTGGCGCCGGCGGGGAAGTAACCCAGTGGCGCAGAGCGACGTACCCATCGCGTACTCGAACCGGTTTCCTACAGCAAGAACTCGCGCACCGCCGCCGCATCGAACGGCCAGCCCAGTTCGCGGTCGTTTTCACAATCACGCAGCACCGGCACGCGGTCACCATAGCGCGCCTCCAGCGAAGGCCTATGGTCGATCCACACGCTGTCGAACTCAGGCACCCGCGCTTGCGCCAGCACGTCCAGCGCCGCATCGCATAGCGGGCAATGATCACGTTGGTACAGGACGTAGCGCATGCAAGGCGGTCGGCGCGTGGCGTGGCGAGCGAAGGCATAGAATAGCCCGGTCGCCGCAGTCAGGCGCGAGGCCCCGCATGTACGTCCCACCCGGTTTCAACACCATCACCCCGTATTTCATCGTCGCCGACGCCGCGCGCTTCATCGCCTTCTTGATCGAGGCATTTGGCGGCGAGGAAACGCTCCGTCACCTGCGCCCGGATGGCCGCATCGGCAACAGCATGGTCCGCATCGGCACCACGACCATCATGGTCAGCGACGAGTGCGAGGGCTATCCGCCGATGCCCGGCTCCTTCTACCTGTACGTGGAAGACGCCGACCAGTCGATGGCGCGGGCGATCGCGGCGGGCGGTACACAGGTCATGGCAGTGGCAGACAAGCCCTACGGCGATCGGCAAGGCGGCGTCCGCGACCGCCATGGCAACCTGTGGTGGATTTCGCAACGGTTGGTGCAAGAGCCTTACTCCCTATAGCCCCGGCGCGTTGCGCCGCCTTCTCCGGCGAGGAGAAGAAAACCTGCGGATTGCCCATGGCCGTTTCCACCTTCGACATCTTCAAGATCGGCATCGGGCCGTCGTCCTCGCACACGGTCGGGCCGATGCGCGCGGCGGCGCGCTTCGTCGGCCACCGCCTCGACGAGGCCGGCCTGCTCGGGCGCGTGGCGCGCGTGCGTTGCGACCTGTACGGCTCGCTGGCGCTGACCGGGCGTGGCCACGGCACCGACAAGGCGGTGCTGCTGGGACTGGAAGGGCAGTGGCCGGATCGCGTCGATCCTGATGCCATTCCGGTTTTACTGGCGCGCATCCGCGAGAGCAAAACCATTCGCCTGCACGATCGGCACGAGATCGCGTTCGACGAAAAAGTCGACCTGATCTTCAACAAGCGCCAGAGCCTGCCGTTCCATCCCAACGGCATGCGCTTCACCGCCTTCGATGCCAGCGGCAACGAGCTGGCCACACGCGATTATTACTCGGTCGGCGGCGGCTTCGTGGTCAATCAGGACGATGCCTCGGCCGACCGCATCGTCGCCGACAGCACCGCGCTGCCGCATCCGTTTTCATCCGGCGAGGAATTGCTGGCACGCTGCGCGGAACAACATCTCAGCATCGCGCAGTTGATGTTCGCCAATGAAAAAGTCTGGCGCAGTGAAAATGAAATCCATGCCGGCCTGCGCGCGATCTGGCAGGCGATGCAGGATGGCGTCAAGCGCGGCATTCGCAGCGAGGGCTCGCTGCCCGGCGGCCTGAATGTGCGCCGCCGCGCGCCGACCCTGCACGCCGACCTGCTGGCGCGCCCGGAAGCGGCGATGCGCGACCCGTTGACGGTGCTGGATTGGGTGAACCTGTACGCGCTGGCGATCAACGAGGAAAACGCCGCCGGCGGGCGCATCGTCACCGCGCCCACCAACGGCGCGGCCGGCATCATCCCGGCGGTGTTGCACTACTACGACCGCTTCTGCCCGGGCGCCAACGAGCAAGGCGTGTTCGACTTCCTGCTCACCGCTGCCGCGATCGGCATCCTCTACAAGGAAAACGCCTCGATCTCCGGCGCCGAAGTCGGTTGTCAGGGCGAAGTCGGTGTGGCCTGTTCGATGGCCGCCGGCGGCCTCACCGCCGCGCTCGGTGGCAGCTTGGGGCAGATCGAGAACGCCGCCGAGATCGGCATGGAACACAACCTCGGACTGACCTGCGACCCGATCGGCGGGCTGGTGCAGATTCCGTGCATCGAACGCAACGCGATGGGCTCGGTCAAGGCGATCAACGCCAGCCGCATGGCCCTGCGCGGCGACGGCAAGCACCGCGTGTCGCTGGACAAGGTCATCAAGACCATGCGCGAAACCGGGCGCGACATGCAGGACAAGTACAAGGAAACATCGCGTGGTGGGCTTGCCGTCAACGTGATCGAGTGCTGAAACCCGCGCGCCGTGGCGCAGCGGGCGTGGCTTGCAAGTCGTCTTGTCGCAGACTAGTATTCAAGTCTGAATCCATTGCAGGCTCGACCCATGAAACGCTGGCAAGTCCAGGAAGCCAAGGCGCACTTCAGCGAACTGCTGCGCGCCAGCGCCGAGCAGGGCCCGCAACTGGTCTGCCACCACGGCAAGCCGGCCGCGATCGTGGCACCGGTCGCGCAATGGGAACGCCTGCAACGGCTGGCTTCCGCGCGCAGCGTGAAGGACTGGCTGCTCGCCCCGGAAGCCCGTGGCGACTTGCGCATTCCGCCGCGCGGCAAGGCGACCAGCCGCAAGCCGCCCGCGTTCGCCTGATCCACCGGCGGCGTGTTCCTGCTCGACACCAATGTCGTCTCCGAACTGCGCAAGAGCAAACCGCACGGCGCGGTGCTCGCATGGTTCCAGCAAGCCCCGGAAAGCGGGCTGTACCTGTCGGCGGTGACCATCGGTGAGATCCAAAAAGGCATCGAGATCACGCGCACGATCGATCCGGCCAAGGCGCAGGAAATCCAGGATTGGCTCGACGGGCTGGTGGGCAATTTCCCGATCCTGCCCGCCGATGCCGCGATATTCCGCCGCTGGGCGTTGCTGTTGCACGGCCATTCGGATCATCACCTCGAAGATGCACTGATCGCCGCCACCGCGCTCGCCCACGGCCTGACCGTGGTCACCCGCAACGTGCGCGATTTCAAGCCGTTTCGCGTCGCGGTGTTCGACCCGTTCCGGTTTGGGCGATGATCGGCTGCGGCAACACGGCCGCCGCGCCACGCAAATAGCTGGCCGACAGCCCACAGCGGATGCGACCATGCCCATGGGCCTGCCGCAGGAGTCCTGTATGCGCACTTCGAGATTGTGGCTGGTCATCGTCGTGCTGGCGGCATGGCTACTGTGGCAACGGCATCTGCAATCGGCACCACCCACCACCCCGGCAGTCGGCACGCCTGCGCGCACCGCGCCCACGGTAGCCCGGGCGCAGTCGCTACCGGCGTTTTTGCCCACGGAGGCAACGGTCACGCTGCAGCTGATCGCGCAAGGCGGCCCTTTTCCACATCCACAAGACGGCGGCGTCTTTGGCAATTACGAAGGACGTCTGCCACACAAGCCGCGTGGCTACTACCACGAATACACCGTGGAGACGCCCGGTGCCGGCAACCGCGGCGCGCGGCGCATCGTCACCGGCGGCAACCCGCCGGACATCTACTATTACACCGACGACCATTACGATAGCTTCCGCCGTTTCGAGGTCGCCAAGTGACAATGTTAGGTTCCACGTCGCGACCGCCCGATCCCTTGCCGACCGGTCTCCACCTCGTGGGCGATAGCGACATCAACGCACTCGAGGCCGCCGCCCGCGAGGTGAACTCGCGCGTCCGCCGCATCGACCTGCAAGGTTGCAACGGCAAGCGCGACCTGCTGCAACGCATCGCAACGGCGCTTGCCTTTCCGGCAGAGATGGGTCACAACTGGGACGCTGTCTCCGACTGCATGCGCGATCTGGGCTGGCTACCTGAGCGCAGCTACACGTTGGCGTTCGTGCACGGCGGTGACCTGCGTACCGCATCGAGGGACGCTTTCGATACCCTTCTCGACGTGCTCGAACAGGCTGCTACAGCATGGGCCGGACGCGCGATACCCTTCCGCGTATTCGTCGCCGTACCAGGCAATGCGGATGACGCTTGAAAATATACCGACATGCGATCCATCCGTTGCAGCAGTCTGGATCGCCCCGTCTGTCCATCCCGCGACAAACACACCGAAGGCCACATGCGCAAAGCCGGTTTCATCGCCTCCACCATCTGCCTCACCCTCTCCGCCTGTTCGCACATCCCGTTGCTCTCCAAACCTGCGGTAACGGGCAACGTGGTCGGCATCGTCGAATACGACACCGGGCTGACGAAGTTCTCCACCGTCACCGGCACCTACCATCAGGACATGTGCTCCAAGGCCAGCGGTGATGCGGCGGTGCATCTGAGCGACAAGCAGATGAAAAAGATCCTCGCGCTGGCCGACAAGGAAGGCTTCTACAAGGTGCCGGCTGATTTGACCACGGTTTGGCCCGATCCAGCGCTGCGACCGCCACATTGCGCGAACTTCCGCCTGCGCATCGCCGCTGGCGACAAGAGCAACGAGGTGCGCTGGGACTGCGGTGCGGACGGCTCGAACGCACCGCCGCCGCAGGTCGCGCCGCTGGTGGAGTCGATCCAGCAAGCGCTGCGTTCGAACAAAAGCGTGCGCGAGATGCCGTGGTCGAGTTGCGCGGTGGGGCGATGAGCGTCGCCGTGATCCTCGAATCCGTCCTGACTTGCCCGCACTGCGGCCACGCCCAGACCCAGATCATGCCCACCGACGCCTGCCGCTATTTGCATGACTGCCCGGCGTGCAAGGCCCTGCTGCGCCCGAAGGCGGGCGATTGCTGCGTGTTTTGTTCCTTCGGCAGCGTCCAGTGCCCGCCGATGCAGCAACACACCGGTTGTTGCAGCACACGATAGGACGGTGCGGCCATGGTGCTTGCGCCACGACGATGCCAACCACGTTCGGCTGCCGCACCCGGGAAACAATCCCACCCATCTCCCGCCCAGCGCAGCGCTTGACATCGTGATGCGAGCGCATCACGATGCGCCCATGCGCACCACGCTCGATCTCCCCGACGATCTGCACCGGATCGCGCTCAGTCTGGCCCACCACAGCGGGCGCAGTCTGGGGCAGACCGTGGGCGAGTTGATGCGGCGCGGGCTGGAAGCCCCGGCGACCCGGGTTGCCGAGCCACAAGCGTTCTATCGCGTGGATCCGGATACCGGCCTGCCGTTGGTGCGGGCACCGCGACCCATCACCGACGAAGACGTGAAGGCACTGGACGACGAGTCGTGAACCCCGCCACGCCATGAGTCCGCCGGCGAAGATCGTCAGGCTGCTGGACGGCAATGTGCTGATTGCGTTGGCGGACGAATCGCATGTGCATCATGCCGCCGCCAAGGCGTGGTTCGTCGCCACCCAGCCTTGGTTCGCGACCTGTCCCATCACCCAGGGCACCCTGGTGCGCATCCTGCTGCGCTTGCACACGCAAGCCCACGTATCCGTTGTCGTCGCAACGCTGCGCCAACTCACCGGGCACCCGCACCATCGCTTCTGGCCCGACGCGCTGGATTACCTGCGGGTGAACTGGAAGGGCGTGCTCGGCCATCGTCAGGTCACCGACGCGTATCTGGTCGCGTTGGCGCGCGCCAATGGCGGCAAGCTGGCGACGTTCGATCGAGGCCTGGCGGCGTTGCATGCGGATATTGCGGAGTTGATCGAATCCAAGTGAGGCCCTCGGCGCCGCTGGCTATGCCCCCACGATCCGCAGCACGTCGTCCAGCAACGCCGCCGCGGTCACTTCCGCCCCCGCGCCCGGGCCCTGGATCAGCAGCGGCTGCTCGCGGTAGCGATCCGACCAGATCGCCACCCGGTTGTCGGTGCCGGCGCCGCTGGCCAGCGGATGCTCGGCCGGCAGCGATTCCAGGCCCACGCGGGCGCGCGGCACGCCGTCGTCGTCGCGTTGCAGGCGGGCGATGAAGCGCAGTTTTTCGCCGCGTTTGTACGCTTGCGCGAAACGCTCGCGCAACGGCGCGTCGAGCAGCGGCAGCAGGTCGTCGACGTCGTCCTTGTGCGCCTTGTGCAGCAGCGGCGGCACCAGCGAGTCCACTGCCACCGCCCCGGATTCCAGCTCGAAGCCGGCTGCGCGGGCCAGGATCAGCAGCTTGCGGCGCACGTCCTCGCCGGAAAGGTCCTCGCGCGGGTCAGGTTCGGTGTAGCCGGCCTGCCGAGCTTGCCGCACCAGCGCGGAAAACGGGCGCATGCCGTCGTAGTGATTGCACAGCCACGCCAGCGAACCGGACAACACCCCGGCGATGGCGTGGATGCGCTCGCCGCCGGCGCGCAGTTCGCGCAGGCTGCGCAGCAGCGGCAAGCCGGCGCCGACGGTAGCAGCATCGCCGTAGGTCGTGCGTCCACGCGCGCCAGCCGCACGGATCGCTTTCCAGCGCGCCAGCGACGTGCCCTGCCCGAGCTTGCAGGCGGTCACCACGTGGATGCCACTGGCCAACCAGTGCGCGTGTCGATTGGCGACGTCTTCACTGGCGGTGGCGTCGATCAGGACGCGCGGGCCGTGGTCACCCAAGGCGGCAGCCGCATCGCCATTGGAACCGTCGGATTGCCGTACCAGCGGCCCCTTGCTCTGACCGATTCGGGTTGCGTCGAGAGATTCAAGTATGGACGAGATCCAATCAGCCCTCACCCCCTCACCCGGCGCTCCGCGCCACCCTCTCCCGATGGGAGAGGGGCAGCAAGAGACACGCGAGTTGGCGACGTGTACCAGTTGCAGACGCTGCGTGAGCGGCGATCCGGCCAATGCATCCAACCGTTGCAGGAATGCGCTGCCGACGGTGCCGGCACCGAGCAGGGCGATGCGCACGGGCGCCGGTGCCCGCGTCGTCGCACGAATGTGCGTAGTCGGTTCGGTTGCGCTGCCCTCGCTGTCGATGGCTGGCGACGGCATGGACTCGTCCCGTGCCTGCGCGAGTGGTGCCACCGCCACCGCGGTCAACACGACACCTGCTCGCGACGGCCACGTTTCTCGATCGACCCGTCTTGAGCACGCGCTTGTGCGCGCGCCAGCGCCGCGGCGAGGTCGGCCAACAGGTCGTCGGCATTCTCGATCCCCACCGACAGCCGCAACAGTCCATCGGAGATGCCGGCGACCGCGCGCGCCGCCGCCGACATCGCCGCGTGGGTCATCGTAGCCGGATGGGCGATCAGGCTCTCCACGCCGCCCAGCGATTCGGCCAGGGTGAAATACTGCAAGCCATCGAGGAAGGCGCGCACCACCGGCGTACCGCCGCGCAGCTCGACGCCGAGCATGGCACCGTAGCCGTACTGCTGGCGGGTGGCCAGCGCGTGGCCCGGGTGGTCGAGCAGGCCCGGATAGTGCACCGCAGCGACCGCCGGGTGGGCGGCCAGCGCCTCGGCCAGCGCGGTGGCGTTCTCCTGGTGCACGCGCAGGCGCGCGTCGAGCGTGCGCAGGCCGCGCAACGTCAGGAAACTGTCAAACGGGCTGCCGGTCAGGCCCAGCGCATTGCCCCACCATCCCAGCGTCGCGGCCAGCTCGCTGTCCTTGGCGATCAGCGCGCCACCGACCACGTCGCTGTGGCCGTTGATGTATTTGGTGGTGGAATGCAGGACGAGGTCGGCGCCGAGCTCCAGCGGGCGCTGCAACGCCGGCGACAAGAACGTGTTGTCGGCCAGCACCAGCGCGCCGACCGCGTGCGCGGCCTCGGCCACGGCGCGGATGTCGGTGATGCGCAGCAGCGGGTTGCTCGGGGTCTCGATCCATACCAGCTTCGGGCGCTCGGCCAGCGCGCGCGCCAGCGCGTGGGCATCGTTGAAGTCCACCGTGAGCACGCGAAAATGCTGCTTGCGCGCCAGCGCGTCGAACAACCGCCAGCAGCCGCCGTAGCAATCGTGCGGCACCACCACGCTGTCGTCGGGCGACAGCAGGGCGTTGAGCGCCAGCGTACAGGCGCCCATGCCGGTGGCGGTGACCACCGCGCCAGCGCCGCCTTCCAGTTCGGCCAGCGCCGCGCCCAGCAGGTCGCGGGTCGGGTTGCCACTGCGCGTGTAGTCGTATGTCCGCTTCTTCTCGAAACCGGCGAAGCTGAAGTTGCTCGACAGCACGATCGGCGGGGTGACCGCGCCGAAGGCGGTGTCCGAATCGATGCCGCTGCGCACGGCCAGCGTGGCCGGGCTCGGGCGTGACCGCAGCACGGCGCTCATGCCACACCCCCGAGGCACCCGGCGGTAGCGGCATCGCGCAAGCCCTCGCGCAAGATCGCCGCGATCGGTTCGACATCCTTCAGGAAGGCGTCGTGCCCGTACAGCGAACGCAGCACGCGCACTCGCACCGGCGCATGCGCGCGCTCGGCCAGCGCAAAGGCGTCCGCCGGCGGGGTCAACACATCGCCATCGACCGCCACCAGGGTCGCCGGCACCCGCAAGTCCCCGGGCTCGATCTGGTGCAAGTCGATCGACTCGGACAACCGCACGAACGCGGTGGCCGCATGCGAGCGCACGAAACGCTCGCCGCAAGCTTCCAGATAGTCTTCCGACGCGCAGCGCGCGCGCTCGCCTTCCAGCGCGGCCGGCGCGGCGAAGCGCTGTGCGAACTCCGCCGGCGTGCGGTAGGTCAGCATCCCCAGTTGCCGCGCCAGCGACACGCCGATTTCATCGGCGCATTGCAGTTGCCCGAGGGCGACGATCTTGCGCTGGATCGCCCGCAGGGCACTGGCATACGGGTGCGGGCGGTGCGCACCGGCAATCGCGATCAGCCGGCCGAGCAGCGCCGGGTGGCGCACCGCGACCTGCAAGCCGACCAGCGCGCCGTAGGAGCAACCGACGAAGGCGGCGACGTGCACGATGCCCAGGTGTTCGAGCACCGCGGCGATGGCATCGGCCTGGTCGGCGGTGTCGATCGGCGCATCGATCGCGCCGTCGCTGCCCAGCCAGTCGATCGACACCAGTTGCACACAGCCCGGGTCGAGCGGCAAGCCCGGGCCGATCTGGGCTTGCCACCAGCCCGGGGTCTGATCGCCCGGCCCGGCGGCCGCGCGCCGATGCGCCGAGATACCGCCCTGCACGACCACCACCGGCAAGTCGGACTCGCCCAGCCGTTGCCAGCCGATGCGCACTTGGCGCGGCCCGGCGTGGCGCAGGCTCAGCGATGCGTCCAGCTCGCCGCGACTGCAAGCCCCGGCCGCTGCCGGCAGCAACGACGCGTACGGCGGAAAGGTGATGGGCGAAACCGCACGTGCGGCAGGAAGGGTGGCGACGAGGCTCATGGCGGATCTCCGTGCAGTGGGCGGGAACCCCAGCAAGATCCGCGGTTTACGGAAAGCCGATGCCGCCTTGGCGCACACGGCGCGAAGACGACCCATCTTCCGGTGGACGCGAACGTCCCCGCAGGATTTGGCACCGCCCGATGCTTGCGCACCGCGGTTGCCCCGGCTTCCAAGGGCCTGTCCCTCAGCCGGTCTCGATGGGATTGCGGGATGGATGCTGCCGGAGATTTTTCCGTATGTCAATCGCTTCATCCGCATGAAGCGATGAAATAACGAAAAATCATGATGATGTCCGCACACCCCGCACGCCTCGCACCCGGCCGCGCGGGCATATCGCAAACGCGCGCGCTGGCGCTAGACTGCCCTCGACCATCAAGGGGAGGGTCGCCGGTGCAGCGAAGGGAACGATGCTCGCTGTCTTGTCCGGACCGGGCGTGGATACAAGCGTGCCTGTTGGCGCTGTTGGCGCTGTTGGCGCTGCCGAAGGCATGGGCGCTCGACCCGGACAAACCCTTCGAACAATACGTCGTCAACCGCTGGACGATTCAGGACGGGCTGCCGCAGATCAGCGTGAACGCGATCGCGCAAGACCGCGACGGCTATTTGTGGGTCGGCACGCAAGGCGGGCTGGCGCGATTCGACGGCGTCCGCTTCACCACCTTCACGCCCGAGTCGACGCCGGAGCTGCCGGGCATCTGGGTGCGTTCGCTGCTGGTCGATCGCGCCGGTCGCCTGTGGATCGGCACCTACAAGGGGTTGACGCAGTTCGACGATGGGCGCTTCACCCGCTTCCTGCTGCCGGGGATGGACGAGCGCCAGGGCTTGGACGTGTATGCGCTGGCGCAAGACGCGCAAGGGCAGGTGTGGTGCGCCACCAGCGCCGGCCTGTTGCAGGTGGTCGGTGGCAAACTGGCCAAGCTCGCCAACTCGCCCGCGCCGGCGCTGAGCGTGCTGCCGCGCACCGATGGGCAATGGATCGGCGGCAAGGGCGTCGTCGTGCGCCGGGCCGGCGGCACGGCCACTGCGTTGGCGCTGCCGACGGAAGCATCGAGCGCCACCGTCACCGCACTGGTCGACGCGCAGGGCCACCTGTGGGCGGGCACCTCGCAGGGCTTGTATGAACTGATCGATGGCGCGTGGGTACGGCTGGACGACCCGGCGATCGGCAATGCGCCGGTGTTCGCCCTGCGCGAAGACCACGACGGCAACTTGTGGGTCGGCGCCAACCACGCACTGATCCGCATTCGCGCCGGCCGCGTGGTGGAGCGTTTTGCCGGCACCGCGCCGCTGGATTTTCGCAACGTCACCAGCCTGTTCGAGGATCGCGAAGGCGACCTCTGGCTGGGCAACCAGGTGGAAGGGCTGATCCGCGCCTGGAATGGCTGGACGCGTCGCTACAGCGCCGCACAAGGGCTGAACGACACCGTGGTGTGGTCGCTGGCGGCCAATCCGGACGGCAGTTTCTGGGTCGGCACCAGCGATGGCGTGAGCCTGCTCGACCACGGGCATTTCCAGCAGACGATCGACGGCTCGCGCCTGCCGCATCCACACGCCTACAACCTGCTGGCCGAGCACGGCACCTTGTGGGTTGGCACCCGCCAGGGCTTGGTCGTTCGCCACCCCGACGGCAGCATCGAGGGCGGTGGCGTGTTCGCGCCGATGGCCACCGCGCAGATCAACGGCATCGTGCGCGGCCCCGACGGCCGACTGTGGTTCCCGACCACCGACGGCCTGTTCCGCCTCGACCACGAGGGCCAGCCGGACGCGCGCCTGCGCCGCTTCGGCCCCAGCGACGGGCTGGAGGACGTGCGCGTGCGATCGATCTGCTGGCTGCGCGACGGTCGCCTGCTGATCGGCACCCAGTCCGGCCTGTACACCCTGCGCGACGAGCGCATCACCGCCGCGGGCGCCGGCACCGGCCTGCCGCGCGAACTGGATATCACCGCCATCATTCAGCTGCCCGGTGGGGAGATCGTGCTGGGCTCGATGTCCGAACAGGCGTATGTGTCTGCCGGTACCGGCTGGAAAGTGCTGGGGCCGGCGCAGGGACTGCCGCACAACGCCATCTTCTACATGGCCCAGGACGACCGTGGCTATCTGTGGATGGCGGGAATCCGCGGCGTCGCGCGGGCGCCGGTGGCCGACTTGGGCGCCTACGCGAGCGGCCGCCTGGACAAGATTCGCGGCGAAATGATCCTCAACGAACGCGGCGACCGCAACGCCGGTCAGCAGGCTTTTTGCTGCAATGGCGCCGGGCTGTCCAAGGGCTACCTGCAGGACGGGCATGTGCTGTGGCTGCCTTCGCGCGATGGCGTGGTGGCGCTGGATACCCACGGCATCGTCAAGAACCCGGTGCCGCCACACGTGGTCATCGAGCGCGTCGATCACGCCGGCGGCACTTACGCGCCGGCGACGATGCCGGCATTGCTGCCGGCCAGCGAGCGCGACCTGAGCTTCGAGTTCGCCGCGCCCAGTTTTCAGGATCCGCACAGCGTGCAAGTCCGTTATCGCCTGCGCGGCTACGACAAGGGCTGGCGCGAACTGGACGATCCGCGCCTGCGCCGGGTCAACTACACCAACCTGCCGCCCCGCGATTACACCTTCGAGGTGATGGCGGCCAACAACGCCGGCGTGTGGAACCCGGCACCGGCGCGGCTGAACTTCGCCATCCGCCCGTTTTTCCACGAAACACACCTGTTCGCCGCGCTGATCGCCGTACTCATCGCCACCATCGTTTATGCAGGCTATCGCCAGCAGCGGCACGTGCACGAGACCCAGCGCGTGGCGCTCGAGCGCATGGTCGCCGAGCGCACCCAGCAGTTGCATGTCTCCAACGCCCGGCTGGAAAACGCCAGCCAGATCGACCCGGCGACCGGCTTGCGCAACCGTCGTTACCTCGCCAATCAGCTCCCGGCGGACTTGGCGTTCTACGACCGCCAGCAACAACACGACGGCCAACTCGGGCAAAACCTGCTGTTCGCCCTGGTGCGGCTGCGCCGTGCCGAACCGGTCGCAGCGGGAACCCAAGCGCCGATTGGCGATCGCGCCGTGCAGCAGTTCGCGCAAGTGCTGGGCGGCATGGTGCGCGCCGGTGACTATCTGGTGCGCTGGGACGACCACGACTTGTTGCTGTTGTTGCGGCCCTTGCAGGGACGGGCGCTGGAGGTCGTGGGCGAACGCATCATCGCCGCCGCCCACGGGCATGCCTTCGACGTCGGTGGCGGCGCCCATCTGGCGCTTGCCTGCGCCGTGGGCTTGGCCGAGTACCCGCTGTCCCGCGACACGCTGCGCCGGTTGGGATGGGAGCAGGTGATCGGGCTGGCACGGGCGGCGATGCTGTGGGCCGAACGCAGCGATGCGGATGCCTGGGTCGCGTTCCGCCCGACCCTGCGCTCGGACCTGGGCAACATCGTGCAGGAGCTCGAGGGTGGCCCGCAGCCGCTGATCGACAGCGGACGTTTGCAGGTCCTGGGCTCGGCGACGCCGCCGCTGGTGACGAACCCCACGTCCGGGGGTAAGCTGCCCTCGTGAGCAACGCATACCGGCCCGTTGCAACGTTTCTGGTGCTGGTGGGGCTGTACCTCGCCGGCATCGCCTACGCCGATTTTCTGGCGCGCGGGCCGAACGACTTCGCGCTGTTCTGGCCCGCTGCCGGCGTGGCCTTTGCCGCCAGCGTGCGCTACGGGCTGCGCTGGGTGCTGTTGATCCCGGCCGCCGCGCTGGCAGGGCTTGCCATTCGCCCGAGCGTGCCGCTGGTCTATCAGGCGATTTCCACTATCGGCGACACCCTGGCCACACTGCTGGGCGCCTGGATCGCCCGCCGCGACCGCGTCCCGGCCTATCCGCAGTTCCGCTCGGCGTTTCGGATGCTGGTCGGTGCGATCGTCACCGCCCTGGTCGGCGCCGCGATCGGCGCCGTGGCGATGCTGTCGGCCGGCAACCTCGGGACGTTCTCGGTGCCCGAGGCATTCTTGCGCTGGTCGATGGGCAATCTGCTGGGCATCACCGCGATCGCCCCGGCCATCGTCCTGTTCTCGTACCGCAACACCCAGTTGTCTGCCTTCGATGCCGGCGAAAAGAGCGCCCGGCAACTCGAGCAGTCACTGTGGAACATCGCCTTGGTGCTGAGCTTCCTGCTGCTGGGATGGGGCGCGTCCACGGAAGGCCGCTACCCGTTGGGGATGTCCAGCCTGCCGCTGTCGGTGATGGTCTGGGGGGCGCTGCGCTTTGAACCCCTGCGTACGGCGGTGGCGGTGGCGCTGACGGTACTGTTGATCGGCAGCTTCGCCGGCATCGGCCTGCCCGGAATCGCCTTGCCTGCCGACACCTTCGACAGCGCGATGCTGTTGTCATATCTGTGCATGGTGTCGATCTTGCCCATCACCCTGGCACTGGTGGTGAACGAGGGCCGCATCGCCACCCGCAAGCTGCTGCGCCGCGCCACCACCGACCCGCTGACCGGCCTGCCCAACCGTGTGGCCTTCGAAACGACGGTGCGCCGCGCGCTCACCGACCCGGTCGCCCCACCGCTGGCGCTGTGCTACGTCGATCTGGACCACATCAAGCTGGTCAACGACACTGCCAGCCACGCCGCTGGCGACTGCCTGATCGTGGGCGTGGCCGGAATCCTGCGCGGCAGCCTGCAACCGGGCGATGCGCTGGCGCATCTGGGCGGCGACGAGTTCGCGCTGTTGCTGCACAACGCCACGCCGACCATCGCCCGTGACCGCACGCAGGCGCTGGTGCGCACCATCGAGGCCTATCGCGGGCAGTGGGAAGGCCGCATGCTCACCACCACCGCCAGCATGGGCGTGGTGCCCTTCCAGGCTGGCGAGGCCGAGTTCGCCAGCCTGCTCTCGCAAGCCGATGCGGCCTGTTACACCGCCAAGGAACAAGGCGGCAATCGCGTGTGCGTGGCCGGCGCCATGCCCGGCGACGTGCTCGACCGCACCGTGGCGATGCGCTGGGCGGTGCGCATCCGCGAGGCCTTGGACAAGCGCGCCTTCAGCCTGTACGCGCAAACCATGACCCCGCTGCATGCCGGGCTGGACACCGGCCGGCACTTCGAAATCCTGCTGCGCATGCACGACCGCAAGACCGGCCAGCACCTGACTCCCAACCATTTCATGCCCGCCGCCGAGCGCTTCCGCCTCGGCGTTCCCATCGACCGCATGGTGGTGGACATGACCTTGGGCTGGCTGGAAAGCCACCCCGAGCACGCGGCCACGGTCACCACCTGCGCGATCAACCTGTCCGGCGAGGCGATGGTCGACGAGGGCTTCATCGGCTATGTCGCCGAGCGTTTGCGCCGCAGCGCATTTCCCGCCTCCCGCATCTGCCTGGAGATCACCGAAACCAGCGCGGTGCGCGACCTCGGGCGCGCGCAGCGCTGCATCGACCAGTTGCGTGCGCTGGGCTGCCGCTTCTCGCTGGACGACTTCGGTACCGGGTTTTGCTCGTTCAGTTACCTGCGCTCGCTGGACGTGGATTACTTCAAGATCGACGGCAGCTTCGTGCGCGAGATGCAGACCGTGCCGCTGTCGGCGGCGGTGGTGCGCTCGATCACCCAGATCGCGCACGTGCTGGACAAGAAGACCATCGCCGAACACACCGAGAACGAGGGTCTGATCCGCACCCTGACCGAACTGGGCGTGGATTTCGGCCAGGGTTACGCGATCGACAAACCACAGCCGCTGGACGACTACTTCGCCAAACCGTTCATCGCCCCGAGCTTCGCGGCGCCCGCCGATCGCCTGCGCGCCTGACCGCCCAGCCGCGCGGCGGGCCTGGGCTATAATCGCGGCCCTTTCGCACAACGCCCGCGCCTTCGTCCGCGGGTGCCGCTTCGCATGTCCGACCACCTGCGCGAAACCCGGCGCCGCCGTACCTTCGCCATCATTTCCCATCCCGACGCCGGCAAGACCACCCTGACCGAGAAGCTGCTGCTGTTCGGCGGCGCGATCCAGATGGCCGGCAGCGTGAAGTCGCGCAAGGCCGCGCGCCACGCCACATCGGACTGGATGGCGCTGGAAAAGGAGCGCGGCATTTCGGTGACCAGCTCGGTGATGCAGTTCCCCTACGAGGGGCGCATCGTCAACCTACTCGACACCCCCGGCCACGCCGACTTCTCCGAGGACACCTATCGCGTGCTGACCGCGGTGGATTCGGCGCTGATGGTGATCGACTGCGCCAAGGGCGTGGAGGAACGCACCATCAAGCTGATGGACGTGTGCCGCCTGCGCGACACACCGATCATGAGCTTCATCAACAAGCTCGACCGCGAGGGCAAGAACCCGATCGACCTGCTCGACGAAGTGGAATCGGTGCTGGGCATCGCCTGCGCGCCGGTGACCTGGCCGATTGGCATGGGCTCGCGCCTGAAGGGCGTCGTGCACCTGCTGACCGGCGAGGTGCACCTGTACGAACAGGGTCGCAATTTCACCCGTCAGGATTCGACCATCTTCGCCTCGCTCGACGACCCGGCGCTGGAAGCGCGCATCGGCGCGGCGATGTTGGCCGAGGTGCGCGAGGAACTGGAGCTGGTCGCCGGCGCTTCGCACCCGTTCGATGCGGAAAAATACCTGTCGGGACAGCAGACGCCGGTGTTCTTCGGCTCGGCGGTCAACAACTTCGGCGTGCAACTGCTGCTGGATTTTTTCGTCGAGCACGCGCCGCCGCCGCGCCCGCGCGCCACCACCACCCGCGCGGTGAACCCGGAGGAAGAGGCGTTCACCGGGTTTGTCTTCAAGATCCAGGCCAACATGGATCCGATGCACCGCGACCGCGTGGCGTTCTTGCGCGTGTGCTCGGGCCGCTACGACGGTGGCATGAAGGCGCTGCACGTGCGCGCCGGCAAGGACGTGAAACTGGCCAACGCGTTGACCTTCATGGCATCGGATCGGGAAATCGTGGACACCGCGTACCCGGGCGACGTGATCGGCCTGCACAACCACGGTACCATCTCCATCGGCGACACCTTCAGCACCGGCGAGAAGCTCGCCTACACCGGCATCCCCAACTTCGCGCCCGAACTGTTCCGCCGCGCGCGCCTGCGCGATCCGCTCAAGCTCAAGCAATTGCAGAAAGGCCTGGCGCAACTTTCGGAAGAAGGCGCGACCCAGTTCTTCCGGCCGCTGATGAGCAACGATTTGATCCTCGGCGCGGTCGGCACCTTGCAGTTCGACGTGGTCGCCTATCGGCTCAAGGATGAATACGGCGTGGAGGCCAGCTTCGAGGCGGTCGGCGTGGCCACCGCGCGCTGGGTGAGCTGCGAGGATGCGAAGAAGTTCGAGGAGTTCCGCGAAAAGAACGCGATGAATCTCGGCCTGGATGCCGCGGGGCAACTGGTTTACCTCGCGCCGACGCGGGTGAACTTGCAACTGGCCGTCGAACGCGCCCCCGACGTGCGCTTTTCCGCCACCCGCGAGCATGCGCAGGCGGTGGGAAACATCTGAATCGCGCTGTCAGCCTGCGCACTTTCGCTGTCATCCCGAGCACCGCGAGGGATCTGCTTCTGGCGAAGCGCGCGGATCGTCCCGCGCTCGTCCGGCACACGATGACCTTGCCAACAGCAGATTCCTCGCTGCGCTCGGAACGACACCCTGTAGGATGGGTTGAACCCCGTTCAACCCATCGTCCGATCCATGACCGCACTCGTCGAATATCCTCTCGCCTACGCCACCCCGCTCGACGCGCCGCGCTGGAAGCGCTGGATGCTGTATTCGCCGGGCGCACGCCTCATCATTTTCGCGGCGGTGTTCTTGTTGTTGATGTTCGCGTTGCAGTTCTCCCTGCACGCGCTGGCGTGGTCGCCCAAACACGCCCCGGCGTGGGAACGGGCGGCGATCGGCCTGCTGTTCGAGGCCGGCCCGACGCTGCTGGCCTATGTGTTCGTGGTGCAGTCCATCGAGCGCCGCTACCCGCGTGAGTTGGCGCCCGAGGCGCTGCCGCGTTTGTTGCTGGCCGGGCTGGCCGGCGGCGCGGTGCTGTTTTCGGCGGTGGTTGGGGTGTTGTGGCTGGCCGGCAGCTATCACCTCGTCGGCGGCAACGCGCACCCGGACTGGCTGCCGCAACTGGCCGTGGTCGGATTCGGTGCCGGCATCGGCGAGGAAATCCTGATGCGCGGCGCGCTGCTGCGCATGGTCGAGGAGGGTTTGGGAACCTGGATCGCGTTGGCCATCTCGGCGGCGCTGTTCGGCGCCGGGCATCTGGGCAACCCGAACGCCACCTGGTGGGCGGCGGCGGCCATCGCCATCGAAGCTGGCCTGATGCTGGGCATGCTCTATCACCTCACGCGCTCGCTGTGGCCGTGCATCGGCCTGCACGCGGCGTGGAACATCATGCAGGGATTGGTGTACGGCATCCCGGTCTCCGGCACGCACGCCGATGGCTTTCTGGTGTCCACCCGCAGCGGCCCGGACTGGCTGTCCGGCGGTGCGTTCGGTGCCGAGGCCTCGGTGGTCGCGCTGGCACTGTGCAGCGTGTGCACGATCGTGATGATCGTCATCGCCGTGCGCCGTGGTTCGATCGTGCCGCCGTACTGGGCGCGCAAACCGGCGCCGACCGGCGACTGGGATCGGCTGACGCGCATCGACTGACCGGCACCCATGACCGCCGCGACCGACCGCCGTGCGGATGTGCTGGCTGGCCTGTCCATCGCCGGCCTGCTGCTGACCTCCTCGGTCGCCTATGCCGACATCGCCGGGTTGCCCGCGCAAGCCGGCGTGGTTGGCCTGCTGATCGGCATGGCCTGCTATGGGCTGGTCGGGCGCAGCCGCTTCGCGATCGTCTCGCCCACTTCCTCGGCTGCGTTGGTGCTGGCCGCCGGCACCGCCGCGCTGGCCGCGCAAGGCGGGCTGTCGGCGACGGCCTTGGCCGCGACCATGACCGTGCTCACCGGTGCGTTGTTCCTGCTGTCGGCCGCACTGCGTCTGGGCGGGTTGTCGCAACTGGTGGCGCGGCCGGTGCTGCGCGGTTTTTCCTTCGGCTTGGCGGTGGTGATCGCCATCGGCCAGCTGCCGCACCTGAGCGGCCTCCCCGCAGTGCATGCGCACACCACGCCGCAGATGCTGTGGCAGTTGGCGCACTCCCGTGCGCCGGTGCAGGCGTGGTCGTTGGCCTGCGGCGTTGCGGCGCTGGTGGTGCTGATCGCCAGCGCGCGCTTGCGCAAGGTACCCGGCGGGCTGCTGGTGATCGTGCTGGGGATCGCGCTCGCCCCGTGGCTGGGCGCGCACGGGGTGGCGCTGGTGGGCACGATCGATCCGCGACCGACGTGGGCGATTCCGGCCATTCCCGCCAAGGAGCAATGGCTGCCGAGCGTGGAGCTGGGCGCGGCCTTGGTGCTGGTGCTGTACGCCGAATCGTATGCCTCGATCCGCGGCTTCGCGCTGCGCCACGGCGACCCGGTCGAGCCCGACCGCGACCTGCTCGCGCTGGGCGTGGCCAACGTCTGCGCCGGCCTGCTGCACGGCATGCCGGTGGGCGCCGGCTACTCGGCGACCGCCGCCAACGAGGCCGCCGGCGCGAACTCGCGGCTGGCCGCATGGGTGGCGCTGGGGTGCAGCGTGTTGATGGCCGGCGCGCTGCTGCGGTTCGTCGAACGCATCCCCGAGCCGGTGCTGGCGGCGATCGTGATTTACGCGGTCAGCGCATCGTGGCGGTTGTCGGCGTTCGCCCCTTATCTGAAATGGCAGCGCGATCGCCTGCTGGTGCTCGCCGCGATCATTGCGGTGCTGGCGCTGGGCGTGCTCGAAGGCCTGCTGGTGGCGATCGCGCTGAGCGTGGTGCTGTTGCTCCAGCAACTGGCACGGCCGCGACTGGTGGTGCTCGGACGTCTGAACGGCGGCCATGATTTCGTACCCATCGGCCGCGTCGGTGCGGCCGAGGCACCGGGCGTGCTGACGCTGCGCCCGGAGGAGCCGCTGTTTTTCGCCAACGCCGAGGCGATCTTCGCGCTGGCCCGTGCGCAGGTGCAGCGCCGCGAGGGCCTGCGCAGCGTGGTGCTGAGCCTGGAAGAGTCGCCCGACCTCGATGGCACCGCGCTCGAAGCGCTGGCCGACTTCGCCGCCTGGTTGCAAGGGCGCGGCTTGCTGCTACGGGCAGCGCGACTGAAGGACGACACCCGCGAGGTTCTGCTGCGCGCGGCGCTGCCGCAGTTGCCTACCGAAACCCTGGACGACTGGAGCGTGGACGACGCGGTGAAGGCGGCTTCGGCATGACCTGGCGCACGCGGTTTGCGCACTGGCGCCGCTGCGGTCACTATCGACCCGAACCCGAGGGCGAGGCCGCCGATGCACCACCCCACTTCCCTGATCGCCATCCTCAGCATGGGCTTCGTGCTCGCCTTCGCGCTGGGCATGCTGGCGCAGAAGCTGCGGTTGTCGCCGCTGGTAGGCTACTTGGTGGCCGGCATCGTCGCCGGCCCGTTCACTCCCGGCTTCGTCGCCGACCAGACGCTGGCCCCGCAACTGGCCGAGATCGGGGTGATCTTGCTGATGTTCGGCGTTGGCCTGCATTTTTCGCTGGCCGAACTGATCGCGGTCAAGCGCCACGCCATCCCCGGCGCGCTCGGCCAGATCGCGACCACCACCCTGATCGGAACCGCGTTGGGCAAGGCGTTTGGCTGGCCGCTGGCGCAGTGCGTGGTGTACGGGCTGGCGCTGTCGGTGGCCAGCACCGTGGTGGTGCTGCGCGCATTGGAGGACCGCCGCCTGCTGGAGACCCACCGCGGGCAGATCGCCATCGGCTGGCTGGTGGTCGAGGATCTGGCGATGGTGCTGGCACTGGTGCTGTTGCCGGCGTTGGCCGGCGTGCTCGGCGGCGGCAAGGGCGATGCGCAAGGCGCGGCACAGATCGCCACTGCGCTGGGGGAGACCTTGCTCAAGGTCTGCGGGTTCGTGGCGGTGATGCTGGTGGTCGGACGGCGCTTCATCCCGTGGTTGCTGGAAAAGGTCGCCGGCACCGGGCAGCGTGAACTGTTCACGCTGGCGGTGCTGGCGATCGCGCTGGGCGTAGCGTTCGGTTCGGCGAAATTGTTCGACGTGTCGTTCGCGCTGGGCGCGTTCTTCGCCGGCATGCTGCTCAACGAGTCCGAGCTCAGCCACAAGGCCGCTGCCGATTCGCTGCCGCTGCGCGATGCGTTCGCGGTGTTGTTTTTCGTCTCGGTCGGGATGCTGTTCAACCCGTTGATCCTGTTCGAGCATCCGTGGGAAGTGCTGGCGACCTTCCTCATCGTCACCGTGGGCAATGCGGCAGTCGCGTTCAGCCTCTCTCGGTTGATGGGCTTGCCCAAGCTGGCCGCCACCACGCTGGCGGTGAGCATGGCGCAGATCGGCGAGTTCTCCTTCATCCTGGCCTCGCTCGGCGCCGGCCTCGGCGTGCTCGGCGCCGACGCGCGCGATCTCATCCTCGCCGCGGCGCTGCTGTCGATCATCGCCAACCCGTTCGCCTTCGTCTGGCTGGATCGCTATCAGGCGCAGGAGGAAAAACACGAACCGTCGCTGGCCACGCCCAGCGACGATGACGAAGACGACCGCCTGTACCCGCTGCCCGCCGACATCCGCGACCACGCCATCGTCGTGGGCTACGGCCGCGTGGGTGCGCAACTGGCGATGCTGTTGTCCAACCGCGAGGTGCCGGTGGTGGTGATCGAGGATGACGCCGACAAGATCGCCCGCGCGCGCGCCGATGGCTTCCCTGCGGTGCGCGGCAATGTCGCCGCCGAACAGGTGCTGGAGGAAGCCCGTGCCGCCGACGCGCAGATGGCGGTGTTCGCCATCCCGCGCGCGCTGGAGGCCGGCGAGGCCATCGCGCGCCTCAAGCGCGAGATCAACCCGGCCATCGGCGTACTGGCCCGCGCGCACAGCGATGGCGAAGTGCGCCACCTGCTCGAACGCGGCGCCGACGGCACCGTGCTGGCCGAGCGCGAACTGGCGCACTCGCTGGCCGAGATGGTGATGTCAGCGCCGCCGTTTCGGGCATTGCGGGCGGGTTGAGGACAGAGGACAGAGGACAGAGGACAGAAAGGTAATCTGCACGCAGTAGCCAGTACACGGGGACGACGTGAATCGCTTGCCTTCCTTCTCCCATCGGGAGAAGGTGCCCGAAGGGCGGATGAGGGGAAGCACTCGCCAACACACCACCTTATGCGATGTTGTTGAAGGTTTCACGACGCCCAGACGATGTTCAAATGCCGCACTTCCCCAGCACGCAGTGGAGCCTGCTCCGCCAAGCCGGGCCAACGCCTTCGGGACGCGAGTCCTTTGGCGCACTGGTGCGCGCCTACCGCGCGCCAATCCTCGCCTTCTTCCGCGCGCGCATGCCCGCCGATGCCGCGCAGGACGCGACGCAATCGTTCCTCGCGGCGAGCTACGAGCTGGATTGGTGGTCGCGCGCCGATGCGCAACGCGGCAGCTTCCGGAACTTCCTGCGGGTGTTGCTGCGTCGCCACTTGTCGCGCCTGCGCAGCGTGCGTGAACCGGCGGCGAGCGCAGACATCGCGCCGGACGATCTCACCGATCCGGCCCCCGATGCTGACCACCAGTTCGACCTGCGCTTCGCGTTGGCGCTCACCGCCCGCGCGGTCGATGCGCAACGCGCGCAGTACGGCGCGCGCGGTCGCGGCGATCTGTTCGAAACGCTGCTGCCATTGCTGTCCTCACCGCCCGAACACGGCGAACTCAAGGAAATGGCCGCCTCGCTTGGCCTGCCCGCCAACACCTTGACGGTGGAGATCAACCGCCTGCGCAAGCGCCTGCGCGAGCAGATGCGCAGCCTCGTCGCCGACCTGTGCGCCGATGCAGCATCCTTCGCCGGGGAATGGGACGCGGTGCAGGCCATCCTCCAGGGGCGGTGACGCGGCTGTCACATTTGCCCGCATGGCCGGTAATCGTGGGTTGAACCCAAGGAGAGTGCCCATGAACCAGCAACCCGAAAGTACCGTCCCCACCCGCCCCGATCCGGCCGATTCGATCCTGCTGTCGATGGCCCGCGCGGTGATCGCCGACGCCAGCGTCGGTACCACCCCGAACTGGCCGCAGCTGGATTTGTCCGACCCCGCGCAGCGGCAGTTCGGCGATTACGAACTGCTGGAAGAAATCGGCCGCGGCGGCATGGGCGTGGTGTACCGCGCCCGCCAGCGCAGCCTCGATCGTGACGTGGCCATCAAGTTCATCGCCGACTGGTTCGCCGATCCGACCGGTGTCGCGCGCTTCCTTGCCGAAGCCCGCGCGGCCGCGCGTCTGTTGCACCCGAACATCGTGCCGGTGCACGAAGTCGGTTCGGTCGAAGGCATGCACTACTTCTCGATGCCGCTGATCAAGGGCCGCTCGCTGGCCTCCGTGCTCGATGCCGGCCTGATGTCGACCGCCGACGCCACCGCCTTGCTGCTCAAGCTGTGCGAGGCGATCGACTACGCGCACCGGCTCGGCTTGCTGCACCTGGATCTCAAGCCCGCCAACGTATTGCTCGACGAACGCGGCGAGCCGCTGATCGCCGATTTCGGGCTGGCGCGACACATGGATGCCAAGGGCGGCGTGGATGCGCAGGAGGTGTCCGGCACGCCGAGCTTCATGGCCCCGGAACAAATCCTCATCAAGCAATACCGCCTGACGCCAGCCACCGACATCTACGCGCTGGGCGCGATCCTCTATCGCTGCCTGACCGGCGTGTCGCCGCATGGCGAGGGCAATCCCGACGACGTACTGCGTCGCGCCGCCGCCGGCCGCATCCGCGCCCCGCGCCAGATCGACCCGAAAATCCCGCGCGATCTGGATGCGGTCTGCATGAAGTGTCTGGAACTGCAACCGTCCGATCGCTACGCCAGCGTGGCGCAACTGACGGATGATTTACGCCGCGCACGCAATGGCTTGCCGGTCAGCGTGCGCCGCATCGGCTTTGCCGAACGCGCGCAGCGCTGGATGCGCCGCGAGCCGAAGTTCGCTGCCGCGCTGGCATTCGCGCTGCTGACTCTGGCCTCGGGAGCGGCCGCAACGACCTCGCAGTGGCAGGCGGCTGCCGCCCAGCGCGACGTGGTCGTTTCCGAGCGCGACCGCGCCGTGATCGCCAACGAAATTGGCGCGCACCTGTTCGCCTACACCGGCGACGACGACCAGCGTGCCGACGATCTGCTCGCATGGTTGCGCAAGCGCCTGCCCGACAACCAGGCACGTCAGGCCGATGCGCTGGCGACCTTCATCAAGGCGCTGGACGCGCAAAACGCCGACAGCGCGACGACCTTGTTCAGCAAGATCGTGGACGTGCTGGGCGTGGGTTACCGGCGGCAGATGGTGCAAACGCTACGAGCGGGCAACGATCCGCACAAGGAACTGTACATCGCCCTGCTCAGCTACACGGATTCCGCGAACGATCACTCGAAGACATTCGTTGACGCCTTGAAGGTGGGATTGTCCGCACATCCGGACGATCACCTGTTGTGGCAGATCGCCGCGGCCGAATGCGTGTCCAATGACGACGGGCGCCTGTGCCTGCGCCCGGACGCCACGAAGGAACTGACACGCCTCGACCCTGACAACATGTATGCGTGGCTGCTGCTGTCGATGAACGCGACCGACCGCCAGCAATCGCGCGCGGCGCTCCACGAGGCGGCCCGGCGCACCCGCTTCGACGACTACCTCGGCGCAGCGGTAGCGGCGGTTTCCAAGGCCGTCACCACCGCGAACGTGCCGGCGCCACCGCTGCTCGCGCGTCCGGCAGCCATCATCGCTCCGAATCAACCCATGACCGCGGTGATCGCACGCGAGGAAAGCGAGCGCCTGCTCATGACCGCATGGCAGCGGCTGATCTACAGTTGCGGTGCCAGCGCGAATTCGCCGGTGATTCCCGACCCACAGCTCGTCGCCGACTGCCGAACCATCGGCGTGACCATGATGCGTTCCAACGGCGCGTTGATCTCGCGCATGATCGGCCTCACCGTCGTCAAGGCGGTCGCCGCAGGCACGCCGGAAGCCGAAGAAGCAACGCAGACGCGGCGGCTGTACGTCTACCTCACGGACATCGACCAAAAGCTGCGCCCCAGCCAACGCGCCAGTTACCCAGCCGCGCAGTGGATCGCCGACATCTCCCAAGCTGGCGAAATGGCTGCATTGCAGCGCCGCGCCGTGGCCTTCGGTTTCCCCGCGCAACCGCCGGTCGATTGGAAACCCGAGGATCTCATCGTGCTGCAATCCACGCGCGAGCGCTACGAGTCGATGCTCGCGCTCGACCGCAACGCCGCTGCCCTGGTCGCACAACACAAATACGCCGACGCGCTCAGCCTGCTCGCCCCGACCGAGGCCGACGTACGCAAGCACTGGGATAACAGTTGGCTGCTCGCACGATTCCTCACCGCCATGGGCACCGCGCAAACCGGCCTGCACGACTATCCATCGGCGGAAAACACGCTGACCGACGCATGGCGCATCGCCGCCAACTTCGGCCCCGGATCGAAGGACGCACGCGATAGCGCACGCGCACTGGTGGACCTGTATTCGGCGTGGAATGCCGCCGAACCCGGGAAGGGCCACGACGCGAAGCTCGACCAGTGGCAGCAGACCTTGGCGACGTTGGAGGCAGGCAAGAACGAGTAGCTTTCAGGTCGTCTTGCCAAACACCAGCGCCCCGCCGGCGGCATCGACCTTCACGGTGTCGCCGGCGCCGAACTCACCGGCGAGGATGCGCTGCGCCAGCGGGTTCTCCAGTTGCTGCTGGATGGCGCGCTTGAGCGGACGTGC
>JAFEEL010000064.1 GCA_018241125.1 Pseudomonadota bacterium | reverse complement strand
TTTCAACGCGCCGAGTCCGGTACATGCCCGTACTCGGCTCCGCCAAATCAAACACTTGCGTGTTTGATTGGCGTGCGATCCGTCCATGGATCGCATCAGCAGGCTGTTTTTCAACAGCCTGCTAGCAGGCGGCCCGACCGATGCTGCGCAAAAGTTCCGCTTACGTGTCGTCTTGCCGGCGCTTTCCCGTATGGATGGGTTGGGCGCGCTCGCTGCGTCCACACCCGGCCCGCCCCCCATCCGAGAACGCCATGGATCGTCCCTGTCGCCATTGCGCCCTGCCCACGGCGCTCGCCGCCGCCCTCGCCATCGGCCTGACCGCTGGGTCGGCATCCGCGCTGGCCGCCACGCCGCTGGAAACCCACACCATCGCCGACCCGCAGTACGGCAACATGCCGGCCGCGCAGATGCGCGCGCCTGCGGGCTGGAAGTTCCAAGGCTCGATGAGCCGCATGTGCACGGGCATCCCGTCCGCTTCCGGCGTGGCCACGTCGGCCGATGGGCGTTTCCAGACCGTGCTGGAACCCAATCTGACCTGGAAGTGGATCGACGGGATGGCGTTTCAGCAGCCGCCGGGATGCCTGCCGCTGCGGCAGGCCATGCGCGCACAGGATTTCCTGGTCCGGTTCGTGCAATCCATCGACAACCGCGGCCCGATGAAGATCGTCGGCACGATGCCGGTCGATGGCGCCTACCAACAAGCCGCACGAGCCAGCTACAACCAACTCTCGGCCACCATGTCCGGCAACAATTCGATTTCTGGAATGCACAGCTACCCGTTGGTGGATGTCGGCGCGATCCGCGTGCAGACCCAGCAAGGCGAGGAGCGCTATCGCGCCACCGTGACGTGCTTCATGAACTCCAGCGTCGGCGCGGTGGGAATGCACATGCCCGAAACTTGCAGCGCAAGCGTGGATATTGTGCGCGCGCCGCACGGCCAGCTCGACGCGCTTGCGCGTTACGTCGACGCCAACCAACTCGAAGCCCCGCGCACCAACCCAGCGTGGATGGCGCAGGTGCAAGGGACACAGAACCAGATCGCCAACGCCGCCACCCAACGCATGACCGATGAACACAATCGGTTCATGAACCAGATGCAGCGCGAAGGCGACGCCCGCAATGCCCGGTTCAATGCGCAGATGGTACAGCGCAGCCGCAACACCGCCGATGTCGTCAACTACGCGCTCGACCGCCAGACCTACTCCGGTGCCAACGGCACCTACAACACCTACAACGGCAACGCCAACTACTCGTGGTCCAACGGTCAGGGCGGCACCTACGGCACCAACGATCCCAACGCCAACCCCGGAGCCGGCTGGACGCAAGACCAGCGCGTCCACGGCGACGGCACGCCGTACGGGCACTGAAGGTCGCAAGCCCATGCGCGCAGGCATCGTCAGGGTCGCCACCACCGCCGGCCAGCTCGGGCTGGCGGCCGTGTGCGGCGCCCCTGCGCAAACCGCCACGGCAGCAACCGCGCAGCTCGCCTGCTTGCTGCAAAACGCCGATGCGCGCAACGCCGGCAGCCTGAGCCGGCAGTTCGTGGCGACACCCCACTGGGCAGCGTCCAGCGCGCCGAACGCACCCACCTCCTGCGGATGGCGGTGACGCCATGGCCTTGTTCGATCGCGATCGCCGCCACGACCACCCAGCGAACCATCCGGATCGCTGGGCGGACGTCTGGCTGACCTGGAACGTGGTGGCGTGGGCCGGGATTTTTCTGTCGGTGCTGTGGGGCGGCGTGCTGGCATTGCTGATGCTGCGAGTGGGCCGGGTCGAGTATTGGCCGGCCTACGTCGTCACCATGGTCTGCGGGATGCTCTGGCTGTTGTTGTTCGCGGTCGTGTGGCTGCACCGATTCAGGCACCGGCAAACGCCTGCATCGACACGCTCCGGCGCGCACGCTTCGACGACGGCAGCAGGCACCGGATAACGAACGCGGGCATGCGGGCTGCGGGGCAGCGAGGCGGCGTGGGGGCTCGCCTTGCATGGGCAGCGCGACAACGCGATGCCATACTGCCCCGCATGCCCGCGCCCATGCTGCAATCGCTCGCCCTCACCGCGCTGCTGCTGCACGCCGGCGGCGCAACGGCTGCCATCGAAACCTCGCCGCCGCCCACACCGGTCGGCACCATGCCGCTGCACGCCGACGCCAACGGACGCATGCAGGCCGACGTGTTGCTCGATGGTCGCGGGCCGTTCCGCTTCACCGTGGATTCGGCCGCAACCGGAGTGGCGATCGCGCAGACGCTGGCGGCACGACTGGGGCTGCGCACGGGCGCGGCGACGCAGGTGACGGCCGGTATCGGCGACGCCGCCACGCGCACCGTCGCGGTCGATACCCTGCGCACCGACTTGTTCGACCTGCGCGGCGCGCCATTGCCGGCGCTGCCCGGCTTGGCGGCGGACGGCGTGCTCGGCATGGCCCCGTTCGCGCACGGGCGGGTCGAACTCGACCTGACCGCACGCACGCTGATCGCCAGCCCGTCGGCACCCACGCCGCCCGGTTTCGCGGCGATCCCCGGGCAACTGCGCCACGGCATCCTGATCGTGGACGTGCGCATCGATGGCGTGCCGGCCAAGGCGCTGGTGGATACCGGCGCGCCGTACGACATCGGCAATCCGCAGTTGCAGGCGGCACTGGGACTGACGCCCGGTGACGCGCGTTTGAGTCCGGGCGGCACCTTCGCCGACGGCTTCGGGCAAGAGCGCATGGTCGAACAGGCCACCCCGGCACGCATCGACATCGGCGCAGTGACCTTCGCGCGCCCGACGGTTCGCTTCGCGGACATGCCGGTGTTCCGCACGCTCGGGCTGGACGACGGCCCGGCGTTGATTCTGGGCATGGATCAACTGTCGCGGATGGGCGCGATCGCGATCGACTTTCCGCGCGCCGAACTGCAACTGCGGCCCTGACGTACGCCACACACCCATGGGCGCGATCGCAATCGGATTTCACCGCGCACCGAACTGCAACTGCGGCCGTGACGAACCGCCGCACGCACCGCGTGTTCAGGCCACCGGCGGCGACCCATCCACCGCACAGCCGACCACGCGATTGCGCCCGCCGCGCTTGGCCGCGTACAGCGCGCGGTCGGCGGCGGCGATCAAATCCTCCGAGCGCAGATCGCGGCGCGGACGCACCGCGCTCACGCCGATACTCACCGTGACCTGCGCGGCGACCGCCGAGGCCGGATGGTGCAGTGCGGCTTCCAGCACGCGCGCCCGCAGGGTTTCGCCGATGCGCTGGGCATCGGCCAGTTCGCAACCGGGCAGCAGCAGTACCAACTCCTCGCCGCCGTAACGGGCGGCCAGATCGGATTCGCGCACCGCCAGCCCGGCGCAGATGCGCGCCAGTTCGCGCAGGCAATCGTCGCCGTGCAGGTGGCCGCAGGCATCGTTGAGATCCTTGAAGCAGTCGGCATCCACCATCAGCAGCGCCAGCCAGCCGCCCTCGCGCGCCAGCAGCGCCCAGTTCGCGGCCAGCCGTTCGTCGAAACAACGGCGGTTGGCGATCCCGGTCAGGCCGTCGCGCAGCGACAGCTCGCGCAGGCGGGCGTTGGCGGTTTCCAGTTCGGCGGCGATCCGCGCCAGATGGATCGCACCGGCGACCTGCTCGGCGATGGCATCGAACACCGCGCAGGCGTGGGCATCGAAAAAATCTGCGTGCGTGCTCTCGATGTTCAGCACGCCCAGCAGGCGCTGGCGGTGGCGGATCGGCACGATGTATTCGGCGCAGACGGCCGCGTTGCCGGGCACGTAATCCACATCGGCGGCCACGTCGGCGATCAACTGCGCCTGCCCGGTGCGTGCGCAGCGCCCGGCCGCGCCCACGTTCACCGACCACGGCAGTTCCATCGGCTGCGCCAGCGACAGATCACCGGCATACACCTCGCGATTGAAATGCGCCCCACCCTGATCGAGCAGGATGATGCTGGCGATGGCCACCGGCAGCCGCCGGCGCAGGCATTCCACGATGCGCTGCAAAACGTCGTCCAGCCCCTCGCCCTGCAATGCCTCGCGCGAAACCTGGGCGAGGATTTCCGCCAGCATCGCGCCGCGAGCGGGCGCATCGCGCTCGATCCATGACTCGCCCGGCACGCCCGCGCCGGCAGTGTAGGGTTCCGCGTTGGCCACGGGCACAAGCTCCTGCCGAACGCGGCGAGTTTAGCGCCCCTTGAGCGTGGGGATGGTGCCCTGCGAGCGTGGTTCGAGACGGGCGTGCTCGACCCCGGATCGAGTCCGGGGCAGGTTCTGCGATCTCGCCACGTCCTGCTCACCGCGAACGGAAATGAAGGCGTGCCCGATCTCGCGCGCGGCCAGCAGAAACTCCTTGCCCAGTTTGCGCACCTGCGCGAGAACCGTTGCGGGCGTGCCGCAAGACGGGGATGACGGGTAGCAACGAAGCGCTCAGCTCAACTCCTGCGACACGTCGAAGCCATCGATGCGCCGGCCCAACAGGTCGATGGAGAACACCACTTCCAGCACCAACCCCGCACAGGCCAGCAGCGCGGCCAGCAGCAGGCCGGCGGCGAGGCCGATGAAACGCTCGCCCAACCAGAAGCCGAGCGCGCCGATCAGCGCCACCGGCAGCAGCGATAACGCCAGCACCAGCACGTAGCCGCCCATGAAGATCAGGCGCGCACCCATCGCTTCGAAGCCGCGCGCGGCCTGCCCGGTATCGCCGGCCCACGCCGGAAAATACAGCAGGCCGGCGAACGGCAGCGACAGCATGAACGCGCACAGCGGCGGCACGATCAGAGCGGCACCGAAGGCGGCGGCAGCGATGTCCGGCGGTGCGCGCAGGGATCGCTCCGGCGAGTGCGCGAGCGCCTCCACGCCGATCACCAACAGCAACCACGCCAAGCACGTCATCACCGCAGCAGGCGAAAGCAACTCGCCCAGCGCGATCTGCCAGCCGCGCAGCGGCGCGGCCTTGAGGATATCCATCTGCTCCAACGTGCGGCGCATGCCACGTTGGACCATCATCGGCCCGAGCACCAGCAGCCAACCGCCCATCGCCGTTAACATGATGCCGACAACGGTCAGGATCGGCCGCCGCAGCGGGTCGGCGGCCAGCCACTGGCACAGCGCGACCACGATCCCGCAGGCAATCAACCAATTGCGCAGGCGATACATCGGCCCCAGCGCGATCAAGCCCTTCCACAGAAAGGCCAGCGGCGCGAAGCCCTGCCCGGCCAGCGCGAACGGTTCGCGCCGCGGCTGCGTCGGCGCGCGTTCGCTCAAGCGACCGGCGCGCATCGCCGCGATCTTTTCGGTGCGGCGGCGGGCATGGGCCAGCGAGGCGTCTTCGAACGACACCTGCGCGCGCAATGCCCACACGTAGTGCGCGACCAGCAGCGCCAGCGCCGGCAGCAGGTCGCGCGCGAAGGTGGCCGCGTCGGGCGCGAACATCGGGGCCACCACCCAGCGAAACGGCGTCAGCAGCCAGTTCAGCGGCGCCGTGGCGAGGATGCCATCGAACCACTGCAACAGTGCCGGCGTCCCGCCCGCCCAGATCGCGGCCGGCGGCCAATGCACCTTCCCGCGCAGCGCCCAGCCGCAGGCCAGCAGCGCGGTCAGCGCGAACACGGCAACGACCATGCGCCGCAACCACGGGCGCACGCCCAGATCGAGCAGGCGCTGCCGGGTGAACGAGGCCGCCAGCGTGTGCATTTCGGTGATCGAAAAAAGCAGCCAATAAGCGAGCGAGAACTGCAACGTGCCCGCGCCGAGCGCCGACCCGCGGCGAAACAGCACCCCCATCAACAACGACAGCAGCACCAGCCGCAGTTGCGCGCGCAGCAGGCTGAAATGGATCAGCGTGGTGCGCGTGAGCGGGGCAGGAAACAGGAAGGCGATCTCGGTTTGCGTGAACGCCAGCCGCGCGCTCGCTCCTGCAAACACCCAGTAACCGAGAGTGGACACCAGCAGCCCGAAGGCAACCACCGTTGTCCAGCCCGCCGCGACCGCCGGCGCCGCCTTCACGAAGGCGCCCGTCGGTGCGCCCGCGCGGTGGAAGAACACGAAATAGAAATACGCGATCGCCACCAGCGAGCCAATCAGATACTTCGGCTGGCGCAGTCGTCGCAGCCGCTGCATGACACGATTGGCGAGCGAGCGCGTCAGCAGGAAGGCGAACGCGCCGACCACGGCGCGCAGCGGGTGTTCACGAGCGTCGGCGTTCACGCGCGCGGGCTTTCCGTCGCGTCGGTGGCGGCGAAGAACACGTCTTCCAGACTCGCATCGGCAGCGGCCGCGTAGCGCTGGCGCACCTGCGCCACGCTGCCGTCGGCGACCTTGCGGCCTTCTTTCAGAATCAACAGATGCGTGCACACTTCCTCGACCAAGCCCAGCAGGTGCGAGCTGAGGATGATCGCGGTGCCGGCGGCCGCCAGTCGGCGCATCGAATCCTTCATGCGGCGGATGCCGTGCGGATCCAGCCCGGTCAGCGGCTCGTCGAGAATGACGGCCCTGGGCGCGTGCAGCAGGCCGCAGGCGATCGCCAGCTTTTGTTTCATCCCGCGCGACAGCTCGGCCGGCAGCAGCTTGCGCTTGTCGGCCATTTCCAGTTCGTCCAGCAGCGGCTGCGCACGCGCCTGCCAATCGGCCACGCCGTACAGGCGGGCGACGAAGTTCAGGTGCTGCTCGACGGTGAGGTGGTCGAACAGCCGCGGCTCGTCGGGGATGAAGGCGAGCTGGCGCTTGGCCGCCACCGGGTCGGCCGCCACGTCGATGCCGCCGATCAAGGCATGGCCGAAAGTCGCCGGGATGATCCCGCACAGGCAGCGCAGGGTGGTGGTCTTGCCGGCGCCGTTGGGGCCGACCAGGCCCATGACCTGGCCCGCACCGACCGCGAACGACAGGTCATCGACGGCGGTGAAATCGCCGTAGCGCTTGCCCAAGCCGGCGACCTCGATCAGCGGCGGGTTGCCCGCGATGGCCGTTGGCGGCGAATCATTCAACCTAGTTTCCGCAGTTGGACGCGCCCGAGTGTGCGTCGCGGAGGGCGGCTGGCAAGGCGCGACGACGCGCGGGTCCGCCACCCCCAAGGAGGAGCAACACAGCCAGACGCCCTCCGCGGCGTGCAATCGGGTGCGTAGCGACCATCACCCATCAGGTGACGGGCAAGAACCCACCAAGCGACCACGTGCAAAGGCTTTCCCGAAGCGGGTAAGCGGTCAACTGCGGAA
>JAFEEL010000063.1 GCA_018241125.1 Pseudomonadota bacterium | reverse complement strand
TCGGCTCGAACGGTGTTCTCGACCGATCCTCCTCACCACGAACGGTTCGGTGCTGGGGAGCCGTGGTTCGAGACGGATCGGCTCGAACGGTGTTCTCGACCGATCCTCCTCACCACGAACGGTTCAGGCAGGGACGGATCCGTAAAACGAACCGGGCCGCCAGTCAGGCGCGCAACGCGATGCCGCTGGCGGCGTCGCGGATCGGCGTGGGCGTGAGCAGGCCGCCGGTTTCCCCTTCCAGCACGCCGTCGAGCAGGCGCAGCAGGGCCGGGTCGAGTTCCTCGAACAGGCGTACCGCCGGTTGCCCGGAGAGGTTGGCGCTGGTGGACACCAGCGGGCCGCCGAAGGCATTGCACAGCTTGACCACGTCGCGGAGCGCACTCACGCGCAGGGCGATCGAGGCATGTGCGCCGCGCAGCCAGCCCGGCACCGACGGCGGGCAGGGGACGGTCCAGGTGTGCGGGCCGGGCCAGCTCGCGCGCACCGCGCGCAGGCGCGCGGGCGGCAGCGCATCGATGTCGATCAATGCGGCGATCTGCGCCAGTTGCGCGGCGATCAGGATCAGGCCCTTGGACTCCTCGCGCTGCTTGATCGCCAGCAGCCGGCGCACCGCGTTGGCGTCGAACGGATCGCAGCCCAAGCCCCACACGCCCTCGGTCGGGTAGGCGATCACCCCGCCACGGCGGAGGATGGCGACGGCTTGCGGGATGTCGAGGCGGTCGGACATGGGATGGATGACGGCTAGGGAACGAAGGCAAACGTGCGTACGAGGTCTTGCGGTGACCGGATTGTGATGGGGAAGGCCAGGCGTTCGCGATGGTTGCGGATGAACTGCGTCCAGCCGTATCACATTACAGGTGTCGCGGCTGGAAGCCGCTCCCACGAAAAACTGCACCCACAGAAGCCGACTCGACCGGTGGGAGGGCATTGACCAGCCTTCGGCTGTTGAACGACAGGCCCGATCTTCAGCACCCTGATTGCGCCGATCGTCCGGGCAAACACTTGGATCGGCGAGTGGCGGGGTCTACTTCGTCGGCTTGCTCGCCGCTTTTTTTGCCGCTGTCTTTTTGGCCGTTTTTTTTGCCGGCGCCTTCTTTGCCGTAGATTTCTTCGCCACCGCCGGCTTGGGTTCGGCCACCCGTTTGGCAGCCTTCGCCGGGGCTTTCGCGACCGCGCCCTTGCGCGCGAAGCGGCCGCGCGCGGGGCGTGCCGGTGCCTTGGCGAGAATTTCTTCGCATTCGGCTTGGGTCAGCGACGCCGGTTCGCGATCCTTTGGAATCTTGCCGTTCTTTTCGCCATCGGTGATGTACGGCCCATAGCGACCGTTGAGCACTTCGATCGGGCTGCCGTCGAATTTCTTGATGAGGCGATTGGCGAGGAATGCTTCGCGCTCGCGGATCAGGTGCAGGGCGCGCTCGAAGCCGATGGTGTACGGGTCGTCGTCCTTGCCCAGCGAGGCGTAGGTCGCACCGCGCTTGGCGAACGGCCCGAAGCGGCCGATCGCCACGCTGACCGGTTCGCCGTGATCCTCTCCCAGCGTGCGCGGCAGCAGGAACAAGGCCAGCGCGTCTTCCAGGCCGATGGTGTGCAGGCTCTGCCCGGGGCGCAAGGATGCGAAGCGCGGCTTTTCCTCGTCTTCCTTGCGGCCGATCTGCGCGAACGCGCCGAAGCGCCCGAGGCGCACGCTGACCGGCTTGCCGGTTTTGGGATCGGTGCCCAGCTCGCGCGCGCCGGTGGCATCGCCGCGCTCGACCGAGTCGGTCTTTTCATCCACCAGCGCCTTGAATGGCTCCCAGAAGCGGCGCATCAGTGGCACCCAGTCCTCCTCGCCGCGCGACACTGCATCGAGCTCGTCTTCGAGTTTGGCGGTGAAGTCGTAATCCACGTACTGCGCGAAGTGGCTGGACAGGAATCGGCTGACCGCGCGGCCGACGTCGGTGGGACGGAAGCGGCGGCTCTCCAGTTCGACGTACTTGCGGAACACCAGCGTCTGGATGATCGCCGCATACGTCGAGGGCCGGCCGATGCCATATTCCTCCAGCGCCTTCACCAGCGAGGCTTCGGAAAAGCGCGGCGGCGGCTCGGTGAAGTGCTGGTCGGTGCGGATGCCGGCCAGCGGGATGACATCGCCGATCTGCATCGCCGGCAGCTTGCGGTTTTCGTCCTCGTCGTCGGCGGACTTGTTGTCGCGGCCTTCCTCGTACACCGCCAGAAACCCCGGATCGATCACCGTGGTGCCGCTGGCGCGGAAGGCGTGCGCAGAGCCGCAGGCCAGCTCGATGCTGACCGTGTCCAGCGTGGCCGGCACCATCTGGCAGGCCACCGAGCGCTTCCAGATCAGATCGTACAGCCGGCGCTCGTCGTCGGGCAGGTAGCGCGCCACCGAGGCCGGCGTGCGCAGCGCCGAGGTCGGACGCACCGCTTCGTGCGCTTCTTGCGCGTTCTTGGACTTGGTCTTGTAGAAGTTGGGCTTGTCCGGCAGCGCGTGGGCGCCGAACTCGCGGGCGATCACCTGCCGCAGTTCGCCCAGCGCCTCGGCCGACAGGTGGGTGGAGTCGGTACGCATGTAGCTGATCAGGCCGACCGTGCCCTCCTCGCCCAGTGCCACACCCTCGTACAGTTTCTGCGCGACCTGCATCGTGCGCCGGGTGGTGAAGCCGAGCTTGCGTGCCGCTTCCTGCTGCAAGGTGGAGGTGATGAACGGCGGCGCTGGCCGGCGCTTGCGCTCCTTGCGGGTCACGTCGGCCACCCGCAGCGCGCCGCCGGCGGCCTTGAGCAGCTTGTCGCGCGCCGCGTGCGCGCCACCGGCCGCGGTGAGCGTGAACTGCTCGACCTTGTGCCCGTCGAGCTTGCTCAGGCGCGCCACGAAGGCTTGCGCCGGATGCGCCACGTCGGCTTCCATCGACCAGTATTCGCGCGGCACGAAGGCTTCGATTTCTTCCTCGCGCTCGACGATCATGCGCAGCGCCGGCGACTGCACGCGCCCGGCCGACAAGCCGGTCTGCACCTTGCGCCAGAGCACCGGCGAGAGGTTGAAGCCGACCAGATAATCCAGCGCCCGCCGCGCCTGCTGCGCGTTGACCAGATCGGCGGCGATCTTGCGCGGATGCGCCACCGCCTCCTTGATCGCCCGCGGGGTGATCTCGGTGAACACCACCCGGTGCAGCGCGCGATCCTTCAGCAGGCCGCGCTCCTTCAGGATTTCCGCCACGTGCCAGCTGATCGCCTCGCCCTCGCGGTCCGGGTCGGTCGCCAGATACAGCCCGTCGGCCGACTTGGCCGCCTTGGCGATCGCCTCCACGTGCCGCTGGTTCTTGTCGATGGTCTCGTAGCGCATGGCGAAATCGCGCGCCGGATCGACCGCGCCCTCCTTGGGCACCAGATCGCGCACGTGGCCGTACGAGGCCAGCACGGTGAAGTCCTTGCCGAGGTATTTGTTGATCGTCTTGGCCTTGGCAGGGGATTCGACGATGAGCAGGTTCTTGGGCATCAGAGGACAGAGGACGGAGGACGGAGGACGGAGGACAGAGGACGGAGGACGGAGGACGGAGGGCGGAGGACGGAGGGCGGAGGACGGAGGGCGGAGGACAGAGGACAGAGGACAGAGGACAGAGGACAGAGGACAGAGGACGGAGGACAGAGGACAGAGGACAGAGGACAGAGGACAGAGGACAGAGGACAAAAAAGCAAAGCCCTCCCCCCGCTTGCGATGGAGGGTTGGGTGGGGGCGGAAGACCGCCGGCGCAAGCCCCAAGACCCGGCATGCCGTGACAGCGGGCCGCGCCTTCCCCTTTTTCATTAAGGCATCACGGAAGGCGGGGCTGTCAAGCCGGGTGCGCGTTTGGTCGATCGTTCCAACCCGCTACACCCGCCATGCGGCGCTTGCGCGTGTTGGAGTTATTGACAACGATTGTGGTCGTTGGCATATTCTCCAACATGCAAGCCGAGCTGCTGATCGACCGCCGCGATCTGTTCGACGAGCACTCTTTCGTGGAACTGGTGCTGTGGCGGGTGCCGCAGCCGGTTTCTCCGAGCACGCATGGCTACCAGTACCGACTGGCCTACGTGGTGCATGGCGTATGCGTCGTGCGCTTCGACAACGAGCGTGGCAAAGGCGATCACCGGCATGTCGGCGGTGTGGAGTCGCCCATTGTGTTCTCGGGTCCGGATCAGCTGGTGGCCGATTTCAAGGCCGAAATTGCGAGGTGGAACCATGAAAACCGTGATTCTTGAAGTGGCGTCGCTGGACGATTCTCTGGCCGCGTTCTCGCGCGCCTGGAAAACCGGCAAGGGCGAGAAGGCGGCGCGGATCCGTTTCGCCACGCCTGAACTGCTGTGGCGCGTGCTGACGGCCAAGCGCTGGGAATTGCTCAAGACGCTGTGCGGCGCGGGAGCCGTGTCCATCCGCGAGGCGGCGCGGCGCGTGGGGCGCGACGTCAAGGCGGTGCATGGCGACGTGACCGCGCTGTTGAACGCCGGCGTGCTGCGTCGCACCGACGGCGGCATCGAGTTCCCATACGACGCGGTGCACGTGGATTTCGTGCTCAGGGCGGCGTGAAGGGTCGCAGCGCCGGCGTCGGGCGCTTCCGCGACCAGTGCGCACGGGTTGAGCGCCAACTCTGCCCGGCGTCATTCCGTGCGCACCAGCGGCCCAAACCGCGGTGCAGTGCCGAATACCGTAGGCTGTCCCGTATTGCCCGCTGCGATCACGCCTTGGCCGATTCCCGCAGGGCGCGAACGTTGCGCGCGATGTCCACGACCACCAGGGTGGCCTCGGCGAGCAGATAGAAGGACACCAAGTAAAAGAGGGCAAGAAACGCCGTGGCGCCCAGCACCATGAAGGCTGCCACGATGTGCGTCCACACCGAACTGGCCGCATTGGCGACGAACCCGCCGATGCTGCCTGTGCCGGGTATGGGCGCCGCAGCCAGCATCCCGGCGGCGTCATCGGAAAACAGCGCGAAGATGGCGATGGTCAAACCCGCGATCAAGATGCCCGATGCATAGACTTCGCCTATGGACCGAAATACGATCGAGACGATGGGGATGACGGTGAACTCGGATTTGGGCAGGCTGGCGATGTTCGCCGAGCGGATCAGCAGGATCTGCACGGCCGCGACGATGCACGCCCAGACCGCGATGAACAGCAGCAGTTTTGCCGGCAAGTCGCGGATCTGCCAGTCGCCCATCCCTTTCATCGCCGCGCCGGTCACGTACAGTCCGGCGATGATGAAAAAGCCCGCGATCACGCGGTAGGCTTCGGCCACGAAGGGCCGCAGCCCCCCGTCCTCGGAAAAATATTTCAGCACGGGTGCCAGAAACAGGAACCTGCCCCAGGGCGCTGCATCGGAGGCGCTCGGGGCCGTGGTGCGCGCGGAGGGCGCGGAGGGCGCGGAGGGCGCTGGCGCGCTCGCACGCGGTGGAAACACACTCGACAGGGTACGGGCCGCGATCCACTCCGGCATCCCCTCGCGCCAGACCATGTCATCGGGGGACAGTTGCCCGGCGGCGGCCAGTTCGCGGAGCTTTTCCATCGAGACCGGGCCCGTCTGGTTGCCCTGACGGCTGTAGAACCATTGTTCGTCCATTGATCGGCTCCCCATGCGGAATTGAAAGGTTGTCGTGACGAAGCGACGCCAACCGACCGCCGGCGCCGGCACCGAATCCCGGCGCGGGCGCACGACCGGCCGCACCGTCCCCTTTGGCAACTACGCGCCCTGAATGGCGAGGCTGTCAAGCCGGCGCATCAACGTCAGAGCAACAAGAAGGCGATCAGGCCGGTAACCGCGCCACCCATCACGATGCCGAAGATCGCGCGGCCCATGCCGTGCGTGTCGGGGTGTTTCTTGATGTCGATCACCGCGATGATCCCGGTCACCAATGCGAACGGGGCGAAAATTCCGGTCACGGCAAGCAATCCGAGGTATCCGGCCGCAATCGCCCACGGCGACCGACCCACCGGGAGCAGCATTCGCATCGTGGGGTCGCTCCCCAGCGGTCTGGTTGCAGCCGGTGGGGCCGGAATGGGTGGCGGCACGGCACCCAGACCCATCTCGAACGCGACGCCATGCAACGACACCCATTGCGCAAGCCCTGCGCGCCAAACCAGCGATTCGGGCCGCAGGCGACCGTCGCGAAATGCGGCCTGCATGAACCCGGCAGCAACCGGCCCCTGCCGCTGGCCGGCATTGTCGACGTAATGCCACGTGGCTTCAGACATCAGCAAATGTCTCCTCAGTGATGAAAGGTGCTGCTGCCCTATCGCAACGCGCCGACCTGCGCGGCATCTGTGCGTCGTTGAAGCGCAACGGCGACCGACTGCCATGCGCCGGCGACGAACGCCGATCGTGCGGTATCAAGGGCGGCAGATCGTTGGTCGGTATTTGGCGCTTACCGTTGAGCCCGATGCGGTGGTGCAGGCCCAAGTCGTCGAACCAGAGCTTCCAGCAGGCTTGAAGGTGAGCACTCTGCCTTCTTTCATTACCGTGACCTGCCCATCGGCATCGGTGGCGTTCGAACCATAGTTGCCGACGATGCTGGTGGCGGTGGCCACGCCCGCCGAGGCGTTGGCACTCGGGAATGAGTTTTTGTTCGAATAAAACTCCGCCATGGCGGTCTTGCTGCCGTCACCCAAGATTGCTCCTTCGCTGACTTTTTCGCGGATCTTGTAGTCCTGCTGGGCCGGGATGAGGATCGCAGTGATCAGTCGCATCACCCAGACCGCTTGGAAAAGCACGACGATCAATACGATCAGGATGATGACCTTGCGCGGAATGGCGCTGGTGGCCGGTGCGGCAGCGACTGGCGCTGGGCTCAGCGGCAGAGGCGGAGGCGTCGGTGGCCGCGGGTCACTGGCACTTGCCGATTCGACAGGCGCGGGGCAACCGCACCGCGGGCACGCGGCGGCCTTCTCGCTCACCGGGTTGCGGCATTCGGAACAGGGATTGAGCGCCATCGCAACATCGGGGGTCGAGTACGGGAACCCGTGATTTTGCGGTAGCGGGCGTAAAGGCAACCTTCAGTGCAGCGGCTCGGGCTCGTCGTCGAAAATCTGGGTTTCCATCCACGCGAAGGCGGCTTCCGCGCCGGGCTGGTTGAACAGCACCATCAGCACCACCCACTTCAGGTCGTCCAGCTCGACCTGCTCCTGATCGAGCGCGATCACCCGGTCGATCACCAGCTCGCGCTGGGCGGCGTCGAGGATGCCCTGTTGTTCGAGGAACATCAAAAAGCCCAGCGCTTCGGTATCGAGCTTGGCCAGCTCCGGCTCGACGTACAGGCGGACCGGGCCGACCGCGTTGCACGGCTGCGCCGAGGCCGGGCGCTGGCGCGACAGGTCGTCGAGCCAGTCGAAGGCCTTGTTGATTTCGCTGCGCGAGAAACCGGCCTGGAGCAGGCCGTTCTGCAGGGAGTCGCGATCCGCGACCGCTTCCGGGTCGGCGTAGAAATAGTGCTCGAACAGGTACAGCAAGACATCCAGAATCGTTTCTTCTTTCATTCCTCTGCCGCCTGCGCTGTGCGCGGTGGTTGGGGCTGCCGGACTTACCTGCGGGCGTAGCGTCCGTGTGCGGCGCTCACCCGACCTTGCAACTCCATGAGCAAAAGGATGGAGGACAGTTGCGGCACCGTCAATCCCGTGCGTGCCACGAGAGTGTCGATGGCGACCGGATCGTGGCCGAGCGCGGCCAGCACGCGGGCGTGGTCGGGGTCGTCGGTCGCTGCATTCGCGGCCGCGGAATCCGTGCCGGCTGTGCTGGCCGCCGCAACCGTCGCGTCGGCCAGCCGTGCGCGCAGGCCATCGGCCAGCTCGGCGGCCACCGGCCCGAGCGCGGCGATCACCTCGCGGGCGTCCTCGACCAGCGCGGCGCCTTGCCGGATCAGGCGATGGCAGCCGCGCGCCAGTGGGTTGTGGATCGAGCCGGGTACCGCGAACACCTCGCGCCCGGCCTCGCCGGCCAGCCGCGCGGTGATCAGCGCGCCGCTGCGGTCGGCGGCCTCGATTACCAGCGTGCCCAGCGCCAACCCGGCGATGATGCGGTTGCGCATCGGGAAGTGCTCGCGCCGCGCCGGCGTGCCGGGCAGGAACTCGCTGACGAGCGCGCCGTGCGCACGAATGCGCGCCGCCAGCCGGGCGTGGCTGCGCGGGTAAGCGACATCGGTGCCGGTGCCGACCACCGCCACGGTGGGCACGCCGGCGTCCAGCGCCGCGGCGTGTGCGGCCGCGTCGATGCCCTCGGCCATGCCGCTGGTCACCACCAACCCGGACGCGGCCAGCGCGCGGGAAAAGTCGCGGGCGTTGTCGATGCCGCCGGCGCTGGCGTTGCGACTGCCGACCACCGCCACCTGCGGGTGCCAGAGCAGATCGGCGTCGCCTTCGACGAACAACGCCGCCGGCGGACTCGGGAAGCGGCGCAGCAGCGCGGGGTAGTCGGGGTCGTCCCAGCCCAGCAGATGGTGGCGGTCGACTTCCAGCCACGCCAGACAGTGCGCTGGCGGCGGATCGTTGCGCAGCCGTGCCAGCGTGTCGGCCTTGGCACCCAACGCCTGCCAGCGGGCATCCGGCAGGTCGAGCGCGGCAGCGGCGCTGCCGGCTTCCTCCAGCGCTGCGCGCAGCGCAGAAACGGCAACGCCCGCGTGGATCAGCGCAATCCAGGCGCGGGCGTTGGCGATGTCGCGGTGACGGGTCATGGCCGGCGGCGCATCCCTGGCCGCCGTTCATGCATCAACGGGTGGCGTCCGGGTGCTTGAGGATGTCGCCGACCTGCATGTCCTTGGTGCCGTCCATCACCAGCGCGTAGCTCATCCGATCGAAGGCGCGGAACACCATCACATGCCCTTCGTATTCATCGGCCAGCTTGACGCGGTCGTGGTCGGCGGCCAGGGCATTGTGGTGGGCGACGTGATCGGCGGCGTTGGAGCCGATCCGCCATACCGAGAACACCGTGCCGTTGTCGATGTTGTCCAGCTTGCCGCCGGAGATGGCGACGACCTCGCGCGGGCCGGCGGCGGCGATGTTGTCGGGCACGCCGATCACGCGATAGCGCGTGTAGTCGGCGGTCGTGGCCTGCTGCTTGGGCGGGTGCGGGAAGAACTGCAGGTCGTAGGGCTGCGCCTCGACCGGCACCAGCCGATCACCGGTACGCACCTCGGCGCCACCGCCCATCAACAGCAAGGTGGTGGTCTCGATGCCGTGGCCTTGCGCGCGGGTGACTTGCGCCAGCGACATCTCCTTCATCTCGGTCCCCAGATAGTCGGGCTGGCCGCGGCGACCGTAGGAAACGTCCTTCCAGTAGTTGTTCCAGTTGGTGCCGTTGAGCTTGTTGCCGCGGAAGTCGAGATCGTCGCTGCGCAGCTGGTACTCGCCCGAACCGCGGTGATTGCGACCGTAGGCGACCGTCGGGCGGACGATGGCGAACATGTCGCCGGGCTGTGCGTTGGGGATGCCGCGTGCGTAGGCGAGCTGGCCGTTGGTCACGCGCACCTGATCTTCTTCCAGACCGACGATGTACGGCAAGGTCTTGGGGTTGTCGATCACGCGCAGATTCTTGAGGAAGTCCTCGACCTGCGACAGCGGGATGGTATCCACCGCCGGGCCCAGTGCCACGCCGCGCGTCATCTCTACCTGCGGCTTGCCGTCGATGTACTTCAGGCTCAGCACGTCACCCGGGTAGATCAGGTGCGGGTTGTGGATCTGTGGATTGGCGTGCCAGATCTCCGGCCATAGCCACGGCTTGTTCAGAAAGCGCGCGGAAATGTTCCAGAGCGTGTCGCCCTTCTTGACGACGTACGTGTCTGGGTGGTCGGTGCGCAGATCCGCCGCGAGGGCGTAGGAGGCAACGGTCAACAGCGAGGCGCTCACGAGCGCAAGCATTCGATTCAACATGGCGGCTATCTACCTGATTTCCCCGGGCAGGTTGCCGGGCATATTGACCATTTTCCCCGACCAAATGCAAGCGCCGGCGTTACAATGGGCTCGCGGGCCTTGTGCGCCGCGCCTTAGCGCCCCATCTTCGAGCCATGGCCAAGCTGAACATCCTCGAGTTTCCCGACCCGCGTCTGCGCACCGTGGCCAAGCCGGTGGCGGTGGTGGACGACGCCCTGCGCGCATTGATCGACGACATGCTGGAAACGATGTACGCCGCGCCCGGCATCGGTTTGGCGGCCACCCAAGTGGACGTGCACCAGCGCCTGCTGGTGCTGGACGTGTCCGAGAACGGCGCTGCGCCGATGGCCTTCATCAACCCGGAAATCCTCGAGCGCGACGGCGAGCAGGTCTATCAGGAAGGCTGCCTGTCGGTGCCGGGCATCTACGCTGACGTGCACCGCGCCAACCGCGTGCGCGTGCGCGCCCTCGACCGCGACGGCCAGCCGTTCGAGCTCGAAGCGCAGGGCGTGCTGGCGGTGTGCATCCAGCACGAGCTCGATCATCTGGCCGGAAAACTTTTCGTCGATTACCTGTCGCCGCTCAAGCGCGATCTGGTGAAGAAAAAACTTGCCAAGGCGCGCAAGGAAGCCGCGGCCAAGGCCGCCGAAGCCGGCACCGCGAAAGTGCCCGCGCACGCGGCATCGGCATGAGCACGCCGTTGCGGATCGTCTTCGCCGGTACCCCCGAGTTCGCCCTGCCATCCTTGCGCGCCGCGGCGCGGTTCGGGCAGGTGGTAGCGGTGTACACCCAGCCCGATCGCCCGGCCGGGCGCGGTCGCCAGCCGACGCCATCGCCGGTCAAGCAGATGGCCCTGCACAACCGGCTGGAAGTGCGCCAGCCGGTCACGTTGCGCACCCCGGCCGAGCGCCACACGCTGGCCGAGCTCAAGCCCGACCTGATGATCGTGGTCGCCTACGGCCTGCTGCTGCCGCCCAAGATCCTCGCCATCCCGCGCCACGGCTGCTGGAACGTGCACGCCTCGTTGCTGCCGCGCTGGCGCGGCGCGGCGCCGATCCAGCGCGCCATCGAGGCCGGCGATGCGCAAACCGGGGTGTGCCTGATGCGCATGGATGAAGGGCTGGACACCGGCCCGGTGCTGCTGTCGCTGCCCACGCCCATCGATGCCGACGATACCGGCGGCAGCCTGCACAACCGGCTGGCCGAACTGGGTGCCGAAGTGCTGTCCGACGGATTGACGCTGCTGCGCGCGGGCATGCGCCCGGCCGCACAGCCGCAGCCATCCAGCGGCGCGACCTATGCCCGCAAGCTGGAAAAATCCGAGGCGCGGCTGGACTGGAACCTGCCCGCCGAGGTGCTGGCGCGCAAAGTGCGCGCGTTCGATCCCTGGCCGGTGGCCGAAGGCATCGTCGATGGCGAGCGTCTGCGCATCCATCAGGCCAAGCCGCTGGCGGTCGCGCATTCGGCTGTGCCCGGCAGCGTGCTGGCGGCCACCCGCGACGGCATCGATATCGCCTGCGCGCAAGACGTGCTGCGCCTGCTGGTGGTGCAGCGCGAGGGCGGGCGGGCGCTGCCGGTGGGCGACTACCTCAACGCCAAGGCTTCGACGCGCGCGTGAGCGCGCCGGCGCAGCCCGGCGTGCCGGCGCGGATCGCCAGCGCGCGCGCCATCGACGCGGTGCTGCACGAGGGCCGCTCGTTGAAGACGGTGCTGGCTCAAGCATTGTCCGACATCGCCGATGCGCGCGACCGTGCGCTGGTGGAGGCGATCTGCTTCCACGCCCTGCGCCACTTGCGGCGCTATCGATTCGCGTTGAAGCAGTGGATGGACAAACCGCTGCCGGCGCGCGGACACCTGCTGGAAGCCTTGCTGCTGGCCGGTCTGGCGCAGATCGATGCATTGGCCTTGCCGGCACACGCGGCGGTCGCGGCGACCGCCGAGGCCGCGCGATCCTTGCGCAAACCGGCCTTCGTCGGCTTGGTCAACGCGCTGCTGCGACGGGCGACGCGCGAAACCTTGCCGGCCAGCACCGACCCGGCAATCGCGCACTCGTACCCGGATTGGCTGGTGGCCCGACTGCGCGCCGATTGGCCGGAGCGCTGGCAGGAGATTCTCGCTGCCGGTAACGCGATCGCGCCGCTGTGGCTGCGGGTGAATGCCGGCGCGATCGCTCGCGATGTCTACGCGACGCGATTGCGGGAAGCGGGTTTTGCGGGGCACGCGCCGGATTGGCCGCCGCAGGCGTTGCGGCTGGAATCGCCGGTGCCGCCGGAGATGCTGCCGGGCTGGAGCGAGGGCCTGATTTCCGTGCAGGATGCCGCCGCGCAAGCCGCAGTCGCAGCGATCGCGCCGCGCCCCGGCGAGCGCGTGCTCGATGCCTGCTGCGCGCCCGGTGGCAAGACCGCCGCGCTGCTCGAAGCGGTTGCGGTGGTAGACGGCGGCATCGAACTGCTGGCCATCGACGACGATGCGCGGCGCATGCGCCGCGTCGAAACCGGGCTGGATCGGCTGCACCTGCGCCGGCGCGTGCGCTTGCGGGTGGCCGATGTCGGCGCGGTGGATGCGTGGTGGGATGGAAAACCCTTCGATGCGGTGTTGCTGGACGCGCCGTGTTCGGCCACCGGCATCATCCGCCGCCAGCCCGACATCAAGTGGCATCGGCGCGAACACGACGTGCGCGCGCTCACCGAAATCCAGGATCGCCTGCTGGATGCGTGCTGGCGCGTGCTCGCACCGGGTGGGCGGCTGCTGTACGCAACCTGCTCGATCCTGCGTCAGGAGAACGCGCAGCGCGTCGCCGCCTTTCTGCAACGTCACGCCGATGCCAGTGAACGGCCGCTGGACGAACGCTTCGGACGGGCCGCCCACCCCGGCCACCAGCGCCTGCCCGGCGATGCCGGCATGGACGGCTTCTACTACGCACTGTTGGGCAAGCGTCTGGAGCGGAAGTAGGATGGGTCGATCCGTGATCGACCCATCGTCGCGGGATCGTATTGTGGAATCGCTGATTCACGCTTTCGCTCGTCGTTCCGGCGAAAGCCGGAACCCATTCTGCTTCAATAGTTTACGATCAAAATGGATCACGGCTTGACCGGCTTCGCCGTTGAACACCGCCGGGATGACGTGAACGTGAGGTTTTTCGATGTGCCCTGTGTATCGATGGGTCTCGCTTGCGCTCGACCCATCCTGCGAGTTCGGCCATTCGGCAAGCGCGACGACGCGTGCGCGCCGTACGCGGCAGTGCCGGAATCGAGCATTGGCGCGGGGCCGATTCATACGCGCGTTTTTTGCTGCAATGCCACGTTGACAGCGGCCTGCGCTGTGATACGGTGATCGTCCGTCGCGACCCAAGATGTAGGGGTGTTGACGGACAGACAACCCTAGGATTGGTGTTCGTTCACCTGGGGTTGCCGGTTGGCGGGGACGCGCAGGCAGGAGGCGCCATGGGCTTTTCGGGGTATGCTCGCAGGCTCGCCGACAGCGGGGTTTTGCGCGCGCCCGGCGCCTCGCCGCCGCCGCGGCCGGTGCCGGGACTGCGGCACCGACGCTGAAACCACCACCCACCGATTCTGCGCACGGAAGTGCGCGGGTTCGTTCCCATTCCATCGCAGCTACGAAAAGGAATTTTTGCCACATGAGCACGGTACGCCTGGAGATCGTCAAGCCCGAAGCGCAGGCCATCGCGATGCAGCCGGCTTCGTGGGACATCTGGGACAAGAAGTACCGCCTGAAGTCCAAGCGCGGCGAGCCGGTGGATGCCGACATCGACGGCACCTACCAGCGGGTGGCGCGCGCGCTGGCCGACGCCGAAACCACGCCGGAGAAGAAATCCTACTGGTACGAGCGCTTCGTGTGGGCGCTGCGCCGCGGCGCGATCCCGGCCGGTCGCATCACCTCCAACGCCGGCGCGCTCGAACACAAGCCGGCCACCTCGACCATCAACTGCACGGTCAGCGGCACCATCGAGGATTCGATGGACGGCATCCTCGACAAGGTCCACGAGGCCGGCCTGACGCTGAAAGCCGGCTGCGGCATCGGCTACGAGTTCTCGACCCTGCGCCCGCGCGGGGCCTACGTTTCCGGCGCCGGCGCCTACACCTCCGGGCCGCTGTCGTTCATGGATATCTACGACAAGATGTGCTTCACCGTGTCCTCGGCCGGTGGCCGCCGCGGCGCGCAGATGGGCACCTTTGACGTGTGCCATCCGGACGTGCGCGAGTTCATCCGGGTCAAGCGCGAAGACGGTCGCCTGCGCCAGTTCAACCTATCGCTGCTGGTCACCGACGGCTTCATGGAAGCCGTGCAGGCCGACGGCGACTGGCCGCTGGTGTTCCCGATCAATGCCAAGGAAAAAGACGAGATCGACTTGCACGACGCCGCGCATGTGGTCTGGCGCGAATGGCCGACCGCGAAGAATTACGTCACCCGCGACGACGGCCTGGTGGCGTGCAAGATCTACGGGCACGTCAAGGCGCGGCACCTGTGGGACATGATCATGGTGTCCACCTACGACTTCGCCGAGCCGGGCTTCATCCTGATCGATCGCGTCAACGAGATGAACAACAACTGGTGGTGCGAGAACATCCGCGCCACCAACCCCTGTGGCGAACAGCCGTTGCCACCCTACGGCGCCTGCCTGCTCGGCTCGGTCAACCTCACCACCTTCGTGCACGCCCCGTTCACCGAGCGCGCGCGCTTCGACTGGGACGAATACAAGGAAGTGGTGCGCGTGTTCACGCGCATGCTCGACAACGTGGTCGAGGTCAACGGCCTGCCGCTGCAACCCCAGCGTGAGGAGATCATGCGCAAGCGCCGGCACGGCATGGGCTTTCTGGGCCTGGGTTCGGCGATGACCATGCTGCGCATGAGTTACGGCGGGCCCGAGGCGGTCAAGTTCACCGAGGACGTGTCGCGCGAGATGGCCATCGCCGGCTGGGAGATGGGTCTGGCGCTGGCGCAGGAAAAAGGTCCGGCGCCGATCATGGAAGAACAGTTCCACGTCACCGCGCAGATGTTGCGGCAACGCCCGGAAATGAAGAAGGACGGCTGGAAGATCGGCCGCAAGATCCCCGGTCGCTTGCTGCACGCCAGGTATTCGCGCTACATGCAGCGGCTGGCCGAAGTCGCGCCCGAACTCGTACACCAGCTTTCCGAGGTCGGTTCGCGCTTCACCCACCATTCCTCGATCGCGCCCACCGGCACGATCTCGCTGTCGCTGGCCAACAACGCCAGCAACGGCATCGAGCCGTCCTTCGCGCATCACTATTCGCGCAACGTCATCCGCGAGGGCAAGAAGACCAAGGAAAAAGTCGAGGTGTTCAGCTACGAACTGCTCGCCTACCGCACGCTGGTCAACCCCAAGGCGATGCCGTTTTCCGACGACGTGGCCGCCAAGCTGCCCGATTACTTCCGCTCGGCCGACGACATCAGCCCCACCGAGCACGTGGACATCCAGGCCGCCGCGCAGAAGTGGGTGGATTCGTCAATTTCGAAAACGGCCAACGTGCCCACCGACTACCCCTATGCCGACTTCAAGGACATCTACACCTACGCCTGGAAGCAGGGTCTGAAAGGCTGCACCACGTTCCGCTTCAACCCGGCCGCCTTCCAGGGCGTGCTGGTCAAGGAAGCCGATCTGGAAAACACCACCTACCGCTTCGAACTCGAAGACGGCAGCATCGTCGAGGCGCGCGGCAACGAGCAGATCGAGTACGACGGCGAAACGCACACTGCGGCCAACTTGTTCGATGCGTTGAAGGAAGGGTATTACGGCAAGTTCTGATCCACTGCGGCACGCTGGCGGCGCGGCAGGATCCGGTGTTCGCCGGCGTCGCGGCTTGGCATTCGATGCACCACCACGAAACCCCACGAGGAGTCGACACCATGGGCACCAACGATGATGTGAAGGCCGCCGTGAGCAGCGCGATGGGTACGGTTGGCGAAAAGGCGCAGGCGGCGATCGCCGAAGTCAAACAGGCCGCGGGCGCGGCGGTCGAAAAGGTGCGCGCCAAGGCCAGAGACGTGGGCGAGAAGGCCAAGGCGCGGGCCGATGCGGTGCGCAAGGCGGTCGACGAGAAGGTCGTGCAACCGGTCGCCAAGCGTGTGGCCGAGGCGCGCCAGCGCGTGGCAGCCGCCAAGAAAGCTGCCGGCAAGGCGCCGACCGCGAAGAAGGCGGCACCAAAAAAGGCCGCAAAAAAGGCAAACAAGAAAGTCGCTGCCAAGAAGACGGCGACAAAGAAAGTCGCGAAGAAAGTGGTGAAGAAAGCCGCCAAAAAACCTGTCAAGAAAACCGTCAAGAAGAAGTAACCGAGCGCATTGGTTCTTGCTCGTCATTCCCGCGAAAGCGGGAATCCAGAGACTTTTTCCTGCGGAAGGAAGCGAAGACGCTGGATGACCAGCCTTGGGCAGTCGAAAGCCGCGGAAATTACGAGCAACAACAAATCGAACAAGCATTCCGACGGACGCTTCGCGCCCGCCACATCCCCACCGCAGCAGCAGCGTGTTTCAGGAGCACCGTAGTTTCATGGCCATCAAGATCGAGAAGAAAATCAGCGGCTACGCCGTCGTAAAGCCCGAGGACAAGGCGCCCGCAGCGGTTGCGGCCGTGCCGCTGGACGAGGCGGCTGCGATCGCCCCGATCGGCATGGCGATGGCCGAGGTGATCCAGTTGCACGAGCGCGTCGAGCGCCCCGAAGTGCTGGTCGGATCGACCTACAAGATCAAATCGCCGCTGGTCGAGCACGCGATGTACGTGACCATCAATGACATCGTGCTCAACTACGGAACCGAGCACGAGCTGCGTCGGCCGTTCGAGGTGTTCATCAACTCCAAATCGATGGATCACTTCCAGTGGATCGTCGCGCTCACCCGCATCATGTCGGCGGTGTTCCGCAAGGGTGGCGACGTCACCTTCCTCGTGGAGGAAATGAAAGCCGTGTTCGATCCGCGCGGTGGCTACTTCAAGGCCGGCGGCGTGTACATGCCCTCGATCGTGGCCGAAATCGGCGCGGTGGTGGAAGAACACCTCAAGTCGATCGGCATGATCGTCAGTGAGGACCTGTCGGAGGCGCAGATGCGCCTGATCGCCGAAAAACGCGCTGCCTACGAGGCCCGCGCAAAAAAAAACTCTGAAATAGGCACCGCCGGCGAGATGGGCGGCGAGATGCTCGCCGCAGGCAAGCCGGCCGGATCGAGCGAAGCGGTCATGGTGACCGGCGAAGGCGCCAGTTTCCCGCCCAGCGCCTCGATGTGCCACAAGTGCAGCACCAAGGCAGTGGTGATCCTCGACGGCTGCGCCACCTGTCTGAATTGCGGGTACTCGAAATGCGGGTGAACGGGCTGTGGACGTGCCGCCGGGAAAACATCGAGCAAGCCCATCCTCGAGGTGTTGCATGCAGGGTTCGACACGCCCAGCGCGAACCAAATTGCTGCCCGGCCCAGTCGCCCTGAGCCTGTAGACCAGTGAACGGGCGCTCGATCCGGCGTTCTCGGGGCGTGCGATGTGCCTGATTGCTTTCGCCTGGAGCGCGCATCCGCGCTGGCCGCTGGTGCTGATAGCCAACCGCGACGAGTTCCATGAGCGCCCGGCGGCCGCCGCCACCTTCCTCGCCGACGCGCCGGACGTGTTTGGCGGCATCGACCTGCGCGCCGGCGGCAGTTGGCTGCTGGCGTCGCGGCGACGTCGGCTGGCGGCGATCACCAATGTTCGTGTGGGGCTGAACCCGGAAACCGCGCCGCGTTCGCGCGGTGACTTGGTCAAGGCGTTCGCGGCGTCCGATCAGGATGCGGCGGGGTTCGCCGCATCCATCGCGCCGCACGCGCACGAATACGGCCGCTTCAACCTGTTGCTGTGGGATGGCGCGGCGATGCGCTGCGTCGGCAATCATCCTGATTTCCACGACGAAGCCATCGCGCCGGGCATGCATGCGCTGTCCAATGCGCGACTGGATACGCCGTGGCCAAAGGCGCGGCGGGCTCGCGGGGCGCTGGAGGATTGGTTGGGTGTTCGGCGCACGGCTGACGATGGCGACGTGGACATCGAACCGCTGCTGGCCGCGCTGGCCGATACTGCGCCGGCGCCGGATGCCGAACTGCCCGATACTGGGGTCGGGCTGGATCTCGAACGCCGGCTGTCGCCGCCGTTCGTGGTCGGCGATACCTATGGCACACGCGCCAGCACGGTGGTGCTGGCAGATTGCGCGGGCATCGAGTTGACCGAACGCCGGTTCGGTCCGAACCAGTCGTGCATCGGCGAGGAGCGCTTGCGCACATGAACGCATTGAAGATGTGGCTGTGCGGCTTGCTGTTGGCGCTGGGCGTGATGGCCGGCGCGCCGGCTTTTGCCGGCGATGCCACCACCGCCAGCGGTTCGCCGATCGCCCGCGACTTCCCGCCGGGATTGGTCATCCCCGACGCCGCCCGACCCGGCCCGCACTTCGATGCCGACAAGGCCACGCAGGCGTACCTGGACTTGCTTTCGCCCGAGCAGCGCAAACTCTCGGATGCGTATTTCGAAGGCGGCTACTGGCTGTTGTTGTGGGACTTCTTGATCGGCGTGGCGGTGGCGGTGTTGCTGCTGGTCAGCGGGATCTCGGTGCGCATGCGCGATTTCGCCCGGCGGCTGACCCGGCGCCGCTGGCTGGGCGTGGCGATCTACGTGGCGCTGTGGATGGGGCTGGGCTTCGTGCTGCAACTGCCGTGGAGCTATTACGAGGGCTTTGTGCGTGAGCACCAGTACGGGCTGTCCACGCAGGATGTAGGCGGCTGGTTGCGCGATTCCTTGGTCGATTTGGCGGTCGGGCTGGTGATCGGCCCGCCGGTGCTGGCCACCTTGTACGCGGCGGTGCGCAAGTTCGGCGCGCGCTGGTGGGTGGCCGGCAGCATCGGCGCGTTCGCGCTGGGGTTGGTCATGCAGATGCTCGCTCCGGTGTACCTGGCGCCGCTGTTCAACGACTACAAACCGCTGCCCGATGGGCAAGTGCGCACGGCGGTGCTGTCACTGGCGCGCGCCAACCGCATCCCGACCGAGCACGTGGTCTGGTTCAACGCTTCCAAGCAGACCACGCGGGTGAGCGCGAACGTCTCGGGCTTCCTCGGCACCACTCAGGTCAGCCTCAACGACAACCTCGTCAACAAGACTTCGCTGCCGGAGATCCGCGCGGTGCTCGGTCACGAGATGGGCCATTACGTGCTCAACCACGGACTGCGCCTGTCGATCTACTTCGGGCTGGTGTTCGCGTTCGCGCTATTTTGCACGCACCGCGGGCTGGACGCGGCGCTGGCGCGCTGGGGCGGCCGGCTGAAGCTGGAAGGCCGTGACGACCCGGCGGCGCTGCCACTGGCGATCATCGTGCTGTCGGCGGTGTTTTTCCTGCTCACGCCGTTGAACAACTCGATCACCCGGCAGGCCGAGGCCGAGGCCGATGCATTCGGATTGAACGCCGCGCGCGAGCCCAATGGCTTCGCGATGGCGGCGATGCGGCTGTCCACCTATCGCAAGCTGCACCCTGGGCCGCTGGAGGAAATCATCTTCTACGACCACCCCAGCGGTTACACGCGGGTGCACAACTCGATGATCTGGCTGGCCGAGAATCAGGACAACCCGACCGCCAACGCGCCGGTGGCCGCACCGCTGGCACCGTTGAAGTTCGACGCCAAGCTGAACGCTTCCCCACGCAAGCCATAGCGGAAAGCAACTTTCCGCGTCGATGGCAGTCGCACCAGACGGTGGTGGTAGATACCGGCCCCGGGGCCCCGATCCCCGGGGCCGGTGGTTTTTTGGCCCCATCCAGCGCGCGCCGCTTGGCCATTGCCCGTTCCCGCGTCCACAATAGGGGCTTGAACCGCTTGGGGCGAGGTGGGCGATGGGTGCGATCCACGAGGCGAAGGTTCCCGACATCGGCAACCACACCGGGGTGCCGGTGATCGAGGTGCTGGTGAAGGTGGGCGATGTGGTCAAGGCCGATCAAGGTCTGGTCACGCTCGAATCGGACAAGGCGACGATGGAAGTGCCCGCGCCGCTGGCCGGCATCGTCACCGAACTCAAGGTCAAGCTCGGCGACGAACTGTCCGAAGGCAGCGTGGTGGCGTTGATCGAGGCGAGCGATGCTTCCCTTCTCCCTTCGGGAGAAGGTGCCCGCAGGGCGGATGAGGGGCAGGTTTCATCGCGCACTCCGAATACTCCGGTGCCCGGCCCCTCCTCATCTCAAGCATCCCCTTCGGTGATGGGGAGCGGGCAGTCCTCAGTTCCGTTGCCGACTGTTGCGGCAAACCCGTCTGTCGCCGCGGCTTCTGCATTCCCTCCCAGCACCCCGCCGGTGGTATTCGACGTATCCGCCGTGGCACCCGGCAGCGTGCCGCACGCTTCGCCGGCGGTGCGCGTGTTCGCCCGCGAGCTGGGCGTGGATCTGGCGAAGGTGGCCGGCAGCGCACGCGGCGGACGCATTTCCAAACAGGACGTGCAGGCGTTCGTGAAAGGCGCGTTGGCGGCCGGCCCGGTCGCGGCGGTCGCTGCCGGCGGAGGCTTGAGCCTGTTGCCGTGGCCGCAGGTGGACTTTGCCAAGTTCGGCGCCATCGAGAGCCAGCCGCTGTCGCGCATCAAGAAGCTTTCCGGCGCGAATCTGGCGCGCAACTGGGCGATGATCCCGCACGTCACCCAGCACGATCAGGCCGACATCACCGCGATGGAGGCCTTCCGCAAGCGGCTCGGGGAGACCCAGAAAGACGTGAAGGTCACCCCGCTGGTGTTCCTGATCAAGGCCGCGGTGGCGGCGCTGCGCAAGTTCCCGACGTTCAACGCCTCGCTGGATGGCGACAATCTGGTGTTGAAGAAATACTTCCACATCGGCATCGCCGTGGATACGCCCAACGGGCTGGTCGTGCCGGTGATCCGCGACGCCGACCGCAAGGGCATCCTCGAACTGTCGCACGAACTGGCGGCGATCTCGGCCAAGGCGCGTGACGGCAAGCTGACGCCGGCCGACATGTCCGGCGGGTGCTTCTCGATTTCCTCGCTGGGTGGCATCGGCGGCACCGCCTTCACGCCGATCATCAATGCCCCGGAAGTGGCGATCCTTGGCGTGTCGAAGTCGCAGCTGCAGCCGGTCTGGGATGGCGGCGCGTTCGCGCCGCGATTGATGTTGCCGTTGTCGCTGAGCTACGACCACCGGGTGATCGACGGCGCGGCGGCGGCGCGCTTCACCGCCTTCCTGGCACAACTGCTGGGCGATCTGCGCCTGCTGCTGCTCTGATCGCGGCGCGGAACTTGCCGGCGCGTTGCCTGTCTGAACCGCGACCTGCGACGGCGCGGCGCGCGGGGATTTTTGCGTCGCCGCCCTGTATGATGCGCCGTTCCGTTTCATCCCCACCCCACCGGAGTTCCCCGAAGATGCGTCGTCCCCTCGTAGTCGCGCTGGCCTGCCTGGCCGCCTCCCCGTTGGCGCTGGCCCAGACCGCGCCGAGCGCCCCCGCCGCGCCCGCCATCACGCCAACCCCGGCCGCCGTGCAGTTGGCGACGCGGTTGTATGCCGACGTGCAGGCCGATTCCGTGTTCGCCTCCGTGGGTGGCGATCAGGTGCAGCGCGAGGGCATGGCCGCGAAGGCCGTCGCCGGCGACAAGGCCTCCTGCCCGGCACTGCAGAAGCCTTGGCAGACCTTCGTGCAGAAGGTCGAGCCGATCTATCAGGGCATGGCCGATGCGCAGTTCAAGCAGGGCGCGATCAACATCTACGCCACCTCGTTCACCGAATCGGAGCTGCGCGAGATCACCAACTTCATCGAATCGCCGACCGGTCGGAAGTGGGGTTCGACGTCGGCCGAGATCAACCAACGCATGATGGCGCTGGCGGCCGATCGCGCCAAGGCGCACGAGGCGCCGTTGCGCGCGGCGGTGACCGAGTTCGAGACCAGCTTCAAGACCGCCTTGGCGACCTGCCCGGCGGCGCCGGCACCGGCGGCCCCGCCCAAGAAGCGCTGAACGCTAAAACCGGTTTTGCCGCACGATGCCGGGCTCGCCCCGGCATCGTCGTTTTTGCGCCCCCGGACGCACCACCGTTTGGCAAGCGCGAGGCGGGCGGCGACAATGCGGGCTGGACATCCGGCAAGGAGTGGGCGATGGGCCAGCTGCACGAGGCGAAGGTTCCCGACATCGGCAACCACACCGGGGTGCCGGTGATCGAGGTGCTGGTCAAGGTCGGCGATGTGGTCAAGGCCGATCAAGGCTTGGTCACGCTCGAATCGGACAAGGCGACGATGGAAGTACCCGCGCCAATGGCCGGCATCGTCAAGGACCTCAAGGTCAAGCTCGGCGACAAGCTGTCCGAAGGCAGCGTGGTGGCGGTGATCGAAGCGGTTGATGCTTCCCTTCTCCCTTCGGGAGAAGGTGCCCGCAGGGCGGATGAGGGGCAGACTCCCCCGAATGTCGCTGGTACGCCGGTTCCCGGCCCCTCACCCCAACCCTCTCCCGCGGGGAGAGGGGGCCAACAGCCCGTATCCGTCTCGTCGACCGGTCGCACCCCCGACCTCGAATGCCGCCTGGTCGTCCTCGGTGCCGGCCCCGGCGGCTACACGGCCGCTTTCCGCGCGGCCGATCTGGGTCTGGATACGGTGCTGATCGAGCGCTACCCGACCCTGGGCGGGGTGTGCCTGAACGTCGGTTGCATCCCGTCGAAGGCCTTGCTGCACGCCGCGGCGGTGATCGATGAAGCCGCGCACGCGACCGCTTACGGCATCGACTTCGGTGCCCCGAAAATCGCGCTGGATACGCTGCGCGCCTACAAGGACAAAGTCGTCGGCCAGCTCACCAAGGGCCTAGCCGGCATGGCCAAACAGCGCAAGGTGCGGGTGGTGAACGGCACCGCGAAGTTCGTCTCGCCGCACGAGCTGGAAATCGCAACGCCTGAAGGCAGCAAGTTGCTGCGCTTCGAGCAGTGCATCATCGCCGCCGGGTCGCAGGCGCTGAAATTGCCCGGCTTCCCGTGGGAAGACGCGCGGGTGATGGATTCCACCGACGCGCTGGCGCTGGCCGATATTCCGAAAAAACTGCTGGTGGTCGGCGGCGGCATCATCGGGCTGGAGATGGCCACGGTGTATCGCGCGCTGGGCAGCGAGGTCACGGTGGTCGAACTGCTCGATCAGCTCATGCCCGGCGCGGATATCGATCTGGTCAAGCCGCTGGCCGAGCGGTTGCAAAAGCAGGGTGTGGCGGTGCACTTGCAAGTCAAGGTCGCCAAGGTCGAAGCCGGCAAGGCCGGGCTGACCGCGACGTTCGCTGGCGACAAGGCGCCGGCGCCGATGGTGTTCGATCGCGTGCTGGTCGCAGTCGGAAGATCACCCAACGGCGGCAAGCTCGACGCCGGTACCGCCGGCGTGAACGTCACCGATCGCGGCTTCATCCCGGTCGATCGGCAGATGCGCACCAACGTGCCGCACATCTTCGCCATCGGCGATCTGGTCGGCAATCCGATGCTGGCGCACAAGGCCACCCACGAGGGCAAGCTCGCCGCCGAGGTCGCGGCGTTCGAAGGCGCGCCTGACAGGAGCCCCGAGTGGACGGCGCGGGTGATCCCGTCGGTGGCTTACACCGACCCGGAAGTGGCCTGGGTGGGCGTCACCGAGTCCGAGGCCAAGGCCAAGGGCTTGAAGGTCGGTGTGGGCAAGTTCCCGTGGGCGGCGTCCGGGCGCGCGATCGGCATCGCACGCACGGAAGGCTTCACCAAGCTGATCTTTGAGGAAGACAGCCATCGCCTGATCGGCGCGGGCATCGTCGGCGTGCACGCCGGAGATTTGATTTCCGAGGCGGCGCTGGCGATCGAGATGGGCTGCGAGGCCGGCGACATCGGCCACACCATCCACCCGCACCCGACCCTGGGCGAGAGCGTGGGGATGGCGGCGGAGGTTTACGAGGGCACGATCACCGATCTGTATCTGCCGAAAAAGTCGGGGAAGTAGCGCCGGGTGTGGATTCAGCCGGAGCGACAGCTAACAGCATCGGGCCTGGAAGGCCCTCCCACAGGGAAAGGCTCCTGGCCGCGTCGGGCTTGGAAGGCCCTCGGCAGTCTGTGGCTTCCGCTGAGCCTGCTTCTGTGGGAGCGGCTTGACCAGCCTTTGGTTGTTGAAAAGCCAGCCGCGACAGATAGCCGATCGGGCCTGGAAGGCCCTCCCATAGGGAAAGGCTCCTGGTCGCCTCGGGCTTGGAAGGCCATTGGTAGTCTGTGGCTTCCGCTGAGCCTGCTTCTGTGGGAGCGGCTTGACCAGCCTTAGGCTGTTGAAAAGCCAGCCGCGACAGATAGCCGAATCGGGCCTGGAAGGCCCTCCCACAGGGATAGGCTCATGGCCGCGTCGGGCTTGGAAGGCCCTCGGCAGTCTGTGGCCTCCGCTAAGCCTGCTTCTGTGGGAGCGGCTTCTAGCCGCGATAGCTAACAGCATCGGTCCTGGAAGGCCCTCCTACAGGGAAAGGCTCATGGTCGAATCGGCCCCTCTTCCAGCCGCCAAAGGCTGAACGAGACCCTCCGACAGACCCAGCGCAAGGCGTTGTTGCCCCGTTGTCGAGTCGCTTGCTATACTTTTCCGGCTTAGCGGGGCCGATTTTCGCTGCTCCCTCGCAGTGCAGTCGCCAGACGGCGGTGGCCTGCGGGCGATGCGCGAAGGGGACGGCTGCGGTTCGGGCGTCTGCGGCGGGGCTTGCGGCGATGCGGCGTGAGGTGGGTTGGTGAACTTGCGCGGCGTTTCCCCGGTCTGGCTGTTGTGCGGCGCGCAGTGCGTGGTGGCGCTGGTTGCCGGTGCCATCGCGTGGTGGCAGGCCGGCGCGGCAGCGGCGGGCGCGGCATTGTTCGGTGGCGCCATCGTGGTACTGCCCGGGCTGTGGTTCGCGCGCAAGGCCCTGTCGCGACCCGGTGAGCTGGAAGCGAAACAAGTGCTCGGGGCGTTTTACCGGGCCGAGTTGGGAAAGCTGTTGTTGACGACGCTGCTGTTCTTCATCGCGGCGTTGGCGTTTGGAAAACACTTTGCGGCGTTGATGCTCACCTGCGTGGCGTGTCTGGCCATGAACTGGGTGCTGCTCGCGGTCACCGCGCACACGAGAGCTTGAAGGGCAGGATTTGCAGACATGTTGGCTGAAGGCAGCGAAGGCGCGAGCGGCTACATCGTCCACCACCTGACCAACTACAAGTTGGATCTGCACACGTGGAAGATCGATCCGGAAGCCACCGGCTTCTGGACGTTGCACCTGGACTCGATGTTCTTCTCGATCGTGCTGGCGCTGATCTTCGTGGTCATGTTCCGCGCCGCGGTCGGCAAGGCCAGCGCCGGCGTGCCCGGGCGCTGGCAGAACTTCATCGAGATGTGCATCGAGTTCGTCGATTCGCAGGTGAAAGACGCCTACCACCACGGTGCGCGCTTCGTCGCGCCGATGGCGCTGCTGGTGGGTTTCTGGGTGTTCTTCATGAACTTCATGGACATGCTGCCGGTGGATCTGCTGCCCAAGCTGGCCACTTTCGCCGGCATCGATCACCTGCGCACGGTGCCGTCCACCGACCCGAACGTGGCGCTGGGCATGTCGCTGACGGTGTTCCTGATCGCCTTCGGTTACAGCTTCGTGGCCAAGGGCGTGGGCGGGGTGACCTCCGAGTTCCTGTTCCACCCGTTCGGCAAATGGCTGATGCCGGTCAACTTCATGCTCAAGTGCGTGGAAGAACTGGCCAAGCCGATCAGCCTCGGGCTGCGACTGTTCGGCAACATGTACGCCGGCGAGATCATCTTCATCCTGCTGGCCACCTTCACCCTCGATTATTCGGCAACCAGCATCGGCGGCAACATCGGCATGCTGGTGCAGGTGCTGCTGGCCACCGGCTGGATGATCTTCCACATCCTGATCATCTCGTTGCAGGCCTACATCTTCATGGTCCTGACCGTCGTCTACATGGCGATGGCCGCCGACCACCACTGAAGTTCCACCGTTCGCGTTTTTCACCCCGCTGTTTTCACTCACCAAAGGTAGCAAGGAGCAAAGATGGACATCACCGCAGCATTGGCATCCGTTGAAGGCCTGACCGCGCTGGCCGCGGCCCTCATGCTCGGCCTGGGCGGCATCGGCGCCGCCATCGGCATGGGCCTGATGGGCGGCAAGTTTCTGGAAGGCGCCTCGCGCCAGCCCGAACTGGTCCCCATGCTGCAGGGCAAGATGTTCCTGCTGGTCGGCCTGATCGACGCGATTCCGATCATCGGCGTGGGTATCGCGCTGTACCTGACCTTCGTCGATCCGTTCTCGGCCAAGGTGGTCGCGCACGCCGCCGCCGCCGCGCACTGATCGCGCATCGCCGTCCGCTGCACACGAGGTAAGCCGTCGTGAACATCAACGCAACTCTGTTCGCCCAGATGATCGTCTTCGGGATCCTGATCTGGATCACGATGAAGTTCATCTGGCCGCCGCTGATGCACGCCATGGACGAGCGCGCCAAGCGCATCGGCGAGGGCCTGGACGCCGCCGATCGCAGCCGCGCCGAACTGGAAAAAGCGCAGGAGCAAGTCAACGCTGCCTTGCGCGAGGCGCGCACCAAGGCCAACGAGATCATCGAGCAGGCCCACACCCGCGCCAACCAGATCGTCGATGCCGCCAAGTCCGAGGCGATCGCCGAAGGCCAGCGGCAGAAGGCGCTGGCGGTGGCCGACATCGAGGTCGAGGCCAATCGTGCCCGCGAAGATCTGCGCAAGCAGATCTCCACGCTGGCGGTGACCGGCGCGTCGCGGCTGATCAAGCGTGAGATCGATGCCAACGCGCACAAGGCGCTGCTCGACGAACTGGCGGCGGAGCTCTGAGTCGATGCACATGATTGAACATCCTGTCCAACATGTGCGCGCTGCGACCGGCGCATGTCCGGCCGCAACGCCGCCGATGGCCAAGCGCAAAGCGCACGGCCATCGTGCGGGCCATCCGTGGCCCGCAGCTCGTCAGGAGGCTCGCCGATGAGCAGTTCGTTCACCCTCGCCCGCCCCTACGCACGCGCCGCCTTCGCGCTGGCGCAGGCCGGCTCGATGCCGCTGTGGTCGATCCGGTTGGGCTTTTCGGCCATGATCGCCGCCGACGCGCGCGTGCAGGCACTGTTCGGCAATCCCGGGCTGGGCATCGACGACGCGGTCGGGCTGGTGTCTCCGCCCGGCGCGGCCGATCCGACCTTCACCCAGTTCCTCACCGTGCTGGCCGAAAACGGTCGACTGGCGCTGCTGCCGGACGTGAACGCGATTTTCGTGCAGTTGCGCGCGCAAGCCGAACACGTGGTGAAGGCCACCGTCACCTCGGCGACCGCGCTGGATGAAACGGAACTGAGCAAGCTGCGCGCGGCGCTGGTCAAGCGTTTCGGGCAACAGGTCGAAGTGGTCGCCAGCGTCGATCCGGAACTGATCGGCGGGGCGATCATCGACGCCGGCGACGTGGTGATCGACGGCTCGGTCCGCAACAAGCTGGCGCGCCTGCAAAGCGCGTTGGCGCGGTGATGAAGCCGTGAATCGTGAGTCGTGAATCGTGAGTGGTGAATCGTGAATCGTGAATGGCAGAAGCGAGGAGCCACACAGCTTGTTCGACACACGGCTCACGATTCACAAAACATCTTGAGAAGCCGTGAATGGTGAATCGTGAAACATGAATCGGAAAGGCGCGGGGCTGGCTTCTTGCTCTGACGATTCACCATTCACCATTCACGATTCACAAGACATCCAAAGACACCCGCGCGCCGCACGTCGCGATGCGCGCAACAGGAACCCACGCAATGGCCACCATGCAACTCAACCCGTCCGAAATCAGCGAACTGATCCGCAACCGCATCGAGAAGGTCAAGCTGGCCTCCGAGGCGCGCAACGAGGGCACGCTTACCTCGGTGTCCGACGGCATCGTGCGTGTGCACGGGCTGGCCGACGCCATGCAGGGCGAGATGATCGAGCTGCCCAACGACACCTTCGCGCTGGCGCTCAACCTGGAGCGCGACTCGGTCGGTGCGGTGGTGCTGGGCGACTACGAGCACCTGCGCGAGGGCGACACCGCGCGCACCACCGGGCGCATTTTGGAAGTGCCGATCGGCCCGGAACTGCTCGGCCGCGTGGTCAACGCGCTGGGTGAACCGATCGACGGCAAGGGCCCGATCAACGCCAAGCTCACCGACAAGATCGAGAAGGTCGCCCCGGGCGTGATCTGGCGCAAGTCGGTCAGCCAGCCGGTGCAGACCGGCTACAAGTCGGTGGACTCGATGATCCCGGTCGGTCGCGGCCAGCGCGAGCTGATCATCGGCGACCGTCAGACCGGCAAGACCGCGATGGCGATCGACACCATCATCAACCAGAAGGGCAAGGGCCTGAAGTGCATTTACGTGGCGATCGGCCAGAAGGCCAGCTCGATCGCCAACGTGGTGCGCAAGCTGGAAGAAAACGACGCGCTGGCGCACACCATCGTGGTCGCCGCCTCGGCCGCCGAGTCGGCGGCGATGCAGTACGTGGCCGCTTACTCGGGCTGCACCATGGGCGAGTATTTCCGCGACCGCGGCGAAGATGCGCTGATCATCTACGACGACCTGTCCAAGCAGGCCGTGGCCTACCGCCAGATCTCGCTGCTGCTGCGCCGCCCGCCGGGCCGCGAGGCGTATCCGGGCGACGTGTTCTACCTGCACAGCCGCCTGCTCGAGCGCGCCGCGCGCGTCAACGAGGGCTTCGTCGAGAAGTTCACCAACGGCGAAGTGAAGGGCAAGACCGGATCGCTGACCGCGCTGCCGATCATCGAAACCCAGGCCGGCGACGTGTCGGCGTTCGTGCCCACCAACGTGATCTCGATCACCGACGGCCAGATCTTCCTCGAAACCGACCTGTTCAACGCCGGCATCCGCCCGGCCGTGAACGCTGGCATTTCGGTGTCGCGCGTGGGCGGCGCGGCGCAGACCAAGATCATGAAGAAGCTGTCGGGCGGCATCCGCATCGCGCTGGCGCAGTACCGCGAGCTGGCGGCGTTCGCGCAGTTCGCCTCCGACCTCGACGAATCCACGCGCAAGCAGCTCGAGCGCGGCCAGCGCGTGACCGAGTTGATGAAGCAGAAGCAGTACGCGCCGATGTCGGTGGCGCAGATGTCGCTGTCGATCTACGCGGTCGACAAGGGCTACATGGACGACGTGGCGATGAACAAGATCCTCGGCTTCGAGGCCGGCCTGCACGCGCACTTCGCCAACACCCAGGGTGCGCTGATGGACAAGATCGTGGCCAGCGGCGACTGGAACGACGACATCGAGGCCGCGTTCAAGAAGGGCATCGAGGAGTTCAAGGCGACCGGAAGCTACTGATGAAGCCGGGACTCGGGACACGGGACTGGGGACGCGCACACGTGCGTGTCCCGAAGGTCCGCGGTGCCCAGCCCCAGACCTTAACTACGACCGTGGCGTTGGCGACTTTCCCGAGTCCCGAGTCCCGTGTCCCGAGTCCCGAGTAACGTATGGCCGGTGGTCGCGAAATCAAAACCAAGATCAAGTCGGTGCAGAACACCCGCAAGGTGACGCGCGCGCTGGAAATGGTCTCGGCTTCGAAAATCCGCAAGGCGCAGGAGCGGATGAAGGCGTCGCGCCCGTATGCGCGGCTGATGAAGCAGATGATCGGCCACATCTCGCAGGCCAACGCCGAGTACAAGCACCCGTTCATGGTCGAACGCGAGCAGGTCAAGCGCATCGGTTACGTGGTCGTTTCCACCGACCGCGGCCTCGCCGGCGCGCTCAACTCCGGCTTGTTCCGCAAGATCGTCGCCGACATGCGCGACTGGCAGGACAAGGGCGTGGAGATCGACGTGGTGTGCATCGGCCAGAAGGCCACCGCGTTCTTCCGCCGGGTCAAGGTGAACATGCTCGGCTCGGTGACGCACCTGGGCGAAAAGCCGCGCATCGAGCAACTGATCGGCGTCATCAAGGTCATGCTCGACGCCTATGGCGCTGGCACGATCGACCGGCTGGCGCTGTGCTACAACGATTTCGTCAACACCATGACGCAAAAGGCGACGGTGGAGCAACTGCTGCCGCTGCCGGCCGACGCCTCGTTCAAGGATCGCCACGACTGGGATTACATCTACGAGCCGGAAGCCAACGTGGTGCTCGATCAGGTGATGACGCGCTACGTCGAGTCGCTGGTCTATCAGGCGGTGCTGGAAAACATCGCCTCCGAGCACGCCGCGCGCATGGTGGCGATGAAGGCCGCCTCGGACAACGCCACCAAGCTGATCGGCACGCTCAACCTGATTTACAACAAGGCCCGCCAGGCCGCGATCACGCAGGAAATCAGCGAGATCGTGGGCGGCGCGGCGGCGGTCTGAGGACAGAGGACTGATGACAGAAGACAGAAAGGTAGTCTGTCAACTGTAGTCAGAATGGTACGAACAATTTCAACCACGAGGAGGAATGACACGAGTACGACGGCGCGGGACTGCAAGGCTGACCACTGATCACCCTTCTGTCCTCTGTCCTCTGTCCTCTGTCATCTGAAAGCATGAGCCAAGGTAAAGTCGTCCAGATCATCGGCGCCGTCGTCGACGTCGAATTCCCGCGCGCCGAAGTCCCCAAGGTGTACGACGCGCTCAGCGTCGCCGGCACCGAGGTCACCCTCGAAGTGCAGCAGCAGCTCGGCGATGGCGTGGTGCGCACGATCGCGCTGGGCTCGACCGACGGCCTGCGCCGCAACCTCACCGCCACCAACTCGGGCCGTGCGATTTCGGTTCCGGTCGGCACCGGCACGCTGGGGCGCATCATGGACGTGCTCGGCCGCCCGATCGACGAGGTCGGCCCGATCGACGCCAGCGATCATTGGGAAATCCACCGCGCGGCCCCCGAGTACGCCGAGCAGGCGGCGACCAATGATTTGCTCGAAACCGGCATCAAGGTGATCGACCTGATGTGTCCGTTCGCCAAGGGTGGCAAGGTCGGCCTGTTCGGCGGCGCCGGCGTGGGCAAGACGGTGAACATGCTGGAACTGATCAACAACATCGCCACCCAGCATTCGGGCCTGTCGGTGTTCGCCGGCGTGGGCGAGCGCACCCGCGAGGGCAACGACTTCTACCACGAGATGATGGAAGCCGGCGTGGTCAAGATCGACAACTTGCCCGAATCGAAAGTGGCGATGGTGTACGGCCAGATGAACGAGCCGCCGGGCAACCGCCTGCGCGTGGCGCTCACCGGCCTGACCATGGCCGAGTACTTCCGCGACGAGAAGGACGCCAGTGGCAAGGGCCGCGACGTGCTGTTCTTCGTCGACAACATCTACCGCTACACGCTGGCCGGCACCGAGGTGTCCGCGCTGCTCGGGCGCATGCCGTCCGCCGTGGGTTACCAGCCGACGCTGGCCGAGGAAATGGGCGTGCTGCAAGAGCGCATCACCTCGACCAAGACCGGCTCGATCACCTCGATCCAGGCCGTGTACGTGCCCGCCGACGACCTCACCGACCCCTCGCCGGCCACCACCTTCGCGCATCTGGATGCGACCGTCGTGCTGTCGCGCAACATCGCCGCGCTGGGCATCTATCCGGCGGTGGACCCGCTGGATTCGACTTCGCGCCAGCTCGATCCCAACGTGATCGGCAACGAGCACTACGACACCGCGCGCCGCGTGCAGGCGACCTTGCAGCGCTACAAGGAGCTCAAGGACATCATCGCCATTCTGGGCATGGACGAGCTGTCCGAGGAAGACAAGCAGGCGGTGTTCCGCGCCCGCAAGTGCGAGCGCTTCTTCAGCCAGCCGTTCCACGTGGCCGAGGTGTTCACCGGTTCGCCGGGCAAGTACGTGTCGCTCAAGGAAACCATCCGCGGCTTCAAGATGATCGTCGACGGCGAATGCGACCACATGCCCGAGGGCGCGTTCTACATGGTCGGCGGCATCGAGGAAGCGCAGGAAAAGGCGAAGAAGCTGGCGGAAAAGCAGTGAATCGTGAATGGTGAATGGTGAATGGTGAATGGTGAATCGGTAGAGCGGCGTCCCGCCTATTGACGGCCATCGCCGGATTACATGAGCCAGCAATAGCTTTGAACGATTCACTATTCACGTATCACGATTCACGTCGAACGAGCAAAGCGAGAGAGACCACATGGCAGCCACCATCCAGTGCGACATCGTCAGTGCCGAAGAGGCGATCTTCCACGGCACCGTGTCGATGGTCATCGCCTCGGGCGAAATGGGCGAGCTGGGCATCGCCCCGCGACATGCGCCGCTGATTACCCGGCTCAAGCCCGGTCAGGTGCGGGTGATCCAGGAAGACGGCAGCGAGCAGTTCTTCTACGTCTCCGGCGGCATCCTCGAAGTGCAGCCACAAGTCGTGACCGTGCTGGCCGACACCGCCATCCGCGCCAAGGATCTGGACGAGGCGGTGGCGCGAAAGGCCAAGGAAGAAGCCGAACGCGCGCTGGCCAACAAGGGCGACGCGATGGAGCTGGCCGCGGCGCAGCGTCATCTGGTCGAAGCCACCGCGCAGTTGCAGGCGCTCGAACGCCTACGCAAGTCGATGAAGCATTGATCCGCAATCGCCGGCCTCGTGCCGGTCGAGAACCCTTCGACAAGCTCAGGGCAGGCTCCGTTCGAGCCGGCTTCCAGTTTCCCGTTCGTGGTGAGCCGTGCCGGTCGAGATCCCTTCGACAATCTCAGGGCAGGCTCCGTTCGAGCCGGCCTCCAGTTTTCCGTTCGTGGTGAGCCGGCGATTTCAATCCAGCACGCACGCCGGCCATGTGCCGGCGGTTCCGTTTGCGTCCCGCGGCGAATCGGTAGAATGATCGCCCACAACAGGATCCACGCATGACCCGTCCGCTGCACGTCGTCATCCTCGCCGCCGGTGAGGGCAAGCGCATGCAATCGGCGCTGCCCAAGGTGCTGCAACCGATCGCCGGTCGCCCGATGCTGGCGCACGTGATCGACACCGCGCGCGCGCTGGGCGCGGCCGGCATCCATGTCGTGTACGGACACGGCGGTGCGCAGGTGCGCGCGGCGTTCACCGACCAGCCTGGTCTGCAGTGGGCCGAGCAGGCCCGGCAGTTGGGCACCGGCCACGCCGTGCAACAGGCGATGCCGAACGTGCCCGATGGCGCGCGCGTGCTGGTGTTGTTCGCCGACGTGCCGTTGATTCGTTCCGAAACCCTGCATGGCCTGTTGGCCGCCGGCGGATCGCTGGCGGTGTTGACCACTGACCTGGCCGATCCGGCTGGCTATGGGCGCGTGCTGCGCGATGCGCAGGGGCGGGTGGCGGCGATCGTCGAGGAAAAAGATGCCGATGCCGCGCAGCGCGCGGTGCGCACCGTCAACACCGGCATGGTCGTCGCCGACGCCGCCGCGCTGCGGCGCTGGCTTTCGGCGCTGCGCAACGACAACGCGCAGGGCGAGTTCTATCTCACTGACGTGTTCGCGTTGGCTGCGGCCGACGGCGTGCCGGCGATGGTGGCGTGCTGCGCCGATCCGCTCGAAGTCGAAGGCGCCAACGATCCGTGGCAGCTCGCCCGGCTGGAGCGCGCATTCCAGCTACGCGCGGCCAAGGCGCTGGCATTGTCGGGCGTGCGCATCGCCGACCCGGCGCGCTTGGACCAGCGCGGTACGGTATTCGCCGGACGCGACGTGAGCTTCGACGTGGACGTGGTGTTGGAAGGCGACGTGGTGCTCGGCGATGGCGTGCGCATCGGTCCGTTCTGCCGCTTGAAGGACGTGAGCATCGGCGCCGGCAGCGTGGTGCACGCCCATTGCGACCTCGACGGCGCGCGCGTGGCTGCCGACTGCGTGGTCGGGCCCTACGCGCGCTTGCGCCCGGGCACCGAGCTGGCCGATGGTGCACATGTGGGCAATTTCGTGGAAACCAAGCAGACTCGCATCGGGCGCGGGTCGAAGGCCAACCACCTCACGTATCTAGGCGATGCGTTGATCGGCGAACGTGTCAACGTCGGCGCCGGCACCATCACCTGCAACTACGATGGCGTGAACAAGCACGCCACGCACATCGGCGATGACGTCTTCGTTGGATCCAATGCTTCGCTGGTGGCACCAGTGAGCATCGGCGCCGGCGCCACCGTCGCTGCCGGTTCCACCATCACCCACGATGTGCCCGCCGGTGAGCTGGCGGTTGCTCGTTCGCGCCAAACCACCGTCGCCGGATGGACGCGTTTGTGGAAAAAATGAGGATTGCGTGCGCGACCGTGGCACCGGAACGGCTGGGACTGAGTCAGGCGGCGCTGGGCGTGATCGGCATCATCGGCCTTGCGGATCCCGACGCAGCGCCTCGCGCGCCGGATCAATCAGTGCATCGAGTTGGACATCGTCCAGGCTCGGACTGTGCAGCGACAGCGCGATGCCGTGGTCTTCGACGAAGCGATCGTTCCCGCCCGGGGAGCGCCAGGACAGCGTGCGCAAGTTCTCGTCGCCGATCTGGCGCAGGTTGGCGGTCGGCCCGTAGCTGGCCTTGATCTCTTCGCGCCAGGCATCGAACTGGCGGCCCACGTCGTGGCCGCCGCTGCCGCGTGTGGTGATCAGGCTCGCTTCCAGCACCACCCGTTGCGGGCCGGCGCTCCAGCGACAACTGCCGGCCACGTCGCCGGCGGCGAACGGCGCCGATTGCAGCCCCGCCAACCCCGGCAGTGAGTCCAGTCGTCGGCACAAGTCCACGCGGGTCTCCCCCGCCAGTCGATGGCTGCGCCCGCGCCAGTACCACAGCGGCAACACGATCAGCGCGATCAAGAACAACACCAGCAAGGATCCCGATCCGCGCCGGGGCCTGATCCAGCGGTCACTTGCCATCATCGCGCCTCCGATTGCCGGCGCGGTCATCCGGGCCGATACCCTTGCCGCTAAACTAACCCCTTCCCCTTCGCAACGGAAACCCCCATGTGCGGAATCGTCGGCATCAGCGCAAAGCGCGACGTGGTCGAACACCTCATCGCCGGCCTGAAGGCGCTGGAATATCGCGGTTACGACTCCGCCGGCGTCGCCGTGCTGTCGGCGTCCGGTAGCGTCGAGCGCGTGCGCGCCAAGGGCAAGGTGCGCGATCTGGAAGCCTTGCAGGAATCGGCGCCGGTGCGTGGCCACTGCGGCATCGCGCACACGCGCTGGGCCACGCACGGCGTGCCCAACACCGACAACGCGCATCCGCATGTGTCGGGCGAGGTGTCGGTGGTGCACAACGGCATCATCGAAAACCACGCCGCCCTGCGCGCCGAGTTGATCGGGCAAGGTTACGAGTTCACCTCGCAGACCGACACCGAGGTGGTTGCGCACCTGATCGAGCACCAACAGCGTCAGGGGCATGACCTGCTGGCCTCCCTGCGCAACGTGCTGCCGCGCCTGCACGGTGCCTACGCGCTGGCGGTGATGAGCGCGCGCGAACCCGGGCGCCTGCTCGGCGCGCGGCTGGGCTCGCCGCTGGTGGCCGGCGTCGGCGAAGGCGAACAGTACCTGGCATCGGACATCCACGCCCTGCTGCCACTCACGCGCAAGTTCGTCTATCTCAACGAAGGCGACATCGCCGAGATCACCACCGCCGGCCTGCGCGTGTTCGACCTGGACGGCCGGCCGGTGCAGCGCGAAGTGCGCGAATCGCATTTCGTCTCCGGCGCGATCGAGAAGGGCGGGTATCGCCACTTCATGCTCAAGGAAATCCACGAGCAGCCGCAGGTGCTGGCCGACACGCTGGAAGGCCGCATCGCCGACGGTCGCATCCTCACCCAGATCTTCGGCGTGGATGCCGCGCAGTTGCTGGCGCAGACCAAAGCCGTGCACATCATCGCCTGCGGCACCAGCTATCACGCCGGTCTGGTGGCGCGCTACTGGATCGAATCGCTGGCCGGCATCGTGTGCACCGCCGAAATCGCCAGCGAATACCGCTACCGCAGCCCGGTGGTGCGCGACGGCACGTTGTTCCTGTCGATCTCTCAGTCGGGCGAAACCGCCGACACGCTGGCGGCGATCAAGCTGGCGCGCGAGCGCAACTACCTCACGCGCATGGCGATCTGCAACGTGCCCGAGTCGTCGATCGTGCGCGAATCCGAGCTGGTGCTGATGACCCGCGCCGGCCCGGAGATCGGCGTGGCCTCGACCAAGGCCTTCACCACCCAGTTGGCCGCGCTCGGCCTGTTCGCGCTGGAACTGGCGCGCGCCAAGGGGCTGGACGATGCGCGCTATCGCGACGGCGTGCGCCAGCTCGAACAACTGCCCGGCTTGGTGGCCGAAACGCTCAAGCTCGACGCGCAAATTCAACGCATCGCCGGGCAGTTCGTCGGCAAGCAGCACGCGCTGTTCCTCGGTCGCGGTACGCACTGGCCGGTGGCGATGGAAGGCGCGCTCAAGCTCAAGGAAATCTCCTACATCCATGCCGAGGCCTACGCCGCCGGCGAACTCAAGCACGGCCCGCTGGCACTGGTGGACGCCAGCATGCCGGTGATCGCCATCGCCCCCAACGATCACCTCGTGGACAAGCTGATGTCGAACATGGAGGAAGTGCGCGCGCGCGGCGGCGAGCTGTATCTGTTCGTGGATGCCGGCGTGACAGTCCACGCCGACCTCGGGCACGTGCTGGTGCTGCCCGAATGCGGCGAGATCGCCGCGCCGGTGGTGTCCACCATCCCGCTGCAACTGCTGTCCTACCACGTCGCCGTGGCGCGCGGCACCGACGTCGATCAGCCGCGCAATCTGGCCAAGAGCGTGACGGTGGAATAGCGCGATGCAAGGTTGAAGCGCGATTGTCGAAAAACAATAATGTTATATCGAGGACAATAAAGTCCTATCGCAAACATTAGAATTGTCCCGTCGACAACAAAGCGTGATCGCGGACTCGTCTGGTTGGTATCCAAGAGTTCAGGGTTCAGAACGCGCATCTGTGCTTTCGCTTCGCGTTGAGGTGGCCCCCAATCCCATCAATCTTCGGATTCGGCTCAGCCAGTCGGGACCGAAGTCAAGGTCGAATGACTCTTAGAAGTGGATTTGCCAACACTGCGCCCACGAGAACGGTTTGGCGTGGAAAGAAAAGAGGCGTTCGCCTCTCCCGTTTTCTCGATCGTCTACTGAGCTCACACAGTTGGCGTCAAACTCGGCAGCGGTCAGATAAGGCCGGAATCCTGTGCGTAAAGCGTGGAAACAATAGACGCACCCATTTGTCGCGCAAGAATGGATTGTCTCTGGGAACGGGCTGACAGTATTGCACTCTGTTTTTCAACCTCACGGAGAGCGTCAAGGACTTCAACGCGGCGCGCTCGTTCACACCAAGGAATTCTGATTTCCAGAAAGGCGGGGCGTTTCATTTTCTTACGACCAGTTGTTCCTCGGCTAACATCCCTAGCTTGCGCCGCGAATTCTGGTGTCATAAAGACGTAGCGCAAAAGCTCTCTAGCCGAGGAATCGTGTTCCTTGAGTCGGAACACAGGAAAGTCGCGGGTAACAACCGCACCCTCTAAGTCCTTTCCGACTATGCCAATTGCCCCCTGCCAAAGGTCTATGCGGGAAAAGAGGATATCGCCCTCTGCTACAGATGCCTGTCCGGGACTCTTGATTTCAGAACCTTCACAAACCCTACGTAGCCGTAGTCCGCGATTTTTCATTGCCACTGTGACTTGCTTGTAGAGCGTGCTTGGCCGAATGTCGACGGCACGCAGAACGTAGTCGCCAATCTCTGAAATACGAAAACGAGGTAACGAGGCAAAGGACTTAGTTGCTGCGCAACCAATAAGATTTTGTACGGTTGCAATATTGCTCTTGACGCTGGGCATAGCGCGAGCAACCGCAGCATGGGACTCCAGGCAGCGTGAAACAACTTCCTCTTGCCGTGCGATGTCGGGAACCGGAACTTTGAGCTTCAAGAATTTGCGCTTACTTAGGTGGGAGAGGCTAAACGCGGCGATGCCGGTCATCTGCTTTTCCGCGATCCGATTTAGTTGACCGGATCGAAAAAACCACTTGAGATAATCCAAAGTAATTTCTTGAGAAATCAATCGAAAGGTTGGAAATTTCTCAGAAAGGACTACCCCTTCCGAACCAGCCTCTGCGACTGCAAAGGCGCCTGCCTTTGCAAACAACGTGCTATATACGATGTCTCCCTCTTTGATTTCGTGCTGAACAAACTTTTTCTTCAGATCGACACCTTGCTTGTATTCTCGGACGAAAATGCCCTGTCCGTGCAGCCGGATGCCACCGCAAGCGTATTCAACATCATCGAGAACATTTATTAGGCGATTGTCTTCCACGACCAAATCGCCGAATTCCATCATTCTACTCATCGGAGGCTTTCCAGTATCTTGCTAAGAGTAGCCATCGACTCATGTATAACCTTTTGATTTTCTTCGATCATGCGCATAACGACCGAGGGATCGTCAGGGGGCGCGTCTTCTTGTCGATTGGGATTTGGGAAGTCGATGTTGTATCCAGCTGCGGCCATGTCACGTACGGAGACGCGCCAAGCCCATTCTCCCTCCTCGCGCTCATTCCACCATTCGAAAGCACCTTTTAGGTCCTCTAGGCGCAGAGGCTTTGTCTTTGTGTACTTCTTGCGGCCATCGGGGATGGCAACCTCGTAGTACCAGGTTGATTCTGTCGAGCCGCTCAAGTCGAAGAACAGGATATTGCTCCGAATAGGCGTGTATGGCTCAAAGACACCAAATGGAAGCCGGACGACCGTATGGAGGTTGAACTCTTTGAGAAGTTGTTCTTTGATACGTGCGGCGACGCCCACGTTGAATAACGTTCCATCCGGAACTACCACCGCCGCGCGTGCCGGACGGTCTGCGGCGGTTCGCTGGCGTTTGAGCTTGCGCATGATGAGTTGCAAGAACAAAAGCGCAGTTTCGGAAGTCTGCCGGTCTTCTGGAAAGTTGCCTTGGATGCCTCTCTCTTCCTCGCCGCCGAAGGGCGGATTAGTGAGGATGATATCGACGCGGTCTTTCTCGCCGATTTCCGAGAGCTTGAAGCGAAGCGCATTGTCGGGGTCAATCTGCGGCGCGTCGAGGCCGTGCAGAAGAAGGTTCATCTGGCAAAGAAGGTACGGGAGCGATTTCGGCTCGCATCCTGTGATGGTTTCGTTCTGTAGCCGCTTGCGGTCGGCTACGGTCTTAACCTGCTTATCCAGATAATTGAAAGCTTCGACTAGGAATCCACCCGTGCCGCTGGCGGGGTCGAGAACAGTTTCGCCCAATTGCGGATCAGTGACTTCCACCATGAAGCGCACGACGGCGCGAGGCGTGTAGAACTCGCCGGAATCCCCCGCCGCATCGCGCATTTCGCGGAGCATGGATTCGTAAAGCGCGCCGAGAGTATGAAGCTCGTCAGACGAGGTAAAGTGGATGCTTCCGACTTTATTTATAATGTCGCGGAGAAGATAGCCGCTCTTCATGCGGTTATCGACGCCCTTGAATACGGTCGCTATCACGTCGCGGCGGTTGTCGCCATTGGAACTGGAAAGGCCGCGGAGGTAGGCAAACAGGCCGGCGCTCTTCTTCCCATTTGCGCGCACGGCCTCGTCGTTGTTGATGAAGGCGAGCAATTCGTCGCCGGTAATGCCCTGTGGATCGGCGGCCCAATCGCGCCAACGGTACTGGCAGCGCGAAAACGTGGAGTGGTACCTGGTGACGGATCGCGACCTGCCGAAACAGCGCATCGATTCGCTGCGATGGCTCCACGAAATGCGATCGCTCGAGCACTTCGAACAGCCGCACCCGGACTACTGGAACGACCGCTGCAGCCAGTTTCTGGCGCAGTTTCAGCGCGTTCGCGGCGGATTGATCCGGGAGTTCCTGTCGCATCTGGAAAACACCTGCCAGTTCAAGCCTGGCGAAGGCCTGACCGTGCTTCGGCACCTTGCGGCCAATCGCCTGCTCGGACTAGATCTCGATCGCCCGTTCTCGACCGGCGACTCAATCAGCCGCCTGACCGTTTTGGCGAAGCCGCAGTCGGAAAGGAGGCAGGCATGATCCTGCGTCTTGGCGATCTGATCGACTTTGCCGACGCGCCAACCAAGCGCCTCCGCGTGATCTGGATGTCCCCCGACAACACCTCGGTCGCGACGATTCAGGTGGAGGTGGACAAGGCGTTGCCGGCGATCGTTCCCGTGCAGCCCCTGCTCGATGAACTCGAGGCGGGCACCGCCAGCTTGATGCTGGAAGACCCCTATCGGGTGCTGGTCGCCGAATCGGGAGTGAAGGCCAGCCACAAGGGCATCCGCGACCGGGCGTGGAAGCTGATCGAGAACCTGGTCCGTGACGCGCCGGACATCTTCAGCCCCCATCGGCGCGCAGCCCTGGTGGAAGAGACGGTGAAGAAGGCGCGCACGAACACCGAAGGCGGCGTCAGGAACGTGACGCGCACGACGATGTACCGGTACCTGCGCCGCTTTTGGGTGCGCGGCCTGACGCCCAACGCGCTGCTGCCCGACTACCGGCACTCCGGCGGGAAGGGCAAGACGCGCAAGGCCTCCTCGAAAAAGCGCGGTCGCCCGCGAAAGTACGGCACTGAAAAAGGCATCAACATCACCGAAGCGATCCGCAAGATCTTCCGGGTCGCCATCTCGCGCTGTTACGCCAGCGACCGGAAACGCAAGTGGATGCTGAAGGACACCTTCGGATACGTCATCGACAACTACTTCGCGGACAAGACGATCGATCCCGAAACCGGGCGCATCGTGCATGTGCCCAACGACCTGGCCAAGAAGGAAGGCGGTGTGCCCACCGCCCGGCAGTTCCAGTACTGGGTCGACAAGGACCACATCCGCCTGGAGATCAAGCGCAAGCGCATGGGCGCCAAGATCTACGACAAGGACCTGCGCGGTCTCCCTGCCGGTGTTGGCCAGCCGCATCCCGGCCGCACGCGGTCTGGACGTCGACAGGATCATCAACACGATGACGCTGCTGCCGTACTACACGGCGTTCCAGCCGCCGGCGATGCGCACGCACGCCAGGGACGCATTGCGTTGCGGAAACACGGATGGGCTGTTGGTCCGGCTGGGCATGGCCGCCTTTCGCGCCGGACGGATCACGCGCCTTCGCTTCTGTCACCTGTGTCTGGCAGAGATGCGGGTGCGGCATGGCGAGTACTACTGGCGACGGGTCCACCAATTGCCCAGCGTCCTGGTGTGTCCCGACCACTGCTGCCTCTTGCAGCAGAGCACCGTGGACCTGGCCGGACACAGTCGCCACGCGTTTGTGCATGCGAGCCGCGAGAACTGTCCATGGCACGCTCGACCGCTGTTGCGGGATCTGGCGACGACCGAACGGGCGGTGCTCGTGCGATTGGCGAAGAGCAGTGCAGCGTTGCTACTCGATCCGGGTCTGGCCCAATCGTTCCGCGACTGGACGTCGTGGTACCGGCGGAAAATGTTGGGGGCGGGGCTGGCTGTGTCGCCCACACGCATGAAGCAAGCCGAGCTGGCTGCACGGATGCGGAATCACTTGGTTGAGTGTCTGTCGGCGCTTCCCGACGTCATGGACGGCGATCGCTTTGCGGGCGATTGGCTGGCGGCGATGGTGCGCAAGCACCGGAAGGCCACGCATCCGCTGTACCACCTTCTCTTGCAGGATCTGCTGCAGCACTGTGACGCACACGCTTCGCCTTTCGGACAAAGTCCATGGGCCTGTCGAAATCCGTTGGCCGAACATCGGAACCAGGACGTCGTCACCGGGTTTGAGCAGCACCGCAATCATGGCCATGCCGTGGGCGTGTTCTCCTGCACGTGTGGATACGTCTACACCCGCAGCTTCCACGAGCAGACGCAGACGCTGGGACCGCCACGGTTCCTGCGATATGGGCCGCTGTTGAAACCCGCACTGCAGAAAGCGATCCGATCCGGCTGTTCACTTCGCGAGATCGCGCGACGGCTGGACATCGATCCCAAGACCGTGGTCCGGCTGGCCAACGACCTTGGCCTGGCGAATCCGTGGAAGGCGTACCCGCGAGAGCGCCGCCTCGAAGCCACCGTGGCGTCGAAAGGCGTTGTGACGGATGTCCACGAGCGGCAACGAGACGAGCTACAACGCCGCAACATGCGCGACCGCGGACCACGGTTGAACTGGGGTGCGATGGATATCGCCCTGAGCGAGCAGGTTCGCCAGGCGTCGCTGAAGATACGCGACCGTTTGCCGCCCGTTCGGGTCACGGTAGCGGAGATCGAACGCGACGTGGCGAAACGCTGCTGGTTCGCCAAGCGTTCCAACAAGCTTCCTCGCACCCTCGCGTGCCTGAAGGCTGAAACCGAGAGCATCGAAGACTTCCAGCAGCGCCGCGTTGGATTCGTACTCGGCGAGTTCTGCAACCAGGAAGTGCCGCTCGTGCCTTGGCGCGTCATGCGCGTTGCGGGATTGACGGTCCGACACCTGCCGATGATCGCCGCGCGAATCGCCGTGTGGAATCAGCCACGCCGGGCGGCCGCGTGAAACGGGTAATCTATCGAACCGTCAAGGCCGACGGGGACGAGCCCGTCGAGGTGTTCTGGATCGCGGGCCTGATCCGGAACGAGAAGAACGAGTGGTGGGTCCGAGCCGTGTTCCGTGGGCGCAGCAGCGGCCGGCTCTTCGAGCAGCGCCTGCCCATCGGCATGCTGCCGATCCTGAGCCTTGGCGTCTGGTTCGACCAGGGGTTGCTCAAGCTGGACGACGCCTTGGGCGTTGAGGGACAGGGCGTCATTGCTGACCTATCGCGATACGAAGTGATCACGTCTGCCGACGTGCCGCGGTCGTTGTATCCACTGCCCGAGGGCAAGGCAGGGACCCAGCGATTGTTTCGGTACCGGAACGATCAAGGTGACGTGCTGATCCCGGTCGTCGAACTGATGCGTGCGCTGTTCATTCACAACCGCGCGATGGCGTTGGCAGCGATGCGTCCGGCAGGCATCGAACAGTTGTACTACCCCGACCAGCCTGGTGATCGGTCGTCTGCCCAACTGCGATTCACCCGGGAGATGCCGAAGAGTTGTATCGGCAAGCAATTCGCCATGGAGTTCGCCTGGACCGTTCTGGATCCGCAGGCCCGGCGATCCTGGGACAGCATCCTGCGCCTATCGGCAGGAAAGCCGTACGTCATGTTTGAACCTCCACCGATCGGTCCATCGCAATGGTCCTTTCGCGGAGTCCGCAATGGAAGCCAGTGGTTCGTACTGGAGTTGAAAAGCCTCTCCGGACGGCGGCTGCCGTTCCATGAACTCGACTTTGGCCATCCAGGATTCAAGAAGGCCATCCCGGGGTCGTCCACAGACCCTGCGGGCGCCACGGGGAAAGGCAAGGGTCCCACGCCGGCGCGTCCGGATGAAGAATCGAAGAACCCCGAGAAGGAAGCAGATGTCGACGAAGGTGACTCGGGCAGCACCAACGGCCGCAGTCCGAAAACCGTTCAGATCGGAAGCAAGCAACTGGCGTTCGAAAATCGGGTCAAGGTTCATCGGCAGGCGGTAGAAGTCGAGCGACCGCCGCGCAAGCCATCAGGGAAAAGGCCTTCCAGCAAGAAGCGCAAAGCGACCACGACCAAGGCGGTTCCTGTCACTGCTGGAGAACGGGCGGGTGGGGCAAGGCTGCCGCCCGTGGACTTCAAGATGCTCGCGTCCGCCGCCTGGGCGACGATCGGCGATCTGGACGCGCTGGATGAGACCACGCGGTACATGCGGGACAAGCTTCCGCGCGTGCAGTTCGAGATGGCTCCCGTCCAGCTCAAGCAGGGTCGCGCGATCTCGACTGCCGGTTCCCATCCCCGGGCTGCCATGGTGGTCGTCATCAGGCGGCTTGGACAGCCGCCGATAGCGTTGCTCGATGTCGAGCGCACGGGGATCGCCGCGCTCTCGATGATGGCGCTTCACTTCGAGGGCCAGGCGATGCCGGATCAGATCGAGGATGCGGTGACGCGCGTGCTGGACGGACTGGTCGACAACGGAGGAAACTGGCTCGGCAGGATCGAAACCGAGCTGGCCACTCATTGCCGTTGTGAACGGATTCCGAAGATGCTGATTCCCCGCGAACAGAAGGATAAGCTGGCGAAGCAATGGGCAGCTCGGCTCATCGAGAAGCTTGGCTTGGACGCCGCCTGACGTGTGAGACCCTCAAGGATCGATCTTTATTTGCAGGGAGTCGGACAGGGGCGCAAATTTCAGGATAGAACTTTAGAAAATTGCGAGCTCTTGAGACGTCCATCAATCAACGAGTTACATGCATTCTGGGATACGACACCATTGTCCGGCGACAGTGATAACGCAGAACCAATGCCGGGTCGCCCTTGGCATCGGGTAGGATGCGGCTTCCACGCCACGGAGATGGTTCCATGTCCACCACTGCCGCGTACGCCGCCCATGCAGCCAAAGCGCCGCTCGCGCCGCTGACCATCCAGCGCCGCGATCCGCGCGCGCACGACGTGGTCATCGACATCGCCTATTGCGGCGTGTGCCACTCCGACATCCATCAGGCGCGCGACGAATGGGGTGGCGGGATTTTCCCGATGGTGCCGGGCCATGAGATCGTCGGCCACGTGATTGCTTTGGGAAGTGCGGCGACGAAATTCAAGATCGGCGATGCGGTCGGCGTGGGCTGCTTCGTCGATTCCTGTCGTCAATGCGCGCAGTGCCACGCGGGTGAAGAGCAATATTGCGACACCGGCATGACCGCCACCTACAACGCACGCGACGCCGACGGCGCGCCGACTTACGGCGGTTATTCCACCCGCATCGTGGTCGATGAAAACTACGTGTTGTCGATCCCCGCCGGCATCGCGCTGGATCGCGCCGCGCCGCTGCTGTGCGCGGGCATCACCACCTATTCGCCGATGCGTCACTACGGCGTGAAGGCGGGCGACTGCGTGGCCGTGGTCGGGCTTGGCGGGCTGGGCCACATGGCGGTGAAATTCGGTGTCGCGCTCGGCGCGAAGGTCACCGTGCTGAGCACATCCGAATCCAAGCGCGGCGATGCGCTGGCACTGGGCGCGCACGCGTTCGCCGCGACCGGCGATGCGCAAACCTTCAAGCGGCTGGCCGGCAGTTTCGACTTCATCATCGACAGCGTGTCGGCCCCGCACGATTACAACGCCTACTTGAGCCTGTTGAAGGTCGATGGCTGCATGATCCTGCTCGGCGTGCCCGAGACGCCCTCGCCGGTCGCCGCCGGCGCGCTCATCATGCGCCGTCGCAAGCTGGTCGGGTCGTTGATCGGTGGCATCGCGCAGACGCAAGACATGCTCGACTTCTGCGCCGAGCACGCCATCGCAGCGGACATCGAAGTCATCCGCATGGATCAGATCAACGACGCCTACGAGCGCATGCTGCGCGGCGACGTGCGCTATCGCTTCGTGATCGATACCGCGAGCCTGCGCGCATAGGCCATCGCAGCGGTGGCATGCGGTGCCGCGGGTCAATCGAACAGTTCCGGCTGCGGCAGTGCGGCGTCGGCATCGCGGAAGTTGCCCAAGCCGACGCCGACGAGCCGATACAGCGTGTCCTCCGGCATCCGAACGCGCGCGCGCAAGTCGAGCGCATGCGCGGCCAACTCGTCCGCGCTTGCCGGCGGCTGCGGCGGTGTGTGGCTGCGGGTGAGGATGCGGAAGTCCGAGGTCTTGAGCTTGAGTACGGCGGTGCGGCCGATGCGTTGCGATTCACGGCTGGCCGCAGCCCACGTTTTTTTGGCCAGCCGCACGATGTGCGGCGCGATTGCGTCGAGCGGCAGATCGGCGCTGAAGGTGTCTTCGGCTGAGATCGATTGGGTCGGCTGATGCGGATTCACCGCGCGCGGATCGATGCCTTGCGAGAGTTCGTGCAAGCGACGGCCATAGCGCCCGAAGCGGCGCTCGAGTTCGATCAAGGCCACCTGCCGCAGCGCGCCGACGGTGGCGATGCCGAGCGCGGCGAGCTTGCCTTCCATCACCTTGCCGACGCCGGGGATGCGCCCGACCGGCAGCGGGTGCAGGAAGGCTTCGACCGCGTGCGGGCGGATCACGAACAATCCATCCGGCTTGTTCCAGTCCGAGGCGATCTTGGCGAGAAACTTGTTCGGCGCTACCCCGGCCGATGCAGTCAGCGCGATCTCGTCGCGGATCGATGCGCGGATCGTTTGCGCGACGGCGGTCGCCGAAGCCAGGCCGAGATGGTTTGCGGTGACGTCCAGATACGCCTCGTCGAGCGACAGCGGTTCCACCAGATCCGTGTGTCGCAGGAAAATTTCCCGCGCCTGCTGCGATGCCTGCCGATAGCGCGGGAAATCCGGCGGTACGAACACCGCATCTGGACACAGCCGTTCGGCGCGGATCGCCGGCATCGCCGAGCGCACGCCGAACCGGCGCGCTTCGTACGACGCCGCGCACACCACCGAGCGCGCGCCACGCCAGGCGACCACCACCGGGCGCCCGCGCAGCGACGGATCGTCGCGCTGCTCGACCGAGGCGTAGAACGCATCCATGTCGATGTGGACGATCTTGCGCATGGCGTATCGTAGAGTAGTGCCCGCTTCGGGTCAGATCAGGGCTGTTGTGCTTTGCTTCCGATCGGCATTCCCGTGCGCCAAACATCCCCATCCATGAGCACGAAACCGGTATGCCATTGAATCAATCCAGCGACGACGCTGTTGGCGACGCATCCATCGCCGTCCTCGAACCCATCGAAGCGCGCATTCTCGGCAGCCTGATCGAGAAGGAGGCCACCACGCCGGACGCGTATCCACTGACGGCCAATGCGGTGGTGTTGGCCTGCAATCAGAAAAACAATCGCGAGCCGGTGATGGAGTTGGAGGTCGGCGCGGTCGGCCATGCCTTGCGCGAGATGACCGGCAAGGGATTGATCCGGGTCGTGGACGGTGCGCGGGCGCAGCGCTACGACCATCGTTTCGCGACCGTTTGGTCGGTCACCGCGCGCCAGCAGGCGCTGTTGTCGGTGCTGCTGCTGCGCGGGCCGCAGACGCTGGCCGAATTGCATGCGCGTACGGTGCGGCTGGCGCCGCCGGCGGATATCGAGGAGAGCAAGACGGCGCTCGAACGCCTGCTGCAACACACGCCCGCGCTGGTCGTCAACCTGGGCCGCGCGCCCGGCCAGCGCGAGGATCGCTACATGCACCTGCTGTGCGGGCCGGTGTCCGCCGCCGAGTTCGTGAGCGACGCGCCGTCGAAGCGCGCTGGACTGGAGGCACGACTGGAGGCGCTGGAAGCCGAAGTGGATAGCTTGCGGCGGGAAGTGGAAGCGCTGCGAGGGCGGTAGCGCGGTGTCGCCGCTGGGTGTCCGCGAAAAATGGGCAGGATCAGTCGACGCCGCACAAGTTCGTTCCGGCCACGTGTTTCAGCAAAATAGAGATCTCATGCGCATCTGCATCTACGCCGCCGCCAGCGCGCACAGCCATCGCGATTATCGCGCCGATGCACACGCGCTCGGCACGACCTTGGCGCGTGCCGGTCATGCCATTGTTTATGGCGGTGGCGCGGTCGGTTCGATGGGCGCGCTGGCCGATGGCGCGCTCAGCGTGGGCGGGGAAGTCATCGGCGTGATCCCGCGCTTCATGGTGGAACTTGAACTCGCGCACGCGAGTCTGAGCGCGCTGCCGCTGGTCGAGGACATGCGCGAGCGCAAGCATCGCCTGCTCACCGGCTCGGATGCGGTGGTCGCGCTGCCCGGCGGTTGCGGCACGCTGGAGGAATTGTTCGAGGCGATCACACTCAAGCAATTGGGCATCTACCACCGGCCCATCGTGTTGTTGAACACGCGCGGTTACTGGACGCCGTGGGCCGATTTCATGCGCACGCAGGTGATCGGCGAGAACTTCATGAACGAAGTCCACGGTGCGATGTGGACGCTGGTCGATACCGTGGACGACGTGTTGCCGGCTATAGCGAACGCGCCGCCGTGGGATGCGAGCGCCATCGGCCATGCGGTGGTGCGCGCGCGGTGATCCTGGCCCGTGGCGTGCTCGATCCGTGGCGGTGACGCGAAGATCAAAATGGGTCCCGGCGTGCGCCGGGACGACGAAGCTGCGGCGGCACGTGCGCGGACGGCAGCCGAAGATCAGTCCTCGCTGCCGCCTTCTCGCGAATCCAATCCGCTGTGCGAAAAATCCTCGTCGCGATGTGTGTCTTGCGCGTCGTCGCGCTGCGCGTCGTCCGACCAGATCGTGCGCACCGGCTCGGCCGGCGGCATCGGCTTGCCGCGTGTCGGCGGTGCAGTGGCACCGGCGGCATCGGCTGCGGCGAGCAGTTCGGCGCGGCGTTGCTCGGGAACCTCGCGCCAATGACAATCGCGGATCGCGCCCTCCAGCGAATACAGCAGGTTCAGGCCGGGGCGAAAGCCGGCACGCTTGATCCTGACGAACGCGCCCAACGCGCCGGCATCGACCAGTTGTTCGCGCGAACGGATGCCGACCTGGCGCAGCCACGCCGCGGATTTGGGCCCGATATTGGGCAGCTTCACCGGCTCGCTCATGCGCTGGCCTCCAGCCAGATGCGGGCGAGCGCTTCCAGCCCGCGTTGGTCTTCGGCGTCGAAGCGGTCGAGCTGCGGGCTGTCAAGGTCGAACACGCCGACGAGTTGCTCGTTGCCACTTGCGCCGCGCGCGAACAGCGGCACCACCAGTTCCGAGCGCGATGCCCCATCGCAGAAGATGTGACCGGGGAAGGCGTTCACGTCGGCCACGCGCTGGGTCTGCCGCGAAGTGGCGGCCGCGCCGCACACGCCGCGATCGAGCGCGATGCGCACGCAGGCCGGCTGACCCTGGAACGGGCCGACCACGAGCTCGCGGCCATCGAAGAAATAAAAACCGACCCAATTCAACGCCGGCAACGCGTGATACACCAGCGCGGAAAGATTGGCCGCGTTGGCGATGCGGTCGCGCTCGCCATGCAGCAGGCCGCGCGCTTGTTGCGCGAGTTGCGCGTATTGCTCGGGCTTGCTTCCGGTAAGCTGGGCAGCGGCGAACATGGTTTCTCCGATTTCGAAAGCATTCTAGCAGCGCCATCCCCTTGGCCATGTACAGGAGCGATCGGGCATGGGCCCATCGGCTGAGTCATCGTTTGCCGCAGCGTCCGCCGAGCGTGGCGACAAGACCACCCGGCTGGAAGCGTTCGTCGATGCGGCCTTCGCCTTCGCGGTGACGTTGCTGGTGATCGCCGGCGACCATCTGCCGCGCAGCGTGGACGATTTGATTCTGGCGCTGAAGAGTGTGCCGACCTTCGCCGCCAGCTTCATGCTGATCCTGACGTTCTGGACGGCGCACACCCAGTGGAGCCGGTGCTACGGTCTGGACGATGCACCGACGCGGCGCTTGAGCCTGCTGTTGGTCTTTCTGGTGCTGATTTTCGTCTATCCGCTGCGGATGGTGTTCGGCTCGCTGTTCGCCTTGCTCAGCAGCGGCTGGTTGCCGGCGAACTTCGGCCTGCGCGACTGGCGCGACATTCCGGCTTTGTTCGTGACTTATGGCTTGGCCTATGGTGCCTTGTGCGCCGTCGTATGGCGGTTGTACCTGCATGCTTGGCGCTGCCGCGACGAGTTGGCGCTGACTTCGCAGGAACGCATCGCGACTCGGGTGAGCGTGCTGCGGTGGGCACTGCTGTGTCTGGTCGCTGCGGTGTCGGTGGCGATCGCATGGGCGCTGTTGAAGTTCGCTGATGAGAGTTGGCGCTGGCAGTTGGGCCTGCCGGGCTATCTGTATTTCGGCAACCTCGTGATTGCTGTGTCGTTGCGTCGTTACGAACGGCGGTTGCACGCATCGCAGGCTTCGGCATGACCGCCGCGCGGGGTGTATTGATCACCGGCACCGACACCGGCATCGGCAAGACCACCGTTTCCTGCGCGCTGCTGCATGCGCTGCGCGCACGCGGTTTGCGCGCGGTCGGCATGAAGCCGGTCGCCAGCGGCAGCGAGCACACGGTGGAAGGCTGGCGCAACGACGACGCCCTGCGCCTGCTTGCGGCGAGCGATCCACAGCCCGCTTACGCGCTGGTCAATCCCTACGCGCTGCCCGAGCCGACCGCGCCGGAGATCGCCGCCGCCGCGGTCGGCGTGGCGATCGAGCGCGAGCGGCTGCGGGTGGCATTCGATGCGCTGCGCGCACAGGCCGATGTGGTCGTGGTCGAGGGCGTCGGCGGCTGGGCCAGCCCGATGGCGGTGGACCTGGATCATGCCGAACTGGCGCGGGATTGGGGTCTGCCGGTGCTGTTGGTGGTCGGCCTGCGGCTGGGCTGCATCAACCACGCGCGCTTGAGTGCGCGTGCGATCCGTGCCGACGGCCTGCCGCTGCTGGGCTGGATCGGCAGTGCGGTCGATCCGGAGTTCGCGCATCTGCCGGAAACGCTGGGCATCCTCGAACGCATGCTGGGTGCGCCGCCGCTGGGCCTGCTGCCGCATGCGCCCGGTGCCATTGCTGCAACGCTGCATCCTGCATTGGCGACGGCGGCGCGGGTGGTGGCTGACTTCCGGCACGGTAGCCACCAACACGCTTTCGGCTAGACTCCCGCGGTCGCCATCGTGTCGGGGTCGCGCATGCGCGTGTCGTGGTCTTCGCTCATCCTCGCCGCGCTGCTGCCGTGGACACTGGCTGCGTGTGGCAGCAGTGGCCAGCAGCAAGGCGGCACGCCGCCGCCGCCGGAAGTCGGCGTGGTCACCGTGCAGCCTGGCAACGTCAGCCTGCAACGCGATCTGGTTGGTCGGCTGTCGGCCTTCCGCAGCGCCGACGTGCGCGCGCGCGTGCCCGGCGTGCTGCGCAAGCGCCTGTACGCAGAAGGTAGCGACGTGACCGCCGGGCAGCCGCTGTTCCAGATCGATCCCTCGTCGCTGCAGGCCGCGCTGGATGCCGCGCAGGCCAGCCTCGCGGCGGCCAAGGCGACGTACACGAATGCGCACGTGGCCGCCGATCGCGCGCGTTCGCTGGCGCCGGGCAAGTTCATCGCCAAGTCCGACCTCGACAACGCGCTGGCCGCCGAGCGCAGCGCGCAGGCGGCGATGCAGCAGGCGCAGGCCAATGCGCAGGCGGCGCGGATCAACCTGGGCTATGCCGACGTGCGCGCGCCGATCGCCGGCAGGGCCGGGCAGCAGCAGGTGACCGAGGGCGCGCTGGTCGGGCAGGGCGATGCGACCTTGCTCACCACGGTCGAGCAGATCGACCCTGTGTACGCGAATTTTTCGATCGGCGCCGGCGAGTTGCAGAAGCTGCGCGACATGCAGTCCAACGGCGATGCCAGTCTTTCCGGCGCAGGCTCCGCGCAGGTGCGGGTGACGCTGCCCGACGGCACGGTGTACGACCAGCCCGGCGTGCTGGATTTCGCCGCCGCCGCGGTCGATCCGGCCACCGGCGCGATCGAACTGCGCGCACGCATTCCCAACCCCAAGCGGGTATTGCTGCCGGGGCTGTACGTGCGCCTCAACGCCAGCATGGGCGAGTTGAAGAACGTCTACCTCGTGCCACAAGCTGCCTTGCAGCGCGACGCGATCGGGCCGTTCGTGCTGGTGGTCGGCAGCGATGGCAAGGTGGTGCGTCGCGACGTGGTCGCCGACAGCACGCACGGCAGCGATTGGGTCATCAGCCAGGGCTTGCAGCCGGGCGAGCAGGTGATCGTCTCGGGCATTCCGAAAGTGCAGCCCGGCGCGTCCGCCAAGGCCACGCCGTGGCAGCCGCCGGCTGCGGCCGGCAGCAGCGCGGGCGATGCCGGCAAGCCGCCGGGCAAGTCGTGAGCGGTTTGCGCATCGGGCGCTGAGCAACCAGCAGGGAGCGGGGCATGCCGAAGTTTTTCATCGACCACCCGGTGTTCGCGTGGGTCGTGGCGATCCTGATCGCGCTCGGCGGCATGCTCGCGATCCGCAACCTCGGCGTGGAGTCGTATCCGTCGATCGCCCCGCCGCAGGTGGTGGTCAGCGCCACCTATCCCGGCGGCAGCGCGTCCACCACCGAGCGCGCGGTCACCCAGGTGATCGAGCAGCAGCTTTCCGGCATCGATAATCTGCTGTTTTTCACCTCATCGTCCAGCGCCGGCGGCGAATCGAGCATCACCCTCACTTTCAAGCCCGGCACCGACCCGGACACCGCGCAGGTGCAGGTGCAGAACAAGGTGGCGCTGGCCACCCCGCGCCTGCCGGCCGAAGCGGTGCAGCAAGGGATCGTGGTCGCCAAGTCGAATGCCGCCTTCCTGATGGTGGTGGGCATGCGCGCCGACGACCCGAAGGTCACCCTGGCCGCGCTCAATGACCTGATCGCCTCGCGCATCCTCGACCAGATCGCGCGCCTGCCCGGCGTGGGCAGCGCGCACCAGTTCGGCGGCGAGTACGCGATGAACATCTGGCTCGACCCGGACAAGCTGCACGGCTATGGCTTGTCGGCGACCCAGGTGCTGGCCGCATTGCGGGCGCAGAACGTGCAGTTCGCCGCTGGTTCGATCGGTGCCGATCCGGCGGTCCCGGGTCAGGGCTTTCAGGCATCGGTGACCGCCGAGGGCAGCTTCGATTCGGTGCAGCAGTTCCGCGACGTGGTGTTGCGCGCCAATCCCGACGGCACCACGGTGCGCTTGGGCGACGTGGCGCGGGTCGAGTTCGGCGCTTCGGGCTACGGATTTTCGGCGCGCTACAACGGTGCTACCGCCGCCGGTTTCGCGGTGCAATTGTCGGCCGGCGCCAACGCGCTGGCGGTGGCCGATGCGGTGCGCGCGAAGATGACGCAGTTGCAGCCGAGCTTCCCGCAGGGCATCCACTGGTTCCCGGCCTACGACACGTCGACCTTCGTCAAGGCCTCGATCGAGGAAGTGGTCAAGACCTTGTTCGAAGCGCTGGCGCTGGTGTTCCTGGTGATGCTGGTGTTCTTGCAGAACCTGCGCGCCACGGTGATCGCCACCTTGGTGATCCCGGTGGCGCTGCTGGGCACGTTCCTGGGCATGTGGGCGATCGGGTTCACGGTCAACCAGCTGACCTTGTTCGGCATGGTGCTGGCGATCGGCATCGTGGTGGACGACGCGATCGTGGTGATCGAGAACGTCGAACGCATCATGAGCGAAGAACACCTGCCGCCGCGGTTGGCGACCATCAAGGCGATGCAGCAGATCACCGGTGCGGTGGTGGCGATCGCGGTGGTGCTGGCGGCGGTGTTCATCCCCAGCGCGCTGCAAAGCGGCAGCGCCGGCGAGATCTACAAGCAGTTCGCGTTGACTATCGCCATCGCGATGGCGCTGTCGGCCTTCCTCGCGCTCGGCTTCACGCCGGCGCTGTGCGCCAGCCTGTTGAAGGTGGAGCACCCGCACGCACGCAATCCGCTATTCCGCTGGTTCAACGCCACCTTTGAATGGCTGCGCCACACCTACCTGGGCCACGTTGGCCGCGCGGTGCGCCACGCGCCGCGCTGGCTGACGGCCTTTGTCGTGCTGACCGTGCTGTGCGGATGGTTGTTCGTCAAGCTGCCCAGCAGTTTTCTGCCCGACGAAGACCAGGGCTCGGTGCTGGTGCTGGCACAACTGCCGCCGGGCGCGTCGATCCAGCGCACCGAAGCGGTGATGGCCCAGGTGCGTCAGGTCATTGCAGCCGATCCGGCGGTGGAGGGCATGTTCGACGTGGCCGGCTTCAGTTTCATCGGCTCCAGCGAAAATGCCGGCATGGCCTTCGTGCGCCTGAAGAACTGGTCCAAGCGCAGCATCACCGCAGCGCAGTTCATCGAAAAAATGAACGGGCGGCTGTTCGGTATCCGCGATGGCACCATCTTCGTCATCAATCAGGCTACGGTGAGCGGGCTGGGCCGCTTCGGCGGCTTCGACATGTTCTTGCAGGATCGCTCCGGTGCCGGCGAAGCGGCGTTGCAGCAGGCGACCGGGCAACTGCTGGCCGCCGCGGCCAAGGACAAGGCGCTGGTCGGGGTGCGCCCGAACGGCCTGCCGCCCGCGCCGGAACTGCAACTGACGGTGGACCGCACGCAGGCGCAGTCCATGGGGCTGTCGGTGGGCGACATCTATTCGGCGATCGGGCTGATGCTGGCGCCGGTGTACGTCAACGACTTCTTCTATCAGGGCCGCATCAAGCGCGTGATCATGCAGGCCGACGCGCCGTTCCGCATGGGCCCGGACGCGCTGCGCTACATCTACACGCCCAGCGCCAAGGCCAATCCGGCGGTGCCGGGCGACGGCATGATCCCGCTGGCCGACGTGGTGCACGCGAGCTGGACGCAGAACGCGCCGACGCTGACCCGCTACAACGGCTATTCGGCGATGGAGATCGTCGGCAGCCAGGCACCCGGGCACAGCTCCGGCGAGGCCATGCAAAAGATGCAGGACATCGTCGACCAGCAACTTCCCAAGGGCTTCGGCTACGACTGGGCCGGGCAGTCCTATCAGGAAATCCTCTCCGGCGCGCAAGGCCCGATGCTGCTGGCGCTATCGATCCTGGTGGTGTTCTTGTGCCTTGCCGCGTTGTACGAAAGCTGGTCGGTGCCGGTGGCGGTGCTGGCGATCGTGCCGCTGGGCGTGCTGGGCGCGGTGGTCGCGGCGATGGCGCGCGGGTTGCCGGACGACATCTTCTTCAAGGTCGGACTGATCACGATCATCGGTCTGGCGGCCAAGAACGCGATCTTGATCGTGGAGTTCGCGATCGCCGAACAGAAGGCCGGGCGCAGCCTGCGCGAGGCGGTGATGGGCGCGGCGCGGCTGCGTCTGCGGCCGATCCTGATGACCTCGTTCGCCTTCATCATGGGCGTCACCCCGATGGCGATTTCCAGCGGCGCCGGCGCCAACGCTCGCCATGCGCTGGGTACCGGCGTGATCGGCGGCATGCTGTTCGCCACCTTCCT